>NZ_JBIVKT010000010.1:0-298788 GCF_044750905.1 Streptomyces sp. NPDC088762
CCCCGCCGCGGGGTCCCCGGGGGGGGGGGTGGGGGGGGCCGGGGGGGGGGTGGGGGGGGGGTGGGGGGGGGGGGGGTGTGGGTCGGGGTGGTGAGCCGGGCCGGCCGGGGCCGCGGGGCTCCGCCCCGGACCCCGCGCCTCAAACGCCGGCGAGGCTGAAACGGGCCCCCGCGCCTCGGCCGCTGGCGGGCCTGAAACCGGCCCCCGCGCCTCGGCCGCCGGCGGGGCTGAAACGGGCCCCTGCTCCTCGGTCGCCGGCGAGGCTGAAACGGGCCCCCGCGCCTCGGTCGGGGCCGCGGGGCTCCGCCCCGGACCCCGCGCCTCAAACGCCGGCGAGGCTGAAACCGGCCCCCGCGCCTCGGCCGCCAGCGGGACTGAAATGGCCCCCTGCGCCTCGGTTGCCGGCGAGGCGGGAAGGGGCGCCCGCGCCTCGGGCGGTGGGGCAGCGGGAAGGGGCGCCCGTGTCTTTGTCGGTGGGGAGGCTGGAAGGGCGTTGCGGGTTTCGGATGGTGGTCGGGGGGAGGGGTGGCGGGACTTGGTGAGGCCGTGGGCGGCGATGGTCAGGAGGATCAGGGCCGAGGTCAGGCGGACCCAGGCTTCGACGGGGGAGACGTGGGACGCCACCCAGGGGCCGAGGGCGGTGGCGACGGCGGCGTAGCCGAGGTCGACGGCCGCGATGCCGGCGGCCGCGGCCACCGCCACCCGGCGGCTGCGCATCGCCTCCTGGATCAGCAGCACGCTCATCGCGCCCATCGGCATGGCCACGCCCAGGCCCGCGGCGGCTCCGGCGAAGGCCGGTGTCATCAGTTCGCTCATGGAGGAGAGGGTTCGGGCCCGGACCTGGCGGAAGGGCGCGCATATCGGCCCCGGCTGCGACAATCGCGGAATGGACCGCCTCGACAGGGAAATCCTCGGCATCCTGCAGGAGGATGCGCGGATCTCGTACCGGGATCTCGGCGTCCGGGTCGGCCTCAGCGCCAATGCCACCGCCGACCGGGTGCGCCGGATGCGGCGGGACGGGGTGATCCGCGGCTTCACCGTCGTCGTGGATCCGGCTGCCGACACGCGGGGCGGGCTCGTCGTCTTCATCGACCTCACGCTCCGCCAGGACACCACGAACGAGGAGTTCGAGCAGCAGGTCGCGAAGCTCCCCGGGATCACCGAGGTGGTGCACGTGACGGGGGAGTACGACTACCTCGTACGGGCCCGGGCCGCCGACCCCGCCGCGCTCGACGGGCTCCTGCGGCGGCTCAAGCGGGATGCCGGGGTGGCCCAGTCCAGCACCCGGATCGCCCTGCGGGCCGCGACCCGCCCGGCCCAGACCTGATCCCCGGCCCCGCCGTCCACGGCCTCGGGCCACCCCCGCCGGAGGGTTACAGCTGCGACTCCCACGTCACCGTCGTCCCCCGCGTTCCCGCATCCGTACGCCCGTCGTCCGACACCGACAGCCGGACCCGCGACGGGGCCGCGTCCACCTTCACCTCGATGGAGGTGACCCCCGACCGCCGGTGGGCCGCCGCCAGGGCACCGCGCAGGGCGGAGAGCAGGTCGCTCGCCACCGGTTCCGGCAGCAGGGCGTCCACCGCTCCCGCGAAGTGCACCGACGGCTGGAAGCCGAGCAGGACCGCCGCCCCGCCCGTTTCGCGCAGGACCCGGCCCCGGAAGGTGGTCGGGGCGTCCGTCGGCGGCTGCTGGAGGGCGAAGATGGCCGTCCGGACCTCCTGGATGGTGGAGTCCAGCTCGTCGACGGCGCGGCTCAGCTCCTCGCCGACCGCGTCCCCGGCTTCCGCGGACGCCGACCGCTTCCTCGTGCTCTCCAGCATCATCTCCGTCGCGAACAGCCGCTGGACCACCAGATCGTGCAGGTCACGGGCGATCCGGTCGCGGTCCTCGTAGACGGCCAGCTGCTCGCGGTCGTGCTGTGCGTCCGCCAGGACGAGGGCCAGCGCCGCCTGCGAGGCGAACTGCGAGGCCAGCAGCCGGTCCACCGCGTCGTACGGCGGGCCGCCCCGGGTACGCGGCAGGGCCAGGGTGCCGATCAGCTGGCCGCCGCTCTGGAGCGGGAGCATCATGCTCGGGCCGAAGCGCTCGCGCACGTGCGTGGTCATCCGGGGGTCGGTGGCGGAGTCCTCTATGAAGACGGGTTCGCCGCCCAGGAGTTGCTCCAGGACGGGGGAGCCGGGGGCGATGGCGGTGCCGACCAGGTCCCCGGGGTCCCCGTGGGTGGAGGCGGCGACGATCTCCATGCCGCCCTCGGGGGTCGGCTGGAGGACCACCCCGGCCGCCGCGTCCGCCAGCAGCCGGGCCCGTTCGGCGACGCACATCAGCGCGTCCGCCGCGGGCCGGCCGGCCAGCAGGGTCGTCGTCACGGCGGCGGCGCCCTCGATCCAGCGCTCCCGGCGGCGCGCGGTCTCGTACAGCCGGGCGTTGCCGATCGCTATGCCCGCCTGCGAGGCCAGGACGCGTACGAGGGCCAGGTCGTCCTCCGTGAAGGGGCCGCCGCCCGCCTTCTCGGTGAGGTAGAGGTTGCCGAAGACCTCCGTGTGCACCCGGATCGGGACGCCCAGGAAGCTGCGCATCGGCGGGTGGCCGGGCGGGAATCCGGCCGACCGGGGGTCCTTGGCGAGGTCGTCGAGCAGCAGCGGCCGGGGGTCGCTGATGAGGGCGCCGAGCAGGCCCGTGCGTCCGTCCGGCAGGTGCGGGATCGCGGCGCGCTGTTCGTCGGTCATCCCGGCCGTGAAGAGCTCGGTCAGCCGGACGCGCTCGGGGTCGACGACCCCGAGCGCTCCGTAGCGTGCCGCGCAGAGCTCGGCCGCCGAGTCCACGATGTGCTGGAGGGTGGCGTGCAGCTCCAGCTCGGAGCCGACGCTGAGGACCGCCTCCAGCAGCACCGGGAGGCGCGCCGGCTCCTGCCCGGCATCCGTCATTCGGCCAGCGGGTTGAGGACCATGGGGGCGATCTTCCCTTCGAGCATCGCGCCGAGACCCAGTACGGCGCACACGTCGGGCCGTTCCGCGATGGCGACGGGCATGCCGGTGGAGTCGCGCAGCATCTGGTCCAGTCCGGGCAGCAGGGCGCTGCCGCCCACCATCATGATCCCCTTGTCCGTCAGGTCCGCGACCAGGTCCGGCGGGCAGTCCCGCAGCACCTTGCCGATGCCGTCGAGGACGGCGGTCAGCGGAGTGTGGATGGCGTCGCGTACGGCTGCGGTGTCCACGTGGACGGAGCGGGCCAGTCCGGTGGCGACGTCACGGCCGTGGATCAGGGTGGAGGCCGGGCCGTCGGGCGTGATGCCGTTGCCGTGCAGGGCCAGCTGGAGCGGCCGGACGGCCTGGCTGGGCAGCATCAGCTCGTGCGCGTGGCGCAGGTGCTGGACGACGGCGTGGTCGATGGCCTCGCCGCCGACCGGGATCCGCTCGGCGGTGACGATCGAGCCGAGGGAGAGGACGGCCACCTGGGTGGCGGCGGCTCCGCACACCATGATCATGGTCGCGGTCGGCTGCTCCACGGGCAGGCCGCAGCCGACGGCCGCCGCGATCAGCGTGTCGACGAGTTCGACGCGGCGGGCGCCGAGTCCGACGAGGGTCTCCACGGCCGCCCGCTGGGCCAGCGGGTCCGCGTCGTGCGGGGTGCAGGCGGCGGCCCGCAGCCGGGGCTTGCGGCGCAGGGCGCGCCGCAGCTTCTCGCCGAGGAGGTGGCGCAGCATCCGCTGGGCCATCTCGATGTCGACGACGGTGCCGCCGGAGACGGGGCGTACGACCCGGATGTAGTCGGGTGTGCGGCCGGTCATCCGCTCGGCGAAGGTTCCGACGGCGATGAGTGCGCCGGTCCGCGTGTTCACGGCGGCCACGCTGGGCTCGTCGACGACCAGGCCGGCGCCCTTCACGTATACGCGGGTCCTCGCCGCCCCCAGGTCGACGGCGACGTGGCAGCGGCGCAACTGCTCAAGACTGACGGTCACGGCAGATCCTCCCGAGAGCGCTGACGCAAGATGACCGGCGGAATGCCGGTCGGTTTTCCTATCATCTCGGGCATTTGGGGCTATCCGCCCGTTGGGATGCTCCGGCCGGGGGGTCCGTCGCGCCTGCATGGGGGTGGATTTCTGTACCGACAGGCAGCACGATGCCCGCACCGCACGCGCTACTCACGCGTAACAAGGTAAAGGGGACTCGATGCTGACGACCCGCCAGAGACTGCTGGCGCTCCTGACGCTCTGCCCGGTGCTGCTCGCGCCCGTCTCGGCACGTGCCGCCGACCGGGTCATGCCGGAGGCTTCTGACCTGGTGTCATCGCGCCCGGCGTCATCGCGCAATCCGGTGGTGTTCGTCCACGGCTACAACGCCGATCCGGGCGTGTGGGGAGCCCTGCGCGAGGACCTGCGGGCGGCCGGGTACTCCGATGCGGAGCTCTTCTCCTGGGGCTACGACACCCACCAGTCGGTCAACGAGGTCCTCTCCGGACGGCTCGCCTCCTACGTCGAGGACGTCCGCCGGCAGACCGGCGCGGCCAAGGTCGACGTCGTCGCGCACTCCTTCGGCTCGCTGGTGAGCCGCTGGTACGTGAAGTTCGGCGGCGGCGAGGCCGCCGTCGGCCACTGGGTCTCGCTGGCCGGACCCAACCGCGGCACCTCCACCGCGTGGGCCTGCGCCCTGTGGGACCAGGCCTGCCGGGACATGACGCCGGGCTCGTACGTGGTGAAGAACCTGAACGGCGGGGACGAGACCCCGGGCGCGGTGAAGTACGCGACCTTCTGGTCGAACTGCGACGAGATCGTGAACCCGGACGACAGCGTGCCGCTGACCGGGGCCGCCAACACGCCGGTCGGCTGCCTCAAGCACAACGACCTGCTCGGCGACGACGGGACCTCGGCGGGCGTCCGCGCCTTCCTGGCCTCCTAGGGAGGGTCCAGGAGGATCCGGCCTGGGCCGGCCCGATCGACGAGACGCCCCTCAGGGCGCGGACCGGCCGGTGTCCTCGAACGAGACCCGCTGGAGCAGGCCGTAGGTGAACTCCGCCACGCACGGCCTGTCCCGCGCGGCGAACGCGAGCCGCCAGCGGGTCGGCGCGGTGCCCTCCATGGGCCGCACCGGGGCGAAGGCCCGCGCCACCTCGTCCACCGTCGCCGACCAGGGCAGCAGATCGTCCGGCGACCGCAGTACGGGCCCCCGCGCGCCGGGGGCGCGTACCAGCCACTCGTTCCACACGGCTCCGTCCGGCGCGGCCAGCACCTCGAAGCGCAGGTCCGGCCAGAGCGGCAGCGGCCACAGCAGGGCCTCGCACTCCAGGTCTCCGATCCGCCGTTGCCCGGTGGACTCCGGCGGCCCCAGCACCGAGCGGTAGCGGGCCAGGGCCCCGCGGGACCTGGGGGAGCGGACCATGGCCTGCCAGCGCTTGTTCGCCTCCCGCTGGTCCGCGAGCGAGGCGCCCAGCCGGCGGCGGGCCTCGTCGGCCAGGTCGGGCTGGAAGTCGGCCATCCGCCGCAGCAGCACCAGCTGGAACGCGGCCGGTCCGAAGGGTCCCGAGGGCCTCGGAGTCGGGTTCGCTGTCATGGAGATCACGATTCCACACAGGATCCTTACGTTCCCGGGATACGGATGTAGCCGTCGAGCACATAGCCTGCGGGCGCCATGAACTACTGCCCCGCATGCCGAAGGCACCTCAACGGCGCACTGGCGTGCGCCGGGTGCGGCACCCCGGCCGAGTACCTCGTAGCCGTCGCGCCCGGCGGCCCCGCCGTGCCCGCGGCCCCCGTGGCCGAGCCCGTGCCGCCGGCCGCGCTGGCCGACGTGTTCGCGGACTCCCTCGTCGTGCTGTCGGCGCCGAACGAGCGCCGGGCCGGTGCGCGCCGCCGTGCCACGCACCGGCGGCGCCGCCGGACATTGCTGACCATCGCCCTCGGGATGCTGATTGCGACCGGCGGTTCGGTGGTCGTCGCGCGCATGGCCGCCGACGGGGACCGCTCCGACCGGGCCGCCACGGTGGTGCTGACCGACGACGCGGGACCCAAGGCGCCGGATCCGCTGCCGAGCCTGAAGGGGGACCCGGCCGCGCCCTCGGTGCTGCCGTCCGCGAAGGCCGGGTCCGCGAAGGCCGCCGCGAGCGGGGCGAAGACGGCAGGGCCCGGCGCCTCCGCCGGGGCCGTGACGCAGCCGGCTCCGGCATCGTCGGCCCCCGCGCCGACGGCCTCGGGGCCGGCGTCCCGGACTCCCGGCCCGGGGGCAACCGTAAAGCCGACCAAATCGGGCAAGCCCTCGCCGACCGCCACTGGTGGCACGCCGCCGCCCCCGGTCGCCACGTCGCCCGCGCCGACCCCCACGCCGACCGAGGACTGCGGCTTTCTCGGCTGGAGGTGCTGGTAGGGGCCGGTCAGGCGTCCTAGCCGCCCAGCATCCGCTTGAGCAGGTCCCGCAGGACCGCCCGCTCGGCCGTGGACAGTCCGGCCAGCGGCTCGCGCGCGAAGTCCAGCGACTCGCGCAGCCGGTCCGCGGTCTGTACGCCCTCCTCGGTGGGGGCGGCCAGCTTGACCCGGCGGTCGGCCGGGTCCGGGCGGCGCTCGACCAGGCCCCGGCTCTCCAGCCGGTCGATGATGCCGGTCACGTTCGACGGTTCGCAGCGGAGCTTCTGGGCGATCCGGCGCATCGGCAGCGGCTCCAGCGCCAGCAGGTTCAGCACGCGGGCCTGGGCGCCCGTGAGCTGGTGGCTGGCGGCCGCGTTCTCGTACTCCATGTGGTAACGGGCCACGACGTCGCCGATGAGCTCGACGACCTCAAGGGTCACTGGGTCTGCGCGACGACTGGGCATGGATCCAGAGTACCCATTTACTTGACAACATGAAATATCCAGGCGCATGGTTGTTTCACCTAGTGAAGCAATTTCGTTCTTACCAGGAGCGCCGCATGTCCGAGATTCCCGCCATCAGCCGCGAGTGGCACCTCGTCCGTCGCCCGCAGGGCTGGCCCGTCGCCGAGGACTTCGCCCTGCGCGAGGTGCCGGTGTCCGCCGAGCCCGCCGCGGGCCGGATCCTCGTACGCAACCTCCACATGTCCGTGGACCCGTACATGCGCGGCCGGATGAACGACGTGAAGTCGTACATACCCCCCTTCCAGCTCGACCAGCCGATGGACGGCGGCGCGGTCGGCGAGATCGTCGCCTCCGCCGCCGAGGGCTTCGAGGTCGGCGACCACGTCCTGCACGGCCTGGGCTGGCGCGAGTACGCGGAGCTGGACGCGAAGCACGCCACCAAGGTGGACGCCTCGCTCGCCCCGCTCTCCGCCTACCTCGGCGTCCTCGGCATGCCGGGCCTGACCGCCTACGCCGGGCTCTTCGAGGTCGCCTCCTTCAAGGAGGGCGACTCCGTCTTCGTCTCCGGCGCGGCCGGTGCGGTCGGCAGCCTCGTCGGCCAGTTCGCGAAGATCAAGGGCGCCTCCCGGGTGATCGGCTCCGCCGGCTCCGACGAGAAGGTGACGCTCCTCACGGAGAAGTACGGTTTCGACGCCGCCTTCAACTACAAGAACGGCCCCGTCGGCGAGCAGCTGCGCGACTCCGCCCCCCAGGGCGTCGACGTCTACTTCGACAACGTCGGCGGCGAGCACCTGGAGGCCGCGATCTCCTCCATGAACGTGAACGGCCGGGCCACCCTCTGCGGCGCGATCGCCCACTACAACGACACCGAGGCCGCCCCCGGCCCGCGCAACCTGGTCCAGGTCATCGGCAAGCGGCTGCGCCTCCAGGGCATCCTCGTCAACGACCACGCCGGCCTCCAGCAGCAGTTCGTCCAGGACGTGGCCGGCTGGCTGCGCTCCGGCGAGCTGCGCTACGACGAGACGGTCGTCGAGGGCGTCGAGAACGCGGCCTCCGCCTTCCTCGGTCTGATGCGCGGTGAGAACACCGGAAAGATGATCGTTTCTTTCACCGGTTAGGCTCATCCCACGCCGTCGTGACCGTGGGCGCGAGTCGCGGCGATTACCAGGAGGATTTCTCTACATGTCCATCCAGCAGTCCGACGTCGCGTACACCGCTGTTGCCACCGCCGAGAACGGCCGTGACGGCCGCGTCGCCACCAACGACGGCCAGCTCGAGGTCGTCGTGAACCCGCCGAAGGAGCTCGGCGGCAGCGGCGCCGGCACCAACCCGGAGCAGCTGTTCGCCGCCGGCTACAGCGCCTGCTTCCAGGGCGCCCTGGGCGTCGTCGCCAAGAACGAGAACGCCGACATATCCGGCTCCACCGTCACCGCCGAGGTCGGCATCGGCAAGAACGACGAGGGCTTCGGCCTGATCGTCAAGATCTCCGCCGTGATCCCGAACGTGGACGCCGCCACCGCCAAGGACCTCATCGAGAAGGCCCACCAGGTCTGCCCGTACTCCAAGGCGACCCGCGGCAACATCACCGTCGAGCTCGCCGTCTGATCCGGCACCGCTCAGCGAAGGCCGCACCCCGGAACCGGGGTGCGGCCTTCGCCGTAGACTGGCGCCATGCGTGATCTTGCGGGGGGTTTCCGGTATCTGCTGGCCGGTCAGCGGTGGGTGGTCGGCCACGGCCGGTGGCTGGGCTTCGGGCTGCTGCCCGGGCTGGTGTCCCTCGTCCTCTACGCCGGGGCGCTGACCGGGCTCGGCTACGGCGCCGACGACCTGGCCACCTGGGCCACGCCCTTCGCCGACGGCTGGTCCTCGCCGTGGACCGGTCTCTTCCGCGGCTTCCTGACCGCGCTGGTCTTCTGCCTCGGCCTCTTCCTCGCCGTCGTCACCTTCACCGCCGTGACCCTGCTCATCGGCCAGCCGTTCTACGAGTCCCTCTCGGAGCAGGTCGACCGCAGCGAGGGCGGCGAGGTCCCCGAGTCCGGTCTGCCGTTCTGGCGGGAGCTGTGGATCTCGGCGCGCGACAGCCTGAAGGTGCTCGGCCGGGTGCTGCTGTGCGGGATCCTGCTGTTCGTCCTCGGCTTCCTCCCGGTGGTCGGGCAGACCGTGGTTCCGGTGCTCGGGTTCTGCGTCACCGGGTACTTCCTGACCCAGGAGCTCACCTCCGTCGCCCTGCAGCGGCGCAAGGTGGAGCTGCCCGAGCAGCTGGCGCTGATGCGGTCGCGGCGGCTGCTGGTGCTCGGCTTCGGGGTGCCGCTGGCCCTGGCGTTCCTGATCCCGCTGGTCGCGGTGTTCCTGATGCCGGGCGCGGTGGCGGGGGCCACGCTGATGGCGCGGGACCTGCTCCGGCCCGAGGAGGCTCCGGCCGGTGAGACCGTGGCCGGCGGGTTCGGGCCGCCGCCTCCCGCGTACTCCTGACCACCGCTTGACCGCTGCTTCAGCGGGGGAGGGCGGTTCTGCGGTGCGCCGCCGGTCCTGACGTCTAGCCTGGTGGCAGCTCAATGAAGGGCTCACGTACGCACTTTGGAGTGGGGGTTTGGTTACCCCAAGGTGAGCGAGCAGGTGGGAGGGGTGCGCGATGTCGGTGGCACAGAGGCCCGGTGCGGATCACTGCGGGCTCGCCGCGGCGATGTCCGTGATCGACGGGAAGTGGAAGGTCTCGGTCCTGTGGGAGTTGGCCCAGTGCCCGCGCCGCTTCGGTGAACTGCGCCGGCTGGTCCCGGGCGTCTCGGAGAAGGTGCTCGCCGCCCAGCTGCGCGAGCTCGAGACCGACGGCATCGTCCACCGCGAGGTGTACCAGGAGGTCCCGCCGCGCGTCGAGTACTCGTTGACCCCGCTGGGCGAGGAGCTGAACACGGCCCTGGAGGCGCTGGGGGAGTGGGGCACCAAGCACCTCCTGCCCGACACGGCATAGCACTCAGGACAGAGCGCCTCAGGACAGAGCGCCTCAGGACAGAGCGCCTCAGGACTGAGCGCCTCCGGTCACGGCACGCGCGGGACCACCCACAGGGCCTCGGCGGCCGCGCAGAGTTCGCCCGTGGCGGTGGCCAGGGCCGTGCCCACGCGGTACTTGCGGCCCTCCGTGGCCAGCATCCACGCGTACGAGACGAGCCCTTCGCCCACCGGCACCGGTCGCACCAGCCGGGCGGCCAGCGCGGCCGTGACCGCACCGGCCGGCCGGTCGTCGAGCAGGCGCCCGGCGGCGTTCCCGGGGCAGTCCAGGGCGCCCCACACCAGCTCCGGCGGAAGCAGCCCGTCCGGGCCCGCGAGTTCCGCTCCGGGGGTCCAGGCGGTGGCGACCAGATCGCGGCCCGGTACCCGGCCGCAGTGCTGGCGCAGCCCGGTCGCGGGGGTGCGGTCCAGGCCGCAGCCGAAACAGTCGGTCTGCCCGTCCGGCGGGGCCGCGCGGTAGGCCTCGGCGGCCGCTCGCGCCTGCTCCCAGGACGGGGCGGCGGGCACCTGCGGGACGAATGCGGCGGGGACCGCGGCGGCCAGCAGCAGCTCGCCGTCCGTCAGCGCGCAGCCGCCGTCGGGGGTCGCGGCGAGCCGGACCGGCGCCCCGGTCGGCACGGGCCGGCGGAAGTCCACCCGTACGTCCTGCGCGGCGGCCCGCCCGGCCAGTACGCCCGCCACGTAGCCGCCGAAGGCCACCCCCGGATATCCGTGGAGGTGTTCGGGAACCGTGATCGTCTCGAAGTCGGTCGTCATGCCGGCCACCCCATCACACCGAGGCCAGCGCCACGCCGGGGGTACGGTCGTCCGCCTCGGCCAGCAGGGCGCCGCCCGGGGCCCACACGGCCGCGCCACCGCAGCCGGTCCACGGGCCCGCGGGGCCGACGTGGTTGGCGAGGACCACGTACACGCCGTGCTCCCTCGCGATCCCCGGATGCACGGTGGCGCGCTCGCCGATCCCGTCGCCCGTCCCGTACAGGGAGCTCGCGAGGTGGACCCGGCAGCCGTCGGCCGCGCCCCGGCCCGGGAGCTCGGGGAAGTGGTTGTCGTAGCAGATGCCCAACGAGAAGCGGATCCCGCCGAGTTCGAACCGGCCGTCGCCCGCGCCGGGCTCGAAGAGGTCCTGCTCGTGCCGGAAGAGGTGCTGCTTCGCGTACGTGGTCAGGTGCGTGCCGTCCGCGCCGTACACCAGCGTGGCGATGAGGGGCCGGGGGCCGGCGCCGGGCAGCGCGACGTTGACCGCGGTGGCGACGCCCGCCGAGCGCAGCGGGTCCAGACGGGGGTCGTCCGCGCCGGTCCACAGCCCGGGATCGGCGGCCAGGGCCGCCAACTCGTAGCCGGTGAGCGTGAACTCGGGGAACACCACCAGCTCGGCGCCCTCCGCCCGGGCCCGCACGGCAAGGGCGGCGGCCCGTGCGGCGTTGGCGGGCACATCGGCGGGAAGGCAGGTCAGCTGGGCTGCGGCGATCTTCACCGGGCCCAGCATGCCAGGGGCCGACGGCCTGCCGGAAACCGCCCTTCGGACCGTCAGGCGGGGACGGCCACCGACTCGATCAGGACGTGGTGGTCGGAGAACGCCGAGTCGGCCACCGCGCACCAGCGCCGGGTCTCGCTGCCGAACAGGTAGTCGATCTTCCTGCCGGAGTCGTGGGTGGGCCTGCCGGTGCGTGAGGCGCCCGTCTGGTCGCACTCCTGGTAGCCCTCGGTGCCGGGGCCGGTGGAGTAGAGACCGGCGGGCCACACCCAGGCGTCCTTGTTGTTCGGGTCGTCCGGGGGCAGCGAGTTGAAGTCCCCGCCGAAGAGCGTCCTGGGGAAGGTGTTCACGATGGCCTTGATCTCCGCGAGCTGGTCGTCGCGGTAGTCCCAGTCGGGGTGGTCCGGGTTGCTGCCCAGGGGCGAGGTGTGGACGTTGCACAGCCGGACGTTCCAGTACACCGCCGTCGCGCACTGGAACGGCCGCTGCTGGCCGACGTACGGCTGCGTCGTCGCGTACTCCCGGGCGTCCGCCATCTGGCCCTTGAGCACGATCGCCGTCCCGATGCGGTCCGCGCGCCCGGTGTCCTCACCGCAGCGGCTGTTCCACTTCCCGGCCGCTCCCTGCGACCACTGGTACGGGGTGAAGCTCTTGGTCCAGCCGGGACCCAGCTGGGCCATCAGCTCGGTGAGGTCGTCCTCGCACACCTCCTGGAGCAGCGCGGCGTGGACGTAGTTGTTCTGGACGTGGTACTTGACCACGTCGATCTTCTGCTGCGGCGTGCCGGTGCCCTCGCAGTGCCACGTGGAGCGCTGCGAGCCGCACATGTTCCAGGACATGACCTGGAGGTTCTTCGCCACGGCGACCCCGGCCTCGGGCCATTCGAGCGTGGCCGGCGCACCGGCGCGGTCAACGGCCTCGCCGGCCACGGCCGAGGGCGCAACGAACGCGGCGGCCAGGATCAGCGCCGTCGCCACCCCGGCGGTTGTCTTCATCAGTGCGGACCCGCGCATGCGACCTGCCGTCCCTCGTCTGTCGGTTCGTACCGTCGATCAAGGTATCCGCAGGTCCGGTGCCGGTCAGGGGCGGGTGGCCGGCCCGCGCAGCAGCGTCAGGAAGGAGCGGAACGCCGCCGGCATGTCCACCGACTCCGGGGCGAGCAGCCACTGGTACTGGAGGCCGTCCATGACCGCGGTCAGCAGCGGGGCGGCCTGCTCCGGGGTGAGCCCCGAGGGGAGGCGCTCGCCGAACTCGGCACGCAGCACCGCCGCCATCTCCCCGCGGACCTGGGCGTAGCGCTCGGTGAAGAACTCCCGCGCCGGATGCCCGTCGGTGACGCTCTCGCCGAGCAGGGCGGAGAAGGTCTGCACGACGCCCGGGCGCATGGCGTTGTACTCCACCAGCGAGGCCAGCAGGTCCAGCCGCCAGGCGTCCGCCGAGGCGCGCGAGCCGCCGCCCGTGTCCCAGCGGTCGCGCTCCTCCAGGACCGCGACCAGCAGGGCCTCCTTGGTCGGGAAGTAGTGCAGCAGACCCTGCTGGGTCAGGCCCACGCGCTCGGCGACCGTGCCCAGGGACGCGCCCCGGTAGCCGCGTTCCGCGATCACCTCGAGGGCCGCGCGGACGATCTCCCCGCGCCGCTCCTCGCTCCTCGCCCTGGCCATCGCCCCCGGCACCCCTTCCACTCGAACGCTCCAGCAGACCGTACGGCATCGGATCATCACGAACGGATTACGAACCCTACCGCTCTACAGGCAACGGGTCCACGATGGGGTCACCGCACCGCTCCACCGCACTCAACGAGGAGGCACGGCCGTGACCGATGCCGATCAGGTCCGCACCAGCGTCGTCGAAGTGGCGCTCGGCAAGCTCGATCTCGACACCAAGGCCCGGCTGCTGGCCGGCCAGGACATGTGGTCGCTGCCCGCGCTCCCCGAAATCGGATTGAAGTCCCTGGTCATGTCCGACGGCCCCATCGGGGTGCGCGGCGTGCGCTGGACCGCCGACGACCCGTCCATCGCCCTGCCCTCCCCGACCGCGCTCGCCGCCGCCTGGGACCCGGCCCTCGCCCGCCGCGCCGGCCGGCTCCTCGCCCAGGAGGCCCGCCGCAAGGGAGTCCACGTCCTCCTCGCGCCCACCGTGAACCTGCACCGTTCCCCGCTGGGCGGCCGCCACTTCGAGTGCTACTCCGAGGACCCGTACCTCACCGGCGCCATCGGCAGCGGCTACGTGAACGGCGTCCAGGACGGCGGGGTCGGCACCACCGTCAAGCACTTCGTGGGCAACGACGCCGAGACCGAGCGGTTCACCGTCGACAGCGTCATCGCACCCCGCCCGCTGCGCGAGCTGTACCTGGCGCCCTTCGAGGCCATCGTCGCGGGCGCCCGCCCCTGGGGCATCATGACCGCCTACAACCGGGTCAACGGCACGACGATGACCGAGCACCACCACCTGGTCAACGAGGTCCTGCGCGGCGAGTGGGGCTTCGACGGGTACAACGTCTCCGACTGGATGGCCGCCCGGTCCACCACCGGGGACATCCTGGGCGGCCTCGACGTGGCCATGCCGGGCCCGCAGACCGTCTACGGGCCCGCCCTCGCCGAGGCGGTCCGCGCGGGCGAGGTCCCCGAGTCCGCCGTCGACGAGGCCGTGCGCAACGTCCTGCGCCTCGCCGCCCGCGTCGGCGCCCTGGAGGGCGCCCCGGCCGTGGTCGCACAGGTCCCGGCCCCGATCGACGGGCAGGCGCTGGCCCGCGAACTCGCCGCGCGCGGCTTCGTCCTCCTCCGCAACGAGAACGGCGCCCTGCCCCTCGACGCCACCGCCGGCACCGTGGCCCTCATCGGCGCCGCCGCCCGCGATGCCCGGGTCCTCGGTGGCGGCTCCGCCACCGTCTTCCCCGAGCGGATCGTCTCCCCCCTCGACGGCCTCACCGCCGCGCTCCCGGAAGGGTCCCTGACCTTCACCGTCGGAGCCGACCCCTCCGACGAACCGGCCCCCGCCGACAAGGGCTTCGAGCTGCGCGCCGTCTGCCGTGACGCCTCCGGCGCGGTCCTCGGCGAAGGCAGCCTGCCGACCGGCCAGGTGCAGTGGATCGGTGACGACCTGCCCGCGGGCGTCACGTACGAGACCATGGCGAGCATCGAGGTCACCGGCACGTTCCTGCCGCGCGAGAGCGGCGAGCACGCCTTCGGCACCCGGGGGCTGGGTGCCTTCGCCCTCGCCGTCGGCGGCGAGACCCTCTGGGAGGGCGTCCAGGAGATGGGCGACGAGGCCGACCCCTTCGAGGCCTTCTTCGGCGCCCCCAGCGAGCGCGCCCGGACCGTCCTCACGGAGGGGGAGCCCGTCGAGGTCTCGCTGACCTTCCACGTCCCGGACATGACCGCGCTGCCGCTCAAGGCGATCATGTTCTCGCTGCTCCACCTCGGCCCGAGGCGCGATCCCGACGAGCTGATCGCCGAGGCCGTGGAGGCCGCCCGCGCCGCGGAGACGGCCGTCGTGGTCGTTGCCACGACCGAGCGCGTGGAGTCCGAGGGCTTCGACCGCCGCGACCTCGCCCTCCCGGGCCGCCAGGACGACCTGGTCCGCGCCGTCGCCGCCGCCAATCCGAACACCGTGGTCGTGGTCAACGCCGGTTCCCCGGTGGAGCTCCCGTGGCGCGAGGAGGTCGCCGCGGTGCTGCTGACCTGGTTCCCCGGGCAGGAGGGCGGGGCCGCGCTGGCCGACGTACTCCTCGGTGGGACGGAGCCGGGCGGGCGGCTGCCCACCACCTGGCCCGCGCGGTTCGCCGACGCGCCCGTCACCGAGGTCGTCCCCACCGAGGGGCGCCTGGAGTACGGCGAGGGACTGTTCATCGGCTACCGGGCGTACGAGGCGCAGGGCATCGCGCCCGCCTTCCCCTTCGGGCACGGCCTGGGCTACACCGACTGGACCTACGACTCCCTGGAGGTCACCGGCACGACGGCCAGGGTCCGCGTCACCAACACCGGCACCCGGCCCGGCCGCGAGGTCGTCCAGATCTACCTGGCCCCCGTCGCCGACGCCGCGCAACGCCCGGCGAGCTGGCTGGCCGGCTTCGCGGGCGTCGAGGCGGGCCCCGGCGAGAGCGTCGAGACCGAGATCGCCCTGCCCGCCCGGGCCTTCGAGGTCTGGGACGAGGAGACCCACGGCTGGCGGCGGATCGGCGGCTCCTACGAGGTCCGGGCCAGCCGCGCGCACGGCCGGGCGCGG
This sequence comes from Streptomyces sp. NPDC088762, assembly GCF_044750905.1. Taxonomy (NCBI): domain Bacteria; kingdom Bacillati; phylum Actinomycetota; class Actinomycetes; order Kitasatosporales; family Streptomycetaceae; genus Streptomyces; species Streptomyces sp. NPDC088762. The sequence continues at coordinate 15,506 of NZ_JBIVKT010000010.1, forward strand.
CTCACGGCGACGCTCGACATGCCGTAACGCACCGTAACAACGGGAATGGCCGGAAATCACCCCCGCTGGGCTCAATAAAAAGACCGGGCAGGGGGCGGGCCCTGACACCCGCCCCCTGCCCACCGGCCCCGCGCGGCGTCAACGCGGCGGCTGCGCCGCCGTCACCTGGCGGTGTGCCAGTTCCGCCAGCCGCGCCTGCCCTTCCTTGCCCGGATGGAACCAGTCCCAGCGGCTCAACTGATCGGCCGCGAAGGGGTACTGGAAGACCGCGCCGCCGTCGTAGCGGCACAGCGCGTCCTTCGCGCACACCTCGCGGAGCACCTCGTTGTACTCGACCACCCGCGCCCGCACCTGCTCGCGCCGGGCCGTCGCCCCCGAGACCGCGGACAGCGGATCGGCGAGCATCGACTGGCAGATGCCCAGCTTCCACACCTGACGGATCATCGGGCTGTCCTTGCCCTGCTCCCACAGCCGCTGGAGGTCGGGAATGCTGGAGACGTAGACCTGGGAGGCGGGGGAGGCGGACCGCAGGCCCGCGAGGGCCTTTTCGAAACCGGCCCGGAACTCCGCCACCGGCGTCATCGACGAAGTCGTGGGCCGGCAGGCGTCGTTCGAGCCCACCATCACCGTGACCAGGTCGGGCTTGTGCACGGCCGCCTCGGCCAGCTGCCCCGGCAGGTCGGCCATCCGCGAGCCGGTCGCCGCGTAGTTCCAGCTGCGGGCCGGGGCCTCCGCGTCCCCGAGGAGCCGCACCGCGAGGGAGTGGACCTCCGGGTCGCTGCCGGTGGCCCAGGAAACCTCCGGGCAGTCGGCGAGGACCGAACAGGCGTCGAAACCCCGCGTGATGGAGTCGCCCACGGCCGCGATCGAGGCGGGCGCGGTGTTCCAGCGCGGCGCGACGGCCTGCGCCCCGCGGTCCCCCGCGCCGCTCGACCCGCCCGGCCCGCATCCTGCCACCGTCCCGGCCAGCAGCACGGCCGCCGCTCCCGCTCCCGCGAGGGTCCGGCGCGCACGGCGGCGCGCAGCGGTGGTGCGCATCGGGATGGTCCCCTCCTTGACGCCCCCACATCCTTCGGGGGGTCCTGCTGAGTGAAAGCTCTGTGTTTACGGGCCTCGGAGCGACCGTACGTCACACCATGACCCCTGACTCACGGTAGCTTTTTCCCGTGGCGTTTCGGCCGCAGGTCCCGTTGCGCAATGTCAAATAATTTCCGTTACATTACATCACGTCACATACTGTCCGTTTTCTGGAGTTTATTCCCGACCTCGTCCCACACTGGAGGTCCCGGTGACGACACGTGGAGTTCTGTACGTGCACTCCGCACCGCGCGCGCTCTGCCCGCACGTGGAATGGGCGGTTGCGGGCGTGCTCGGGGTGCGGGTGAACCTCGACTGGATCAGACAGCCCGCCTCCCCGGGCACCTGGAGAGCCGAGTTCTCCTGGCAGGCCGAACCGGGCACCGCCTCGAAGCTCGCCTCCGCCCTGCGGGGCTGGCACCTGCTGCGCTTCGAGGTGACCGCCGAACCCTGCCCGACCGCCGAGGGGGAGCGCTACAGCTCCACTCCGGAGCTGGGCATCTTCCACGCCGTCACCGGCATGCACGGCGACATCCTGGTCCCGGAGGACCGGCTGCGCGCCGCCCTCGCCCGGTCCGCGCGCGGCGAGACCGACCTGGAGGCGGAGATCGCCAAACTGCTCGGCAAACCGTGGGACGACGAACTGGAGCCCTTCCGCTACGCGGGCGAGGGCGCCCCGGTCCGCTGGCTCCACCAAGTGGTCTAGCGCCGGCGCACGAAGAAGGCCCATCCGGGGGATCCGGATGGGCCTTCTTGTCGTGGTCTTCGCCGACGGGCACCGCAACCAGCAATTGAGCAACCCCAACGGCGAGCAACCCCGTCCGCGAGAGCGGCGCCGGTTTAGGCGCATCAAACAGTACGGAACGCCAGGGTCACGTTGTGGCCGCCGAAGCCGAAGGAGTTGTTGATCGCGGAGATCGGGCCGTCGGCCGGCAGCTTGCGCGGCTCGCCCCGGACGATGTCCGCGTCGATGTCCTCGTCGATGTCGTCGAGGTTGATCGTCGGCGGCGCCAGCCGGTTGTACAGGGCCAGCACGGTCGCGACGGTCTCGATGCCGCCCGCGCCACCCAGCAGGTGACCGGTCATCGACTTGGTCGCGGAGATCGCGATGTGGTCGAGGTCGTCGCCCAGCACCTTGCGCAGGGCCTTCAGCTCGGCCGTGTCACCCTGCGGGGTGGACGTGGCGTGCGCGTTCAGGTGGACCAGCTCGGCCGGGTCGAGGCCCGTGTTGTCGAGCAGGTTCTGCACGGCGGCCGCGACCCCGCGGCCGGTCGGCTCCGGCTGCGCGATGTGGTGGCTGTCTGCGGACAGACCCTGGCCCAGCACCTCGCAGTAGACCCGGGCACCGCGCGCGGCGGCGTGCTCGGCGGACTCCAGGACGATGACGCCCGCGCCCTCGCCCAGGACGAAGCCGTCACGGGCCTTGTCGTACGGGCGGGAGGCCTGCTCGGGGTTCTCGTTGTTCTTGGACATCGCCATCATGTTGGCGAACGCGGCGATCGGCAGCGGGTGGATCGCCGCCTCGGTGCCGCCCGCGACGACCACGTCGGCACGGCCGGTGCGGATCATCTCGACGGCGTAGCCGATGGCCTCGGCGCCGGACGCGCAGGCGCTGACGGGCGTGTGCACGCCCGCCTGGGCGTTGATCTCCAGGCCTACGTTGGCGGACGGGCCGTTGGGCATGAGCATGGGAACGGTGTGCGGGGAAACCCGGCGCACACCCTTCTCCTTCAGTACGTCGTACTGGTCGAGCAGGGTGGTGACACCGCCGATGCCGGAGGCGATCACGGTGCCCAGACGCTCGGGGGCGACACCGCCGTCCTCACCCGCCGCGGCGGTGTAGCCGGCGTCGGCCCACGCCTCGCGGGCGGCGATGACGGCGAACTGCGCCGAGCGGTCGAGCTTGCGGGCCAGCGGCCGCGGCAGGACCTCGTTCGGGTCCACGGCGGCCAGAGCGGCGATACGAACCGGGAGGTCGGCGAAGCGCTCGCCCTCCAGGGGCTTCACGCCGGAGCGGCCGGCGAGCAGACCTTCCCAGGTCGAAGCGCTGTCGCCACCCAGCGGAGTGGTTGCGCCGATACCGGTGACGACCACGGTGCGATTGGTCGGGCTCACAGGAATTCTTTCTCCACGTCTCAGAGGGTGCTGAATTTTCACGGCGCCACCGCCGGGTGGCGACAAACGCTCGTCAGGCTCAGGCCTGGTGCTTCAGGATGTAGCTCGCGGCGTCGCCGACCGTCTTGAGGTTCTTGACGTCCTCGTCCGGGATCTTGACGTCGAAGCGCTCTTCGGCGGCGACGACGACCTCGACCATGGACAGCGAGTCGACGTCCAGGTCGTCCGTGAAGGACTTGTCGATCTCGACGTCCTCGACGGGGATGCCGGCGATCTCGTTGACGATCTCGGCGAGACCCTCGACGATCTCTTCCTGCGTGGCGGCCATGTGGCGCTCCTTCTCTGGGTAACTGGTATGCGGGCCGGGAAAGCGGAGTCCGGCCCTAGGGGAGGGTAACGACCGTCGCGGCGTAGACGAGTCCCGCCCCGAAGCCGATGACGAGCGCGGTGTCGCCGCTCTTCGCCGCACCGGTCGCCAGGAGCCGCTCCATAGCGAGCGGAATCGAGGCGGCCGAGGTGTTGCCGGTGGTCTCCACGTCACGGGCGACCGTGACGTGCTCCGGCAGCTTCAGAGTCTTCACCATCGAGTCGATGATCCGCATGTTTGCCTGGTGCGGAATGAAGACGTCCAGGTCTTCCGCGGTGATCCCGGCGGCATCGAGCGCCTGCTGGGCCACCTTGGCCATCTCGAAGACGGCCCAGCGGAAGACCGCCTGACCCTCCTGCGTGATGGCCGGGAACTTTTCGGCGGTGTCGCCGGTGCGGTACTCGTCCCACGGGACGGTCTGCTTGATCGTCTCGGACTTGTCGCCCTCCGAACCCCACACCGTGGGGCCGATGGCCGGCTCGCTCGAGGGCCCGACGACCACGGCGCCGGCGCCGTCGCCGAACAGGAAGGCCGTCGCGCGGTCCTCCAGGTCGGTCAGGTCCGAGAGCCGCTCCACGCCGATGACGAGGACGTACTCGGCGGACCCCTCCACCACCATGCCCTTGGCCAGGGTCAGGCCGTAACCGAAACCGGCGCAGCCCGCGGAGATGTCGAAGGCGGCGGGCTTGCCCGCACCGATCCGGTGCGCGATCTCGGTCGCGACGGCCGGGGTCTGCTTGAAGTGCGAGACCGTCGAGACGATCACCGCACCGATCTGCTCGGGGGAGACGCCGGCATCGGCCAGCGCCTTGCCCGAGGCCTCCACCGACATCGCGGCGACGGTCTCCTCGGGCGAGGCCCAGTGCCGGGTCGCGATACCGGAGCGGGAGCGGATCCACTCGTCGGACGAGTCGATCGTTTCGAGGATGACCTCGTTGGGCACCACGCGCGTCGGACGGTAGCCGCCGACGCCGAGAATGCGGGCGTACGGGGAGCCCTTGGCCGGCTTGATCTTGGACATGCTCTGTGGGCTCCTTCTCTCAGGCCGTCTGCTCGGCGACGAGCGCCGCGGCCTTGTCGAGATCGTCCGGGGTCTTCAGAGCCACGCTCGGTACGCCCTTCAGCGCGCGCTTGGCCAGACCCGTCAGGGTGCCGCCGGGGGACAGTTCGATGATCCCCGTGACGCCCAGCTCGGCGAACGTCTCCATGCAGAGGTCCCAGCGGACCGGGTTCGCGACCTGGCCCACCAGGCGGGCGACGACGTCGGCGCCCGTGGTGACAGCGTGGCCGTCCTTGTTCGACACGTACGTTAGGGCCGGGTCCGCCGGGGACAGGTCCGCGGCGGCCTTCTCCAGCGTGGAAACCGCCGGGGCCATGTGGTGCGTGTGGAAGGCGCCCGCGACCTTGAGGGCGACGACCTTCATGGAGCCTTCGGGCTTGTCGGCGACCAGCGCGTCGATCTGCGCCATGGTGCCGGCGGCCACGATCTGACCGGCGCCGTTGATGTTGGCGGGCGTCAGGCCCAGCTTCTCCAAGTGGGCGACGACCACGTCCGTTTCACCGCCGAGGACGGCGGCCATGCCGGTCTCGGTGACGGCGGCGGCCTCGGCCATGGCCAGACCGCGCGTACGGACGAACGTCAGGGCGTCGGTCTCGGAGAGCACGCCCGCGTACGCGGCGGCGGTGATCTCACCGACGCTGTGGCCCGCGACGGCACCGAAGGCCGTACGGGCGCCCAGAGCGCCGGCGGACAGGAGACCGGCGGCGACCAGCAGCGGCTGGGCCACGGCCGTGTCGCGGATCTCGTCCGCGTCGGCCTTCGTGCCGTAGTGGGCGAGGTCGAGCCCGATGGCGTCGGACCAGCCCTGGACGCGGTCACGGGCGCCGGGGAGGTCGAGCCAGGGAGTCAGGAAGCCAGGCGTCTGAGCGCCTTGGCCGGGAGCGACGAGTACGAGCACCCTCACACTCTCTCTTGTGGATGGTCCCTGCCGCCCGTGGGGACAGGGACCAAGAACGGTCGGGGTAATTGTTGATGTCCGACAAAAGTCTAGGACTGGGGATCGCCGTCGGCCAGACGCCCCAGAATCAGGGCGATCCGCAGCGTGAACGCGGAGCGGACATCGGAAGGTGACCAGCCGGTGACGTCGGTCACACGTCGCAGCCGGTAGCGCACCGTGTTGGGGTGCACGAACAGCATCCGCGCCGCCCCTTCGAGGCTGCTCGCCTGTTCCAGATAGACACTCAGCGTCTCCAGCAGCGCGGAGCCCGCTTCCTCCAGCGGTCTGTAGATCTCCTCCACCAGCTGTTCCCTGGCGGCGGGATCGGAGGCGATCGCCCGCTCCGGCAGGAGATCGTCCGCCAGCACGGGCCGCGGGGCGTCCTGCCAGGCCGTGCAGGCCTTCAGTCCGGCGGCCGCCGCCTGCGCAGACTTGGTCGCGTTCAGCAGGTCGGGCACCACCGGGCCGGCCACCACCGGACCGGCCGCGAACGGCCCGATCAGGGACTTCGCCACCTGCATCGGGTTGTCGCTGCCGCCCGCGATGACGACCAGGCGGTCCCCGAGTACCCCCGTCAGGACCTGGAGCTTGTGGTGGCGGGCCGCCCGCCGGATCGCCTCGACCGTCAGCTCGCTGTCCCCCTCGGGCGCGGTGCCCAGCACCACGCACACGTGCTCCGGGGAGTTCCAGCCGAGCGCCGCCGCCCGCGAGAGCGCGCCCTCGTCGGCCTCGCCGGACAGCACCGCGTTCACGACGAGGGATTCCAGCCGGGCGTCCCACGCGCCGCGCGCCTCGGCGGCCTGCGCGTACACCTGGGCCGTCGCGAAGGCGATCTCCCGGGCGTACACCAGCAGGGCCTCGCGCAGGATCGACTCGTCGCCCGGCGCCGCCACCTCGTCGATCGCGGCCTCCATGACCTCGATCGTGGTGCGGACCATCTCGACGGTCTGGCGCAGGGTGATCGCCCGGGTCAGCTCCCGCGGAGCCGTCCCGAAGACGTCGGTGGAGATGGCCTGCGGGGTCTCCGGGTGCCGGAACCACTCGGTGAACGCGGCGATGCCGGCCTGCGCGACCAGGCCGATCCAGGACCGGTTCTCCGGGGGCATCGCCCGGTACCACGGCAGGGTCTCGTCCATGCGCGCGATCGCGTTCGCCGCGAGCCGGCCGGAGGACTTCTCCAGTCGGCGCAGCGTCGCGGTGTGCGGATGGGCGGGCGCGGGATGCGCGGCGTGTGTCGCGGGGGAATGCTCACGTTCGGGTTGGGGCACGGGACAAGACTGCCTTATCGGGAAGCCCGCGCGGAGTCCGGTCCCGGGTCCGGCCCCGGTCCGGCGGCTACGGTGGCTCCCATGATTGATGTACGTCGCGGTGCCGACCGGTACGAGGGCGGGGATCCGGCCGCCGGGATCACCACCCGGCACGCCTTCTCCTTCGGGGCGTCCTACGACCCGGACAACCTGCGCTTCGGCCCGGTCCTGGCCTGCAACGAGGAACTGCTGCGGCCCGGCGCCGGATTCGACGAGCACCCGCACAGCCACACCGAGATCGTGACCTGGGTGGCGGAGGGCGAGCTCACGCACCAGGACAGCACCGGCGAAAAGGGCCTGGTCCGCCCCGGCGACGTACAGCGGCTCAGCGCCGGATCCGGGGCGCGGCACGTGGAGCGCAACGACGGCGAGGTGCCGCTGCGCTTCGTGCAGATGTGGCTCGCGCCTTTGGCCGCGGGGGGAGACCCCTCGTACGAGGTGGTCCGGGGCATCACCGACGGCACGCCCTACGAGGTCCCCGCGGCCGGCGCCGTGCTGCACGTCCGGCGGCCGGGCGCGGGCGAGCGGGTCCCCGTACCGGCGGCGGAGCGCGTATACCTGCACGTGGTGCGCGGGGACCTGCGCCTGGACGGTCAGGAGCTCGGACCGGGGGACTCGGTGCGGATCACCGACGAGCGGGACCTGGTGATCACCGCCGGATCGCCCGGGGAGCTGCTGATCTGGGAGTTCCCTAGCGCGTCCTGAGCTCCGCGAGGACCGCGTCGGTGAACGGGGTCCAGGCCTCCACGGCCCACGGGCCGAAGGCGCGGTCCGTCAGGGCCACGCACGCGGCGCGCGCGTCCGGATCCACCCACAGGAAGGTGCCGGCCTGCCCGAAGTGCCCGAAGGTGCGGGGCGAGGACGAGGTGCCCGTCCAGTGCGGGGACTTGCCGTCGCGGATCTCCATGCCGAGCCCCCAGTCGTTGGGGGACTGGTGGCCGTAACCGGGCAGGACGCCCTTGAGGCCCGGGTGGACGACGGAGGTGGCCGCGGCGACCGTGCGGACGTCGAGCAGCCGGGGCGCCTGGAGCTCGGCCGCGAACCGTACGAGGTCGGCGACGGTGGAGACGCCGTCCTTGGCGGGCGAGCCCTCCAGGGTGGTCGCGGTCATGCCGAGCGGCTCGCACACGGCCTGGTGCAGGTACTCCGCGAAGGGGATGCCGGTGGCCTTGGCGATGTGGTCGCCGAGCACCTCGAAACCGGCGTTCGAGTACAGCCGGCGCTGCCCGGGCGGGGCGCTCACCCGGTGCTCGTCGAAGGCCAGGCCGCTGGTGTGCGCGAGGAGGTGACGGACCGTCGAGCCCTCGGGCCCGGCCGGCTCGTCGAGCTCGATCGCCCCCTCCTCGTACGCGACGAGGGCCGCGTACGCGGCGAGCGGCTTGGTGACCGAGGCGAGGGCGAAGCGGTGGCCGACGGGCCCGTGGGAGCCGGCCAGGCTCCCGTCGGCGCGCACGACGGCCGCCGCGGCGGTCGGCACCGGCCAGCTCTCGATGATCCGCAGGCTTTCCATGCTGTTGGCGGCCTCCATGCTCTCCATGGGCCCGAGCCTACTTGCTTGGAGTGCACTCCAGGGTTTTAGCGTGGGGCCCATGAGCCAGAGCCAGGGCCTGAGCCTGACGCAGACGCGGTACACCATCAGCGAGGTCGAGGCCCGGACCGGGCTGACCCAGCACACGCTGCGCTGGTACGAGCGGATCGGCCTGATGCCGCACGTGGACCGCTCCCATTCGGGGCAGCGTCGCTTCAGCGACGAGGACCTCCACTGGCTGGAGTTCGTGGGCAAGCTCCGCTCCACCGGGATGTCGGTGGCTGACATGGTCCGCTACGCCGAACTGGTCCGCGAGGGCGAGCACACGGTCGGCGAGCGGCGCGAACTGCTGGAGCGGACCCGGCACGAGGTGCGGGCGCGGATCACGGAACTGACGGACGCGCTCGCCGTACTGGACTACAAAATCGGCATGTATTCGAGCAAAACGGCTGCGATGAACACGGTCGCGGGGAAGGCACGGCAATGACGGAGCACGGCACGCACGGCACGCACGGCACGCAGGCGCACGGTACGCACGGCACGGTCATCGAGCAGGTCGAGCTCGGCAAGGGCGGCCCGCTGGTAGGGATACAGGGCCTCGGCTGCATGGGCATGAGCGAGTTCTACGGGGACGCCGACGAGACGGAGTCCCGCGCGACCCTGGAGGCGGCACTGGCCGCCGGCGTCACCCTCTTCGACACCGCGGACGCCTACGGGCGCGGGCGCAACGAGGAGTTCCTCGCCCCCTTCGTGGCGGCCCACCGGGACGAGGTCACCCTGGCGACGAAGTTCGCCCTGGAGCGCACCGACGACCCGCACTACCGCGGCATCCGCAACGACCGCGCCTACATCCGCCGCGCGGTGGAGGACAGCCTGCGGCGGCTCGGCGTGGACGTCATCGACCTCTACTACATGCACCGCCGTGACCCGGCCGTGCCGTTCGCCGAGTCGGTGGGCACCATGGCGGAGCTCGTGCAGGAGGGCAAGGTGCGCCGGCTGGGGCTCAGCGAGGTCACGGGGGACGAGCTGCGGGAGGCCCACGCGATCCACCCGATCGCGGCGCTCCAGTCGGAGTGGTCGCTGTTCAGCCGGGACGTGGAGCGCAGCGCGGTGGGGGCGGCGGCGGAGCTGGGCGTGGCCTTCGTGCCGTACTCCCCCTTGGGGCGGGGCTTCCTGACCGGATCCTTCGCCGACGCGTCGGCGGACCTCTCCGAGGGGGACTACCGGCGCAACCAGCCCCGGTTCAACGGCGACAACGCCAAGGCGAACGCGGCGCTGCTGGCTCCCGTCCGGGAGGTCGCCAGGGCGCACGGGGCGAGCCCGGCGCAGATCGCGCTGGCCTGGGTGCAGCAGCGGGCGACCGTGCACGGGCTGACCGTGATCCCGATCCCGGGCACCCGCAAGGCATCGCGCCTCGCGGAGAACGCCGCGGCGACGCGGATCACCCTGACGGAGCCGGAACTGGCCCTGCTGGAGCCGATCGCCGACCGGGTCGCGGGCGACCGCTACCCGGACATGGCGTTCACCTCGGCGAGCCGCGAGTCCTGAACTCCGCGGCGGCCGCTACAGCGGTTGCGCGGCGCAGCGGTCGCGCAGGGCCGCGTACTCGGCGTCCGTCAGGACCCCCGCGTTGTGGAGCTCGCTCAGGTGCCGCAGGCGTTCGTCCCCGGAGCGTTCGTCCGTGCGTTCGTCCCCCGAGCGGGCCCGGAGTACGGACGCCACCGGGGTGCGGCCGCGCAGGGCGGCGAGGACCGCTGCCGCGAACGGGAGGGATTCGTGCACCGCGCCGTAGCCCACGCCGAAGACGGCCGACGCCAGGTCGTGGTCCGGACGCGGGTCGGCGGTGCCGTCCCGCACGAGGAGGCGCAGGTGGCCGTCCGGGCCCTCCGGGGAGCTCCACTCGACCCCGGTCACCTCGGAGAGCGCGTACCGCTGGTCGCCAGCCTTCCACTTGGTGCTGGTCGCGCCCGTACGGGACCAGTGGAAGGTGACGGCGGAGCCGTCGAACCCGACCCGCGCGTCGTACGCCTTCAGGTGCACGGGCGGGGGCGGGGCGGCGACCAGGAAACGCCCCGCCGGTTCGGCGGCGTCCGGCCCGAGGCGGGAGCGCAGCGCATCGGCGAAGGCGGCGGCCCGCGGCGCCCGCTCGCCCGGCAGCACCAGCCGGTACGGGTCGCACGCTTCCTTCAGCTGGCCCGCGGCGGCCTCCATCAGCGGATCCGCGCCCGGCCGCGGCACGGCGCGCAGTACCACCGTGTCCCGCCTGCCGGCGGTCACGGTCACCTCGGACACCGCTTCCAGGGGGATCCGGCGCGAGCCGAGGGCGTGAAAGAGCCTCGGCGTCCTCGGCGTTCTTATCCCCCGTGTGAAGCGGATGAGCACCGAGTCCGAGTCGAACTCCCAGACGGCATGGTTTCCGGCCAGTACGTCACCCATGCGGCACATGGTAAAGGGCGGCGGTCCCGCGCGTCCCCCTCGTTGCGGAGCCCGTTTTCCGGGCCTCTACGCGCGTCAGTCCTGCTCTGCCCCGGAAGTTCCGCGTCGACACGTGTCGTCGCCGGTCGAACAGACAACGGAACCGAATGCACCGGTTCCGATTTTGGCGAAGTTGTCCAACGAGTCGGTCCCTGGCGCGAAATAGCCGGTGTGGCTCTTGGCCGTCGCCGAGGAAACCAGCCGCGCACCGAACTCCCGGGACACCGGATCGGCCCCGTGGCCGAGCCCGCCGACCTCCAGGTGCGGTACGTCCGCGATCCAGTCGCCCTCGTCCCGCGTGGCCCAGATCCGGGCCGAGGTGTGCAGGGCGGCGACGTTCGCCGCGCGCATCCCGGGGCTGCCCGCGACCACCACGTCCGTCACGCGGTACGGCAGTTCGTGCGCGGCGACCCCGCACACCACCGATCCGTAGCTGTGGCAGAACAGCGCCACGGTCGAGTCCCCGGGCAGGGAGGTCGCCAGCGCCTTCAGCCGGACGGCTCCGTCGACGGCCATGTGGCCGGTGGCGGCGTCCATGCCCACCCCGGTGGGCGCGACGTAGCCGGCCCAGGCGATGACCGCCGTCCCGCCGTCCGGCCCGACCGCGCGCTGGGCCCCGTACAGGGACTCGGCCATGCCGACGGGGGCGGTGAAGCGGCGCTGGGTGCGCTCGAAGGTGAGCAGGTCGGTGTCGACGCCCGGGACGATCACCGAAACCCGGCGGGCCCGGTCGAGGTCTCCGAAGACCTCCGCGACCAGGCCGCCGCCCGTGGGGTCGAAGGCGAGGATCTGCCGGCCGGGCTCGGCCAGCGAGGCGAAGCGGTGGGCGCGGCGGGTGGCGTTCGCCCGGTCGGCGGGGGTCAGCGCGACGTCGCGGCTGCGCTCCTCCTCGACCTTCCCGGCCTGCTCCAGCCCCCGCAGGTTGGCCCGGTAGCGGGTGGAGACGGGAGCCCCGTCGAGGTTGCCCACCACCAGGGGGTAGCCGTCGGCGAGCCGGGCCCGCTGGGCGCCGTCGAGGCCCGCGAAGAAGCGGGCCACCGTCCGTACGGGCGCGTCCGCGGGCGGCACGGGGCGGCCGTCGATCCGGGCTTGCGCCCAGGCGGCGAGCGCGGTGGCCCGCAGCGGGGTGCCGCCCTCGGGGCGGTGCACGGCCGTCCAGCCGGTGATGGCCAGCATGACGAAGACCACCGCGAGCGCGAGCAGGGTGCGCAGGGCGGCAGGGCGCGTTTCGGCGCCGTGGGCGGTGGAGGGGGCAAGGCCGGGCAGGTTCACTGGGACCAGCGTAGGAGACCCGTACCGGCGTTGGGACGCCAGGTGACGGGGCTCACGGCCGGCCGCGGGACGGTGCGCAGCGCGCGCCGGCGTACGGCCGCCGGGTCCGGTGCGGGCAACCGGTGCGCCGACCGGCACGGTCAGATCCGGCCCGGGGCGGGCGCCCCGCGCCAGTTGGCGGCCAGGGCCGGTCCGATCTGGTCGAGGTACGCCTCCGTCATGCGCCGGATGGCGGCCACGCTGGCGTCCTGGCCCTGCCCCCACAGCCGCCCCGTGACCCTCATCACGCCCGAGAACGCGGCGACCGCCACCCGCGGCCGCGGATCGGCGTCCACGTCCAGGCCCTCTCGGGCGGCGACCAGCCGCGCGATGCGCTCCTCCAGATCGGTGCAGCGCCGCAGGTGCACCGCGAGCAGCGCCGGGGTGGACTCGATCAGCTGGTAGCTGCGCATGTAGAGCTCGACGGGGACCACCTCGGCGATGGCCTCCTCGAGGGTGTCCCAGGCGGCGAGCACCGCGCCCCGTATGGCCGCGAAGGGGCCCTCCGCGGCCGGGCGGGCCTGCAGCGCGGCGAAGAAGTGCGACTCGACGAGGTCCTGGACGGCGAAGGCGGCCTCTTCCTTGTTGGCGAAGTAGCGGAAGAAGGTGCGCTGGGACACCTCCACGGCGTCGGTGATCTCGTCGACGGTCGTCTGCTCGTACCCCTGGGAGATGAAGAGCAGCAGGGCGGCGCGCAGCAGCGCGTCCCGGGTGCGCCGTTTCCTGCGCTCGCGCAGCCCGCCCGCCGGCGCGGGCCGCTCGTCGGTCGTCACTGCGGGATCCTCTCGAGGCTGATCTGACGCTGAGTGAGCGGTCAGGGTATCTGTGACCGGCGTCACGGGGGCTGCAGCGCCGAGCCGTTTTGCGCACTGTCACTCACGGTCAGCCGCCGCCGTGGACGGTACGTCCGGCGCCTCTTTCGGGGACGAGCCGCACGCGGAGGAGCCGCCTCCGGTCGGGAACGCCGCCGCGGACGCGGGGGCGGACCGCGTCGGAGGCGTCAACTCCGGTGGTGCCCAGGCCCCGCCGGCCGGTTCCGCCGGGGCTGTCGCCTATCAGGGTGGACCCGCCCGCCGCCCCTTCCGCCCGCCCCTCGGCCCAGGTCAGCGTGGTGCCGGCGGAGCTTCGGAAACGGTCCGGGGCCCGTCCGTCCACAAGGAGTTGACCCGTCATGCGTACGTGGAGCACGAGTTTCGCCGTAGCCGCCATGGCCCTCACCGCCCTCATCCCGAGCACCTCCGGCGCGGCGCACGCCGCCGGCCCGGCCACGCTCGGGGCCTGCGCGACCGGGCAGTTGTGCCTGTGGGCGAAGCCGGAGTTCAAGGGCGCCCGGCAGACCCACGAGCTCAGCACCCTGGAGATCAACAGCTGCACGGCCCTGCCCGCCGGGACCAGCGCCCAGTCGCTCGCCAACCGGACCGGCCGCCCGGTGACCACGTACCAGTCGGCGGTGTGCGCGGAGACCGGCGAGTTCCAGACCTACCCGGGTGACGGGGTCTGGCTGCCGCAGTCGCCCTACCAGGTGCGGGCGTTCAAGGTGTGGGAGACGTAACCTCGCGCGGCGCCGGGGCGGCCGGCTGCTCGGCCGGCCCGGCGGGTCCCGCCGGCCCGGGGGCGCCCGCCGGTGCGCCGGCCAGGGCCGCGACCTCGGCGCGCAGCGCCCGTACCTCGCCCTGCAATTCCCGGATGGCGGCCAGCTGGAGCCGTTCCACCTGGTCGTCGCGCTCGAAGCGGGCGATGAACCAGGCGGCGATGTTGGCCGTCACCACACCGAGCAGGGCGATGCCCGAGAGCATCAGGCCGACGGCCAGGACCCGGCCCAGGCCGGTGGTGGGGGAGTGGTCGCCGTACCCGACCGTCGTCATGGTGGTGAAGGACCACCACACGGCGTCGCCCAGGTTCTTGATGTTCCCGTCGGGTGCGTCGCGCTCCACGCTCAGCACGGCCAGCGAGCCGAACATCAGCAGGCCCACGACGGCCCCGGCCACGTAGGTCGTGAGCCGCACCTGCGGAGCCATCCGGGCCCGCCGGCCCACCAGCAGCAGCGTGGCGACCAGCCGGAGCAGCCTCAGTGGCTGGACGAGCGGCAGCACCACGGCCGCCAGGTCCAGCCAATGGGTCCGCACGAAGACCCTGCGGTCCGGGGCCAGCCCCAGCCGCACCAGGTAGTCGGCGGCGAAGGCCCCCCACACCGCCCACTCCGCGTGCGTGCACGCCCGGTGCACCTCCGCGCTCGCGTCGGGGGCGACGATCGGCACGGCGTACGCGGCGGCGAAGCACAGGGCGAGGACGAGCAGCGGCGTCTGGGTCCGCCGCTCCCACCGCGCCTGACGTGAGGGTTCCTTCATACGGAGCATCGTAAGGAAAAAGTAAAGAGGAGGTGCCCCCGGCGACGCCGGGGGCACCTCCTCCGACGCGGTCCGCGCTCACTCGGGCGGGACCGCGTCAGGCGTCAGGCATCGCCGCCCGCCGGGCCGGGGTCCGCCGCCGCCACGTCCAGCAGCTGGTAGCGGTCGACCGCCTGCTTCAGGACCGAACGGTCGATCCTGCCCTCCTTGGCGAGCTCGGTGAGCGTCGCCAGGACCACCGACTGCGCGTCGATGTGGAAGAAGCGCCGGGCCGCACCCCGCGTGTCGGCGAAGCCGAAGCCGTCCGCGCCCAGCGACGTGTACGAGCCGGGCACCCACCGCGAGATCTGGTCCGGGACGGACCGCATCCAGTCCGAGACCGCCACGAACGGCCCCTCCGCCCCCGACAGCTTCCGCGTCACGTACGGGACGCGCTGCTCCTCCTCCGGGTGGAGCAGGTTGTGCTCCTCGACCTCGACCGCCTCGCGGCGGAGCTCGTTCCAGGAGGTCGCCGACCAGACGTCCGCACGCACGTTCCACTCGGCCGCCAGGA
This sequence comes from Streptomyces sp. NPDC088762, assembly GCF_044750905.1. Classification (NCBI taxonomy): domain Bacteria; kingdom Bacillati; phylum Actinomycetota; class Actinomycetes; order Kitasatosporales; family Streptomycetaceae; genus Streptomyces; species Streptomyces sp. NPDC088762. Next base: position 30,584 of record NZ_JBIVKT010000010.1, read on the forward strand.
TCCGCTGCGCCTCCAGCGCCCACGGAACCGCCACGCCCGAGGCCATGATCTGCGCCCCGATGGTGCCCTCCGTGCCCTGCGACACCCGGTGGATGCCCCGCAGGATCCCCTCCACGTCGACGTCGGCCGGCTCGGCCGGGTGCTGGATCGGCTCGTTGTAGACCGTCAGGTAGTAGAAGACGTCCTCCGCCTCCGGCCCGTACATGCGCCGCAGACCGTCCTGGACGATGTGCGCGATCTCGTAGCCGTAGGCCGGGTCGTACGCGACACAGCCCGGGTTCGTCGACGCCAGCAGCTGGGAGTGACCGTCGGCGTGCTGGAGCCCCTCACCCGTCAGGGTGGTCCGGCCGGCCGTCGCGCCCAGGACGAAACCGCGCGCCAACTGGTCGGCCATCTGCCAGAACTGGTCACCGGTGCGCTGGAAACCGAACATCGAGTAGAAGACGTAGACCGGGATCAGCGGCTCGCCGTGCGTCGCGTACGCCGAACCCGCGGCGATCAGCGAGGCCGTGCAGCCCGCCTCCGAGATGCCGTCGTGCAGCATCTGGCCGGTCGGGGACTCCTTGTACGCGAGCAGCAGGTCGCGGTCGACCGCCTCGTACTGCTGACCCAGCGGGTTGTAGATCTTGGCGCTCGGGAAGAAGGCGTCCATGCCGAAGGTGCGGTACTCGTCGGGCGCAATCAGCACGAAGCGCTTGCCGATCTCCTTGTCCCGCATCAGGTCCTTCAGGATGCGGACGAAGGCCATCGTGGTGGCGATCGACTGCTGCCCCGAGCCCTTCTTCGCCGCCGCGTAGGCCTTCTCGTCGGGCAGCTCGAGCGGCTTCGCGCGCACCACGCGGGTGGGCACGTAACCGCCGTGCGCGCTGCGCTGGTCGTGCATGTACTGGATCTCGGGCGAATTGCGGCCCGGGTGGTAGTACGGCGGCGCGCCGCTCTCCAGCTGCGCGTCGGTGATCGGGATGTGCAGGCGGTCGCGGAAGCGCTTGAGGTCGTCGACCGTCAGCTTCTTCATCTGGTGCGTCGCGTTGCGGCCCTCGAAGTTCGGGCCGAGGGTCCAGCCCTTGACCGTCTGCGCCAGGATCACCGTGGGCTGGCCCTTGTGGGCCTTGGCCGCCGCGTAGGCCGCGTAGACCTTCTTGTGGTCGTGGCCGCCGCGCCCCAGGTGCTGGATCTGGTAGTCGGTCATGTTCTCGACCATCGCGCGCAGCCGCTGGTCGCCGCCGAAGAAGTGCTCGCGGATGTACGCGCCCGACTCGGTGGCGTACGTCTGGAACTGCCCGTCGGGGGTGGAGTTCATCTTGTTGACCAGGATGCCGTCGCGGTCCTGGGCCAGCAGCGGGTCCCAGGAGCGGTCCCAGATCAGCTTGATGACGTTCCAGCCGGCGCCCCGGAAGATCGACTCCAGCTCCTGGATGATCTTGCCGTTGCCGCGCACCGGGCCGTCGAGGCGCTGGAGGTTGCAGTTGACGACGAAGGTCAGGTTGTCGAGGCCCTCGCGGGCGGCGATGGACAGCTGGCCGAGCGACTCCGGCTCGTCCATCTCGCCGTCTCCGAGATACGCCCAAACGTGGGACTTGGAGGTGTCCGCGATCCCGCGCGCCTCCATGTACCGGTTCATCCGGGCCTGGTAGATCGCACCGAGCGGGCCGAGGCCCATCGAGACCGTCGGGAACTCCCAGAAGTCCGGCATCAGCCGGGGGTGCGGGTAGCTCGACAGGCCGTACGGGGCCTTGGACTTCTCCTGGCGGAAGGCGTCGAGCTGCTGCTCGGAGAGCCGGTCCAAGAGGTAGGCGCGCGCGTAGATACCGGGCGAGGCGTGGCCCTGGAAGAAGATCTGGTCGCCGCCGTCCCCCTCGTCCTTGCCCCGGAAGAAGTGGTTGAAGCCCACGTCGTACAGGGAGGCGGAGGAGGCGAACGTGGCGATGTGGCCGCCCACCCCGATGCCCGGGCGCTGGGCGCGCGAGACCATCACGGCCGCGTTCCAGCGGGTGGCGTTGAGGACCTTGCGCTCGATCTCCTCGTTGCCCGGGAAGAACGGCTCGTCCTTGGTCGCGATCGTGTTGACGTAGTCCGTGCTGCGCATCTCGGGCACGGCCACGCGCTTCTCACGAGCCCGCTCGATCAGCCGCAGCATCAGGTAGCGGGCGCGTTCACGGCCACGCTCGTCGACGGCGGCGTCCAGGGAGTCGAGCCACTCCTGCGTCTCCTCCGGATCGAAGTCCGGGACCTGGCTCGGCAGGCCGCCAATGATGATCGGATTGCGATCGGATGCGGAAGCCACGCTGTTCCTTCGCTGTCGGGGGAGTCGTGCTGAGGCCGTAACCGGGGGGCGCCGCCTCCCATGGTCTTACGCCCGGCCGAAATCGTCATCTCTACCGCTGGGTATTCCCAACCCTACGCCCAGACCGGTCAACGACTTCGTAAGACCGTTCGCCGCTCGAACAGGTGGGAAAGTCCTCAACCGATGCCGAATGGCCCGGAATGGTGTGGGATGGATCACGAGAGACGTACGCGGGAAGGTTGAAAGTTGCGGCGAGACGGCCGCAATCGTCACCGTTTCGACGGTCTCGGCGGCCGGGTACTTGCGCGATCCGCCGCGCCCGTGTGGACTACGTCCAATGCTGCGCGTACGCGCGCCGCCGAAGACATTCACCGAACATGAGCAGGAGGCACCCCGTGAGCGCGACCGCGGACCACGCGGAGAACCTGGCCGCCCGGCTGGGTTTCCAGTCCGAACAGGTGGTCCAGGAGATCGGCTACGACGACGACGTCGATCAGGAATTCCGTGACGTCGTTGAGCAGCTCGTCGGCGAACTCGTCGACGAAGACTACGACGACGTCGCCGACGCCGTGCTGCTGTGGTTCCGAGAGGACGACGGCGATCTGGCGGACGCACTGGTCGATGCCACCGAGCTGATCGAGGACGGCGCACTGATCCTGCTGCTGACCCCCAAGACGGGCCGCCCCGGCTACGTCGAGGCCAGCGACATCAAGGAAGCCGCAGAGACCGCCGGCCTCTCGCTGGCCAAGGGCTCCCCCGTCGGCAAGGAATGGGCCGCCACCAAGCTGGTGACGCCCAAGACGGCCGCCAAGAAGCGCTGATCCCCAGCCCGCAGCCAAGCGGACACACGCCCCGCCCACCAGGTTCCGGCCCGGTCGGCGGGGTGTGTGCGTTGCGGGTCCACAGGCCGGACCCTGTGGCCATAGGGTGGGCACCACCCGAACAGCCCAACGCGGACGAGCAGGAACGAAGGGATGCGACACATGGCGATCGAGGTCGGCGAAAAGGCCCCGGACTTCGAACTCAAGGACAACCACGGCGCCACCGTGCGGCTCTCCGACTTCCGGGGGGAGAAGGCCGTCGTGCTGCTCTTCTACCCGTTCGCCTTCACCGGCGTCTGCACCGGCGAGCTGTGCGAGCTGCGCGACCAGCTGCCGCGCTTCCAGAACGACGACGTGCAGCTCCTGGCCGTCTCCAACGACTCCGTGCCGACCCTGCGGGTCTTCGGGGAGCAGGAGGGCCTGGAGTACCCGCTGCTGTCGGACTTCTGGCCGCACGGGGAGACCTCCCGCGCGTACGGGGTCTTCGACGAGGACAAGGGCTGCGCGGTTCGCGGCACCTTCATCATCGACAAGGACGGCGTGGTGCGCTGGACCGTCGTCAACGGGCTGCCCGACGCCCGTGACCTGAACGAGTACATCAAGGCCCTCGACAGCCTCTGAGGGCACCCTCGCAGGGAGCCGCCGGGAGTCGTCCTCGCGGTTCCCCGCGAAAACCCGCCTACAAGCGGGAACCCGTCACTAGGATCGAAACGTTGATCCGGTAGCAAACGCACGACGGGGCCCCGCCCCACACAGAACCCAATGGAGGACCCGTGGGAGTCAGCCTCAGCAAGGGCGGCAACGTCTCGCTGACCAAGGCCGCGCCTAACCTGACGGCGGTCATCGTCGGTCTGGGCTGGGATGCTCGCACCACCACCGGTGTCGACTTCGACCTCGACGCCAGCGCGATCCTGACCAACGACCAGGGCAAGGTCGCCAACGACTCGAACTTCGTCTTCTTCAACAACCTGAAGAGCCCGGACGGCTCGGTCGAGCACACCGGTGACAACACCACCGGTGAGGGCGAGGGCGACGACGAGGCGATCAAGGTGAACCTCGCCGGTGTCCCGGCCGATGTCGCCAAGATCGTCTTCCCGGTTTCGATCTACGAGGCCGAGAGCCGCCAGCAGAGCTTCGGCCAGGTCCGCAACGCGTACATCCGCGTCGTGAACCAGGCCGACAACAGCGAGCTCGCCCGCTACGACCTCTCCGAGGACGCCTCGACCGAGACCGCCATGGTCTTCGGCGAGCTGTACCGCAACGGCGCGGAGTGGAAGTTCCGCGCCATCGGCCAGGGTTACGCCTCCGGCCTGCGCGGCATCGCGCAGGACTTCGGCGTCAACGTCTGAGCCCGAGAGCAGTTCACCCGTCCGGCGCCGTGCACTGTGTGTACGGCGCCGGACGGGCTTTACGGCTGTACCCGCTGTACCCGCTGTACCGCAGAGCCGTCGTACCGCCGCAGCGGCTCGCGGCTGTTTCCGGCTTGCCGGCCTTACCCACCGCCACACCGTCGTCCGGGGAGGACCACAACATGGGCGTCACACTCGCCAAGGGGGGCAATGTCTCCCTCTCCAAGGCCGCACCGAACCTCACCCGGGTTCTGATCGGGCTCGGATGGGACGCGCGCTCGACCACGGGAGCAGACTTCGACCTCGACGCCAGCGCGCTGCTGTGCAGCGACGGCCGGGTCCTCGGGGACGAGTACTTCGTGTTCTACAACAACCTGAAGAGCCCCGAGGGATCCGTCGAACACACGGGGGACAACCTCACCGGTGAGGGCGAGGGTGACGACGAGTCGATCATCATCGACCTCACCAAGGTCCCGGAGCGCGTGGACAAGATCGTCTTCCCGGTCTCGATCCACGAGGCGGACGTCCGCCGGCAGAGCTTCGGCCAGGTCAGCAATGCCTTCATCCGCGTGGTCAATCAGGCGGACGGCCAGGAACTGGCCCGCTACGACCTCTCCGAGGACGCCTCCAGCGAGACCGCGATGATCTTCGGCGAGGTCTACCGGTACGGGGGTGAATGGAAGTTCCGTGCGGTAGGGCAGGGGTACGCGTCGGGCCTGCGGGGCATCGCTCTAGACTTCGGGGTCAACGTTTCGTAAAGCCGTACAAGACGATGGGGTGCCAGTGGTTCTCAAAACCTTCGGCTGGTCGTTCGCAGTCACTGCGCTCGGTCTGGTCGCAGCGGTGTTCTACGGGGGGTGGACCGCTTTCGGAATCGTGGCGATCCTGTCCATCCTCGAGATCTCGCTGTCCTTCGACAATGCGGTGGTCAACGCCGGAATCCTGAAGAAGATGAATGCCTTCTGGCAGAAGATCTTCCTCACGGTCGGCGTGCTCATCGCAGTCTTCGGTATGCGACTGGTCTTCCCCGTCGTCATCGTCGCGATCAGCGCCAAGATCGGGCCCATCGAGGCCGTCCAGCTGGCGATGACCGAGAAGGACCATTACAAGCAACTGGTCACGGACGCCCACCCGGCCATCGCGGCCTTCGGTGGCATGTTCCTGCTGATGATCTTCCTCGACTTCATCTTCGAGGACCGCGACATCAAGTGGCTCGCCTGGCTGGAGCGTCCGCTCGCAAAGCTCGGCAAGATCGACATGCTGTCCGCGTGCATCGCGCTGATCATCCTGGTCATCACCTCGATGACCTTCGCCACCCAGGCCCACCAGCACGGCGGCGCCCACGTGGACAAGGCGCAGACCGTTCTGATCTCCGGCATCCTCGGCCTGATCACCTACATGATCGTCGGCGGCCTCTCCGGCTACTTCGAGAACAAGCTGGAGGAAGAGGAGGAGGCCGAGCACGAGGCCGAGGAAGAGGCGAAGAAGAGCGGCAAGCCCGTCTCGGCCGTCGCCATGGCCGGCAAGGCCGCCTTCTTCATGTTCCTCTACCTCGAAGTCCTCGACGCCTCCTTCTCCTTCGACGGGGTCATCGGCGCCTTCGCCATCACCAACGACATCGTGCTCATGGCCCTCGGCCTCGGCATCGGTGCCATGTACGTCCGGTCGCTGACGGTCTACCTGGTCCGCCAGGGCACCCTCGACGACTACGTCTACCTGGAGCACGGCGCGCACTACGCCATCGGCGCGCTCGCCGTGATCCTGCTCGTCACCATCCAGCACGAGATCAACGAGGTCATCACCGGCCTCGTCGGCGTCGTCCTGATCGCCTGGTCCTTCTGGTCCTCGGTGCGCCGCAACAAGCGCATCGAAGCCGAGGGCGGGGAGGGCGACGAGCCCGCGGAGGCCAAGGCCGGGGTGTGACCCGGCCCTGACTGCGGAACCATTCAGTACGAAGGGGCGGCCGCGCGGATCCACGGGACCGCGCGGCCGTCGCCGTGTTTTCCGTGGGAACGCAGGGGGACCAGGGGGGTAGGGATGGGCTTCTTCGACGGCATCATGGGCAGCCGTGCCGTGCAGTTCCAGTCGGGCAGCGCCTCGTCGAACGCGATCGAGCTGACCAGGCGACATCCGACGGTGTCACTCACCAAGCAGGGGGCGGTCCACGGCAATCTGCGGGTCAACCTGTCCTGGCGCATGCGCACCTCGGACATCGGGGGGAACCACGGGCAGAGCGGCCGGCTCTTCCGGCATCCGTTCAAGCTGTTCAAGCCGGACATGGTGCAGGCGCACACCCAGGGCATGGTCAACGTCGACCTCGACATCGGATGCCTCTACGAGCTGACGGACGGCACCCGGGGCGTCGTCCAGCCGCTGGGCAACCTGCTCGGCGACCTCAACGATCCGCCGTACATCAAGCTCAGCGGCGACGACCGGTTCGGCTCGCCGTCGGGGGAGACCGTCTACATCAACCTCGACCACGCCGACGACATCAAGCGGCTGCTCGTCTTCGTCTACATCTACGACCAGACGCCGGCCTTTGACCGGACGCACGCCCAGGTCACCCTCTACCCCGTCACCGGACCGCGGATCGAGATCCCGCTGGACGAGCGGGCCCCGCAGGCCCGCTCGTGCGCGGTCGTCTCCCTGGAGAAGGTCAAGGGAGAGCTGATCGTGCGGCGCGAGGTGAAGTTCGTGTACGGGTTCCAGGCCGAGCTGGACCGGCTGTACGGCTGGGGGCTCCAGTGGGGGCGGGGCTACAAGAACACCAAGGCCTGACCGGAGCCCGGTGCAGCGCTCCGGCCGGGCCGGCGCGGGCCGGGCACGAGCCGACACGGGCCGCCCGGGGGCTCGGGCCGGTCCGGCGGGCGGGGCCGCGGGGCTCAGCGGCGGATGAACTGCGGGCCCTGCACCGGGAGCCGGAAGGACGGGTCGCCGCCCGGGGCGGGCACCGGGGCCGGGGAGACCGGCTGCGGGTAGCCGTAGGCGGGCGGGGCGGCCGGCGGGGCCTGCGTGGACGGCGCGGGCGGGGCCATGGCGGCCGTCCGGTCGTCGCCGGGCGTCTGCGCGGGGCCGGACTGGGCCTCCGAGGCGCTCTCGTCGACCGAGATCCCGTGGTCGGTCGCCAGGCCCACCAGCCCGTTGGAGTACCCCTCGCCGAGGGCGCGGAACTTCCATCCCTCGCCCCGGCGGTACAGCTCCCCGCAGATCAGCGCCGTCTCGGCGCCGGTCTCGGGCCGCACGTCGAAATGGGCCAGCGGTTCGGAGCCGCCGGCCGCGGTGGCGTCGTAGAGCAGGATCCGCAGGTCGCGGACCCGCTGGAAGGGGACGTCCTCGGCGGAGGCGACCACCAGGATCCGGTCCACGGCCAGGGTCACCGAGCGCAGGTCGGCCTGGACGGCGTCGGTGATCGAATCGCCGAGCTGCTTCTTGCCGAGCCGCCAGACGGCCCCCGAGGGGTGCCGGGGCTGGTTGTAGAAGACGAAGTCCTCGTCCGAACGCACCCGGCCGTCCGGGCCCACGAGCAGCGCGGAGGCGTCCACGTCCGGTACCTCGGGGCCGTCGGTCCAGCGCAGCACCGCCCGGACCGCCACGGCGGTCACCGGGATGTTGGAGCCCTTCTGCATCGCGTGCGTCATGCCCGTCATCCTGCCCTCCCGGGGTGGAGCGGGACAATGCGGCCCCCCGTAGAGCTGTGTCCTGAACGCGAGAGGTGGGCATCGTGCAAGAGGGTTACCCGAACTTCATGTGCTTGAGGAACTCTTGACCGACGTTCGTACGTACTATTACCGGCCACGCCAGTTGGGCCGCCGAGGCAGTACGGGGGAAGCACATGCGTCACTTTGGGCATATATCGCCCACCGTCCGTAAGGACCTCTTCCACCAGGAACCGGCGGAATTCACCGGTGCCTCACCCGCCCGCATCCTCGCCGCGGCGCTCGGCGCCACGCTCTACAGCCCGGCCACCCGCCCCCGGCTCGCCGGGGACATCCGCAAGCAGGCCGACCGCGGGGTGGTCTCGATGGTCCTCTGCCTGGAGGACTCGATCAGCGACGGCGACGTCGCCGGAGCCGAGGAGAACCTCGTCCGGCAGTTCGCCGAACTCGACGCCGAGGGCGCGGACGCCGCCGAACTCCCGCTGCTGTTCATCCGCGTCCGGACCCCCGAGCAGATACCGGACCTGGTGCGCCGCCTCGGCGGCTCCGTGCGGCGGCTGGCCGGATTCGTACTGCCCAAGTTCAACGAGAGCAGCGGCAGCGCCTTCCTCGACGCCCTGGCCGAGACAGAGACCGCCGCGGGGCTGGCCCGGCTGTATGCCATGCCCGTCCTGGAGACCCCGGACCTGCTCCACCTCGAGACCCGCGCCGAGACCCTCGCCGGCATCTCCCGCACCGTCAACAGCCACCGCGAGCGGGTGCTGGCCCTGCGGCTCGGCGTGACCGACTTCTGCTCCGCCTACGGACTGCGCCGCACCCCCGACATGACCGCCTACGACGTCAAGATCGTGGCCGGCGTGATCGCGGACGTCGTCAACGTCCTGAGCCGCGCCGACGGCACCGGCTTCACGGTCACCGGCCCGGTGTGGGAGTACTTCCGCAGCCAGCAGCGACTCTTCAAGCCCCAGTTGCGCCGCAGCCCCTTCCTCGCGGAGGGCGTGGAGGAACTGCGCACCGCGCTGATCGAGCACGACCTGGACGGGCTGCTGCGCGAGATCGAACTCGACCGGGCCAACGGGCTCCTCGGCAAGACGTGCATCCACCCCGCGCACGTGACGCCCGTGCACGCCCTGTCGGTGGTCTCCCACGAGGAGTTCTGCGACGCCCAGGACATCCTGCGCCCGGAGCGGGGCGGCGGCGGAGTGATGCGTTCCGCCTACACGAACAAGATGAACGAGGTGAAGCCCCACCGGGCCTGGGCCGAGCGCACCATGCTGCGCGCCGAGGTCTTCGGCGTGGCGAAGGAGGAGGTCGGCTTCGTCGACCTGCTCACGGCCGGGCTCCAGGTGTGAGCGGGCCGAAGACGGCCCCGATGACGGAGACGGCCCCGATGACGGAGACGGCCCCGATGACGGTGACGGTGACGGCCCGATGACGGCCGGATGGCCAGGACGACGGCGATGACGAGGATGATGACGAGGGAAGGCAAGACGATCGACACGGTGTGGTCGGGAACGTGGGTCGCGGACCGGCTGGGGGTCCGGCTGCACGACGCCGAAGCGGCGGCAGGGGGACCGAGGCTGACGGAACTCCTCGGACTGGCGCTGCGCCGCAACCCCAAGCGGGCGCACCTGCTGGTCTCGCAGGTGCTGGGCAAGCACGTCCCGCAGTCCCCGGCGGCCGTGTACGCCGCCGGCTACGGGCTCGGGGAGCGCGTCCGCGCGCTGCTCGGCCCCGAGGGCGCCGCCTCGGCGGTCGTCCTCGGCTACGCCGAGACCGCCACCGGGCTGGGCCACTGCGTGGCCGACGGCCTGGGCCCGGCCCCCTACCTGCACTCCACCCGCCGCCCGGTCGCGGGCCTCGCCCCGGCGGGCGGCTTCGAGGAGGCCCACTCGCACGCCACCTCGCACCTGCTGCTGCCGGAGGACCCCGGACTCCTGGCGGGCACCGGCCCGCTGGTCCTCGTCGACGACGAGTTCTCCACCGGCAACACGGTCCTGAACACCATCCGCGACCTGCACGCCCGCCACCCCCGCGCGCACTACGTGGTCGTCGCCCTCGTTGACATGCGCTCCCCGTCCGACCGCGACCGCCTCACGGCCTTCGCCGCCGAACTGGGAGCCCGTGTCGACCTGATAGCCCTGGCCTCGGGCACGGTCTCCCTCCCCGAGGGGGTCCTGGCCAAGGGCCGGGCGCTGGTGGAGGAGTACGAAGCCGCCGCGCCCGCGCCTCACACGCCTGTGGGGCCGGACGGCTCCGGCCGGGGCGCCGACGCCTGGGAACGCGTCCCCCTCGCCTGGCCCGCGGGCCTTCCGGACGGCGGCCGCCACGGCTTCACCGCCGCGCACCGGGAAGCGCTGAACGCGGTGCTCCCCGCCCTGACCGGCCGGCTCGCCGACGCGCTGGGAGAACGGCCAGGACGGGTCCTCGTACTCGGTAACGAAGAGCTGATGTACACCCCGCTGCGCCTCGCGAAGGCGCTGGAGGAGTCGGGCGCCGCCCGGGAGGTCCGCTTCTCCACCACCACCCGCTCACCCGTGCTCGCCGTCGACGACCCCGGCTACGCCATCCGCACCCGGCTCGTCTTCCCCGCCCACGACACCCCGGCGGACGGCCCCGGCGACCGCTACGCCTACAACGTCGCGGGCGCCGGCTTCGACACCGTCGTCGCCGTCGTCGACTCGGCCGGGGACACCCCCGAACTCCGTACCGGGCTGCTCGCGGCCCTCGCCCCGCACACCGGGCGCGTGCTGCTGGTCTGCGTGCCGTCCTACGTGCCGACTTCCGTACCCCCTCACCGGCAGGAGCCGATCATGTCCGAGCCCCTGCGCGGCCCCGCGTTCTCCTCCTACGCCGCCGAAGACGTCGGCTGGCTGCTCCAGGACTTCTCCGGCGTCGAGCTGGAAGCCCCGACCGAGGAGCGCGAGGAGGCCATCCAGGCGGGCGGCGCGCACTACGCCGAGTCGCTGCCGGTCGAGTACCAGCCGTCGCCCCAGTACCAGGAGCTCTACCAGAGCGCCCTGGCCGCCTCGGCCGCCCGTATCGCCCGGGCGGTCGGCACCGTCACCGAGACCGTCCTCGCCGAGCGCTCCCCCTCCCCGGTCCTCGTGTCGCTGGCCCGCGCCGGCACCCCCGTCGGCGTGCTGATGCGCCGCTGGGCCCGCGCCCGCCACGGGCTGGACCTGCCGCACTACGCCGTCTCCATCGTGCGCGGCCGCGGCATCGACGCCAACGCCCTGCGCTGGCTGGCCGCCCACCACGACCCGGCCGACGTCGTGTTCGTCGACGGCTGGACCGGCAAGGGCGCCATCACGCGCGAGCTGAAGGCCGCCCTCGCGGAGTTCGAGGGCTTCAACCCCGAGATCGTCGTCCTCGCCGACCCCGGCTCGTGCGTGGAGACGTACGGCACCCGCGAGGACTTCCTGATCCCCTCCGCCTGCCTCAACTCCACCGTCTCCGGACTCGTCTCCCGTACGGTGCTGAGGTCCGACCTGGTCGGTCCCGCCGACTTCCACGGCGCGAAGTTCTACCGCGAGCTCGCCGGGGCCGATGTCTCCGTCGCCTTCGTCGACACCGTGGCCGCCCACTTCGACGAGGTGGCCGACGCCGTCGGCGAGGAGGTCAAGGAGCTGCTCGCGGCCGACCGCACGCCGACGTGGGAGGGCTGGGCGGCGGTCGAGCGGATCAGTGAGGAGTACGGCATCCACGACGTGAACCTCGTCAAGCCCGGGGTCGGCGAGACCACCCGGGTGCTGCTGCGCCGGGTGCCGTGGAAGATCCTCGCGCAGCGTGGCGCGGGAGCCGATCTGGACCACGTACGGCTGCTCGCCGAGCAGCGCGGGGTCCCGGTGGAGGAGGTCGACGGACTGCCGTACACCTGCGTCGGACTCATCCACCCGCGATTCACACGCGGCGCCACCGGCGCCGACGGAAAGGCTGTGGCCTCGAAGTGACTGTCCTGGTAGCCAGTGATCTCGACCGTACGCTCATCTACTCGACGGCGGCCCTCGGCCTGACGATGCCCGACCCGGTGGCCCCGCGGCTGCTGTGCGTCGAGGTCCACGAGAGCAAGCCGCTGTCCTACATGACCGAGACGGCGGCGGGACTGCTGGCGGAGCTGACGGCGGACCCGTCGGTCGTGTTCGTTCCGACGACGACGCGCACGCGCAAGCAGTACCAGCGCATCCGCTTCCCCGGCCGTCCGGCCCGGTACGCGATCTGCGCCAACGGCGGCCAGCTGCTCGTCGACGGGGTGCCCGACCGGGACTGGCGGCGGCAGGTCGCGGCCCGCCTGGCGCAGGAGTGCGCCCCCCTGGAGGAGGTGCACGGCCACCTGCTGGCGACCGCGGACCCGGCGTGGCTGCGCAAGGCGCGGGTGGCCGAGGACCTCTTCGCGTACCTCGTCGTCGAGCGGGCCCTGGTCCCCGACGCATGGCTCAAGTCGCTGACGGAGTGGGCCGAGAGCCGCGGCTGGACCGTCTCCCTCCAGGGCCGGAAGGTCTACGCGGTGCCGCGCCCGCTCACCAAGAGCGCGGCGATGCGCGAGGTGGCCCGCCGTACGGGAGCGACCGCGACCCTCGCCGCCGGCGACTCCCTCCTCGACGCGGACCTGCTGCTGGCGGCGGACGCGGGATGGCGCCCCGGGCACGGAGAACTGGCCGACGCGGGGTGGACGGCGCCCTCGGTGACGGCCCTGGCCACGGCGGGCGTCCTCGCCGGCGAGGAAATGGTCCGCGCGTTCACCCGCGAGGCGGAGCGACTGGGCAGACTGGGCGCATGACCAAGGGCAACAGCACCAAGATCACGGACGAGCTCTACCGGTACATGCTCGACCACAACCCCCCGCTGGACGAGATCCAGCGGGGGCTGGTGGAGACGACGTACGCCCGGTTCCCGGACGTCGCCGGGATGCAGTCGGCGGAGGAGCAGGGGCCGCTGCTGGCCTTCCTGGTCCGGCTGACGGGCGCGCGCCACATCGTGGAGATCGGCACGTTCACCGGCTTCTCCACGCTCTCCATGGCCCAGGCCCTCCCGGACGGCGGGCGCCTGATCGCCTGCGACGTCTCGGAGGAGTGGACGGCGTACGGCCGTGAGGCCTGGGAGGCGGCGGGCGTCGCGGACCGCATCGAGCTGCGCATCGCGCCGGCCCTGCAGACCCTGCGGGCGATGCCGGCCGAACCGCACATCGACATGGCCTACATCGACGCCGACAAGGAGAACCAGATCGCGTACTGGGAGGAGCTCGTGCCGAGGCTGCGTCCGGGCGGCCTGATCGTCACGGACAACACGCTGTACCACGGCACGGTCCTCGACGAGTCGGCCACCGGCTCCGCGGCGGGCGTCCGCGCCTTCAACGACCACGTGTCGGCGGATCCCCGCATGGACTCGGTCCTGCTGGCGATCTCGGACGGCATCACGCTCTCGCGCAGGCGCTAGCCCGGCCGCGGGGCTCCGCCTCGGGGCTCGGCCTCTTCGGCCTTGGGGCGGGCTCGGCCTCGGATGCGGCCTCGGGGCTCAGCCGCAGCCGCCACCGCCGCAGCAGCCGCCCCCGCCGCCCATGGCCCGAGCGGGCGCGGGGGCGCTGCTGGTCCCGCCGACGGCGACGGCGGAGAGCAGCTTGACGGTGTCGGCGTGCCCGGCGGGGCAGTCGGCGGGCGCGGACGACTCGGCCATGGGCCGGCTGACCTCAAAGGTGTCGTCGCAGGTCCGGCAGCGGTATTCGTATCGAGGCATGCGCCAAGGTTAGGCGGTGTCCTCTTCTCGGGCTACGGCTACGGCTCCGGCTACGGGCTATGGCTATGGCCGCCTCCGGCTACGGCTGCCTCCGGCTACGGCTGCTGAGGGCGTCCGTACGCGGCACGCCCCACCCGCTGCTCCCGGGCCGCCTGCTCCGGGTGGCGGGCGCGCCAGTACGGGTTGTCGTGCGGCAGCGCGCTGCCCACCCGCCCGTACATCCCGAACCACATCAGCATCACGCCGACGACGAAGCTGAACAGGACGTTCTGGATGTGGAAGGCCAGGAAGTTGAAACCGCTGTCCAGCAGGGCGAGGTTGACGAAGCCGCTCAGGATGAACGCCAGCCCGAGTGCGATGTTCAGGGTGGAGGCGAATGTTCCGCCGATCAGCATCCCGGCGAACAGCAGTCCCCCGATGCAGATCGACAGGACGCTCAGCGCGCCGTTGGTGTTCAGGGCGAGCACCGTGTCCCCGCCGGTGTCGAAGAACCCGATCCGGTCGATGAGCCCCAGGATGCCGAAGGCGACCAGCAGCAGCCCGGTCAGGCCGGCGCCGACCCGGTAGACCTTGCTGAGCTTGTGATCGGCGGGCAGGTGCTCGTTCAGCCGGGCGTTGACCGGATGCAGCACGCGCTGCAGCAGCTGGTGGGGGGCCGGGGGCTCGTTCCGTACGTTCGGCTCATGGGGCACGTACGGCGCGTAGGACTCGTGCGGCTCGTGGCACCCGTACAGCGCATGGGGCGCGTAGGACTCACGCGTGGGCTCGCGCGGTGGCTCGTTCCGCGCGCGGACGCGGGCGTCGGCCCGTGTGCGGGCGCGGGTCGTGCGAGGCCGGTGGAATGTGTGGGCAGCCATACCGCCCTCCTCTGCTCCGTTCCCGGAACCTCCAGCATCCGCCGCCGGACCCCACCGGACAACTCTGCGCGGGTCAGCCCTGGCCGCGCTCGGCCCGGATCCCGTTGACCACCCGGTTCACGGCTGCCCGTACGTCCTGCATCTCCAGCAGGAACGCCCAGTAGTCCGGATGCCGGCCCTCCAGCCCCGCCAGCGCCCGGTCCACCCGGGCCACCGCCTCGTCCAGCGGCCGTGCGTGCCGCGGATCGGGCACGCTGCGGCCCGCCATCGCCAGCCGCTGGGCGTCCCGGATCGCGAACCGGGTCCGGTCCACCTCCGCCTGCGGGTTCCGCGCCACCGCCTCCAGCCGCGTCAGCCGGTCCTGCGCCGCC
Organism: Streptomyces sp. NPDC088762; assembly: GCF_044750905.1. Lineage (NCBI taxonomy): Bacteria > Bacillati > Actinomycetota > Actinomycetes > Kitasatosporales > Streptomycetaceae > Streptomyces > Streptomyces sp. NPDC088762. Next base: position 45,655 of record NZ_JBIVKT010000010.1, read on the forward strand.
GACACCGCCTCGTCGGTCGCCTCCAGGGAGGCCCGTACGGCATCGATCAGCCCCCCGACATCGGCCCAGCGCTGCTCCTCGCGCGCCTGGGTGGCCTCGTGGAGGCGGTCCTCCGCGTGCGCGATGTCCCGTACCGCCTCGTCGGGGACGTGCTGCAGGTCCTGCCAGCACGCCGCGCTGAACCGCCGGCGCAGCTCGCTGAGCACCGGCTCCACCCGGTCCGCCCGGTTGCGCAGCGCCTGCGCCCGGGTCCGCAGGCTCACCAGCCGCCGGTCGACCTCCGCGGCCCGCTCGGGCAGCCGCGCCACCTCGGCCCGTACGGCCTCGGCGTCCCGCAGGATCCGGTCGGCGCGCTGGACCGTCTCCTGCACTCCGTGCCGGCCCGCGCCCTCGTTCAGCTTGGTCAGCTCCGGCCCCAGCGCGGCCAGCCGCGCCGCCAGGTCGTCGGCCCGTATCCCCTTGGCCCGTACGGCATCCAGCGCGTCACTGGCCGCCAGCAGGGCCGCCTTCGCCCGCTCCCGGGCCGGCGCGACCCGGGCGAGCTGGGTCTCCGCCTTGTCCAGCAGCGGCTGGATCCCCTGCGCGAACCGGTCCAGCTCCCCCTTGACCCGCACCAGCTCGTCGCGCGCCCGCGTCAGCTCCTCCCGGGCCCGCGCCGCCACGGAGCCTTCCAGCTCGGGCCGGTCCAGGTCGTGCGCGTCGACGGCCTCGATGTAGACGTGGCTGACCTGGTCGATCCGCTGCCCCAGCGCGGCGAACCCCTCGCCCGCCTGCCGCGCGGCGGGCGAACCGTCGGCGGCCGCGATGGTCTCGATCGAGATCCGCAGATCCCGCTGCGCACTGTCCAGCTCGTAGAACGCCGCAGCGGCGGCATCCTTCGCCGCCTGCGCACCCGCCCGCCGACTCTCGTCCCGCCCACCGAACCAACGCCGGGATGCCGTCGCCACAATCCCTCTCCCGTGCCGCGTCCGCCTTGCCCCGGACCATTCTCTCCCACTGGAACGGGTTTGCGTGGGGGGTGTGCCCGCCATGTAGGCTGTCCACTCATCCACGGGTGCGTAGCTCAGGGGTAGAGCGCTGCTCTTACAAAGCAGATGTCGGCGGTTCGAAACCGTCCGCGCCCACCAGTAAGCAGCACGACAAAGGCCCAGGTCGCCGGTACTAAACCGGAAGCCTGGGCCTTGTTCGTACCCGGCCGGGGAGGCGACGAAGGGGCGTCGTGCCACATACATGCCACATTCACCTTCAGGCCCGGCTGGCCGGACCTTCCTGATCTGCTCGTCGACGTGAGCGGCGATGGCGTGCTCACGCCCGTTCACCAGGTGCTGGTAGATCAGCGCGGCCCGCACCGAGGACTGCCCCACCCGCGGCACCAGCTCACGGGTCGTGGCGCCGCCGGTTGCGGCGAGAGTGTTCCCGGTGTGGCGCAGGTGGTGGAAGTGACGTCTTCGAGGCCGGTCGTCTCCAGGGCCCGGAGCCACAGGCGCCGGAAGTCGTTCCGGCGAAGCTGTCAGCCCCCGGCCCCAGTGAAGACCAGCCCGGTGCGGCCCGGCTCGGCGTACGTGTAGCGATGAGCGGCCAGGCTCTCCACCAGCGAGCCCGGGAAGGCGACGGTACGCACGCCGGCTGCACTCGTGGGTGCCTTGGCGAGAATGCCGACCATGCGGGTCACTTCTGCTTCTTCGCATCCGCTTGGTGATCGCGTGGGTATGTTGCCTCACGTGATACGCGATTCATTACTTTCATCCTGAATATTCCTTACGGATGGTGCTGGTCGGCGCCGAAGGATTGGGCGCGATGGGGCCAGCAGTGCGCCGGATAGGGGCGGTGGCTACACACGAGGCCTATCTGTGGGCATGCCAGGCGTCGGGGCGTCGGCAGAGTGCCGGGCGGCGCAGCCGATAGAGAAGGAAGCCGAAGCGGCGCTTCGAAGTGGTACCAGGGGCGCCGCCTGCTGGGCTGACATCCATGGGTGACATCAACGGGGGTGAACATCGACAGTGCCGGGCGGTCGCGGAGAGGCGTCGCGGCCTGGGCTGAACGGGTGACGGGTCAGGGCTGGGCGAGCTGACAAAGTAGATGTCGGCGGTTCGAAAACGTCCCCGCCCACCGTGCCTGACCAGCATCCGCCCGGGGTCGTCTCCGGGACGCCGATAGCCCCTCCGCAGCTCGCCCTCGTACCTCAAATGGGCCAGGGTCAGCCGCAGCCGCCTGAGCGCCCACCACAGCCTCCGGACGTCGGTGTACAGGGGCTGGCTGCGTCTGTCTGCCGCGTCGAGCCGCCCACCTTAGCCGCGCCGAGCGACGAGGGCGGGGAGATGGTGTCCTCAACCCTGGAGCGCTGGAGGCAGGTGTCGTGGACCCAGAGAATGCATCCCCGCGGAGCCTCGGCAGCCGCCTTAAGGAGCACGTCGGTTGGTGGCTCGGCACCCTCGGGGCGATTGCCGGCATCATCGGCCTCTATTTTGCATTCAGACCGCCCCCAGATCCCCCCATCGACATGGCTGACTGGCGCGTCAAGGCCAGCTCAGCGTGTGAAAGGCAAGCCGGGCCGGTGGTCACCAAATGGGCTGATGCTCGCAGGGCCATCGCAAAGCTGCTGGAGGACGACAAGGCAGGGCTCCCCGCAGACCCACAGGCCATCGCAGACGCCGGAGGCAAGTTTGAAGACGCGGGAAACGCGATGCGGCTCTACATCGGCACCCTGCGAGACATCGAGCAGCCGCCTGCGCAGGCGAAGCAGATCAACGAAGCTCTGGACATCGGAGGCGAGATCGGCAGCGCCCTGGGCATCGCTGGCAGGGCAATTACCGAACGCACGCCAGAGGTGGCGAAGCCTGAGCTCGTATACATCGACGAGCATGAAGCGGAGTTCGTCGAGAAGATGACTGCTCTCGGTGCACCCGGGTGCACCCCCAATGCGTCAGTATCAGGAGGCTCGGCGGAACCCACTCCCTGACAGCTGCCCGTTCAGTGCGCCAGCGCTTCTGTCCCCGCGGGGCCCCCCAGGGGAAACAGGAGACGCACGGGGCCTCCGGAGCCGTGTGCCCCGCTGCAGCCGAGGTGTGGGGCTTCGAAGAAGGGCGGTGGTCGGTGCAAGAGGCTGGCCATCGTAGGTAGCGGCCAGTGCCACCTGCATCAGGGCGAGTGAACAGCCCACTGGGCGGCAGGCCCCGAGGAGGCGGAAGCCAAGGCGAAGAAGCAGGCGCTTCGGAGAGAGAAGTGGTCTTGGTGATGACCGACCGCTGACATCCGTAGCTGACATCAACGTGGGTGGCACGTGGCACTCACGAGGGGTCGGGAGAGGCGCCGCACCCTGGGGCCGGCCCGTCAGTGGTAGCCGTTGGGCGAGCATACAAGGCAGGTGTCGGCGCACGGCCCGTGCCACATCCGTGCCAGCTCGAGCAGTCAGCCGCGGTTGTCGGCGGTTCGAAACCGTCCGCGCCCACCAGCGCCGAAGGCCCCCAACCGATCCCGGTTGGGGGCCTCTGACATCTATTGCCCGGCCAGTGGAGGTCAGGGGGTCTAATGCCTAATTCGTGCTCAGGGGTAGCGGTCAGGCAAGACGGGGTGCTTCTTACCGTGATGGCGCGTGAAGTGGCTCGTGGTGATGCCAGATGAGGTAGCGGTCCTCGCGGCGCAGTTCGGCGGAGCCCCATCCGATGCGCATGACGCCCTGAGTCATGGAGCAGGCGTAGGCGACGAGCACGAGCTTGACGTCCTCTGACAGCAGGGCGAGGTCGGGATGGGGTTCTTGGTCGTCAAACTCGTCGAGGCCCAGGTCGAAGGCTTGTTGCATGGGCTCGGGGCCGTGCCGGCGTATCAGGTCGGCTCGTAAGCCTGTGGCGCGTCGCAGTCGCGCCGCCGTGACGGGGACGTCCTTCTTCGCGTAGCGGAGCGGATAGATCACATGGTCGCGAAGGATTATGAGGGTTCGTCCCTGTAAGCGCACAGGCGTGGCCGCGGGGAGTGAGGCGAGGCCCACTTCCAGTTCCTCGTACTGTGCGGCGTACAAGCCGTGTCCGTATGCCTCCAGCGTCTGGGTCTGTACTCCCTCGTGGCCGCTACGGGCTCGGGCATGGGCTCGAACCAGGCTGGCGGGGATCAGTTCGGCCAACGGGCCTGCGGCGTCGCCGAAGGTCTTCTCGGCCCACCCCGTCACGGTTGCCATGGTCTACCGCCCTTCCCCCCCCCGTGGCACCTGAGTGCCGAGCAGCATTGAACGAAACCGTGCAGGCTGGGAGCGAGCCGCGCAAGAGGGCATACGGCGCATGACGAGGCGCACGGCGCCCGGCCTTGCTTGCGTCGGGCGGCAGGTGACCGTCAGCGGTGGGCCGTACGCTGCCGCCATGCGTAGAGGAGCGATCACACCGGAGTCCGTACTCAAGGCCATTGCGGAGTACGACCAGTTGGGGCGGGATGAGTTCCTGGCGAGGTACGGTTTCGCCGAGGCCCGCTCGTACGTTGTGGTGCACGACGGGCGGGAGTACGACTCCAAAGCCATAGCCGGCGTGGCGCACCAGTGGGATCAGGGGCGAGCCCTCAGACCCGATGAGTTCAGCGGAGGCAAGGAGCACGCCGCGGCGTGGCTGAAGCGGGCAGGTTTCCAGGTCAAAGCCGTGAAGAACCCTGACTGGGCCCGGGACGAGATCATCCTTGCCTGTCAGCTCGTGATGGAGAACGCCTGGAAGGGGCTGGACGCTCAGGATGGCAGGGTGGTCGAGCTGTCAGGCCTGCTCCAGCTGCTTCCCATCCACGCCGATGCGGAGCGCAACGAGAAGTTCCGCAACCCGAATGGAGTGGCGCGCAAGACGTTCGACATCGCCACGCGGCATCCGGAGTACCAGGGCAAGCCCACAAATGGCGGGGCCCTCGACGTTGCGGTGCTGACGGAGTTCCTTGCCCGGCCCGACGAGATGACCGAGGTCGCTCGGCTCATCCGGCAGGGCATCGCGACCGGCGAGCTGCAGAACCTTGCGCCGACCGAGGACGAGGAGTTCGACGACTACAGCGCTCCTGAGGGGCGGCTCCTCATGCGCCGGCACCAGGCCCGCGAGCGGAAAAAGAGCCTGCGGAAGAAGAAGATCGCTTCTGTGGTTCAGCGCGGTGGTCGGCTGGCGTGTGAGGCCTGTGGGTTCGACTTCGAGCAGGTCTACGGCGACCGCGGTGCTGGGTACATCGAGTGCCATCACGTCGTGCCGTTGCACGAAGCGGGCGAGGGGCGGACCAGGCTCAGCGATCTCGCCCTCATATGTGCCAACTGTCACCGCATGATCCATCGGCGTGCACCGTGGCCGACCCCTGAGGAACTGCGGGCATCCATCGAGCGAAAGCATGCAGCTGACAGGCGCGCCGCGGAAGCCATTGCACGGCCACGCAGGGCGGCTGACGAGCAGATGCCGAACCCGTGATCTGACATCCACTGCTGACATCAACGTGGGCACACAGAGGGCGCTCCGGAGGACTCAGGGCGGCAGCCATAGCCAGGGCTGCCATGGTGCCCAGTCGGCGTCGGGTGCACTTACAACACAGATGTCAGCAGTTCGAAACCGTCTGCGCGCACCAGCCGAAGGCCCCCCGATCATGTGTGAAGTGACCAAGAGCGTCCTGTGGTGACTGCGGACATCGCTGTCCCCGTGCGAGGTCGTCTACGAAATCCCGAACAAGCACGACGCGATCAACTCCGCAGGTGCGGCCGGGCCCGTTCCGGATGCGCAGGTCGGCGAAGACGGCGGCCTTGCAGGTCAGAGGCTTGGCCGTTCGCGGGGTGGGTGGACATGCGATCTTCCAAACTGGTGATGTCCAGCACGAAGGTGCAGCAACCACCGCGCCCGCAGCCGACCGATATTAGCTTCGACAACCTTCGGATTATATCGCCCAGGTTTCTAAAATGCCTGACTTCTTTCCGATGAAGAGCGCTGTAGAAGCGGATGTCAGCAAGAAAATGCCGATGCCGCCCAGCACGTATGGTGCCACTGACTTCGCTTTCGGGAAGTGCCCATCGGGTCGCCGCTTGAGTGTAATGGCGAAGCGTCGGATAAGCAGAGTGAGGCTCAGTGTGAGCAGGAATAGGCCGACAATCTGCAGCGCCATCAAACCGCATGCAATAAGGAAAAGAACCAGATAGGAGAGCAGTACCCCCACGACTACCCTCACTTACTCGGATTTCGGCATTCACCAGAGCCGGTCGGCTTCATTGGCGTTGGCTGCAGCCATACGCAAGGCGGACAATAGGATCATGGTTTGGGCGGCGTCAACCCGTGCAGCTGACCCGTTCTCGAGGAGTCTGAGCTGGTCAGCTCATGGCCGCGGGCTTGGGGTGGAGGTCTACTTGCTCGCCGCGGGGGCGGAGTGATCGTTGAGCATTGAGGAGGTGCTTTCCTGGCCTGTCGCCTGCCTGACGGTTGCGGGGCCTATGCCGGGAGGGCGGGGCGTGGGATCGTCGGGGGATGGGGGAGTGGCTCGCGTGGGGTGGGGTGGTCGTGGCGGTGGTCGCCGCCTCGATGGTGTTGGTGGTGGTCCCGCGCGCGGTGGGCTTTGGGTTCGAGAAGAAGCGGGCGGAGGAGCGGGACCGGCTGTTCGCGCAGCTCGCGAGGTCTGCCTCCACCGCCGAGTCGCCTGCCGAGGTGGGGGCGCCTAAGTTCGACGACGTCGGCGGGATCCGGCGACCCGCGGAGGCTACGCCGCAGCTCGGTGACCGGCGCGACGACTTCACGCCCCTCCTCGTCGAGTACTACGCCTACGGGCTCACCCAGGCGCGCAGCAGCTTCGTCACCAGCCAGTGCTTCGCGGGAATCGGGACGGCGATTCTGCTCTTCGGGATCGGACTGGCCGTGTGGAAGGCCGAGGCCGGCGGGGAGCTGTATCTCGGCATCGTGACGAGCTCGGTGGGGCTGGTCACGGCCCTGGTCGGGCAGCTCTTCCACCGGCGGGCCGACATCGCGCTCAGGCACATGGCCAACCAGACCACCTCACTGCGTGACGACCGGCGGGCCGCCGAATCCACCCAGCAGGCCATCGGGCTGCTGGAGGAGGTCGGGGACCCGGAGCTGCGCGCGCGGCTGCAGGCCGCCCTGATCCTCAGACTTTCCGGGGCCGAGCTGCCGCGCTAGCGGGATAGTGGAGGTATGTGCCGCTCCATTAAGACCCTGCGCCCGCCCGCCATCCCCGAGAAGGCCACCGAGGAGGAGATCCGCGCCGCAGCCCTGCAATACGTACGGAAGGTGTCCGGGTTCCGGGCGCCCGCCGCGCACAACCGCGAGGTGTTCGAGGAGGCCGTCGACGCCGTCGCCGAGGCCACCCGGCTGCTCCTCGACGGAATGGTCGTACGGGGGCAGGCCGCCGCGACCGTGTGACGGTGGCGGGGCGCTACGTTGCCGGCTGCCTGTATGGCGTCCTCCGCCGGGGAACGGCTTGCCGTTCCGTGCCCGGCGTAGAGGTGGGCGTGCACGTTGCGCAGGGCGCGTTCGAGTGCCCGGTTGTGTTGTATGCCTACCGTCGATCCGGGGAGGGGAGGTCCGTCCCCCCCCGGGCGGGGCGGGCCGGTCGGGCGGCGCGGCAGCAGCCGCACGTTCGGGTGCGGTGAACCGCCACTCCGCGGGGTGGGACGGTGGGGTCAGCCGGCCGTGCGGCGGCGGATCACCCACACTCCGGCGCCTAGCGCACTCGCGACCAGGGCGCCGCCCACGGCGATCTGAGCCTTGCTCATCGAGTCGATACTGCCGCCGGTGCCGCCGCGCGCGGCGCCCGGGGTGACCTGGAGCGAGACCACGACGCTCTCACCGCCCGGGCCTCCGCACTCGAAGGTGACGCGGTGGGCGCCGGGGCTGGCGTTGCCGAACACGGTGGCGCTGCCGATGAGGTTGGTGGCCGCCGGGCTGCCGGGGTTGAGCCGTACGTCGCCGAAGGCGGTGGAGGTGGCGCGACCGGTCCTGGTGCCGCAGCCCGCGATGTTGAGGCTGACCCGGCCGCCGGGGGCGACGATGCCGGGGGAGACGGTGGCGGAGGCGCGGGCGTGGGCGAGGGTGGCGGGAGAGGCGGCCGCGATGACGAGGGTCGCGGCGGCGACCGCCACCAGGCGGCGCGAGGTGACGGGCGGTTTGGCGAGGGTCTTGGCGGGCTGCTTGGCGGGCATGGAGAGAACTCCTCGGGCTCCTCGAAACGGCGCGGCCAGGGCACGGATGTGACGCGGATTCGGATGCGCACCGTTCTGTGACGCTAAGAGCCCAGCCCGGCAGCGGCGATCGGGGCCGGGTGAACGGGTGAGCCACTGCTCCGCCCGGCTGAATCGATTCCGCTTGGGGGCGCGGGCGCGAACGCCTCGGCCCGCGGCCCGTCCCGCCGGCTGCCGTGGGGTGGACCGGGCCCGCTGGGTAGGGGAGTGCCGGGTGGGCGGGGTGCGGCTCTCGGCTTGCCGAGCGGGGAGGTCCGTCTGCCGTTCCGGCCGCCCCTGGGCATGGGCAGGGGTTCGGGTGCGTGCCTGGGCCCTGCCTGGCTTGGGGACGCCGTTGGTGGCGCTGGGGGTCGGGTCCGCCGGTCCGGCGCGGGCGGCCACCCCTTGCGTATCGTCCCCGGGTACTGGACGCCGTACCCGGCCTGTCCCTGCAAGTCGGCCAGGTGGGGTCCCGGTGGAGGCGTTATGCCGCCGGCGTCGGGGACGGGGGGCGGCGGACTACGAAGGCTGCCAGGGCGCCAGCCGCGAACAGGGCCACGATGGAGAGGGCCGTGCCGAGCCACTGGGTGCCGAGCCATTGGGTACCGAAGTAGCCGAGGGCCACGCTGTAGCCCGCCCAGGCCATGCCCGCCAGCACCGACCAGGGCAGGAACTCCGCCACCTTACGGTGGGTCTTGCCCGCGCCCAGGGAGACCACCGAGCGGCCGGCCGGGGCGAAGCGGGCGATGACCACCAGGGCGCCGCCGCCGCGGGCCAGGGCCGTGCCCAGGCGTTCGTGGGCCCGCGTCAGCCGACGGGAGCGGGCGATGGCCCGGTCCAGCCGGGCACCGCCGCGCCGCGCCAGCCGGTACGCGGCCATGTCACCCAGTACCGAAGCGGTCGTGGCGATGACGAGCAGGGCCAGGATGTCCGGTACCTGCTCGGGCACCGGCACGGGACCCGCCGCCCCTGCGGCCGCGGCGGCCGCGGCGGCAGTGATCACCAGGACCCCGCTCGGCAGCACCGGGAGGAAGACGTCGAGCACGACGGACACCGCCACCACGGCGTAGATCCATGGGCTCGCGGTCAGCGACCCCAGAGTCTCAAACAAGGCGGGACTCCCCAGTCCGGTTCACGTGCTGCGGCATGAAGCGCCGCGACGTCGCGGGGGAGCGGCAGGAGCGGCTTGACAGCCATACAGCGTACGCCCGGCGCCCGTACCCCGGATGCCCGGGGCGGTACCCGCATCCCCCGGTGTGTCAGGTTCGCGCGCTGGGCCGTGTATCGGGGCGACAAGGCCGGAGAAGCGGGTAGGGGCCGGGGCGCCGGGGTAGGGGGCGGCCGGAACCGTCTGCCCTGGGAAGCGCCGTCTGGGCCCCCGCCCGACTCGTCTGGCGTCGTGGGGGATTCGACAGGTGGCGCGCCGATGGGCTGGCCGACCTGGCGGTGGAGTCGATCCGGCGATGTGCCGGTTTTGGCCCCGCGCGCGCGTCGGAGGCACCGGGCTGCGGGTGGGATTTGCCCGGTCAGCGGTCGGATTCCATCGATACTGGGCCTGGTGGCGGATCCCTCCCCTCGTCTCGTACGGGACTGCCTGCGCCAGCGCTCGACCGACCAGTGTCGGGGTGGTCCGGCCCGGGCGGCCGAACCTTGCTCCGGCCGGTAACGCCACCTCCTACGCCATGTGCGGGTCGACTTGGCCCCGCCTGAGCGGTGCCGGGATCTTCTTCGGCCTTTGCCCGATCCGCCTGCCGGTGCTGGAGTCTCCTTCGGCCTCTGCCCGATCCGTTTGGCCCGTGTCCGAACTTCGTTCGTGGTGTCCTTGGTCCGGTGGGCCCGCGCGGGCCCCTCCTCCCGTATAGAACCGAACCGCCGATCAATGCCGGAACCCCTGCTGCTGCGCGGGGCGGTCCGCCGTGGCCGTGTCGGCGCTGGTGACGCAACCGCCAGCGTGGGGCCCGGAACCGCCCGGCGTGGGGCCCGGAGCCGCCGGGCCTGGGGCCCGGAACACTCCCCGGCGCGGGAGCCGGAACCGCCCGGGCGTGGAGCCCGAACCGCCTGGGCCTGGGGCCGCAATGGCCCGGGCCTGGAGTCCGAACCCCCCGCCGTGGGTTGGAAGCGCCCCGGCCGTGGGTTCGGCACCGCCCCCGCCTGGGCCCAAGGCATCCCGGCCGGGGCCGCGTGTGCGTCCTGGGGTCCGTTACTGCGGGGGTGTGAGGTTTCGGTTCAGGACCGGGGTCAGGTGGGCTTGCTTGCGCTTCTTGCGGGCCTGGTCCAGGCGGAGGTGGGCCGAGCGGCCCGTGAGGGTCAGGGTCATCAACTGGTTGCCGAACCACGGGCCGCCCGTGCGGCGCCAGCTCACGGGCGGGCGGCCCGTGCGGCCGTGGCGGGTGAAGGCGCGGCCCAGCCACCGGCCCGTGCGGGACCAGCCCAGGCGGAAGCCCAGTTTCACCGCGGTGTGAATGGAGTTGTGCACCGGCGAGCACGTCAGCTGGAACACGCGCGCCGTGCTGGGTATCAGGGGCTCGGCCACGTACGCGTGGTGCACGTCCCCCGACAGGACGCACACCGTCGCCGGTGCCCGGGGTCCCGTGCCCACCTCCTCGATCAGGTCGGTCAGCGCCGCGAACGAGGCCGGGAACGCCGCCCAGTGCTCCAGATCGCTGCGCCGCCGCAGGTCCTCCGCGATCCGTGCCCACCGCGGCCCCCGCTCGCCCCGGCACAGCGCGGCGTTCCACGTCTCCGCGTCGTGGATCAGCGGCGGCATCAGCCATGGCAGGGAGGAACCGATCAGCAGGTGGTCGTAACCGCCGTGCTGGGCCAACGCGTTGTCGCGCAGCCACTGCTGCTCCGCCGGGTCGAGCATGGCGCGGTCGTGCTCGGCGAGCACCCGCGCCGCCCGGGTGTCCACCATCAGCAGCCGGGTGCGGCCGAAGTCGCGCCGGTAGCTCCAGCGCACCGTGCCCGGATCGGCATCGGCAGCGGAGGCGAAGGCGCGCAGCAGATCGGTGCCGTCCGGGGTATTCCGTATCGCCCCGTAGAGCCCGTCGGCCGCGAGTTCGGCGGGGGAGAGGTTCCCGAGGTGCTGGTACACCCAGTACGACATCAGCCCGCTGAGCACCCGCTCCCGCCACCACGGGGTCGCCCGCATCTCCTCCAGCCAGGCCGCGCTCGTGTTCCAGTCGTCGATGACGTCGTGGTCGTCGAATATCTGCAGGCTCGGCACGGTCGACAGCAGCCAGCGGATCTCCGGGTCGAGCCAGGATTCGTAGTAGAGACGGGTGTACTCCTCGTAGTCCGCGACCTGGGCGCCGGGCGCCTCCCGCAGATCCCGCCGGGCCGCCAGCCAGCGCCGGGTCTCGGGGGACAGCGCGTCGGCGTAGACCTGGTCCCCGAGCAGCAGCAGGAGGTCCGGGCGCACCGCTTCCGGGTCGGCGGCCAGCCGCGCCGCGAGGGTGTCGAGCGCGTCCGCGCCGTGCGGCCCGCGCCGGCCGGTGGCGGGCGGCGCGGCCTGCCGGCAGGAGCCGAAGGTGATGCGCAGCTCGGGGCCGGGCCGGCCGGGGCCCGACACGGCCGGGGTGGTGATCGTGCTCGGCGGGAAGCGGCTGTCGGGCAGCGGCCACACCCGCACGCCGTCGAGCAGCACCTCGTACGCCGTGGACGACCCCGGTGTCAGGCCGGTCACCGGTACCAGCGCGTAGTGGTGGCCGGCTATCTGGAAGGTCCGCTCGCTGCCACCCGCCCCGTCGGCGCACCGCACCTCGGCCGTGCACGGGCGGTCCGCCTCGACCCATATCGTCGCGGAACCGCCCGTGTCCCAGTCGACATGGCGCAGCAGTGGACCCAGACGCAATCCGGCCATGCAACTCCCCCTCCTCCAAAGCCCCTTCGATCACGGTACGACGGGGAGGGGGAGCCTCGCCTCCCCCTGGCGGGGGAGAGATCGACAACTTGCGCCGACGACCTGCAGTCAGCAGCGGTCAGCAGCCGTCAGCAGCCGTTGAGGACGTCGACCAGGGCCGCCTTCTCACCCGAGTCCATGCTCAGCGCCCAGTACTGCTTCACCTGGACCCACATCCGCGCGTACGTGCAGCGGTAGGCGGTCCGCGGCGGCAGCCACTTGCCGGGGTCGAGGTCGCCCTTGGCCTGGTTGACGTTGTCGGTGACCGCGATGAGCTGCGGGCGGGTGAGGTCGTTGGCGAACTGCCCGCGCTTGGAGGTGGTCCAGGAGTTCGCGCCCGAGCGCCAGGCCTCGGCGAGCGGGACGACGTGGTCGATGTCGAGGTCGGAGGCGGCGGTCCAGGTGGCGCCGTCGTATTCGGAGTACCAGCTGCCGCTCACGGCGGCGCAGGCGGAGTCCTGGACGACGTTCACGCCGTCCCGCTTGAGGACGGTCTCGCGGGTGTTGCAGGTGCCGGAGACGGTGCTCCAGTGCGGGAAGAGGGCGCGGCTGTAGCCGCTGGTGGAGCCTTCCGCCTTCGGGGTCACCGTCGCCAGGTAGGAGCGGGCGGCCGCGGCGCTGATGGGGGTGGGAGGGGAGGCCTGGGCGGTCGGGGCGCTGACGAGGGAGGTGAGGGCGGCGAGCGCGGCGGCGGAGGCGAGCACCCCGATTCGACGCGCGTAGATGCTGGATATGAGTGCCATGAGGGGCTCCCTGGATGCGGGGGGAAGGCCGTACGGACCCGGGCGGGCCGCGGCCATGGTGGCGGCGCCGGGTGTCGCAGGGATGGGCGCCAGGTGACAGCGTGGCGACATGAGCACGTCACATCAACCCCCGCCAACCATCCCCCTCCAAACGGAAGTTGCGATTCCGTCGGCGTCGAGGGGCGGGGCGGGCGGCAGCCCGGAGGGCCGTACGGGACCAAAGGCCCGTTCCGGGCACCCGTCGACGTCCCGTACCCTGGGCGGAGCAGAAGGGGAGTAGCTCTTCGCCGGACCGTCGACATACTGCTGGGTCACCCCAGCCGGCGCCCGGAGGCAGGCCGCGGAAGCGGCCGGCCAGCGAGACCTTCGGCCGCAGTGTCCTGTCCAGGCGTAGGCGCGTTCATGTGCGCATACGCCAGCCGGGGCGCCGCCGAGCCGAAGCGACCCCTGATACACCCCAGGTCTCTCGGTCCGATGGCGCCCTGCCCGACCGATCGAGGTTCACCCCCGTGTTCAGCTTCAGCGTCACGGCGCTCGCCTTCGGCGTCGTCTTCCTCGCCGAACTCCCCGACAAGACGGCCCTCGCCGGCCTGATGCTCGGCACCCGCTACCGCGCCTCGTACGTCTTCGCCGGCGTCGCCGCCGCCTTCGCCGTGCACGTCGCGCTCGCCATCGCCGCGGGCAGCGTGCTGACCCTGCTCCCGCACCGGCTCGTCCAGGCCGTCGTCGGCGTCCTCTTCCTCGCGGGCGCGGCCGTGCTGCTTCTGAAGAAGAGCGACGGGGAGGAGGAGATCGAGCCGCCCGCCGACCAGTCCTTCTGGAAGGTCTCCGGGGCCGGCTTCATGCTGATCCTGGCGGCCGAGTTCGGCGACCTGACCCAGATCATGACCGCCAACCTCGCCGCGCGCTACGACGACCCCCTCTCCGTCGGCGTCGGCGCCGTGCTCGCGCTGTGGGCGGTCGCGGGCATCGGCATCCTGGGCGGCCGCACGCTGATGAAGTACGTACCGCTGCGGCTGATCACGAAGGTGGCGGCCGCGGTCATGGCGGCGCTGGCCGTCTTCTCGCTGTACGAGGCGATCGCGGGCTGACCTGCACGGATGCCCCGGCGGGGCGGAGGCGTCCGCCGCGGAGCGGCTCGGGCGGCCAGGGGCCCAGGGGGCCGGTGAGGGCGGGGTCCGCCGGGGCGCCGCGGGCAGGGGGGACGGCCTGCGGCGCCCCGGCGGGGCCGTCAGGCCGCGGTGCAGCTGCGCAGCGGGGCGGCCGCCGTCACGGCCGCGGTGGCGGTGACGGTCGCCGTGGCGGTGAACACGTCCTCGCCGTTCTGCCGGGCGGCGACGCGGACGGGGAGGTGGCCCGTCGTGCCCGTGCCCTCGGGCGCGGGGGTCGTCTCGATCCAGCACGGTGCGTCCATCTCCGCGTAGCGGAAGAAACGCATCTCCATGGCGGTCAGGAAGCCCTGCCGGGGGAAGGCGGCGCTGTACGCGGCCTGCCGGACCGCCTCCAGCAGGAGCATCCCGGGGGCGTGGTCGACGGGGTGGTCGAAGAGGATCGGGTGCGTGATGTCGGTCCGCAGCTGGGTGCGGTCGGTGGAGCTGGTCGGGGAGAGGACCACGTCGTGGAAGCGGTCGCGGCCCACGCGGCGGGGTGTCATCGGCGGCGACAGCGGGAGGATCCGGGCGGTCACCCGGTCGAGGTCGGCGTAACTGCCGCGCAGGCGCTGGTAGATGGCGGGCGGCTGATTGGTGAAGGCGGCCTCGGCGTGGCCCAGGAAGACGCCGTCCCGGGTGGCGGTGACGTGCAGGGTGAGGCCGGCCAGCCGCCGGCCGCGGCGCGTGATGTCGGAGCAGCTGACGCGCAGTTCGATGTCGGCGGGGGACGAGCCCACGATCATGGCCTCGGGGTTCATCGCGTAACTGAAGGTGTCCCATATCTGCCGGTGGCCGAAGGGGACTTCGTAGGCGACGTGGCACAGCAGCGGGATCGCCTGGCGTACGGATTCGGCGAGGAGCAGGGGGTCGTGGCGGCCCGCGACCGGCGTGTAGAAGCTGTGGGTCCGGGGCCACTGTGCGGTGATGACGTACTCGTCGGGTGCGATGGCGCGCCACCCCGTGAGGAGCACCTCGGAGTGGGCGCTCTTGTGTACGTACTCGCGAGGCAAGGCACTGCTGAGCGCGGAGATCGGCGAAGTCGCATGTTCGGCATGTTCGGCTAACACGGTCACGGGTGAGCCCCCCTTGAAACGTTGGACGCGAACTGGTGGTGCTTGAATGGCGCCGGGACTTAAAATAGAGGATGTTCGTTTTTTTTGTCGAGAGGAATGAGGCTCCATGTCCGAGCGGAAGCGGCAACGCGCGCCCCAGCAGCGGGCGGTTCAGACCAGGGCGGCCATCCTGCGGGCGGCGGCCGAGGTCTTCGACGAGTACGGCTTCAGCGGGGCCAGCATCAGTAAGATCATGAACCGCGCCGACGTCACCCAGGGCGGGATGTACTTCCACTTCGGCTCGAAGGAGGAGCTCGCCTACGCCGTGATGGTCGGACAGGGCGAGGGGCTGGAGTTCCCGGCCGGCGAGGACGGGCTGCAGCACCTGGTGGACATCACGCTCTACCTGGCCGAGCAGCTCCAGCACAATCCGGTGCTCCGCGCGGGCGTGCGACTGGCCGTGGAGCAGGGCGAGTTCGGCCTGCGCGACGACGTCGCCTACCAGGCCTGGCTGCTCGAGTTCCGCCAGCAGCTGCGCTTCGCCCGCGCCAAGGGGGAACTCCAGCCCGATGTCGACGACCACGAGCTGGCGTGGGTTCTGGTCAGTTCCTTCACCGGAGCCCAGCTCTTCTCCCAGGCGTCCACCGGGCGGGCCGACCTGCCGCAGCGGATCGCCTCGCTGTGGCGCTACCTGCTGCCCGCCGTGGCCAACGAAGAGACCCGCAGGCACCTGCGCCTGACGCTGCCTCCGACGAATCCGGGGGCGGACCAGCCGGATCCGCAGCTCGAGCGGGAGCTGGAGCGGCCCGCGTGAGCGTGCGCCACGTGGTCGTCACCGGCGCGACCGGCTTCGTCGGGTCGGCGGTCCTGCGCCGGTTGGCGGGAGCCGGGCCGGGCGTCGCGGTGCGCGCGCTCTCCCGTACGCCGTCCACTGCCGCCGGCGCCGGGAACGGCGTGCGCTGGGTGGACGCGGACCTGGCCGACGCGGATTCCCTGCGCGGGGTGTGCGACGGTGCCCACGCCATCCTCTCCCTGGCCTCCTACATCGGACCGGACGAGGCACGGTGCGAGACCGTCAACTCCGCCGGTACCGCGGCCCTGGTGGCCGAGGCGCGGCGGGCCGGCGTGGAGCGCATCGTCCAGCTGTCGACCTGCGCCGTCTACGGTCCCGGACCGCATCGCGGACAGGACGTGGGCGAGCTGGTCCCGGCGCCGGTGTCGCCGGCCAGCCGCAGCCGGCTGGCGGGCGAGGCGCCGGTCCTCGACGCCGGAGGACTGGTCCTGCGCGCCGGTCTGGTGCTGGGGCGGGGCGACCGTTGGGTGGTACCCGCGTTGGTCGACGCCTTCCGGCGCGTACCGGCGGGGTGGGGCGGAGGCGAGGGACGGGCCTCCTTCGTGGACGTGGGCGATCTCGCGCGGCTCATCACGGCGTTCGCGCTCGGCGAGGGCACCCCGGCGGCCCGGGCGTCGGGCATCCTGCACGCCCACCACCCCGATCCCGTACGCAACGGGGACCTCATGGACGCCCTCGCCGACCACGGGGTGCTGCCGGCGCGCCCGGCCGAGGACTGGCCCTGGCGCAGGTGCCTGGACGCCTTGGCGGCACGGCCGGGCTGGGTGAGCGAGCGCCAGTTCACGCTGCTGGCCCGGGACCACTGGTACCGCTCCGACGCGGCGTGGCGGCTCGCCGGGATCGAGCCGGGGCCCGGCCCGCTGGCGCGGCTGGGTACGGCGGCCCCGTGGTACCGGGAGAGGGGTGGGCTCCTCCCCGGGTGACGGCGATGTGCCAAAGCCTCGGCGCGATACAGCCAGGCGGGCCGTCGGGGGTAGGCCGGCGGGGTAGCGTCCGGAACCATCCGGCCATCCGGCCATCCGGTCTGCGGTCATCCCTGAAGGAGCTGAAATGCCCGACCTTTCGAACATCGTCAAGGCGTATGACGTGCGTGGCGTCGTGCCGGACGAGTGGGACGAGTCCCTGGCGGAGCTGTTCGGTGCCGCATTCGTGGAGGTGACGGGTGCTGCGGCGATCGTGGTGGGTCATGACATGCGTCCGTCGTCGCCGGGTCTGTCGGCGGCCTTCGCGCGGGGTGCGGCGGCCCGTGGGGTGGATGTGACGTTGATCGGGCTGTGTTCGACGGATCAGCTGTACTACGCGTCGGGTTCCCTCGATCTGCCGGGTGCGATGTTCACGGCGTCGCACAACCCGGCCCGCTACAACGGGATCAAGCTGTGCCGGGCGGGTGCGGCGCCGGTGGGTCAGGACACGGGGCTGTCGCAGATCCGGGCGCTGGTGGAGAAGTGGTCGGACGAGGGCGCGCCCGCCGTGGCCGCCGGCACGGCTCCGGGGAGGGTGACGGAGCAGGACACCCTGGCCGGCTATGCCGAGCACCTGAAGGGGCTGGTGGACCTGTCGGCGATCCGTCCGCTGAAGGTGGTGGTGGACGCGGGCAACGGTATGGGCGGTCACACGGTCCCCACGGTGTTCGAGGGTCTGCCGCTGGACGTGGTTCCGATGTACTTCGAGCTGGACGGCACGTTCCCGAACCACGAGGCGAACCCGCTGGATCCGAAGAACATCGTGGACCTGCAGGCGCGGGTGACCGCAGAGGGCGCGGATCTGGGGATCGCGTTCGACGGTGACGCGGACCGGTGTTTCATCGTGGACGAGCGGGGTGAGGGGGTTTCCCCGTCGGCGATCACGGCGTTGGTGGCGGCGCGTGAGCTGGCCCGTCATGGCGGGGCGGGCACGGTGATCCACAATCTGATCACCTCGTGGTCGGTGCCGGAGGTGGTGAAGGAGAACGGCGGCATGCCGGTCCGCACCCGGGTGGGCCATTCCTTCATCAAGGAGGAGATGGCGAAGACGGGTGCGATCTTCGGTGGTGAGCACTCGGCGCACTACTACTTCAAGGACTTCTGGAACGCGGACACGGGCATGCTGGCCGCGCTGCACGTGCTGGCCGCGCTGGGCACGCAGGAGGGTCCGCTGTCGGGGCTGGTGGCTTCCTATGACCGGTATGCCGGATCGGGGGAGATCAACTCGACGGTCGCGGACCAGGCGGCCCGGCTGGCGGCGGTCAAGGAGACCTACGGGGGCCGGGAGGGTGTCACGTTGGACGAGCTGGACGGTCTGACGGTGACGGCTGCGGACTGGTGGTTCAACGTCCGGGCCTCCAACACCGAGCCGCTGCTGCGGTTGAACGTCGAGGCCCGTGACGAGGCGACCCTGGCCGCGGTCCGTGACGAGGCCCTCGCCCTCATCCGCGCCTGAGACACCCGAGACACCCGAGACACCCGACACCCGCGAGACACCCCCTCTCCCCCTCCCGTACGACCGGTCACGCCGACTGCCTGACCTCCAGCGCCGGGTACCCCTGCCGGCCCTGCCGCTCGCGCAGGGCCGGCAGTCCCTTGTAGGCGTACGCGGCGGACATCAGGGTCATGTGGTGGTGCCAGCCGGGGAAGGACCGGCCCTCGAAGTCGAGGAGCCCGAAGTCCTCGCCCAGTGAGGCCAGGGTCCTGGCGGACTCGGCAGACTGTCGCACCAGGTGCAGCAGGTCGTCCATGCGATGCTCGGTCATGTTGGTGATCCAGACCGGGCCGCCGCTCTGCCCGGGTCCGGGCCGCCGTTCGCCGAACAGGCGGTACGTCCGGCGCGCCCCCGGGGCACTCGTCTCGGCCGCCGGCACGCGGACCAGCCCCGAGTGGATGCGCAGCCGCTGGGGCCGCGCGTCCGGTCCGGCGAGCAGCGCCGTGTACGGGTGGCGGGTGTTGCCGACGCGGGCGAAGTCGCCGGCCGTGATCTCCCGTCCCGGGGTCCCCGCCGCCATCTCGCCGCGACCGGGGGCGAATCCGGCGGCACAGACCGGGAGGCTCGGCGGGACGGACACGACGAAGTCGTGGCCGCGCCGGCCGAGCATGCCGAGGAGCGTGCCGGCGCCGCTCAGGCGGCTCAGGTCGGCGACCACCGGCGCGTGTGCCGAGGAGGTGTGCGCGGCCATCGCGTCGACGAGTTCCAGGACGAGGGCCTCCGGCGTCCGGTGCGCGACCTCGGGCGAGATGCGGGCCCGACGGCGCAGGACGGGGTCGGACGCCCACGTCTCGGGGAGCAGCAGCCGCCAGTCGACGGGCACGCTGATGCCGCCCAGGGCGAGGAAGAGCCCGAAGCCGAACTGGCAGTTGACGGAACGTCCGGCAGCCGGGTCGAAGCGGCGGTGCACGCCGACCGAGTGCTCGCCCCGCTTGGGGAACACCGCCTGTCCGATCGTCCAGGCGTGCACCGGGCGCCGTTCCTCGATCCAGCGGAGCAGTTCGCGGCGGGCCGGCTCCCACTCCCAGGGACTGGCGTTGATGAACTGCTGCAACGACTGGGAGGCGGTGGGCGACGCGGTGACGGACGCGGCGAGCCGGCGTACGGACTTCTTCCCCGGGGTCGTCAGAAGCCCCTGGAGGTAGACCCTGGCCCAGCGCCGCTGGTCGGCGCGCGGTAAGTGGCCGAAGAGCTGTTCGGTGAACTCGTCCAACGTGGTGTCCATGGCAACCAGGGCGCTGGGCCGTGTGTCTGCCGTCATCTCTCCCCCTTCACTGCGGACGCCGACGGGCTCCGGCGCGGTGGTGGACGATTTTAGAATACAGAACGTTCGTTTTTTTTCTAGCGCAGACCTGGCGTCTGCGCCGCGACTTCGGCACGTTGGTCCTGGAGGTGCGGCCGCCGGTCCGGCGGGACGACGGGGAAGCCGGGAGCGCGGGCGCTTCTTCGCCAAGTCGGCGTTGTGCGGCCGCGGAGCCCCGGCAAGGCTGGTGCTGCCTCGCCGGACCGCATGCCCGGCGAGTCGGGAACGACCTGGATGGCAGTGAGAGTTCATTGGGAAAACAAGAGCGCGGAGTGCTCACCCGGAATCACCTGATCGCGGTGGCCGGCGTCGAATTCGACCGCAACGGATATGACGGGACATCGTTTTCCCGGCTGAGCCGAACCGCCGGAGTTTCCATCGGCGCGCTCACCTTTCATTTCTCCACCAAGGCGGAACTCGCTTCGGTGGTGGAGGAATCCGGCCGGTCCGCCACCCGCGCGGTGGTCGAGAACGTCACGGCCCGCGGGGGCGGTACGGCGCTGGACACCGTCTGCGCCCTCGTCCTCGCCCTGGGCCGGCTGATCGAGACGGACGCGGTCGTACGCGCCGCCGCGCGACTGACCCAGGAACGCGCGGGCGCCGGCCCCGAGTGGTGCGGCTCCTGGCTGCCGGAGGTCAGAGCCCTGCTCGGGCAGGCGGCCGAACAGGGCCTGCTGCGCCCCGACGTGGACCCGCGCCCGGTCGCCCTGCTGACGGCACACCTGATGTGCGGCACCGTCGCGCGGGTACGCCACGGCCGGATCCGCCGACCGGGTGCGGCCGTCGAGGAACTGCGTGAGCTGTGGCGGGTCCTGTACCGCGGTATCGCGGCGCCGGCCGCCGAAACCGAAAATGCCTAAGTAGGCCGAAAACAAAGGGAAATGGGGACCCGCGGGGACCGGCGGCATCTAGCCTCGGTGGCATGAATTCCACACCTTCCCGCATAACCAAGGCAGTCATCCCCGCCGCCGGTCTGGGTACCCGTTTCCTCCCGCTGACCAAAGCGACCCCCAAGGAAATGCTGCCGGTCGTCGACAAGCCGGCCATCCAGTACGTGGTCGAAGAGGCGGTCGCCGCCGGGCTGTCCGACATCCTCATGGTCACCGGCCGCAACAAGCGTGCCCTCGAGGACCACTTCGACCGCAACTACGAGCTGGAGGAGGCCCTCCAGCGGCGCGGCGACCAGGACAAGCTCGACAGCGTCTGCGCCTCCACCGAGCTCGCCGACATCCACTACGTGCGCCAGCGGGACCCCAAGGGGCTCGGTCACGCCGTCCTGTGCGCCGCCCCCCACGTCGGTCAGGAGCCGTTCGCCGTCCTGCTGGCCGACGACCTCATCGACCCCCGCGACCCGCTCCTGGCCCGGATGGCGGACGTCCGCGCCCGGCACGGCGGCAGCGTCGTCGCCCTCATGGAGGTCGATCCGGACTCCATCCACCTGTACGGCTGCGCCGCGGTCGAGCAGTCCGGCCTGTCCGAACAGGCGGCCGGAGGCGGGGGAGTGCGCATCACCGACCTGGTGGAGAAGCCGGAGCCCGGCACCGCGCCCAGTCGCCTCGCGATCATCGGCCGCTACCTCCTCGACCCCGAGATCTTCGAGGTCCTGCGCGCCACGAGCCCCGGCCGCGGTGGTGAGATCCAGCTGACGGACGCGCTGCGCGCCCTCGTCCGCGCGGGCCGCCCCGTGCACGGCGTCGTGTTCTCCGGCCGGCGCTACGACACGGGGGACCGGGCCGAGTACCTGCGGGCGACGGTGCGGCTCGCGTGCGAACGCGATGACCTCGGGCCCGAATTCCTGTCCTGGCTGCGGGAGTTCATGCGGTCGCAGGAGCTGGTCGGCGTCTGATCCGCCGCCCGGTGGGCGACCGCGGATTCGCGCCGGTCGCCCACCCCGCCCGCACCGCCACTTGGCCAAGTTGCCCAAATCTCACCGGGGTTCGGCTCTCCGAGTAGTTACCGAACAGTAGTTACGTAATTTCTTCACCGGAGCCGACGACCGCAGCGGCGTCCGGCCCACCGAGTGCACGAAGGGAGGTGAACCACATGAGGAACCTGCACGCAGTGAAAGCGGTGAGCGCGGTGAAAGCGGTGAGCGCGCTGAACGCGGTGAAGGCGGTGAGCGCGGCGGACACCCCCGGCGCCGTGGCCGACGTACCCCTCGGCTCCCTGCTCTCCGCCGATTCCCCGCGCACCGTCCGGGTGGACGAGAGCCATGCACAGGCCCTCGCCCAGTCCGGCCAGGCGCTGCCGCCTCTGCTCGTGCACCGCGCCACCATGCGGATCATCGACGGGACGCACCGGCTGCGGGCCGCCGAACTGCGCGGTCAGCGCACGGTCGGGGTGAGGTACTTCGACGGAAGTGCCGAGGACGCGTTCGTCCTCTCCGTCGAGGCCAACATCAGTCACGGGCTCCCGCTGACCCATGCGGAGCGGACCGCCGCGGCGCTGCGGATCCTGCGGTCCCACCCGGACTGGTCCGACCGCGGTATCGCACGGCGGACCGGGCTGGCGCCCAAAACCGTGGCGGCCCTGCGCCGCCGCGAGGGTCCGGCGGCACCGGTGCCGCAGGCCCGGGTCGGCCAGGACGGGCGCGTACGGCCGTCCGACCCGGCACGCGGCCGCGAGGCGGCCGCCCGGCTGCTCGCCGGCCGTCCCACCGCCTCCCTGCGCCAGATCGCCCGGGAGGCGGGCATCGCCCCGTCGACCGTACGGGACGTGCGGCGCCGGATCGACGAGGGGGCGGACCCCGTACCGGCCACCCTGCGCCGCTCCGCGAACACCCCGCCCCCCGCTCCGGCAACGGCGCCGGCCCGGGAGCGGGGACAGGGCGGCGACCGGGGCCAGGGGCAGTCACTGCCCACCCTGGTCGGCAGCCTCTGCAAGGACCCCCTGCTCAGGCTGAGCGAAGCAGGGCGGCTCCTGCTCCGCATGCTCGACCTCCAGGTGAGCGGGCTGCGCCAGCGCGAACGGCTCATCGCCGCGGTCCCCCTGTACCGCGCCGAGACCGCGGCCGCCGCGGCCGCCCAGGTCGCGCGGGACTGGCAGGAGTTGTCCGACGAACTGGGCCGCCGTGCCTCGGCGGAAACCCCTGCCTGAGCCGGATTTTCCCCGGTGAGTACCGGCCTTCCGCGCGGGAGGCCTCCATCAAGTGTGTGAAAGGAAGTATGGCGATGTCGGTTGTCGAGGGCGCGCGGGTTGACGCGGCTGTGGGGGAGGGGGAGGGTCCGGTTCGTCTGGACGGGCGTTTGAAGCTCGTTCTGGTGGTGTTGCTGGTGGCGCAGTTCATGCTGGCGGTGGACTTTTCGATCCTGAACGTGGCGTTGCCGGTGATCGGTGACGGTCTTGGTTTCTCGTTGTCGAATCTGCAGTGGATCGCGACGGCGTTCGCGTTGTGCGCGGCTGGTTTCACGCTGTTGTTCGGCCGGGTGGCGGATCTGTTCGGGCGGCGGCGGCTGTTCCTGGTGGGTCTGGCGGTTCTGGGTCTGTCGTCGCTGGCGGGTGGTCTGGCGAACAGTCCGGAGATGCTGATCGTGGCGCGTGTGTTCCAGGGGCTTGCGACGGCGGCGGTGACGCCGGCGGGTCTGTCTCTGCTGACGACGTCGTTTCCGGAGGGTCCGCTGCGTCAGAAGGCGCTGGGTCTCAATGGTGCTCTGATGTCTGCCGGGTTCACGACGGGCGCGATCCTGGGTGGTGTGCTGACGGATCTGCTGTCGTGGCGGTGGGCGTTCTTCATCAACGTCCCGGTCGCGCTGGCGGTGCTGCTGATCGCTCCCGCGGTGATCAAGGAGTCTCGTCCGAGTACGCGTCCGAAGCTGGATCTGCCGGGTGCGACCGCGGTGACGTTGGGTCTGCTGGCGTTGATCTACGGGTTGACGCAGGCGGGTGAGCACGGTTGGGGTTCGGGTGCGGCGCTGGGCTGGCTGGCGGCGGGTGTGGTGCTGCTGGTCGTGTTCTATGCGGTCGAGTCGAGGTCGGCCGGTCCGCTGGTGCCGGTGAGTGTGCTGAAGAAGAAGTCGGTGGCCTGGGGCAATATCGCGGGTCTGATCGCGTTCCTGACGGAGACGAGCCTGGTCTTCCTGATGACGCTCTACCTGCAGGAGGTCCTGGACTTCTCGCCGCTGACGGCCGGTCTGTCGTTCGGTGTGCTGGGGATCGGTACGGTCATCGGTGGTTCGATCGCTCCGCGGGTGATCGGTGCGACGAGTACCCGCACGACGCTGATCGTCGGTGGTCTGTTGCAGGCGGCGGCGACGTTGAGTCTGATCGCGTTGGGTGAGACGTCGGCGAGTATGTGGCTGTTGCTGGTGGCCACGTTCGCGGGTGGTATCGGGAACATGCTGGTGATCGTCGGGTTCATGGTGACCGCGACGACGGGTCTGCCGGATCACGAGCAGGGCATGGCGACGGGTCTGGCGACGATGACCCAGCAGATCGGTATCACGATGGGCACGCCGATCATGTCCGCGATCGCGGCGGCCAACACCGACATCCACGCCGGCATCACCACCGCGATCATCGTCAACACCGCCATCGTGCTCCTCGGCACCCTCACCACCGTCCTCTTCCTCCGCGCCAAGGCAGCCAAGAACCCCGCTGCCACCGGCTGAGCGCGTCGAGCCGAGGCATCCCCCGCGAAGAGGCGACCCGGCACCACCGGCTCCGCACCAGCGGACCCGCCGACCGGGCCGGGTCGCCTCCCCTTCCCAAGGACCCCTGATGGACCTGCGTATCGAAGACCGTGTCTACCTCGTCACCGGAGCCTCGTCCGGCATCGGCGGGGCAACCGCCCGCCTGCTGGCCGGCGAAGGCGCCACCGTCGTCGGCGTGGCCCGCAAGCCGTGGAGCACCGACTCCCCCGGCGACCGGGTGAGCACCGTCACCGCCGACCTCACCGACCCCGACGCCGCCCGGCAGGTGGTCGACACCGTGCTGGAGCGCCACGGCCGGCTCGACGGCCTCGTCAACAACGTGGGGGCCCTGGAATCCCGTACGGGCTTCCTCGACGTGACCGACGAGCAGTGGAAGAGCACCTTCGAGGTCAACTTCCACTCCGCCGTACGCATGACCCGCGCCGCCCTGCCCGCACTCCTGGACGCGGGATCGGGAGCCCTCGTCCACATCGCGAGCGAGGCCGCCCGCTTCCCCGACCCCGGCATCGTCGACTACGCCGCCACCAAGACGGCACTGCTGTCGCTGTCCAAGTCCCTGGCCGCCGAGTTCGGCGTACGGGGCGTGCGCTCGAACGTGGTCTCCCCGGGGCCCACCCGAACGGCGCTCTTCGACGCGCCCGGCGGCTTCGCCGAACAGCTGGGCCGCCGCTTCGGCCTGCCGGCCGACGAGGCCGTCGACCACTTCATCCGCGAGGAACGCCGGCTCCCGAGCGGCCGTATCGGTACCCCCGACGATGTCGCCGGTGTCGTCGCCTACCTGCTCTCCCCCCTCGCGGACCAGGTCACCGGCGCCGAGTGGAGCGTCGACGGCGGCGCCCTGCGGCAGATCTGACCGGGGCCGGGCCGATGCGTCTTCCCCTTCCCCTCCTCGCCCTCGCGCTCGGTGCCTTCGGCATCGGGACCACCGAATTCGTCATCGTCGGCCTGCTCCCGGACGTCGCCGGCGACCTGTCCGTGTCCATCCCCTCCGCGGGCATGCTGGTCACCGGCTACGCGCTCGGCGTGGTCGTCGGCGCCCCCCTGATGACCGCGGCCGGCGCCCGGCTGCCGCGCAAGACGATGCTCGTCGCCCTCATGGGCATCTTCATCGCGGGCAATCTGCTGTGCGCGCTCGCCGGTGACTACACCGCCCTCATGGGCGGCCGGCTGATCGCCGCCCTCACCCACGGCGCGTTCTTCGGCATCGGGTCCGTCGTCGCCGCCGACCTGGTGGCACCGGACCGGCGGGCCAGTGCCATCGCCCTGATGTTCACCGGCCTCACCCTGGCCAACGTCCTCGGCGTGCCCCTGGGAACGGCGCTGGGCCAGCAGTTCGGCTGGCGCTCGACGTTCTGGGCGGTCACCGGCATCGGCGTCGTCGGCCTGCTCGCCCTCATCGCCCTGGTCCCGGCCCAGCCACGGCCGCAGAGCGGTTCGCTCCGCGGTGAACTCGCCGTCTTCCGCAAGCCGCAGGTGTGGCTGGCCCTGATGACGACCGTGCTCGGCTTCGGCGGGCTCTTCGCCTCCTTCACCTATCTCGCGCCGATGATGACGGAACTCGCCGGCTTCTCCGACGGGGCGGTCGCCTGGCTCCTCGTCCTCTTCGGCGTCGGGCTGTCCGTGGGCAACGTGCTCGGAGGCCGGGCCGCCGACCGGGCCCTGATGCCCAGCCTGTACGTGATCCTGGGCGGCCTCAGCCTGGTCCTGGTGGTGTTCACCTTCACCGCGCGGGCCGCCCTGCCCGCCGCGATCACCCTCGCCGTCTTCGGGGCGGTCGGGTTCGCGACGGTACCCCCGCTCCAGGCCCGCGTGATGCAGCAGGCGGCCGGGGCTCCGGCCCTCGCCTCCGCCGCGAACATCGCGGCCTTCAACCTCGGCAACGCCCTCGGGGCCTGGCTCGGCGGCCTCGCCGTCGCGCACGGCCTGGGCTGGACCGCGCCGACCTGGATCGGCGCCGGGCTGGCCGCGGCCGGCCTGGGCACCGCGGCGCTCTCCGGCCGGCTCGACCGCAAGAGCGGGCCGCCGCGCCCGCTGCCCACTCGATCCGCCCCTGCTCAATCGCTCCCCGCTCAACCGCTCCCCGCTCCATCCCTCTCCGCCGGTGCCGGGCACGGCACCCCACCATCGAACGGAAGTTGAGGCAGACCCATGAACGGTGTCGACCGCCGGACCATGCTCACCCGCAGTGCCGCCGTCGTCGGAGGCGCGGCCGTGGCCGGAGCGCTGTCCGGCCCCGTCGCGGCCGCCGCCTCCCCCGCCCCCTCGGGCGCGGCCGCCGCGGCCGCCGGGACCGGAGCCGTCGTCAAGCCGGGCGATCCGCGCTATCCGCTGCTGACCACCGGCAACAACCAGCGCTTCGTCGCACGCCCCGAGTACGTCAAGATGGTCCGCTCCACCGCGGACGCCGAGCGCGCCCTCAGGGACGCGGTCCGGGCCGGCAAGCGCGTCTCGGTGCGCAGCGGCGGCCACTGCTTCGCCGACTTCGCCGCCCACCCCGAGACCGAGGTCATCATCGACTTCTCGGAGATGACGCACGTCGGGTACGACCCCGCCTTCCGCGCGTTCGTCGTCGAGCCGGGCGCCCGCCTGATGAACGTGTACGAGGCCCTCTACAAGGGCTGGGGCGTCACCATCCCCGGCGGCATCTGCTACAGCGTCGGCGCCGGCGGGCACATCGTGGGCGGTGGCTACGGCCTGCTCTCCCGCGCCCACGGCCTCGTCGTCGACCACCTGTACGCCGTCGAGGTGGTGGTGACCGACGGGAAGGGCGGCGTACGCACGGTCGTGGCCACCCGGGAGAAGAACGACCCCCACCGCGACCTGTGGTGGGCGCACACCGGCGGGGGCGGCGGCAACTTCGGTCTGGTGACGCGCTACTGGTTCCGCTCCCCGGACGCCAAGGGGTCCGAGCCGGCCGACCAGCTGATATCCCCGCCGTCGACGGTCCTGGTGAGCGCCGTCGACTTCCCGTGGGAGCAGCTGACGGAGGCCAAGTTCACCCGGCTCCTGAAGAACTTCGGCGCCTGGCACGCGGCCAACAGCGGGCCCGACTCCCCGTACCGCAACCTCTCCAGCCTGTTCAACGTCAGCTCCAAGGCCCACGGCAGCCTGGGCATGTTCACCCAGGTCGACGCGACCGTGCCGAACGCCCGGAAGCTGCTGGACGACTACCTGGCGGCCATCACGGCCGGTACCGGCGTCACCCCCAAGGCGCTCACCCGCCCCACCGGAGAGCTGCCCGCGATGCCGCAGTTCGCCGAGCCCAAGACCCTGCCCTGGCTCCAGGCGACCCGCCTGGTCGGCACCAACAATCCGACCATCACCAATCCGACCTCACGCGGGGCGCACAAGTCGGCGTACATGAAGAAGAACTTCACCGACCACCAGATCTCCGCGCTGTACCGCTACATGAGC
Source organism: Streptomyces sp. NPDC088762 (assembly GCF_044750905.1). Lineage (NCBI taxonomy): Bacteria > Bacillati > Actinomycetota > Actinomycetes > Kitasatosporales > Streptomycetaceae > Streptomyces > Streptomyces sp. NPDC088762. Next base: position 73,330 of record NZ_JBIVKT010000010.1, read on the forward strand.
CGGCCCGACTTCACCAATCCGGACACCATGCTGGTGCTGTTCTCCTTCGGCGGGCAGGTCAACGCCGCCGCTCCCGACGCGACGGCGAACGCCCAGCGGTCCTCCATCTTCAAGATGTGCTTCCAGACCTTCTGGGAGGACGAGAGCGAGGACGGCTACTACCTCGGCTGGCTGCGGGACCTCTACGAGGACTTCTTCTCGGCGACCGGAGGCGTGCCGCTGATCGACGACAACACCGACGGCTGCTACATCAACTACCCCGACCGCGACATCACCGACCCGCGGCGCAACCGCTCCGGCGTGCCGTGGCAGACGCTCTACTACAAGGACAACTACCCGCGCCTGCAGCAGGTGAAGAAGCGGTACGACCCCTCCGACTTCTTCCGCCACTCCATGTCCATCAAGCCCGCCCGCTAGCCGCCCGCCAGCCGCCCGTCGGCCGCCGGCCGGCCGCCGGCGCGCAGCCGTCCGCGGTGAGCCGCCGACGCGTTGCCGTCCCCGTGCAGCCACCCTGCACGTCCCTGGCGTACACCCGCGTTTTCCCAGCTCAGAAGCCCTGTGCCCGGTCTCCGGTGCGCAGGGCTTCTGCGTTTTCCCGCGCAGGTGTTCGAGCGCCCGCCGGCGTTCGTTGACTCCCCGACCCGCTCCGGGAAAGCTGTGTCTCGGCCGGAAGAGGGCAGCCGAAAAGGCCCCCTCGCAGCGAGATCCGATCCCCTGGCCACCACCCCGTCAGCAGGCCCGCGGCACCGCCTTGCCGCGCTGTTCTCCACCCTGCCCCGGCTCGACTCCCGTATTCGACCTCCCCGTACAAGGAAGAAGAGGAAACCATGCGTTCCGTCGCCGTAGTCCTCGGCACCCGGCCGGAAGCCATCAAGTTCGCGCCGGTCATCCGCGCCCTCCAGGACGACCCGCGCTTCGAGCCCGTCGTGATCTCCACCGGGCAGCACCGCCAGATGCTCGACGAAACCCTCGACGCCTTCGGCCTCACCGCCGACGTCGACCTCAAGGTGATGGCCCCCAAGCAGACCCTCTCCCAGGTCACCTACCGCTCACTGCGCGGCCTGGAGGACTACCTCGCCTCCCGGCCCGCGGACGCGGTCCTGGTTCACGGCGACACCGCCACCACCCTCACCGGCGCCCTCGCCGGATTCCACCAGCGGATCCCCGTCGTCCACGTCGAGGCCGGGCTGCGCAGCGGCCGGCTCGGCTCCCCCTTCCCCGAAGAGGGCAACCGCCGCCTCGTCGCCCAGATCGCCGCCCTCCACCTGGCCCCCACCCCCGGCAACCTGGCGAACCTGCTGCGCGAGGGCATCGCCGCCGACACCGTCACCGTCACCGGCAACACCGTCATCGACGCCCTGCGCTGGGCCAGCGGCCGCGCCACCGACTACGGCGACCCGGCCCTCGCCGACCTCGACCACGACCCCCGCCGTGTCGTCCTCGCCTCCGCGCACCGCCGCGAGGCATGGCCGCACCTGCCGAACATCGGCCGGGCCCTGGCCGAGATCGCCGACGAGCCCGGCGTCCGCGTCGTCGTCCCCCTGCACCGCAACCCGGTCGTCCGCGAGGCACTGCTGCCCCACATCGGCGCCCACCCGCACATCACCGTCGTCGACCCGCTGCCCTACCTGAGCTTCTGCAAGCTCATGGCCCGCGCCGACGTCATCGTCTCCGACAGCAGCGGCAGCCAGGAGGAAGGCCCCGCCCTCGGCAAGCCCACCCTCGTCCTCGGCGACGTCACCGAGCGGTCCGAAGCCATCGTCGCCGGCACCGCCTGCCTCGTCGGCACCCACACCGCCGGCATCGTCGCCCACACCCTGGGACTGCTGCGCGACCGGCACGCCTACGACCGGATGGCCAACGCCGCCAACCCGTACGGCGACGGCCGGGCCACCGAGCGCACCGTCGCCGCCCTCGCCCACTACTTCGGCCTGGGGCCCGCCCCCCTCCCCTTCGTCCCCGAGACCACCGTCGACGAGCTCAGCGTCGAACTCGCCCGTACCGCCGACTTCGCCCGCACCTGACCGGCACCGACACCGAGAGGAAGCCCCGCATGAGCGCCACCCCGTCCGCCATCGAACGCCCGCTGAACTTCAGCACCCCGTACCTGAGGGCCGCGCTCGTCCGCGACGCCGTGGACTACACCGTCGAAGGCCGCACCATCGTCGTCAACCCCGGCGTGACGCCCGTGACCATCGCCGAGGAATTCCGCAAGACCATCCCCCCGCTCTCCTCCACGGTGCTCGCCGACACCCGGATCGAGCAGGCCGACGCCCTGCTCCTGCTGCGCCCCGCCGCGGAAGACGCCGATGTCAGCGGCATCATCGAGGAGCCCGGCTGGTCACACCTCGCAGACCTGGACGACCACGGTGACTTCCCCCGGGAGACACCCCTCTACCGCAGCCCCCAGGACGACATCAACACCGTCCTGTTCGACCCCACCTACGTGCTGGGCGAGAGCCGTTCGGAGGAGTACCTGCGGGAGTTCGACGTCCGCGCCAATCTGTGGTTCTCACCCGCCGGCACTGACTGCTTCATCCACAACAAGCACGACTTCATCGAGGTCCACACCCAGGTCCACGGCCTGGGACGCATGCAGCGGTTCCGCAACCAGGACCAGGCCTCCCTCTACCAGGACGTCCTGATGAGCCCCGGCTACACCACCCCGGACCCCTTCTGCGCGACCGGCCCCCAGTGCACCTACCACTACCCGATGCACCAGTACCGGGCCGACACCGACTGCATCTGGCTCGCCCTCGAGTACCACCCCGTACCCCGCGCTCTGCGCACCCTGCCCGTCCCGACCCTCCAGGAGAACCGCTCATGACCGCCGCCGGCAAGAACACCGAAACCGCCCTGCGCACCCCGAAGTTCACCGCCGAGGTCGTCGCCGACCAGCTCCGTGACGGCTACTGGCTGGAGGCCCCCGACATCGACGGGGACGGCAAGCCCGACCTCTTCGGCTACGGCCTGCGCCTCGGCGAGATCTACTGGTACGCCAACGACGGCGACTGGACCCGCCGCCTCATAGCCGACCGCATCAAGATGCCCGTCGGCGCCGACTTCGCCGACGTCAGCGGCAACGGCCACCCCGACGTGATCGTCTGCTACGACCTCTACGGACCGATCGGCACGATCCACGACGCCAACACCGAGGGCGGCAAGATCGACTGGCTGGAGAACCCCGGCACCCCCGACAAGGACGAATCGCGCTGGAAGCGCCACTACGTCGGCCGCGCCACCGGAATGCACCGCCTGCGCGCCGGCCACTTCACCCGCACCGACCGCCTCCAGATCATCGGCCTGCCCATCGTCGCCAAGGAAGACGTCCACGCGGTCCTGCCCGTCGTCCTGTTCACCCAGCCCGACGACGTGCACACCGCCGAGGAATGGCCGATGACCGTCATCGACGACAGCCACTTCCGCATGATCCACGGCGCCGAGAAGAAGAAGGGCCTGGTCCCCGGCTCCGACCTCGAATCCCTGCTCCTCGCCTCCGACGAGGGTGTCACCTGGCTCTACTACGACGAGGCGCGCCAGGAGTGGATCCGCGAGCTCATCGGCACCGGCGAGCTCACCCAGTTCGAACAGACCGGCTTCCGCGGCAGCGGCGACCTCAACGCCGGCCGCCTCGGAGACGACCCGATGGCCTACGTCGCCGCCATCGAGCCCTTCCACGGAAACACCGTCGCCGTCTACACCAAGGCCGCCGACGGCGACGGCTGGAACCGCGTCCTGCTGGACGTGTACGGCGACCCCAACGAGAACGGCGAGGGCCCCGGCCACCAGATCGTCTGCGCCGACTTCGACGGCGACGGCGACGAGGAGTTCCTCGTCGCACTGCGCGGCCCGTGGCCCTGGCAGGGCGTCATGTACTACAAGGCCATCGACGCGGCCAACGGCGTCTGGGCCAAGTGGCGGGTGTCCGAGGAATCCGTCGCCCGCATCGCCACGGCCGACTTCAACGGGGACGGCCGGCTGGACTTCGCCACCATCGCCTACTCCGTACAGAACTACTACGTGGCCAAGGACGCCAAGCTCATGGTCTACCGCAACGAAATCGAGCAGTAGGCCCGCACCCAGGACCGGTCCCCACGCCCTTCCCGGCCGGTCCCCACGCCCTTCCCGGCCGGTCCCCACGGCCCCACCTCGGCCGGTCCCCCCGGCCCCACCCCGGCCGGTCCCCTCGGACCGCTCGGCCGGCCCCCCGGCCGTCCCGCGGTCCCTCCGGGCAGTCCCGCGACGCCCCTTCGCGCCGCCGGGACCGTGCACCGCACGCGCCGGCGCACGGCCCCGGCCGCCGTCCCTCACGAAACCTCTTCCGAAAGAGCGATCTCCTGTGGCCTCCTCGACGTCCTCCGACGCCGCGAAGCGGGCGAAGCTGCCCTCACTGACCGGCCTGCGGTTCTTCGCCGCACTCCTCGTCTTCTTCTTCCACTCGTCCCTGACGGACTCCCCGATCCCGCCCAACGCCCCCATCAACCCCTTCGCCGACGCGACGATCGCCGACTGGTTCTCGACCGCCTTCAGCAAGGCCGGCTACCTGGGCGTCTCCTTCTTCTTCGTCCTGTCCGGCTTCGTCCTCGCCTGGGCCTCCAAGCCCGGCGAGCGCTTCACCGCCTTCATCCGCCGCCGCCTGCTGAAGATCTTCCCCAACCACGTCGTCGTCTTCGCCGCCGCGATGATCCTCTTCGCCGGCGCGGCGGTCACCAGCGTCGCCGACTGGCTGCCGAACCTGTTCCTGATCCACACCTGGTTCCCGCAGCCCACCGTCAACCTCAGTGTCAACCCGCCGAGCTGGTCCCTGGGCAGTGAACTCCTCTTCTACGTGCTCTTCCCGCTGCTGATCATCCCGATCCGCAAGATCCGCGGGAACGCCCTGTGGGTGTGGAGCGCCCTCATGGTCGCGGGCATGGTCGCCATCCAGCTCATCTCGACCTACCTCGTCCCCGACACCCCGAAGTCCACCATCACCCCCGTCTCCGGCATGCAGTTCTGGTTCGGCTACCTGCTGCCGCTCGGCCGGGTCTTCGAGTTCGCCCTCGGCATCCTGCTCGCCCGGGTCGTCCTGGCCGGCCTGTGGCCCAAGCGCGTCGGCTTCGGCGCCGCCCTTGCCCTGACGGTCCTCGGCTACGCCGCCGCGCTCGTCGCCCCGTTCCAGTACGGCTTCGTCGTCGCCACGATCATCCCGGTCGCCGCCCTCATCGGCGCCACCGCCAGCGCCGACGTCGAGGGCCGCGCCACCTTCCTGCGCAGCCGGCCCATGGTCTGGCTCGGCGAGGTGTCCTTCGGGTTCTACCTCGTCCAGGGCGTCACGATCTTCTACCTCCGCTCGCTGCTGGGCACCGAGACCTACAGCGTCCCGGTGGCCCTCCTCGTCATCGCCGGCTTCTTCTGCGCCTCACTGCTCGGCGGCTGGCTCCTGTTCCGCTTCGTCGAGATGCCGGCCATGCGCCGCTTCGGCCGCAGCCGGCGCCGTACGCAGCAGGCCCCGGCCGCGGTGAGCGAACCGTACGGGAGCCGGGCCACTGCCCCCGCCGCCGTTCCCGACCCCACCGCCGTCCCCGCCCCGGACCCGGTCCCCGTCGCGACGGCAGGCCGCACCAGCTGACCCCCGCCCGTCCCGTAGGCGCCCCGCACCGGTCCTACCGCTCTCTGCCCGCGCCCCCGCCCGCGTCCGCATCCGCCGACGCGGGCTTCGGGGTTTCCCGCCCCGGAGCGCCGCCCACCGCACCGGCCGTCAGACTCGCCAGCATGCTCAGCGCCGCGTCGGACGGGGAGGACTCCGGGGCGCTGTAGAGCAGCATCCGGTGGTTGGTGCCGTCGGTGAGGTGCAGGTTCTCGAAGTCGAGCGTCAGCGGGCCCACCACCGGATGGTGCAGCGTCTTCGTCCCGACGGTGCAGTCCCGCACCGGGTGCTTCGACCACAGCGTCGCGAAATCGGGGCTTTGCAGCATCAGGGAACCGATGAGCTCGGCGAGTGCGCGGTCCTCCGGATTGCGCCCCGCGACCAGGCGCAGCGCCGCGAGCGCCACCCTGGCCTCGTTCTTCCAGTCCGTGTACAGCTCGCGGGTGTGCGGGTCGAGGAACAGCATCCGCGTGAGGTTGGGCCGTACGGCCGGATCGTCGGGACTCGCGAAGTCCAGGTGCCCGGCGAGCAGGGCATGGCCCAGCGGATTCCAGGCGAGCACGTTGTTACGGCCGTCCAGGACGACGGCGGGGACCTGCGGCATCGAGGCGATCAGCCGGCGCGTGGTGTCCCGGGCGTACTCGGGCCGGGGCGACTGCGCCCGCTTCGCGCGCGGCGGGCGGGCCAGGTTGAGCAGGTGAGCGTGCTCGTCCGGGGTCAGCCGCAGGGCGCGCGCCAGGGCGTCGAGGACGCTGTCCGAGGCGTTCGTGCTCTGCCCCTGCTCCAGGTGCGTGTAGTACGTGATGCTCACGCCGGCCAACAGCGCGAGCTCCTCACGACGCAGCCCGGGCACGCGCCGACGCGTGCCGTGGGAGGGCAGCCCGACGTCCTCGGGCTGCAGCTGGGCCCGGCGGGTACGGAGGAATTCGCCCAGGGCGGTGGGTGTGTCCATGCGTTCCAGTGTGCCGGGGGAGGGCACCGAGCGCGGCCCCTGAAGGTGGCCCTGGCAGTGCTAGCTTGCGCGGCGCCAGCACAACCAGGGGGCTGGGTAACCCTTTCCGGCCGGTCCAGAGTCGATCCCGCAACACCGTGTTGCGTGATCGAGAGGAAGTGTGGCCGTGGCTGTTGTCGAAGGTGCGCGGGTCGATACGGGCGTGGGGGAGGGTCCGGTTCGTCTGGACGGGCGTTTGAAGCTCGTTCTGGTGGTGTTGCTGGTGGCGCAGTTCATGCTGGCGGTGGACTTTTCGATCCTGAATGTGGCGTTGCCGGTGATCGGTGACGGTCTTGGTTTCTCGTTGTCGAATCTGCAGTGGATCGCGACGGCGTTCGCGTTGTGCGCGGCTGGTTTCACGCTGCTGTTCGGCCGGGTGGCGGATCTGTTCGGGCGGCGTCGGCTGTTCCTGGTGGGTCTGGCGGTTCTGGGCCTGTCCTCCCTGGCGGGTGGTCTGGCGAACAGTCCGGAGATGCTGATCGTGGCGCGTGTATTCCAGGGGCTTGCGACGGCGGCGGTGACGCCGGCGGGTCTGTCTCTGCTGACGACGTCGTTCCCGGAGGGCCCGCTGCGTCAGAAGGCGCTGGGTCTCAACGGTGCTCTGATGTCTGCCGGGTTCACGACGGGCGCGATCCTGGGCGGGGTGCTGACGGATCTGCTGTCGTGGCGGTGGGCGTTCTTCATCAACGTCCCGGTCGCGCTGGCCGTGCTCCTCATCGCTCCCGCCGTGATCAAGGAGTCTCGTCCGAGTACGCGTCCGAAGCTGGATCTGCCGGGTGCGACCGCGGTGACGTTGGGTCTGCTGGCTTTGATCTACGGGTTGACGCAGGCGGGTGAGCACGGTTGGGGTTCGGGTGCTGCGCTGGGCTGGCTGGCGGCGGGTGTGGTGCTGCTGATCGTGTTCTATGCGATCGAGTCGAGGTCGGCCGGTCCGCTGGTGCCGGTGAGTGTGCTGAAGAAGAAGACGGTGGCCTGGGGCAATATCGCGGGTCTGATCGCGTTCCTGACGGAGACGAGCCTGGTCTTCCTGATGACGCTCTACCTGCAGGAGGTCCTGGACTTCTCGCCGCTGACGGCCGGTCTGTCGTTCGGTGTGCTGGGGATCGGTACGGTCATCGGTGGTTCGATCGCTCCGCGGGTGATCGGTGCGACGAGCACCCGCACCACGCTGATCGTCGGTGGTCTGTTGCAGGCGGCGGCGACGTTGAGTCTGATCGCGTTGGGTGAGACGTCGGCGAGCATGTGGCTGTTGCTGGTGGCCACGTTCGCGGGTGGTATCGGGAACATGCTGGTGATCGTCGGGTTCATGGTGACCGCGACGACGGGTCTGCCGGATCACGAGCAGGGCATGGCGACGGGTCTGGCCACGATGACCCAGCAGATCGGTATCACGATGGGCACGCCGATCATGTCCGCGATCGCGGCGGCCAACACCGACATCCACGCCGGCATCACCACCGCGATCATCGTCAACACCGCCATCGTCCTCGCCGGCACCCTCACCACGGCTCTCTTCCTCCGCAGCACCCGCGCCCACTAAGGCAACTCCGCCTTGTGACAGCCCTGCCCGGGCCGCGAACGTTGGCCTCGGGCACGGCGCGGAGCGCTGACCACCCAAGGAAAGGAACCCCGATGGCAACACCCACACGATCAGCCGACGGTCCCGGCCGTGCCGCCGCCGTCCGCTGGGAACAGGTGTCCATCCCCACCCCCTCCGGGCCCCTCCCGGCCCGCGTGTTCCCGCCGGCCGAGGCCACCCCCCAGGGCTGGCTGGTGTGGGCCCACGGCGGAAGCTGGCGCGCCGGATCCGCCCGGGACTGGCACGCCGCGACCGCCGAACTCGCCCAGTTCTCCCGCTTCGCGGTGGTGAGCGTCGACTACCGGCTCGCCCCCGACGTACGCCACGCGGCCATGGTCGAGGACATCCTGTCCGCACTGGGCTGGGCCCGTGAGCAGGCCACCGCCACCGAGGACACCGGCGCTCCCCGGCCTCTCGTCGCCGTCGGCGGGGACAGCGCGGGCGGCACCCTCGCCGCCTCCGCCGCCCTCGCCTGCCGCGACCGCGGGCTGGAACTCGCCGCCCAGGTCCTCGCCTACCCGCCCCTGGACCCCCGCTGCGCGGCCGCCTCGTACCACCGTTTCCCCGACATGTTCCCGACGGCCCCCTACCTGACCGCGGCCTGGCAGGACTACCGCCAGCCGGGACGGCCGGTCGCCTCCGACGGAACGCGCCTCTACAGCACCCCCTTCGAGGCCTCCGACCTGCGCGGACTCGCCCCGGTCGTCATGGCCACCGGTGAACTCGACCCCGTCTGCGACGACGTGCACCGCTACGCGCGCCTGCTGCGGGCGGCCGGAGTCGAAGTCGCCCTGCGGGAGTTCAAGGAGACCGGCCACGGGGCGTTCCTCCAGCCCGGCCGCGGCCCCGGCGGCCCCGGACACCACTCGACGGTATCCCTGCGCGCCTGGCTCGGACTGGCCCTGCACCTCCTCACCACCCCGGACGGGACGGGCACCTGACCTCCCCGTCCCCCCTCATCTCCACACCTCATACGTCACACCACACACCCTGACCCACGGAGCCGACATGACCGCCGACGTCCCCAACCTCGACGCCCTGCTGCGGCACTTCGCCGATCTGCGCGACGGCCGCCACGGAGACGCCGTCACCCGTCCCGACAAAGAGGAGCACTTCCGCACCGCCACCCGGCTCCTCGACCCCTACGCCCGCCAGGCACTGCGCGAACTCAACGAGGAACTGCTCCTCGGCCAGGGCGTGGTGGACGCCACCGGCGTCCAACGCGCAGGCGACGGAAGCCTCTTCCACGCCTGGACGCTGTGGTGGGACGAGCAGTCGGCCGCCGACATCCCGCCGGTGACGCTGTACGCGCACTACGGCAGCTCCTTCCACCACCCGCACCTGCGCGGAGCCACCGTTTCCGAATGGCCGCTCAACGTCTTCGACGACGCGCAGGCCGCCGCCGAACTCCCCACCATGCGGGCCATCGCCGCCGCCGACCTGCACAACCTCGTCTTCCAGGCCGACTTCAGGATCGTCCCCGCGACCGTGGCCGGCGCCTCCGGCGTCCCCACCCCGGCCCCCGCCCACCAGCACTGAAAGGCACCACCTCATGACGCAGCTGCGCCTGTCCGTACTGGACCAGACCCCGGTCGGCGAGGACCACACCCCCGACCAGGCGCTGCGCGCTTCCGTGGACCTCGCCCGCGCCGCCGAAGCACTCGGCTACACCCGCTACTGGGCCGCCGAACACCACGGCTCCCCGGGCTTCGCGAGCAGCGCGCCGGAGATCCTCGCCGGGGCCCTGCTGGCCCACACCTCCCGCATGCGGATCGGAACCGGCGGCGTACTCCTGCCCCGCTACGAACCGTCGAAGGTCGCCGAGGTCTTCGGAGTCCTCGCCTCCCTCCACCCCGGACGGGTCGACCTCGGGATCGGGCGCGCCGGTGGGCCCGCGCGCGACTTCCCCGAACGCCTCGCCCGCCTGTGCGCCCTGCTGGGCCCCGACGGGGTCGTCCCGCATGCCCCCGTACCGCCGCAGATGTGGCTGCTGGGCGCCGGCCGCGAGTCGGCACGGCTGGCCGGGCGGCTCGGCACCGCCTTCGCCTTCGGGCACTTCTTCTCCCCGGGCGGCGGCCGGGAGGCGTTCGGCGACTACCGCGACGCGTTCACCGAGTCCACCGGCCGACGGGCGGGCGGGGCGCTCGCCGTGCGCGTGGTGACCGCCGACAGCGCCGGCCGGGCCGAGGAACTCGCCCAGAGCCTCCTGCTGTGGCGGGCCCGCAAGGACCTCGGCCACGACCGGCCCATGCCCTCGTACGAGACCACGCGCAGGCACCGCTGGACGGGCGCGGAACTGGAGCGGGCCAAGGTGCACCGCACGGCTCTGGTCTCCGGGACGCCGGAGCAGGTGCACGGCTCGCTGACGACGCTGGCCCTGACCCACGGCGTGGACGAGCTGATCATCAACACCCTCACCCCGGACCCGGCCGACCGCCTGCGCTCGTACGAACTCCTGGCGGAGGCCTTCGCCCTCCCGGCCCCCGAGCCGGCGGCCCTGGCCACGACGGCCTGGGCCAGGCAGTCCGGCTAGGGGGTGTCTTACGGATCAGGCCGGATGAGGGAGCGGTGTCTGGTGCCGTGCATCGCAAGGCGGACGAGGGAGTCGACGCGGAGCGGCGGCGAGTGAGGACAACGCGGCGAGGCGCGGTGCCGGACACCGTGAGCCCGGCCTGATCCGTAAGACACCCCCTAAGCGGCTGCCGGGTGGAGCGTGAGGTGGATCGAGCCGTCGGCGGCGGGAGTCACGGCGAGGGCCGTCAGGTCGGCGACGTGGGCCGTCGGGGTGTGGGCGGCGGCGCGGGGGCCGACGCCGATCACGCGCATGCCCGCGGCCCGACCGGCGGCGATGCCGGCGGCGGAGTCCTCGAACACGATGCAGTCGGCCGGGGCCACGCCCAGCGCGGCCGCGCCCTTGAGGAAGCCCTCGGGGTCGGGCTTGCTGGCCTCGACGGACTCGGCCGTGACCCGGACCTCGGGCATCGGCAGGGCCGCCGCGGTCATCCGGGCCGTGGCCAGGGCGGCGTCGGCGGAGGTGACCAGGGCATGCGGCAGTCCGTCGATCGCCGCCATGAACGCAGGGGCACCCGCGACCGGGACCACCCCGTTCGTGTCGGCGGTCTCGCGGGCGAGCATCACCGCGTTCTCCGCGTGGTTGACCTCCATCGGGCGGTCCGGCAGGAGGACGGCCATGGTGGCGTAGCCCTGGCGGCCGTGGACCACCTTGAGGGCCTCCTGGGGGTCCAGCCCGTGCGACACCGCCCAGTCGCGCCAGCAGCGCTCGACCACCGCGTCGGAGTTGACGATCGTGCCGTCCATGTCCAGGAGCAGGGCCTTGGCGGTGAGGACGACGGGCGCGGTGGTGGGGGTGGTGCTGGCCGGCATCGGCGGGCTCCAGAGGGGGCGGGAGAAGAGAACAAGTGGTTCCGTCCCCCGGTCAGGGAATGAGGACGGAACCACTTTGTTCCTACACGATACAAAACATGGGCGATCCGCGCCACCACCGCGGGTGTGAGCTTGCCGATGCCCCACTTCTTCCCGCGGGCAGGTACGGGAGGAGGTGTCGGGAGGAGGTGTCGCAGGTGACTGCGGGCGTGGCGGAGCCCCTGGCTTGGCGGTGGAGGCGGGCACGGCCGGCCCGCATCATTGCGGCGTGACGAGTTCGGCGGCGGTGAGCTGAGGGGGTCCCCACGGCCGGCCGCCATGGCGCCGGGCGTCGGATCCGGGGACGACTTCAACCGGTCACGCGATCCTGTAGGCCCTCGTTTTCGTTTCCGTCGCCACCCGCGGCTTTGATGATCCGGCGGGTCTTGTCCACTCACCGGTACACAGGAAGGATCGTGGCATGCCCAGTGACCGTCTCATGCGCATCCACAGTGCCGAGTTCCAGGCCATGGCCGAGAGGGTCCTGCGGGTCACCGAGCTCACTTCCCGCCTGAACGTCTTGCCCTTCGAAGACGAAGCGGGCAAGGCGGAATTGTTCGAACAGATCCTCGGCAAGCCGCTGCCGCCGAGGGTCACGATCTATCCGCCGTTCTACACGGACCACGGCCTGCACCTTGACCTCGCCGAGCGCGTCTTCATCAATCAGAACTGCACGTTCCTGGACTACGCCGGCATCCGGATCGGCGAGCGCGTGATGATCGGACCGAAGGTCACGTTCATCACCAGCGGCCACCCGGTTGATCCGGGGGAGCGGCGGCTGTACCTCACCGGCGCACCCATCGACGTGGCGGAGAACGTGTGGATCGGTGCCGGTGCCACGATCCTGCCCGGCGTCAGCATCGGCCGTGACGCCGTGGTCGCGGCCGGCGCGGTCGTGGCCGAGGACGTTCCGCCGGCGAGTTTGGTGACCGGAAGCAAGGCGACAGTGCACCGAAAGTGGTGATGGCCCCAGCGCCCTCGCCGGCGATCGTCTAGCCCTCCAGTGCCCGTCGGGTCACCGGGCCGTAGACGCCCCACTCGTCTTCGTCGATGTCGTTCTCGTACTGGAACGTCGACACCGCGTTCTCGACCTTCCAGTCGAACCGGCCGCTGATCTTGCCCGAGTACAGGCCGCGCGCCGCCAGGAGTCGCTGGAGCTTCTCCACCTCCGGGCCCGAGTCTCCGTAGCGCAGGGTCGGCCCCTGTGCCGGAGGCTTGGAAGAAGGGCTCGCGGAGCGGCTCGGGCTCGGCGACGTGCTCGGGGATGCCGACGCCGAGGAGCGCGACGCGCTCGGCGAGGCCGACTTCGAAGCGCTCGGTGACGCCGAACGCGAGGCCGAAGCCGACGGGCTGCCCGTCGACGAGGTACTCGGGCCCGGGGACGACTCGGCCGGGGCCATGCTCGGGACGGGCGACGACGCCTTCGCGTCGAGCAGCGCGGTATCACTCCCGGAGGAAGCCGGAAGCACCCACAGTGCCGCCGCCGTCCCGCCCACGGCGATCACCGCGCCGGCACCGAGCAGGATCGGCAGCAGCCGCCGGGAAGCCCGGCCACCGGTCCGCTCCTCGGGGCCCCCGCCCCGTGTGTTTTCGGACAGCGCCGTCCCGGGTGCCGATGCCGGCGCCACCGGACCCGCCGGACCCGCCGCCGGAACCGACGGCAGGCGGACCGTCGCGTCCGAATCCGGCCAGGGCGGCTGGACCGGCGGTACGGGTATCCCGTACGCCGGGGTGCCGCCCTGCTCCGGCACCACCACGCGCGGCAGCGGCGGAGGCGGCGGGGGCGCCGCGTCGTCGGCTTCGGCCGGATCGGGCAACGACACGTACGGACGGACGCGCAAGGGGTCGAAACCCGCAACCGGCGCACACCGGCAGCCGGCGCCCACAGCGCCGCAATCTGGACAGTGCTCACCGCTCACTGGAATGCCTCCCTGGCTGTTGCCAGCGATTATGCAGACCCGCCGCGCGCCACCCAACCCCGTCCGAGAGGCCATAACCGGACACACCACGCAGGATGGAGATGTTGATCCGGCCTGAGGAGGAATCGATGGCTCAGGATGTGACCACGGAAGCCCCGGACCCCGGTCCCGGCTCGCAGAAGTCCGGTCCGGCCGCCGAACGCACCTCCCGCGAGGTGCTCGTCTCCATCGGCGCCCTGCTCCTGGGCCTGCTCATCGCCGCACTCGACCAGACCATCGTCTCCACCGCACTGCCCACCATCGTCAGCGACCTCGGCGGCATGGCCCACCTGTCCTGGGTCGTCACCGCCTACATGCTCGCCTCCACCGCCGCCACCCCCCTGTGGGGCAAGCTCGGCGACCAGTACGGGCGCAAGAAGCTCTTCCAGTACGCCATCGTCCTCTTCCTCATCGGCTCCGCCCTCTGCGGTCTCGCCCAGGACATGCCCCAGCTCATCGGCTACCGCGCCCTCCAGGGCCTGGGCGGCGGCGGACTGATCGTGCTGTCCATGGCGATCGTCGGCGACATCGTCCCGCCCCGCGAGCGCGGCAAGTACCAGGGGCTCTTCGGCGCCGTCTTCGGCGCGACCAGCGTCCTGGGCCCGTTGCTGGGCGGGCTCTTCGTCGACCACCTGTCCTGGCGCTGGGTCTTCTACATCAACCTCCCCATCGGTCTCGTCGCCCTCGTCGTGATCGCCGCGGTCCTGCGCATCCCCGTGCGCTCCTCGAAGCACACCATCGACTACCTAGGCACCTTCCTCGTCGCCTGCGTCGCCACCTGCCTCGTGCTCGTCGCCTCCCTCGGCGGCACCTGGGGCTGGGGCTCGGCCGGGATCATCGGGCTCGCCGTGCTCGGCGCCGTGCTGCTCGTCGTCTTCGTCCTCGTGGAACGCAAGGCCGCCGAACCCGTCCTGCCGCTCGGTCTCTTCCGCATCCGCACCTTCACCCTCTGCTCGGTGATCAGCTTCGTCGTCGGCTTCGCGATGTTCGGCGCGATGGTCTACCTGCCGACCTTCCTCCAGGTGGTCCAGGGCGTCTCCCCGACCATGTCCGGCGTCCACATGCTGCCGATGGTGCTCGGCATGCTGCTCGCCTCCACCGGCTCCGGCCAGATCGTCAGCCGCACCGGCCGGTGGAAGGTCTTCCCGCTCGCCGGCACCGCCGTCACCGCCCTCGGCCTGCTCCTCCTGCACCAGCTGCACCGCACCAGCTCCACCTGGGAGATGAGCGCCTACTTCTTCGTCTTCGGCGTCGGACTCGGCCTCGTCATGCAGGTGCTGGTACTGGTCGTGCAGAACGCCGTCAGCTACGCCGACCTGGGCGTCGCCACCTCGGGCGCCACCTTCTTCCGCTCCATCGGCGCCTCCTTCGGCGTCGCGATCTTCGGCACGGTCTTCACCAACCGGCTCGACGACAAGCTCGCCACCGCCCTCGCCGGCATCCCACTGCCACCCGGCGCGAGCGCGCCGCAACTGGAGGCCGACCCGCGGGCCATCGGCGCACTCCCCGCCGAGCTGCGCCCCCGCGTGCTCGACGCCTACGCCACCTCCATCACCGACGTCTTCCTCTACGCCGTGCCCGTCGTCCTGCTGGCCTTCCTCGTCGCCTGGTTCCTGAGGGAGGACAAGCTGCGCGCCTCGGTCACCGCACCCGACGTGACGGAGACCCTCGCCTCCAACCCCGTCGAACGCTCCTCCCGCGACGAGGTCGCCCGCGCCCTGTCGGTGCTCGGCACCAGGGAAGGCCGCCGGCACGTCTACGAGAAGATCACCGACAAGGCGGGCTACGACCTGCTGCCCGCGGCGAGCTGGCTGCTGCTGCGGATCAACAAGTACGGCTCCGCCGAACCCGCCCTGCTGGCCGAGCGGACCATCGTCCCGCTGAAGGCCATCACGGAGGCCGCCCGCCAGATCGAGGAACGCGGGCTCGCCGTCCGCGACGGACTGCCGCTGGTCCTGACCGACAAGGGCCGCGAGGCGGCGGCCAAGCTGGCGGCCGCACGCCAGGATTCCCTCGCCGAACTGCTCGGCGACTGGTGGGGCCCGGACCGGCCGACCGACCTGGTCGAGCTCGTCAGCGAGATCAACGCCGAGCTCTGCGGATCCGACGCCGAGGAGCCCTACGACGCCGCGCCGCGGCGGGACCACGCGGTGCGCTGACGCGGACCGCTCAGACGAGGCGCTTCTCGAACCAGTGCTCCGCATACGGGCCCGAGTTGTAGGCGGGTATCTCCTCGTACCCGCTGCGCGCGTACAACGCGCGGGCCTCGACGAGATCCGACCTCGTGTCCAGCCGGACCCGCTCGGCTCCCAGCGCGCGGCCCTCCGCCTCCAAGACCTCGAGCAGCGCCGCCCCGCCTCCGGTACCGCGGGCGCGCGGGTCGACGTACACCCGTGTGAGCTCGGCGGTGACGGGGTCGATCAGACGTATCCCGCCGCAGGAGCGCGGCTCGCCATCGAGCCGGCCGACCACGAACCGGCCCGTCGGCGGGGCCAGATCGTCGGCAGGGAAGTCCAGCATCCCCTGGTCGATCTCGTCCTCGGTCACGGTCCGCTTCCAGTACCGCCCGGCGACCTCGGCGTAGTACGCGCGGCGCAGGGCGGTGGCGTCGGGAGTGGTGAAGGGCTCGGCGGCCACGGTCCATGAGGTGGTGGAAGTGCTCATGGCGTCATTGTGGAGTTCGCGGCCGATCCCCCGCGTGGAATATCCACAGGCACGGGTCGATGATGAGAAAAGATGACAAATCGCGTGCGCGTGGAGGGTGTGAAAGACATGGCTGAACATCCCGACTGTGCCGTGGTCCGCCGCGGCTACGAGGCCTTCGGCAAGGGCGACCTGGAGACCGTCGGTTCGCTGATGACCGCAGACGTCATCCACCACGTGCCCGGCAGCAACCCGCTGTCGGGGCACCACAAGGGGCGGGAGAACGTCCTCGACCTCTACCGCCGCCTCGGCGAGGAGACGAAGGGCACCTTCCAGGTCCACCTGGAATCGGTACTGGCGGACGGGCGCGGGCACGTCATGAGCTTCCATACCGCGCGCGGTGACCGGGGGGACCGGGGGATCGAGATCCACCAGGGCCTCTTCTTCACCATCGTCGGCGGGAAGATCACCGACGTCGACCAGTGCACCGCGGACATCGACGAGGAAGACACCTTCTGGAGCTGAAGCCCCAGACCCCAGACCCCCGACCCGAGCCCCGAGCCCCGAGGCCCAAGGCCCGAGGTCCGAGCCCGAGGCCCGGAGACAGCAGGGGGTGTGAGGCCCGGGGCGGCCGGCCGGCGGCCGCCCCGGGCCTCACACGTGTCCCATGTCTCAGGCCTTCTTCGGTGCCGCCTGCTGCACGACCTCGAAGGACCACACCGACGACCCGGTCGCCGCCGGCTTCGGCCGCCCGCCGCCCTCACCGCCGTCCGCGCCCGCGTTCCCGCTCCCGCCCTGGTGGGCGGCCTTCATCGGCCCCTCCATCCACGCCTGGAAATCCTCCTCCGAGCGCCAGCGCGTGTAGACCAGGTACTGGTCGGTGCCCTCCACCGGCCGCAGCAGCTCGAACCACTCGAAGCCGTCCGAGGACTCCACAGCCCCCGCCCGCGAGGCGAAGCGCTGCTCCAGCACCTCCCGCTGCTCGGCGGGAACGGTCAGCGCATTGATCTTCACGATGCTCATGCGGGCCATCCTAGGTATCCCGCGGGAGATATCGTCGTCCAGGTAATGGAACGGGGCACCAAACGCGGCAGCCAGGCAAAGTCAGGGTTGCGGTCAACAGGGCGGGAGGCCGGCGAGGCGTGGCTAACGCGGCAGAGCACAGCGGTGCGAACGGACATGCCGGAGTCATAGGCGATGGCGGCAGACTCGGGGCGGCACGTCTCCTGCTGTGGGCGCTGGCCGGCGCCCTCGCCGTCAGACAGGCCGCCGCCGTGCTGCGCGTCCCACCGGGCGAGTGGCTGAGCGGCTTCCACCTCCCCGGCAGCCTCCCCGGCACGCTCTACGACGCCGGCCAGTTCACCGGCACCCCCTTCGCCGGGCTGGTCCTCAAGCCCCTCCTCGGCCTCGCCGCGCCGTCGCTGGAGGTCGCCTGGACCTGCGTGACGCTGCTGTTCGTCGCCGCGGTCGGGCTCGTCGCCGCGCGCGGTCTGCCCGACCCCGTCCCGCGCCGCACCGCGCTGCTCGCCGCGCCCGTGCTGACCGCCCTGATGATGGTCTCGCTGCCCGTCCGCGAGGCCGCCTCGCCCGGGCAGACCGCCGTGCTGCCCGTCCTGCTGGTGCTCCTGGCCGTCTTCCGCGTCCCCGGCGAACGCCCCGCCGGCTTCCTCGTCGGCCTCGCCGCCGCCCTGCAGCCCGCGCTGCTGCTCTTCGCCCCGCTGCTGTGGCTGACCGGCCGCCGCCCCACCGCCCGTGCCGCCGCCCTGACCTTCGCCGGAGCCACCGCCCTGTCCTGGGCGGCGCTGCCCCGCGACTCCTGGACGTACTGGATCCAGCACGTGGCCGGCACCGGCCTCGGCGGCGCCCCCGACGGCCTCGCCAACCAGTCCGTGCACGGCGCGCTGCTGCGGCTCGGGCTCAGCGGCCCCGGCGAGATCGTCCTCTACGTCGCCCTCGCGGCCGGGATCACCTGGTTCGGCCTGCGCCGCGCCGCCCGCTACGCCCGCGACGGGCAGCTGCTGCTCGCCGTCGCCATCACCGGCTGCGTGGCCGTCGCCGTGTCCCCGGCCGGCTGGCGCCACCAGCTGCTGTGGGTCCTGCTCGCCGTCGCGGGCAAGGTCGGCCGGCGCGCCGCCGACCGGCCCGTGTGGCCGGTGGCCGTGGTCCTCGCCATGACCCTGCCCAGCGACGTACTGCTGCCGAACCTGGCCGCACTGGCCCCCGTACGCGACAACGTGCTGCTCCTCGCCGCGCTGGCCGCCGCCTGCGCCGTGCCGTTCCTGCCGCGCTCGTCGCCGTACTGGCGCGAACCCGTACCCACCGCCTACGGACGCCCGGCCGCCGCCCGCTGGTCGCGGGTGCCGCTGCTGCCGTTCTGGCGGCGCGTACTGTCCCGGCCCAACCTGCTGCTGGAACTCCTGCTGATACGGGTCGGCTACTCGCTCTACTCGCACATCCGCGCCGCCGCCCCCACCAGCCGTTCCCTCGCCGAGGGCAACGGCAGCCAGATCCACGGCATCGAGCGGGTGCTGGGCATCGACATCGAACACGCCGTGAACCACGCCGTCGTGAACACCCCCTGGCTGGAGGCGTTCTTCAACTTCTACTACACCTCCTTCCACTTCGTGGTCCCGCTGACGATCCTGGGGATCCTGTACTGGCGCCGCCCCGGCGACTACCGCTGGGCCCGGGCCTCCCTCGGCCTGGCCACCGTCCTCGCCCTCATAGGCTTCTGGCTCTACCCGCTCGCCCCGCCCCGCCTGATGCCCGGGCTCGGCTTCATCGACACCGTCCACGGGCCGCAGGACCTGGCCAACCCGTCGTACGGGGCCATGACCGCGATCTCCAACCAGTACGCGGCGATGCCCTCGCTGCACTTCGGCTGGTCGCTGTGGTGCGGGATCGTGATCGTGGTGCTGGCACCCAAGGGCTGGCAGAAGCTGCTCGGCGTGCTGCACCCGCTGATCACGGTCTGCGCGATCGTCGCCACCGCCAACCACTGGGTGCTCGACGCGGTCGGCGGCGCGGCAGTCGTCGCCGCCGGCTTCGGCCTCGTGTACGCGCTGTCGGGCCCGCGCCGCCTCCACCTGCAGGTGCCGCCGCAGCGAACGGCCACCGAGCCGAGCGGGGGAGCCCAGCTCAAGACCCCCGCACGGGCGTCCTGAGCGGGCATCCGAACCCGACCGCCTCCCAGACGGCGGGCTTCGTGGCGGGGACGCCGGACGAGCGTCCCCGCCGCCCTCTCGCCGCCCCGGCTACCAGGCGAGCGAGACCCGGTCCGCCGTGCGCCGGTCGCCGGCCTGGACGGTCAGGTCGAGCCAGCCGTCGAACGGGAACTCGTCCAGGGTCACGTAGTACACGTCCCGTCCGCCGCCGGCGGCGGGGGAGAGCGTCCTGACGAACTTCCAGTCAAGATCACGGCCCTTGTAGGCGGCGGAGACCACCTTCTCGCCGCTGTCTCCCAACAGGACGACGCGCGCCCCCTCGTTCAGCGCCCCCGGGCCGTACAGAGCGACGACCTTCGAACCGCTCTGCGGCCGTACGGAATGGCGTGCTCCCTACCTTGAGGTGACCTCCGCGATGTCGGCGTGGTCAGGCCGGAGGGCGCCGGGGCGCACTGGCTCCGGCGGCCCTCCGGCTGGATCGCCGCTGTCTGTAAGGATCACCCCGGTGCGGCCGGGGCGCCACCCGAACGGGCCAGCGGACGGCAGGGGCCGGGGCGTGGGAGGTGTGGTCCCTGCCGTCCTGGGTCCGTCGTCAGCCGTGGCTGACGCGGAGTTCCTTGATGCCGTTGAGCCAGGCCGCGCGCAGGCGGCGCGGGTCTTCGCCCGTGAGGCGGAGGTCCGGCAGGGTGTCGGCCAGGGCGTTGAAGATGAGGTCGATCTCCATGATGGCCAGGGACTTGCCGAGGCAGAAGTGCGGGCCGCCGCCGCCGAAGCCGAGATGGGGGTTCGGATCGCGGGTGATGTCGAAGGCGCCCGGGTTCTCGAAGACCTCGGGGTCGTGGTTGGCGGAGGAGTAGAAGAGGCCGACCCGGTCGCCCGCCTTGATCTTCCGGCCGCCCAGCTCCGTGTCCTGGGTGGCGGTGCGCTGGAAGGACACCACCGGCGTGGCCCAGCGGACGATCTCCTCCGCGGCCGTGGAGGGGCGGGTCGCCTTGTAGAGCTCCCACTGGTCGGGGTGGGTCAGGAAGGCGTGCATGCCGTGGCTGATGGCGTTGCGCGTGGTCTCGTTGCCCGCCACGGCCAGCAGGAGCACGAAGAAGCCGAATTCGTCGGAGGCCAGGTTGCCCTGGCCTTCGGCGGCCACGAGCTGCGTGACGATGTCCTTGGCCGGGCACTCCTTGCGCTCGGCGGACAGGGACATCGCGTAGCCGATGAGTTCCATCGCCGCGTTGGAACCCACCTCCTCGGTGATCGCGTACTCCGGGTCGTCGTAGGCGATCATCTTGTTCGACCAGTCGAAGATCTTGGCGCGGTCCTTCTGCGGTACGCCGATCAGTTCGGCGATGGCCTGCAGCGGGAGCTCGCAGGCCACTTGGGTGACGAAGTCGAAGCTGCCGTCGGCCGCCGCTGCCGCCGCCTCCTGCGCGATCTTCCGGGCCCGGTCCCGCAGGGCGTCCTCGAGGCCGCGGATGGCCCGCGGGGTGAAACCGCGCTGCACGATCTGGCGTACGCGGGTGTGTTCCGGCGGGTCCATGTTCAGCATGATCAGACGCTGGGCATCTATGGCATCACGCTGGATGTGCTCGTTGAATCGGATGATCGCCGTGTTGGTGGTGGAGGAGAACAGCTCGGGGTGCGTGGAGACGTACTTGACGTCCGCGTGCCGGGTCACGGCCCAGTAGCCCTCGTCGTCGAAGCCGGTGACGCCCCGCCGCTGGGGGCACCACCACACGGGGGCGGTCTGCCGCAGCTGTGCGAACTCCGGGAGCGGGACCCGGCTTTGGAGCAGGTCGGGGTCGGTGGCGTCGAAGCCTTCGGGCAGCGCGGGACAGGACATCGGGGCAACTCCAAAGTCTGACGGCCCATCAGAAGTTGGCTTGAAGGTAGTAACGAGTTCTAGAAGTGACAAGGGCCGCGGCGCCAACTGTTGCGTGTGGAATCCGTGCAGGGCGCGTGCAAGACCCTTGCGTGACGGGGCCCCAGGTCATAAGACTGCGGGGGAGAACTAGAACGCGTACTAGTTCGGGGCGGGGCGCCGGGACGGCCCGCCGCACTGGCGCAGTGCAGGAGAGGACGAGCTCATGGCCGCGGAACCCGTCATCGTCGAAGCCGTACGCACCCCGATCGGCAAGCGCGGGGGCGCGCTCGCCAACCTCCATCCCGCCTACCTCCTCGGCGAAACCTACCGCGAGCTCCTCGCCCGTACCGGAATCCAGCCCGACTGCGTCGAACAGATCGTCGGCGGCACCGTCACCCACGCCGGCGAGCAGTCGATGAACCCGGCCCGCAACGCCTGGCTCGCCATGGGCCTGCCCTACGAGACCGCCGCGACCACCGTCGACTGCCAGTGCGGCAGCTCCCAGCAGGCCAACCACATGGTCGCCAACATGATCTCCGGCGGGGTCATGGACATCGGCATCGCCTGCGGGGTCGAGGCCATGAGCCGGGTCCCGCTCGGCTCGGGATCGAAGCACGGGCCCGGCAAACCCTTCCCGGACGAGTGGAACGTCGACCTCCCCAACCAGTTCGAGGCCGCCGAGCGGATCGCCCGGCACCGCGGCCTGACCCGCGAGGACGTCGACCGGCTCGGCGTGCTCTCCCAGGAGCGGGCCGCGGCCGCCTGGGCCGAGGAGCGCTTCAAGCGCGAGACCTTCGCCGTCCAGGTCCCGACGACCGAGGAGGAACAGGCCGCCGGACAGGGCATGTGGCGGCTGGTCGACCGCGACGAAGGCCTGCGCGACACCTCCATGGAGGCACTGGCCCGGCTCAAGCCGGTCATGCCGACCGCCGTGCACACCGCCGGGAACTCCTCGCAGATATCCGACGGGGCCGCCGCCGTCATGTGGGCCTCGCGCAAGATGGCCCGCGCGCTCAAGCTGCGGCCGCGCGCCCGGATCGTCGCCCAGACCCTCGTCGGCGCCGACCCGCACTACCACCTCGACGGGCCGATCGACGCGACGCGCGCCGTGCTCGGCAAGGCCGGCATGTCCCTCAAGGACATCGACCTCGTCGAGATCAACGAGGCCTTCGCCTCCGTCGTCCTCAGCTGGGCCCGGGTCTTCGACCAGGACCTCCAGAAGGTCAACGTCAACGGCGGCGCCATCGCCCTCGGCCACCCCGTCGGCGCCACCGGCGCCCGGCTCATCACCACCGCCCTGCACGAGCTCGAGCGGCGCGACAAGGAATTCGCGCTGATCACCATGTGCGCGGGCGGGGCGCTGGCGACCGGCACGATCATCCAGCGCCTGTAGGCGCTCACACAGACCCCGTGGGATGGGATGCAGAAGGCCCCGGAGACCGGCCTGGGGAGGCCGGCCACCGGGGCCTTCACATGCCTGCCGAAGCCGCTGTCTACGGCATCGCGCCGGCCCCGTACCCGGCCTGCACGGCGTGGGGGGCGGGCGCGGCCGGCGCCACCGGCGCCGCGCACGGCAGCGGCTGGGTGCTCACCCCGTCCAGCAGGACGATGTTCGGGTTGCAGTCCGCCGGGTGCACCGTCACCGAACCGTCCGGCCTGCGCTCCACCAGCAACAGGCTGAAGTCGGCGAGCGCCTGGAGCTGCGTCGGCTCGACCGCGTACTCGTAGACGCGCTGCCGGCCGCGGGCGAAGCTGGTGTTCGTGCCCTCGCTGGTCGTGTACGAGGTGGACTCGTTCGTCGAGTGGGTCGTACTGGTCGACGTGCCGGTGGTCTTGCTGTGACTGCCCCCGGAGCTGCTGGAGCTGCTCGTCGAGAACGGATTGTCCCCGCCCTGGTAGGTGCTGGAGCTGCCCCAGTTCGAGCCGCGGGTCACCGACTCGCTGTACGTGGTGCCCCGGCTCACCGAGGACCCGACCGTCTTGGCCAGGGAGGTGCTGACCGTCGTCCCGTCGGTGTCCGTCAGCGAGTGCAGGACGAAGGAGTGGTGGCGGCCCAGGAAGTCCGCCGCGATACCGGCCTCCTGATGGTTGCCCAGCTTCATGAAGCCGACCGTGCCACCGCCGATCACCTCCTGCGACCCCTCCCGCAAGTGCGGGTGCAGGACGGTGAGCTGTGCCCCCCGGCGCTCGCAGACACTGGCCAGCTGCTCCAGGTACCGCCGCTGGAGGCCCTGCTCACCCAGCGCGACGACCACCGACGGCGCCGTCTCCTGGAAGGTGGCCAGGCGCCGGGTCACGCTCTGCACCGCCAGGTCCGCCAGCAGCTCCGTACTGGCCGATCCCGTGCTGAAGTCCAGCGCGATGCAGGTGAGATAGCCGGGCCCGCGCCCGCCGCGCTCCGCACCCAGGCGCTCCAGCGGATGCAGGAACGACGCGAGCCGCAGCAGGCTGTCCCGCATCTGGTCCTTGTTCTTGTCGGCCAGCAGATCGTCCGCGATGCGGTTGCGCTCATCGCGGGTGAGGGCATCGGTGTCGTCGATCTCGCCCATCAGCGCCCGCAGGCCCGCTCCCAGACGGGCCGGAGTGACCTCGGCACCCAGCACCCCGCACAGCTGCTGCAGGATCCTGGTGTCCAGGGCCCGTGCGGCCCGGCTGCCCTCGGAGTCCCCGGCGTACACGGCCTCCACAAGGCTGTCGACCAGCTCCTGCGCGGTGAGGCCGCTCAGGATGCCGCTCTCGGCCATGCGGCTCGGCAGCAGCTGCACGTCGACGGGGACACCGGCCACCTCGGCGAGCGCGGACAGCTCCTCGCAGATGAGGGCCTGCGTCAGGTCCAGCACGATCAGCGGCTGCTGCTGGAGGGTCGAGGTGCCGAAGACCGTGAGGAAGCCCTCCCGGCTGCGCTGGCTGCCGCCGAAGATGTCCAGGCGCCGCGTGCCGGGGCCCGCCGGGAGCGCGCCCCACGCGTCGAGGCTGCGCACCCATTGGTCCTGGGCCGCGGCGTGCTGGAGGGCGCGCTGGTGCCAGGACTGCCAGGCGTACTGGAAGTGGTGCTCCAATTCAGCGCGCTTGGCCTCCAGGTGGGCGCCGGCCGTCGTGGCCGACTGCCCGGCGTGGACGACCAGGGCCACCGTCGCCGCCGCGGCGGCCACGGCGAGTACGACCATCATGGTGCCGCCCACGGTGGCCAGGAGCAGGAAGAGCGCCGCGATCCCGCCACCGACCTTGGCGGTGGACCCCTTGCGCTGCTCGTGGGCCAGCCGGGCGGCGTGCGCCCGGTTCTCGTACGCCACCGGTATGGGCTGGCGCTGCGGTTCCGGCTCGGGGAACGGGGTGCGCAGCGATTCCGGGTCGCGGTAGGTCCAGCCGAGCCGCTGCCCCGAGTCGAAGAGGCGCAGGTACCGGCCGGGCGGCGCGGCCTCGGAGTTCTGCACGGTCATGAGGGCAGGCTCCCGGTCGGTCCTCCGTGCCCGACCGGTCCGGCGGGGCCGGCGGGCCCGTACGCGAACGGCTCCAGGGCGCGGATGCGCTGGTGGATCGGCGGGTGCGTGGCCATCAGCCGGGCCATCACGCCCTGTTGGCCGTGGTCGTCGTCGGAGCCCTGGTCGAGCCAGCCGGTCAGCGTGGCCAGCAGCAGGGGCCCGTACCCGATCTCCGCGGCGAACCGGTCGGCCCGCAGCTCACCGGCCCGGCCCGCCCAGGCGAGGAGGACCGGTACGGCGAACAGGGCCAGCGCCGGCGGGAAGGTCAGGGCCAGGGACACCGCGATCGCGCCGATGACGAGCGCGAAGACGAGTGCGCCGAGGCACGCGATCTGCGCGGCGACCAGGAAGATGAAGGTCACGAGGAACTTCACGACGTACATCACGATCCGGGCCGGGAACGCGTACCAGACACCGAGCAGCCCCGACCAGGCGTGCCCGCCGACGTGGTGCCCCAGCTCGTGGGCGAGGACCGCGGAGAGCTGCTCCGGAGGGAGGCCGCCCAGCGACTTGCGCGTGACGCTGACGATGTGGCCCGCGGCGGCGAAGGCGTTGACCTGGTCGCTGTCCTCGACCCACAGGTCGTAGCGCGAGCCGTCGAGACCGGCGCGCCGGGTGACGTCGTCCCACAGCGGCTGGAGCCGGGCCAGCTCGGCGGCCGTGGGCTGGCGGACCTTGTACAGGAAGCGGGCCAGGGTGCGCTCGGTCGGGCGGTGGAACATCAGCGCGCCGGACGCGAGCCAGGCGATGACGAAGACGATGTCCAGCCCGGTCGGGAACAGCTGGGAGATCAGCCAGATGACGAGGAAGCTGCCCAGGAAG
Source organism: Streptomyces sp. NPDC088762 (assembly GCF_044750905.1). Taxonomy (NCBI): domain Bacteria; kingdom Bacillati; phylum Actinomycetota; class Actinomycetes; order Kitasatosporales; family Streptomycetaceae; genus Streptomyces; species Streptomyces sp. NPDC088762. The sequence goes on from NZ_JBIVKT010000010.1 coordinate 98,879, forward strand.
AGGGGAAGGTTCAGCAGCAGCGTGGTGATGGACGACGAGTCCGCGCCGCGACGGGTGGGCGGCGGCGCGGTCGGGTCGTACGGGGCCTGGTAGCCGGCGGTGTCGTACGCGCCGGGCTGGTGCGGGACCGGCGGGTACGCGGGCGCCGGGGCTCCACCGGGCATCGGCGGCGCCTGCCCGGGCTCCGGCTTCGCGAGCGTGGGCGGCGCGGACGGGGCGGGAGTGCCCGCCGGCGGGTGGCCGGTGGGCTGGAAGCCTGCGGAGTGGGCCGGTGCACCGAAGGGACCGGGCGCCTGCTGCTGCTGGTGCTGCTGATGCGGCGGCGGTGTCGGCGCCGGCGCCGGCGGAGTGGGCGCGTACGGCTGGCCGTAGGCCGCGTACGGCTGCGCGGGCGGGGCGGCGGGGTAGCCGGGGGCCTGCGCGGGGGGAGCGGCCGGGTAGCCCGGCGGCTGGTTCGGGGGTGTCGCGGGGTAGCCCATCGCCTGCGCGGCAGGAGCGGAAGGAGCGGCCGGGTAACCCGGTGCCGTTCCCGGTCCTGGCGCCGCGGCCGGCGGAGCCGGCGGGTAGGGCCCGGCCTGCTGCGGGACGAACGGTGCGCCCGGCGGAGCCGCCTGCCCCTGGGGCCCGGGATGCTGCTGCCCGTACGGGTTCGGCGGCGGAGCCTGAGGGGAAACCGGCTCGGCGAATTCGCCGCTACCCGGGGGATGTTGAGGCTGCCGAGGATCGACGGGTTGGTTCACGGAGTTCCGCCCTAGTGGTGCCTGGCGCTACATATGGCGCTGAAATGGAAACAGTTGGCCAAATGCTCCCGGCAGACGGTCCATGGGACATCCCAGTGATTTCGACCCGCCCCCGAATCCGCCGAAGCGGAGAGTCATTCATCGACCTGTAGACGGGTCATGCTGCATCAGACGCGGCCTGACGTCCAGTTGACTTCCGGGCAATGGGACGGCCCCGTAAGCAGGTTGGAGCGGAACCTTGATCACTCTAGGATGCTGGCGACGAGACCGAACGACGGGGGCGGAACTGTGTCGACCACGCTGCGCGGACGCGGACCGGACACGAGCCGGCGATGACGTCGTACACCGCACCCGGGCAAACCCCCGGCGAGGTATGGCACCGCTTCCTCGGCATGCCCACCTACGCGCTGGCCGAGGTGCCCCGGAAGCGGCCCGACGCCTCCCGCCCCTCCGGCCCCGAAGACGAGCTGCGCGCGCACCGGTTCGCCGCCCTCGTCTCCGCCTTCCACGCCCGCAACCCCGCCGACCCGGGCCGCGGCGGCATCCTCGTCGGCTGGTCCCGTCCGTCGGCGGCCCACCCCCTCGACGTCTTCCTGGGCGGTTCCTCGCTGGCCGGTGGCGACGACCCCTCGGATCCGGACACGGCCCTGCTCCGGCTCCCCGCCGGGGCCCGGGCGCGACGGCAGGCCCCGGGCGTCGCCGCCGGCGCCCTGGCGCGGTTCCCGCACTGGACCGCCGTCGCCGGAGTGGCGGACGGACTGCTGGTCGACGACGAATCCCGGGACCAGGGGGCGTCCCGGCTGCGCCCCACCCTCGAGGACTGCCTGCTCGGGGTGTGGCAGGAGGCGTTCGCCTGGCTGGTGCTGGCCGAGCCGGTGCTGCCCGAGGAGCTCGACGAGCTGACGGGCGAGGCCGCGGACCGGCAGCGCAGGGCACAGTCCAAGGCGGCGGGCTCGCCCGAATACGCCCTGGAAGCCTCGCGGTTGGAACGCCGGCACAGGGAGCTGGCGAAGGCCCCGGCCACCGGGCTGTGGCGCATACGCCTCCTGGCCGGTGGCCGTACGCCCGACGAGGCCCAGCGGGTGGCCGCCCTGGTCTGCGCGTCGGCGGATCTCGAAGGGCTCCCCTACGCGCTCAAGCCGACCGGGCAGGTGGGCGACCTCCCGACGGTGCTCACGGCCGGCCCGCCGGCCCACCCGTCGGAGCCCGCGAGCTTCCCCTTCCACGGGAGTTCGGAGCTGCTGGCGGCGCTGGCCCGGCCCCCGGCCCAGGAGATACCCGGCGTACGGTTCGCCCTGCGCCCGGAGTTCGACGTGACCCCGGAGAACGCAGCCCGCACCGCCCCGCCGGGCGCCGCCCCGATCCGGCTCGGCACGGTCCTGGACCGCAACCGGGGCCCAGTGGGCGCCCTGGACCTGCCGCGCTCCACCCTCAACCGGCACACCTTCGTGTGCGGGGCGACCGGCGGCGGCAAGTCCCAGACCGTACGCGGCCTGCTCGAAGCGGCCACGCGGGAGCGGCTGCCGTGGCTGGTCGTCGAGCCGGCCAAGGCGGAGTACCGGTTCATGTCCGCGCGCCTGGGTGACGAGCACGAGGTCATCGTCATCAAGCCCGGTGACCGCGACTCCCTCCCCGCGGGCCTGAACCCCCTGGAACCGTCCGTCTTCGCGGACGGGGAACGCTTCCCCCTGCAGACCCACCTCGACATGGTCCGCGCCCTCTTCCTCGCTTCCTTCGACCCGCAGGAGCCCTTCCCGCAGGTGCTGAGCGCCGCTCTGACCCGCTGTTACGAGGACCTCGGCTGGGACCTGACCCTCGGCGAACCGCGGTTCGCCGGGACCGAGCCGCGCTATCCGACGCTGGAGGACCTGGAGCACACGGCGCTGCGCATCGTCGCCGAGATCGGCTACGGCAAGGAGATCACCGACAACGTCCAGGGCTTCATCAAGATCAGGCTCGCCAGCCTCCGGCTCGGCACCACCGGCCGGTTCCTGGAGGGCGGTCACCCCATCGACTTCGGCGAACTGCTCAAGCGGAACGTTGTTTTCGAGATCGAGGACGTCGGAGACGACAAGGACAAGGCGTTCCTGATGGGGACCATCCTCATCCGCCTCATCGAGTACCTGCGCATGGAACAGCGCACGACCCGCCGGATCTCCTTCCCGCTGCGCCACATGACCGTCTTCGAAGAGGCCCACCGGCTGCTGCGGCGGGCGGAGGAGGGCGGGGCGAGCGCCCACGCGGTGGAGATGTTCGCGGGCCTGCTGGCCGAGATCCGCGCCTACGGCGAAGGCCTGGTGATCGCCGATCAGATCCCGAGCAAGCTCGTGCCCGACGTCATCAAGAACACCGCGGCCAAGGTCGTCCACCGCCTCCCGGCGCGGGATGACCGCGAGGCGGTCGGCGCCACGATGAACATCACCGAGGCACAGTCGGAGTACCTGGTCACCCTCAAGCCCGGTGAGGCCGCCGTCTTCACCGACGGCATGGACTACCCCCTGCTGGTGCGCATGGAGGACGGCACCGCGCGCGAGGACGCGGCAGCCATCCGCCCGGCGTCCCCGGCGCCGATGGTCACGCCGCGCAGCGGGGCCTGCGGCGAGGACTGCTCGGCGGCACCCTGCACGCTGCGGCAACTGCGCACCGCGCAACGCCTGACCGAGCAGGACGAGCTCCGTATCACCCTCTGGGCCGAGATGGCGGTGGCGGCGCACCTGCTGGGCTGGACCACACCCCTGCCGGGGGAGGCGATGCGCCGCGACCTGGCTCCGTACCGGACCTCGGACCGGCGCCTGCTGGACTGCGCCATCGGCCAGGCCGTCGACCGCGCCGTGCACAGCCGCGTGGGCGCCCCGGACTCGCCCGCCGCCCTGGCCGGGCACGTCGCCGCGATGATGCGGGCCCAGCTCGACGGGGCCGACCCCTGCCCGGTCGCCGAACCGCGCTGGAAGGCCCGCAAGGGGACGAAGACCCGGCAGTACTACCACGGGCGCCACACGCCGTCCGCGCTGGAGCAGATCGTCGGCTGCGCGGACCCGTCGGAGGAGTGGCCCAAGCGGTTCGCCCGCGCACTCACCGTCTTCGAACGCCGGCCGCGCAAGCCGGCGGTGCCGCAACCGTCCACGGGGGACACGCGATGAGCGAGCTCGACACAACGGAATCCACGGCGGACGCCCCGTCGCCTCCTCCACCACCGGAGGTCCCGGAACCCGTCGGGGAACCGCAGGAGGCCCCGGAACCGACGCCCCTCGAGGCCGCCCCCGACGCGTCGGCGGACCCGGACGCCGAGCCGGAGGAACCCGAAGCCCCCGACGAGGCGGCGGACACCGACGATGCCGATGCCGAGGACTCCGCCGAGCCGGACGAACCCGAGACCCTGGAGGACTCGGCGACCCCGAAGGCGCCGTCGGAGGTTGACGAGGCCGCGGACGACTCGGCGGAGGACGACGACGCCGAGCCGGACGAACCCGAGACCCTGGAGGACTCGGCGGCCCCGGAGGCGCCGTTGGCGGTTGACGAGGCCGCGGACGACTCGGCGGAGGACGACGACGCCGAGCCGGACGAGCCCGAGACCCTGGAGGACTCGGCGGCCCCGGAGGCGCCGTCGGCGGTTGACGAGGCCGCGGACGACTCGGCGGAGGATGACCACGCCGATGATGCGGTGGAGGATGACGACGCCGAGCCGGACGAGCCCGAGACACCTGACGACTCTGCCGAGCCGGAAGCGGCGGCTGAGGGTGACGAGGTGGCGGACGTCGAGGACGGCGGCGATGACGATGCGGGCGACGTGACGGGGGACGACGACCCCACGCCCGAGGAGCCGGACGACGAGCTTCCCGAGCTGGAACTGGAACTCAAGCCCTACGACGACTCCGTGCCGTACTCGCCCGAGTACACCGCATCACTCGGCGTCGAGGAGCCGGACGAGGCATCCCCGCCCGCGCCGGAACTGCCGCGCGACGAAGAGGAGCAGGAGGCCGAGGCCTCCGACGAGCCGCAGCAGGCGGCCGCCCCGGAATCCGCACCGGAGGGCCCCGATGACGGCTCCGCGGTGCGGGAGTTCTCCAGCAACGAGGAGGGCGCCGAGTACGGCCGGACGGAATGGGCCGAGGCTCAGAACCTCCTGACCGGCGAGCAGCGGGACGCGCTCTACGGCTACAGCGGGGAGAAGAAGGAGGGCGAGGAGGGTGCGCCCGACTACAAGGACATCAACGGCTATCTGCGCGGCCACGCGCCGGGCTCGCCGGAAGTCGACAACAGCATTCAGAGGATGGACGAGGGGCTGGAGCTCCAGCCCGTCCCCGAGGACCTCACCGTCATGCGGGAGACCGGACTGAATTCCTTCAACTGCCCCATCGAGAAGGTCAAAGGCAGTGTCCAGACCGACCCGGGATACCTTTCCACGGCTCTCGGGTCGGATCCCGATTTCGCCCCCGAGAAGGAAGTCGTACTCCACCTCAAGGTCCCGGAGGGCACCCCGGCCATCTACATGGAAGGCCTGTCCCAGTTCGACTCGGAACGTGAACTGCTCCTCGGCCGTGGCCAGAGTTACCTCGTCACGGACGCCACCTACGACGAGGACGACCACCGCTATCACGTCCACGGTGAGATCATTCGCTGATGAGAGCGCCCCATCGAGAGGGAGAGAAAATGCGACGCGGACCCATGTCCGAGGACCCGCAGTTCACCACGGTGAGCATGCCCGACGACTACGCCTACCGGACGGAAACCGCCGTCGTCTACGCGCCGGTGATCCGCGGCGGCGTGACCGTGGGCCATCTCTGGGCCTCGACCACGGAGGCCGCTGCCGGCTTCCTTGCGTTGCCCGCCGCCGGGACCGCCTCCCGCGCGGCAGCCTTCGCCTGGACCGACCGGCTGCGGGAGTCGAAGGCGCAGGGGCTCACCGCGCTGGAGGCGCTGCGGCACTGGACCGGTCAGCCGGACGACCCGAAGGCCGGGCACGTGCCTGCGGACGCCGAGGGGCAGGCTCCGAGCCTGGCCGCGCTGGAAGCGGAAAAGGGCTGAACACGTCCGTGCGGCCGGCGCTTTCGCGTCGGCCGCACGGCTTTCGTGAAGAAGCCGCTCGGCCGGGAGGTCCCGGCCGAGCGGCTTCTTGTGTCTGCTGTCCGCTGGTGGCTTAGTACCAGTGGTTGTTCTGCCAGAAGTTCCAGGCGCCGACCGGGGAGCCGTAGCGCTCGTTCATGTAGTCCAGGCCCCACTTGATCTGGGTGGCGGGGTTGGTCTTCCAGTCCGCGCCGGCGGAGGCCATCTTCGAGCCCGGCAGGGCCTGGACCAGGCCGTAGGCGCCGGAGGAGGCGTTGGTGGCGGTGTAGTCCCAGCCGCTCTCGTGGGAAACGATGTTGTTGAACGCAGCGAACTGGGCCGGGTCCTTGATCATCTGCTGGGCGATCGCCTTGGCGCTCGTCGGGGCGGCCTGCGCCGGAACGGCGGCAAGCATGGAACCGGCGACGCCCAGGGCGAGGACGGAGCCCACGAGGGTCTTCTTGGAAGCGGCGATGCGGCGGATGACGGCGTTGGACACGGATTGACCTTCCGAAGGGGACAAGGGCGGTCGCGGGCATGCCGAAGACATGCGTGAGCCACTCACGCGGAGGAGAGGGGTTCGTCGGCGGGGGTGAAGCACCCCGGCGCCTTGCGACTCATCCAGTTCTACAGACCCCCGGACCCCCTGGCAACGAACCCCCTTACTAACGGGATTCGCAGACGGGGCACACCGGCCCCTCTTGGCCAGGAGCGGCATCCGTGCAGGTGGGAGGCGGCACAACACGGGACATACGGGGCATCGACAGGCCACTATGCCGGTTCGTATGTGACCTGGGTCCTGTGGGGCGGCTCACCGCCGAAGGGCCCGAATGTCACCCTTCGTGTGTGTTCGTACCCCTCTCGGGGGCCGGGTCGAGGCCGGTTTCGTCCCTCGAATCGAAGGACGCACGCGCGTAGAAAGCGGCCTTTCGCGTTGCCCGGCGGAGCGCCTTCAGCAGCGTGGAGCCCAGCGTCAGCGTCAGTACGACCGTCAGGGCCGCCCGGCCCAGGTCCCAGCCCACCGAGGTCGCCAGGCAGTACGCGGCGAAACGCGTGAGGTTCGCCGGCAGGGGGTCCCCGGGGTGGAAGGAGATGCCCTGGCCCATGCCCTGCAGGATCACCCAGCCCTGGAGGTTCATGACCGTGCCGTACGCGAACGAGCCCACGAAGCCGTACGCCGCCAGCATCAGCAGCTCCGCCCGGCCCCTGATCAGCTCCGGCCCGGGCAGCAGCCCCGCGCCCAGCGAGAACCAGCCCATCGCCAGCATCTGGAACGGCATCCACGGCCCGACACCGCCGGTCAGCAGGGCGGACGCGAACATCGTCACCGCACCGAGGACGAAGCCGAAGCCGGGTCCGAGGACGCGGCCGCTGAGCACCATCAGGAAGAACATGGGCTCCAGGCCGGCGGTGCCCGCGCCCAGCGGTCTCAGCGCCGCCCCCACGGCGGCGAGCACCCCGAGCATCGCCACCGCCTTGGCGTCCATGCCGTGGTCGGCGATGGTCGCGACGACCACGGCGACGAGGAGCGGGAGCAGCGCCGCGAAGAGCCAGGGGGCGTCCTGGGAGTGGGCGAGTCCCGACTGCCGGTCGGCGAGGAGGGGCCAGCCGAAGGCGGCGACGCCGATGAGGGTGACGAGAACCAGGGCCGCGGCGGCCCGGGGCCCGACCCGCACGGGCCGGGCGGTGCGCACGGCCCGTGCGGTCCCGGTGCCGCGCGGGGGCAGCAGAGAGCGCCGGCTCACGACAGGGCCTCGGCGACCTGGGGCACGGTGAGCCAGTGGTCCGGCGCGAGGATCTTGGCCACCTGCGGCGCGAAGGCGGGGGAGGAGACCACCACCTCGGCGGTGGGGCCGTCCGCGACGACCTCCCCGCCGGCCAGGACCACCACGCGGTGGGCCAGCTCGGCGGCGAGTTCCACGTCGTGGGTGGCCAGGACGATGGCATGGCCGTCCGCCGCCAGGGCGCGCAGGATCTCCACGAGGCGGGCCTTGGCGGCGTAGTCCAGCCCGCGGGTCGGCTCGTCGAGGAGCAGCAGGGCGGGCCGGCCGGTGAGCACCAGCGCCAGGGCCAGGGCCAGGCGCTGGCCCTCCGACAGGTCACGGGGGTGGGTGTCGTCGGGCACGTCCGGGAGCAGGGCGGAGACCAGATCCCGGCAGGTACCGGGGGCCGCGCCGGCGTCCGAGTCGGCGGCGGCGCACTCGGCGGCCACCGTGTCGGCGTAGAGGAGGTCGCGGGGCTCCTGCGGGACGAGGCCGACGCGGCGGACCATCTCGGCGGGGGCGGTCCGGTGCGGGGTGGCGCCGCCGACGGTGACGGTGCCGGTGGCGGGGGGCACGGTGCCGACCAGGGCTCCGAGGAGGGTGGACTTGCCGGCGCCGTTGCGCCCCATGAGGGCCACCGTCTCGCCCGGGGCCACCTCGAGGCTGATCCCGTGCAGCACCTCGACGCGGCCGCGCCGCACGCCGAGGTTCCGGGCCTCGGCGACCACTCCCGCCGGGGCGGGGGCGGCGGGGGGCGAGGCGGCCGAGGCCTTGCGGAAGCGGGCCAGCAGGCCGGGGCGGGAGCCCTGCGGGCGGCTTCCCCCACCCCGCCCCTTCCCGAAACCGGGCTCCGCCCGGACCCGCGCCTCACACGCCGGCGAGGACGGACGCGCCACGGGCCCTCCGTCGACCTCGGCCGAGCCCCCGGCCAGTCCGGAGCCCTGGGACGTGGTGCTGTTGTCAGAAGCGGACGGGGCCGCATCCGGCCTCGCCGGCGTGTGAGGCGCGGGGTCCGGGGCGGAGCCCTGGGAGACGTCGTGACGGTCGGGAACGGACAGGTGGGGGCTGGGGTGGGGCCCGTGACCCCCGCCGGGAGGCGAGAGGCGGGAGCGCAGGGGGCCGGCCAGGCGGCGGGCGTCGCGGATGGAGAGCGGGAGCGGGGACCACCCCGCGAGGCGGCCCAGGGCGACCACCGGGGGGTGGACCGGCGAGACCGCCATGATCTCGGCCGGGGTGCCGAGCAGCGGTACCGCCCCCGGCCCCGGCAGCAGCAGCACCCGGTCGGCGTACTGCACCACCCGCTCCAGCCGGTGCTCGGCCATCAGCACGGTCGTGCCCAGGTCGTGCACCAGCCGCTGCACCACGGCCAGCACCTCCTCCGCCGCCGCCGGGTCCAGCGCGGACGTCGGCTCGTCCAGCACCAGGACCCGGGGGTGCGGCGTCAGCACCGATCCGATCGCGACCCGCTGCTGCTGACCGCCGGAGAGGGTGGCGATCGGCCGGTCGCGGAGTTCGTTCAGGCCGAGCAGGTCGAGGGTCTCCTCCACGCGCCGCCGCATCACCGCGGGGGCCAGCCCCAGCGACTCCATCCCGTACGCCAGCTCGTCCTCCACCACGTCCGTCACGAAGTGCGCGAGCGGATCCTGCCCGACCGTCCCCACCACGTCCGCGAGCTCCCGCGGCATGTGCGTGCGCGTGTCACGGCCCGCCACCGTCACCCGCCCCCGCAGCGTGCCCCCGGTGAAATGCGGGACCAGCCCGGAGACCGCCCCCAGCAGCGTGGACTTGCCGACCCCGGACGGGCCGACCAGGAGCGTCAGCTCACCCTCCGGGATGACCAGGTCGACGCCCTGGAGCGAGGGACCGGCCGCGCCCTCGTACGTGACGGAAACCTGCTCGAAGCGGATCACTGGGACGCCTCCTTGGGCGGTACGGGTGCCACGAAGGCGGGCAGCAGGCCGATCAGGATCGCGGCCGCCGGCCACAGCGGCAGCGCGGGCGCGACCAGCGGGACCACCCCCGGCCGCAGGCCCTCGGGGTCGACGGTGCCCGCGTATACGAGGAGGGCGGCGACGGCCGCACCCGATGCGGCGACCAGCCACGCGCGGGCGCCCCACCGGTCGGGCCGGTAGCGGGTCCGCACCGACCGGCGGCCGCCGAGCCGCAGCCCGGCCAGGGCCAGGACCAGGCCGATGCCGAGAACGGGCAGCCCGTAGCCGGCGCCCTGCGCGGCGAGCAGCCCGTAGGTGCCCGCGCACATGCCGAGCAAACCGCCGAGGGTGAGGGCGTTGGTGGTGTGCCGCACCGCGGGCGGGACGTGCGCCGTACGCCCGTAGCCGCGCGCGTCCATCGACGCTGCCGTCGCGACCGAACGCTCCAGCGCGCCCTCCAGCACCGGCAGGCCGATCTGGAGGATGGCCTTGATCCCGCCGGTGGGGCGGCCGCGCAGCCGGCGCGCGGTGCGCAGCCGGACGACGTCGGCGACCATGTTCGGCGCGAAGGTCATGGCCACGACCACCGCGACCCCGGCCTCGTACAGGGCGGCCGGGAGCGACTTCAGCAGCCGCGCCGGGTTGGCGAGGGCGTTGGCGGCGCCCACGCAGATGAGGAGGGCGGCCAGCTTGGCCCCGTCGTAGAAGGCGAAGACCAGCTGCTCGGCGGTGACCTTCCCGCCGAACCGGATGCCCTGGGCCCAGGCGGGCAGGGGGAGCTCCGGGAGGGTGAAGAGGGTGTGCGTGCCGGGGAGGGGGGAGCCGAGCAGCGTGGAGAAGAGGAGCCGCAGGCCGATGACGAAGAGGCCGAGCTTGAGGAAGGCCCCGTAGGAACGCGCCCAGGGGGCGGCGGTGCGGCGGGCCGCGACCACGTATCCGGCGACGCCGACGACGAGGCCGAGGAGGAGCGGGTTGGTGGTCCGCGAGGCGGCGGTGGCGAGACCGAGGGCCCACAGCCACCAGGCACCGGCGTGCAGGGCGGTGGCCCGGCGCGCCTCGGGGGCCTGCCAGGGCCTGTTCCTTTTGTACGTCGGCCCCTGCGGGGCGCCTGACGCCGCGGGCCCGCTCCGGCCCGGCGGGGTCGCGTCGCCGGGTGCGGCTCCGGTGGGGACGCGCCCGGCCTGCGGCCGCACGGGGTACCCCGTGCGGGGAGCAGCCCTCCGGCGGGTGGCCCCCGTGAGTGCCCGGCCGCCGCCGGCGGCCGTCGCGCCGTGCTCGGCCGCACCGGACCCGGTGGCTCCGGTCGTCGGGTCCGGCGTGTCGGCCGGGGGCGTCATCGGCTGCGGCGGCGGGACTGCCAGACGGCGGCCGCGGCCAGGGCGGCCACCGCCGCGAGGCCCGCGAGCAGACCCGCCGACGGGCCGTCGTCCTGCACCGGGGGCTTCGGCTGCGGGGTGCCCGCCTCGGCGGGGCCGTCGGCCAGTGGCTCGCCGCAGCCCTGCCGGGGGTAGCCCGAGATCGCGCACAGCAGCGCCGCGCCGTTGTACCGCAGGGGCTTGGCGACCTCCGCCAGCGCCTCGGCCGCCGTGGCCTCCGCGGGCAGCTGCGCACAGGCCGTCCGCGGCTCCGCCTGCGGCGGGGCCTCGCCCGCCGGGGCGTCCGCCGGGACTCCGAAATCGATGACGACCGCCACCCGCTTGCGGCCCTCCACCGGCGCGGTGGCCCCGCACACGGCCCCGAAGTCGGCCGCGGCCCGCGGCTGCGCGGCCTGGTCCCCGGCGTCCTTGCTCACGGCGAAGCGGAACCCCTGCACGGAGCCGTCCGCCGGACGGGCCATCGACGGGCCCGTGGTGGCGTACGCCCATCCGCCGCCGGAGCCGTCCCAGAAGGACCAGTAGCGGTAGCTCGACGCCATCGCCGGGGTGGCGGCCAGGAGGGTCAGGACGATGCCGAACACAGCGGCCCACGCGGGCAGGCGGCGCATCAGAGCTGGTTCTTCTTCCGGCGGCCGCTCAGCAGGATGCCGATGCCCACACCGGCCGCGGCGCCCGCGCCGATCATCCACCAGACGTTCTGGTTGCCGGAGCCCTTGCCGGCGTCGCCGTCCACCTCGGTCGCGCTCGTGTCCGCGCCCTGCGGGGCCGGGCCGGTCGCGTTCAGCTGCGAGACGAGGTCGGCGCCGCCGAAGGACTTCGGGTCGGTGCCGGTCGCGTGCGCGGCCAGGATCAGCGTGCCGAGGGCCGCCGGGCTGCCCTTGGCCCACTCGGCGGAGTTGCCCTTGAGCCACTCCAGCGCGCCCGCCGCGGACTGCTTGTGGCCGGCGGCGGCCAGGGCGATCACCGCGTCGGCGGTGTTGCCGGTGTCCGGGGTCGGCAGGACTTGGCCCGGGGTCACGGCCGTCAGGTGACCGTCCTTCTTGAGCGCCTCGGCCAGGTAGCCGGCCGCGCCCTGGGCGGCGGACGCCGGGTCGGTGGCTCCGCCCGGGCAGGGCAGCGGCGCGGCAGGGGTGTCCGTGCCGGACGGGACGACGGCCGAGCCCTTTCCGAGGCCGGCCAGCACCGCGGCGGCCGTAGCGTCGCCGTTGGCGAGCAGCTTGCCGTCGACCGGCTGGTACGCGAAGGCGCCCCGGTCGGACGCCGGCTCGGCGGCGCAGCCCAGCTGGAAGGGGAGCAGGCCCTCGTACGCCGACTTGCCGGCCTTCGACCTGACCTCGGCCGGCTTCTCGCCGGCCACCGCGAGCGCGCTGATCACCAGGGAGGTGGAGTTGGCCTCGCTGGGGGAGCCGGGGACGAAGGCCCAGCCGCCGTCCTCGTTCTGGACGGACTTCAGCCAGTCCACGCCCTTCTTGACCGCCTCGTCCTTGCCGCCGAGGGCCTTGAGAGCCTGCACGGCCGCGGCGGTGGCGTTCGTGTCGAACATCGTCGTCGCCCCGCACGCCGCGCCCGCGTCCGCCCGGAAGGAGGCGAAGCCGCCGTTCGCGCACTGCTGGCCCACGAGCCAGTCGACGGCCTGCGGGGCGGGCTTGACGCCGACGGTGTGCTGGGCGAGCAGCGCGAAGGACTGCCGCCACACTCCGTCGTACGTCGGGTCGTTCTTGCCGTAGAGCCCGGAGGGGATCACCGGCGGCGCGGAGGGGGAGGCGGGCGGCGCGGTGTCGGCGAGGGCTGCGGGGGCCACGCCCACGCAGAGCACGGCGGAGGCGGCGAGCGCGGCGGCGCTGCGGCGGACGTTCATGGGGGCGGGTGCCTCTCCTGCTGGGGAGCGGGAGGCAGGCACGCGGGGGTACCGGGCTCCGGCTCCGTTTACCTCGACGGTGCCGGCCGCCGGGGGACCCGGCGGCGCGAGCCGCGCACGTCGGTACGGGGCATTCCGGCTCCCCGCCCGGGCGGCGCCGCGGAGGCGCCGGGGGTGGGTCACGGTTGCGGGTCAGCGCCGGAATCGCACCGGCTTCCCCCCGTACGAGAGTGTGGACGACGGGCTCACTCTACCGGCCCGTAGCCCGACCGGCCGGTGGCGCCGGCCGGTGGCGCCCCTTACCGCCCGGTGCTCACAGGGCGCGGTACGCCACCGGGTCGCTGCCCGGGACCGGCTCCGCGCGGCCCTGTTTCACCAGCCGCCGCAGGTGGGCCTCGGCCTCCGAGACGGCGATGTTGCGGGAGCCGTACGGGATCTGCTCCCAGGGCCGGTTCCATTCCATCCGCTCCGCCAGCCCCCACGGGGTGAGCGGCTCGGCCAGCAGCGCCCACAGCCCGGTCAGCCGCTCCTCGTGGTGGTGCAGCAGCTCCCGTACGCGGGCGGGTGCGTCGGTGAAGGCGTGCTGGTGGGCGGGGAGCACCTCGGCGGGCCGGAGGCGGCCGATGCGTTCGAGGGAGTCGATGTAGTCCCCGAGGGGGTCGGTGACGCGGGTGTCCTCCGGGTCCTCGTACAGGCCGATGTGGGGGGAGATCCCGGGCAGGAGGTGGTCGCCGGAGAAGAGCCGGCCGTTGCCGGGGAGGTTGGCGGGGTGGTCTTCCTCCAGGTGCAGGCAGACGTGGCCGGGGGTGTGGCCGGGGGTCCAGATCGCCCGCAGCCGGCGCCCGGCGAGCGGCAGCAGCTCGGCGGGCACGATCTCCCGGTCGGGGACGGCGGCCCGCAGCCCGGGCAGGGTCCGCATGCGGCCGCTCGCGCGGGCGGCGCGCAGCGGGGCGATGTGTTCCTCGGGGGCTCCGGCCGCTGCGAGCTTCTCGCTCATGTAGTCGAACCAGACACCGGGCTCGGCGGAGCGGGTCCGTACGACCACCTCGGTGTCGGCGGCGTGCATGGCGATCCACGCACCCGAGGCCTCCCGCACCTGCCCGGACAGGCCGTGGTGGTCGGGGTGGTGGTGGGTGATGACCACGCCGTGGACATCGGCGACGGCGGTGCCGAGCGCGGCGAGGCCGGCGACGAGGGCGTCCCACGAGGCGGGGTCGTCCCAGCCGGTGTCGACGAGGACCGGGCCGCGGTCGGTGTCGAGGACGTGGACGAGGGTGTGCCCGAGCGGGTTGTCGGGGATGGGGACCTTGATGGCCCAGACCCCGCCGCCGTGATCGGTCACCTGTGACGTGTCCTCTTGCATGAGGGCCCCCTGCTGCCGGACTGAAGGAACAAGAACTCGTTCCACTCCTGAAGTGGTAGCCCAAGTCGACCATTTCCAACGGCTCCTGACTAGTCGTTGGATCTCCGGGCTGTTCCGTCCTGCCCGTGGACTCCTCCAACTAGAACTGGTATCAGTTCTGGAACGCCAAGCCGCAGGAGGCATCAGCCATGACCGAGCTCGTGGAACACGGACAACTGTTCATCGGCGGGGAATGGACGGATCCGCAGGGCACCGACACGATCCAGGTCGTCTCCCCCCACACCGAGCAGGTCATCGGCTCCGTCCCGCACGCCGCGAAGGCGGACGTCGACCGGGCCGTCGAGGCCGCGCGCAAGGCCTTCGACCAGGGGCCCTGGCCCCGGATGTCCCTCGACGAGCGGATCGCGGTCGTCACCCGCATCAAGGACGCCATAGCCGTCCGGCACGAGGAGATCGCCCGCTCGATCAGCTCCCAGAACGGATCCCCGTACTCCTGGAGCGTCCTCGCCCAGGCGCTGGGCCCGATGATGGTCTACGACGCCGCGATCACCGTCGCCCGCGCCTACCCGTACGAGGAATACCGCCAGGGCGTGCTCGGCCCGATCCTGGTGCGCCGCGAGCCGGTGGGCGTCGTCGCGGCCGTCATCCCGTGGAACGTCCCGCAGTTCGTGGCGGCGGCCAAGCTGGCACCGGCGCTGCTCAGCGGCTCCACGGTCATCCTCAAGCCGTCCCCCGAGTCCCCGCTGGACTCCTACATCCTCGCCGACATCGCGCGCGGGGCCGGGCTGCCGGAGGGCGTGCTGTCGATCCTGCCCGCCGACCGCGAGGTCAGCGAGTACCTGGTCGGCCACCCCGGCGTGGACAAGGTCGCCTTCACCGGCTCGGTCGCGGCCGGCAAGCGCGTGATGGAGGTCGCGGCCCGCAACCTCACCCGGGTCACCCTCGAACTCGGCGGCAAGTCCGCAGCCGTCATCCTCCCGGACGCCGACCTGGAGACCACGATCGCCGGGATCGTCCCGGCCGCCTGGATGAACAACGGACAGGCCTGCGTGGCCCAGACCCGCGTCCTCGCCCCGCGCGGCCGCTACGCCGAGATCGCCGAGGCCCTCGCCGCGGCGGCGAGCTCCCTCGTCGTCGGCGACCCCCTCGACCCGGCGACCCAGCTCGGCCCGCTCGTGGCCCGGCGCCAGCAGCAGCGCTCCCTGGACTACATCCGCATCGGCCAGGAGGAGGGCGCGAAGGTCCTGGCGGGCGGCGGCCGCCCGGCGGGCCTCGAACAGGGCTGGTACGTCGAGCCCACCCTCTTCGGCGACGTCGACAACTCCATGCGCATCGCCCGCGAGGAGATCTTCGGCCCGGTCGTCTGCCTGATCCCGTACGGGGACGAGGCGGAGGCCGCCCGCATCGCGAACGACTCCGACTTCGGCCTCAGCGGCAGCGTGTGGACCGGCGACGTGTCCCACGGCATCGACTTCGCCCGGCAGATCCGGACGGGCACGTTCAACGTGAACACCTTCAGCCTGGACATGCTCGGCCCGTTCGGCGGCTACAAGAGCAGCGGCGTGGGCCGCGAGTTCGGCCCGGAAGGCCTGTCCGAATACCTTGAGCACAAGATGATCCACCTCCCCGCGGGCTACGAGGCGGGTGCCTGATGGGAGACCGCTGGCAGGTCGAGGTGGACCGGGGCGTCTGCATCGGCTCGGGCATGTGCGTGAACCACGCCCCGGACGGCTTCACCCTCGACGCGGCCCGCCAGTCCCACCCCCGCACCCCGCAGACGGACGCGAACGAGCCGATCCTCACGGCAGCCGAAGGCTGCCCGGTCGAAGCCATCCTGATCACCCTGGCAACAACGGGCGAACCGGTTTTTCCCCCGGAGGACTAGGGGGGGCGGCGCCTGCCCAGGGGGCCAGCTCGACCTGGGTTGGGCTTCTGGTTGGGCGGGGCCTTCGCCCCCCTCTCACCCCCCTGCCGGTCGGCGGCTGCCCACCCGCCGCGGGCGGGGGTGGGGGCGGGGCGGGCCGATATGCGGGCGGGGGCTGCGGGGCGGAAGCGTGCCGGGCGGCACCGTGACGTGAAGCGGTACGCGATGGGCGGCAGCCGACTTACCCGGAAGTGGTGAGGGTTTGGGGGTTTCCCGTCAGTCCCATCGTCTCTCCGGTTCGGGCCGGTCCCTCAAGGGCGCTCCCTTCGGTCGCGTCGCTTCGCGATGGCCTGCGGCCACCCTTGACCGACCGGCCCGAACCGGAAAGCCGAAAGACTGCCGGGAAGCCCCCAAAAGAACGATCACCGGTTCAGTGACATGACCAAGGGCCCGCCAGGGATGCTCGAGCCCGCTCCCCCAATCCGGCCAAGGCCCACCACGAGGGCTGGGCGGCGCCGATCCCCGGGCCAAGAGCCTCCGCCCGGGCCGGGAAGCAGGCATGTTCGGGGCCGGTGGCAGCCGAAGCGTCACCAGACAGCGGTCAGACGGGCATCGGGGCAGGTCAGGCGGGTGGTACGCGTCAGATCGCTACGCGCTTCTCGCGGGTTGGCGTCCGGCGTCCGTCTGGGGCTGGACATAAGCCGCCCAAGATCGCTACAAGCGTCCCCGAGACCGCGACAGCGGATAGTTTGTCCCCATTTGGCGGCCGATTGGGCGGCGTGAAGCGTCTTGGCGGAGTGAGAGGTTGAGAAATCCGGTCTCACACTCCGTCTGGCCCCTCTTCTCCGGCGAAATGACCCACAGACAGCCGACATGGGGTCCCATGTGTGTCGTTGGCGGCTTTCGACCGGCCGCAGACGCCGGGCGTGGGCACTTCTGGCCGCTGCCAATGGCCGCAGACGCCGCCCATGGGCATTTCTGGCACCGTTGGGCGCGCCGCCTACTGCCTGCTGACGCTCCCAAGGGGTCCGACTTCTGTCGTAGGCGTTGTTGTCGGCTGTCAATCGGCCGCAGGCGCCGGCCAGGAGCGTGGGTGATGTCGTGGGCGCCGCCCAGTTTCCGCGACGCCCCAGGGGGCCCATTCGTGTCGCTGCGTGTTGCTCACTTCCCGCAGGCGCCCGCCGGCCGGACTTCTTCTCCAGGTAGGCGCGCCCGTTGGCCCGCAGGCGCCCGTCCACCGTGCGTTTACTCGCCGTGGGCGGCTTATGAGCAGCCCACGGCGGGCTGATCGCCGCCGGATCACTCAGCCGTGTAGCGATTTCTGGCGGCTTATGAGCAGCCCAAGACGGCATGATCGCCGCCAGGTCACCTCAGCTGTGTAGCGATTTGTGGCGGCTTATTCCCAGCCCCAGACGGCCGCCGGACGCCAAGCCGCGAGGAGCGCGTAGCGATTTGACGCGCTGGTGGGCCCGGAGGGGCTTCTCGCCGCCGTTTGGTGCAGGTAGAGCCGCCCCCGGCCCGGAGCGTGAGGGAACGGGCCCGGGCGGAGGCTGTCTGCCTTCGCCCCTGGCGCTGCCCGGCTTTCGTGGTGGGCCTTGGCCGGATTGGGGGAGCGGGCTCGAGCATCCCTGGCGGGCCCTTGGTCATGTCACTGAACCGGTGATCGTTCTTTTGGGGGCTTCCCGGCAGTCTTTCGGCTTTCCGGTTCGGGTCGGTCGGTCAAGGGTGGCCGTAGGCCATCGCGAAGCGACGCGACCGAAGGGAGCGCCCTTGAGGGACCGGCCCGAACCGGAGAGACGATGGGACTGACGGGAAACCCCCAAACCCTCACCGCTCCCGGGTAAGTCGGCTTCCGCCCATCGTGTGCCGCTTCACTTCACGGTGCCGCCTGGCATGCTTCCGGCCCTCGCGTGCCGCTTCGCTTCCCCGTCCCGCCCTGCAGGCTCCCGGCCCTCCAGCCCCCGCCGTACCTGTCATCCCGCCCCGCCCCCACCCCCGCCCGCGGTGGGTGGGAAGCCGCCGACCGGCAGGGGGGTGAGAGGGGGGCGGAGGCCCCGGCCCCGCACCCCCCACCGCCCGATTCAGGCCTTTTCCCGTCCCGGTGCCGTCAGGTCGATCAGGCGACACACCGTTTCGATGTCGATCTTGACCTGGGCAATCGACGCGCGGCCCGAGAGCCACGTGATCAGTGCCGAGTGCCAGGTGTGCTCGATGACCCGGACCGCCGAGAGCTGTTCCGCCGTCGGCGGGGCCTCCAGGCCCATCGCGTCCAGGATGATCGCCGTGGTCAGCCGGGAGACCGTGTCCACCTCCGGGCTCACGCTGCGGTCCGCGAACGTCAGCGCCCGGACCATCGCATCCGCCAGGTGCGGCTCCCGCTGGAGGGCCCGGAAGGCCCGCATCAGGGTCTCCGCCACCCGCGCCGCGGGGTCGTCGCCGGCTGGTGGGCGCTTGCGGAGCGTGGTGTGCATGTGCTGGAGCTGGTCCTGCATGGTGGCCACCAGCAGGTGCACCTTGGACGGGAAGTACCGGTACAGCGTGCCGAGGGCGACGCCGGCGGCCTCCGCCACCTCGCGCATCTGGACGGCGTCGAAGCCGCCCCGGCTGGCCAGCTGGGCGCTGGCGTGCAGGATCCGGCGCCGACGCGCCTCCTGGCGTTCCGTCAGGGGAGGGGACGCCGGCGTGGTGACCGTACTGACGGCTTTCGCTTCCGCTGTCATGTGTCCCGTTCCATGGCGTTCCGTGTCGTTGCGGGGGCGTGCAAGGGGCGTGCGGCGGGGCTGGTTCCGGGTCGGCCCGGCAACAGCATCGCAGGCGCCGCATCCGTGGCGCGAATCACCTGCTCCGCCTCTTACGGTGTGGTTTCCGGCCGGTAGATTCAATGCTCTTCGACGGATCAAGTCTGAAACTTGTTCTACATTATCCGAGCGGTTACGCTCCGGCGAAAGTGCAGGGAGATGGGGGCCGAGAGTGACGGCTGAGGCCATGGTGGAGAGCCCTTTCGCAGGCTCGGCCACTGACGGCGACCGCCCGCTGCGTATCGCACTCCTCACCTATAAGGGGAACCCGTTCTGTGGCGGCCAGGGCGTCTACGTCCGCCACCTCTCGCGCGAGCTCGTCCGCCTCGGGCACTCCGTCGAGGTCATCGGCGCGCAGCCCTACCCGGTCCTCGACACCGGCGCGTCGCTCACCGAGCTCCCGAGCCTCGACCTCTACCGCCAGCCCGACCCCTTCCGCACCCCCAAGCGCGAGGAGTACCGGGACTGGATCGACGCCCTCGAGGTCGCCACCATGTGGACCGGCGGCTTCCCCGAGCCGCTGACCTTCTCGCTGCGCGCCCGCCGGCACCTCGCCGCCCGCGTCGGCGAGTTCGACGTCATCCACGACAACCAGACCCTCGGCTACGGGCTCCTCGGCGACCTCGGCGCCCCCCTGGTCACCACCATCCACCACCCCATCACCGTCGACCGCAAACTCGACCTCGCCGCCGCGAAGGACCGCATGAAGCGGGCCTCCGTACGCCGCTGGTACGCCTTCACCCGCATGCAGGGCCGCGTCGCCCGCCGGCTCCCCTCCGTCCTCACCGTCTCCGGCACCTCCAAGCAGGAGATCGCCCAGCACCTCGGGGTCCAGGCCGGCCGCATCCACGTCGTCCACATCGGCGCCGACACGGACCTGTGGTCGCCCGACCCGTCCGTCGCCGAGGTCCCGGGCCGGATCGTCACCACCTCCAGCGCCGACGTCCCGCTCAAGGGACTCGTGCACCTTGTCGAGGCCCTCGCCAAGCTGCGCACCGAACAGCCCGAGGCGCACCTCGTGGTCGTCGGCAAGCGCGCCGAGGAGGGGCCGGTCGCCCGCGCCATCGCCTCGTACGGCCTCCAGGACGCCGTGCGCTTCGTCAAGGGCATCACCGACGCCGAACTCGTCGACCTCGTGCGCAGCGCGCAGGTCGCCTGCGTGCCCTCCCTCTACGAGGGCTTCTCGCTCCCCGCCGCCGAAGCGATGGCCACCGGCACCCCGCTCGTCGCCACCACGGGCGGCGCGATCCCCGAGGTCTCCGGACCCGACGGCGAGACCTGCCTCGCGGTGCCCCCCGGCGACGCGGGCGCACTGGCGGGGGCGCTCGGCCGGATGCTCGGCGACCCGGAGCTGCGGGCCCGCCTCGGCGCCGCCGGCCGCGAACGGGTCCTGGCCCGCTTCACCTGGGCCAAGGCCGCCGAGGCCACCGCAGCGCACTACCGCGCCGCCATCGCACAGGCAGCCACCCGGACCCGCCGCGCGCGGTGACCTCCCCCCGCCCGCGCCACGAACCACCCACCCACGCCACGAACCCCCCACCCCAGCTCATGTGCACCCCCGAACACCCCCGCGACCGCGAAGGCAGGACCCCGTGCTGACCGTCGATTTCTCTCGGTTCCCGCTCGCCGCAGGCGACCGCGTACTCGATCTGGGCTGCGGCGCAGGCCGGCACGCCTTCGAGTGCTACCGGCGAGGCGCCCAGGTGGTCGCCGTCGACCGCAACGGCGAGGAGATCCGCGAGGTCGCCAAGTGGTTCGCGGCCATGAAGGAGGCCGGTGAGGCCCCGGCCGGCGCCACCGCCACCGCCATGGAGGGCGACGCGCTCGCCCTGCCCTTCCCCGACGAGTCCTTCGACGTCGTCATCATCTCCGAGGTGATGGAGCACATCCCCGACGACAAGGGCGTCCTCGCCGAGATGGTCCGCGTCCTCAAGCCGGGCGGCCGGATCGCCATCACCGTGCCGCGCTACGGCCCGGAGAAGATCTGCTGGGCGCTGAGCGACGCGTACCACGAGGTCGAGGGCGGACACATCCGCATCTACAAGGCGGACGAGCTGCTCGGCAAGATGGAGGCCGCCGGCCTCAAGCCGTACGGCACGCACCACGCGCACGGGCTGCACTCCCCGTACTGGTGGCTCAAGTGCGCCTTCGGCGTCGACAACGACAAGGCGCTGCCCGTCCGGGCGTACCACAAGCTTCTGGTCTGGGACATCATGAAGAAGCCCGCGCTCACCCGCCTCGCCGAGCAGGCCCTCAACCCGGTCATAGGCAAGAGCTTCGTGGCCTACGCGACCAAGCCCCACCTCCCCGTCGACGCGGCCGCAGCCGGCTCCGCAGGCGCCGCGGGCTCCGCCCAGTGAGCTCGCCGGAGCGCACCGCACCCGAACACCTTGTCCTCAACGGGGTGCTGACCGCCGAACAGGCCGCCGAGACGGTCGCCGGGATCCTGGCCGCGCAGCGGGCCGACGGGGCCATACCGTGGTTCCGCGGCCACCACCTCGATCCGTGGGACCACACCGAGGCCGCGATGGCGCTGGACGCGGCCGGGGAGCACGCGGCCGCCGCGAAGGCGTACGAGTGGCTCGCGGCCCACCAGAACAAGGACGGCTCCTGGTACGCGGCCTACGCCGACCGCGCGGACGGGGTGGACACCGCCGCGCCGCAGGACGCGGGGCGGGAGACCAACTTCACCGCGTACGTCGCCGTCGGGGTCTGGCACCACTACCTGGCGACCGGCGACGACACCTTCCTGGACCGCATGTGGCCGGTGGTGTACGCGGCCGTGGAGTTCGTGCTGGGCCTGCAGCAGCCGGGCGGGGAGATCGGCTGGAAGCGGGAGGCGGACGGCACGCCCGTCACGGACGCCCTGCTGACGGGCTCCTCCTCCATCCACCAGGCCCTGCGCTGCGCGCTGGCGATCGCCGAGCACCGGGAGGAGCCGCAGCCCGACTGGGAGCTCGCGGCCGGCGCCCTGGGCCATGCGATACGCCGCCACCCCGAGCGGTTCCTGGACAAGTCCCGGTACTCGATGGACTGGTACTACCCGGTCCTCGGCGGGGCCCTGACCGGCCCCGAGGCCAAGGCGCGCATCGAGGAGCGCTGGGACGAGTTCGTGGTCCCGGACCTGGGCGTGCGCTGCGTCCTGCCGAACCCGTGGGTGACCGGAGGCGAGTCCTGCGAGCTGGCGCTCGCCCTGTGGGCGACGGGGGAGTCGGACCGGGCGCTGGAGATCCTGCGCTCGATCACGCACCTGCGCGCCGACAACGGCATGTACTGGACCGGGTACGTGTTCGACGACGCGGCGGTCTGGCCCGTCGAGCAGACCACGTGGACCGCCGGATCCCTGCTGCTCGCGGTCGCGGCGCTCGGCGGCGACGAGGCCACCACCGAGGTGTTCGGCGGGACCTCGCTCCCGGCCGGGCTGGAGCCCGACTGCTGCGGCTGAGCCGTACGACCGCATGAGCGCATGAAGGGGCCCTCCTCCACCGCACGGTGAGGGAGGGCCCTTTTGCACTGTTCAGACGGGGGCAGGGGGCGGGGGCAGGGGCGTCGGTCAGCGGCGGTACAGCCAGCCCGCGACGGCGTGTCCGACCAGGACGTAGACCACCGCGGCCAGGCCGTAGCCGACCACGACCTGCACCCATTCGCGGCTGAAGGTGAACAGGTCGTAGGACCAGCCGGCCAGCCAGGAGGCGGTGTCGTGGATGAACTCCACCAGCTCGTTGCCCCGGTTGGCGTCCAGCAGGTACAGCAGGATCCACAGGACGATGACGAAGGCGAGCACGTCCGCCACCAGTGCGACGGCCCGGCCTGCCTGGATGCTTCCGCTTCCTCGGGCGTGTACTCGGGTGTGTGTGCGCATGTCACGCGTCTTGCCGCGCGGGCGCGGCGCAAACCCGAACGGGTCCCCCCGGTGGCGGGGCCACCGGCCCGGTACGAGGCTGCTGGGGACGCCCAGCCCCCCCCGGAGGAAACCGTGTCCGTACCCACGACCGTCCGAATCCGCCGCGCCCTCACGGCGGTGGTGTTGTCCACCGCGCTGCTGGCCGGCGCCACCGCATGCGGCAGCGGTGGCGGCGACGGCCGGCGGGAGGAGCTCTCCGCCGCCTCGATGGGCGAGCTGGCTGCCCTCGCGGCCGCCGAGCCGGCCGCCGACGAAGCCGACGAGCTGGCCGCGACACCCTCTCCCAGCACCTCCGCCGAGCGGCAGAAGTTCGCCAAGACGCGCTTCGTCGCCAACGCGGGGCTCGCGGCGGGGGCGACGTACCAGTGGATCGTCAAGCCGTACCGTGACGGCAAGTTCAAGAAGGGCGCGAAGGGCCGTACGTTCGCGCTCATCAAGGCCGGTCTCGCCGGCGCCTTCGCCTACAACCGGCTGAAGGCGGCCGCCGAGAACGCCAAGGGCGACCCGCTCCTGTCGAAGGCGATGGGCCCGCTGACCGCGGGCATCGAGTCCCTCAAGGGCCTCGGCAGCAAGCTCCGCAAGGGCGAGGCCGGCGATGCCGACATCAACTCCTTCGACAGCGTCATCAACGGCGTCAAGGACGCGGGCAAGAGCGCGGGCGCCGAGGTGACCGACAAGGTCCCCAGCGTCTCCCAGCTGGGCGGCTAGCGCCGGTTCGCCGGTGCGCCAAGAGCCGGACAGGGCCTGAAGCGGCTTGGTTGAACGGGGCGTGGCGGACTGGATGTCTCCGCGCCCTGTCGACCGGTCATCCCGCTAACTGTTGAGCTCCGCCAGGACGCGCAGGGTGTGCGGGTCCGGGGCCGTGAGGAGGAGGTCGGTGACCGGGCCCTTGCGCCACAGTTCCAGGCGTTCCGCGATCCGCGCGCGCGGCCCGATCAGCGAGATCTCGTCGGCGAACGCGTCCGGGACGGCCAGGACCGCCTCCTCCTTGCGGCCGGCGAGGAAGAGTTCCTGGATGCGCCGGGCCTCCTCCTCGTAGCCCATCCGCGCCATCAGGTCGGCATGGAAGTTCCGGGCCGCGTGCCCCATGCCGCCGATGTAGAAGCCGAGCATCGCCTTGACCGGCAGGAGCCCTTCCGCGACGTCGTCGCAGACCTTGGCCCGGGCCATCGGCGCGATCATGAACCCTTCGGGGAGCTCGGCCAGCGAGGCCTTGTACACGTCCGTGCGGGTCGGCGACCAGTAGAGGGGGAGCCAGCCGTCCGCGATGCGGGTGGTCTGGGCGATGTTCCTGGGCCCCTCCGCGCCGAGCAGCACCGGCAGGTCCGCGCGGAGCGGGTGGGTGATCGGTTTCAGCGGTTTGCCGATGCCGGTGCCGTCCGCGCCCCCGTACGGGTGCTGGTGGAAGCGGCCGTCGAGGGCGACGGGGGCCTCCCGGCGCAGCACTTGGCGGATGACCTCGACGTACTCGCGGGTCGCCGTGAGGGGGCTGGCGGGGAACGGGCGCCCGTACCAGCCCTCCACCACCTGCGGGCCGGACAGGCCCAGGCCCAGCATCATCCGGCCGCCGGAGAGGTGGTCCAGGGTGAGGGCGTGCATGGCGGTCGCGGTGGGGGTGCGGGCGGCCATCTGCGCGATGGCGGTGCCGAGACGGATCCGGGAGGTGTGCGCGGCGATCCAGGTCAGCGGGGTGAAGGCGTCCGAGCCCCAGGCCTCGGCGGTCCACACCGAGGCGTAGCCGAGGTCCTCGGCCTCGGTGGCGAGGCCGAGGTGGTCCGGGTTGGGGCCGCGGCCCCAGTAGCCGAGTGCGAGTCCCAGGCGCATGGACGGTCCCCTCCGCGATGCCGTTCCTGACGGTGCGTCAGGTGACTGTAGAGCAACGGCCCCCCGCCGGGAAGGGCGGGGGGCCGTTGATGTGGGGCGCGGCTGATGCGCGATCAGCCGCGCTGGATGCCCGAGGTGTCGTTCAGGACGCCGCGGCGCCCGTCCTGGGTCTGGGCGACCAGGGCGGACGGGCCGCGCTGCTCGACGGCCAGGTACCAGGTGCCCGGCGCGAGTTCGGCGATCTGGCTGGGGGAGCCGTCCTCGGCGAAGAGGGGGCGGGCCACCGGGACCGCGAACCAGAACGGGGAGAAGTCCGAAGCCGGGGCGGGCGCCCCGCCGTCCTGCGGACCCGGAGCCGGGGTCGGGGTCGGCGTGCCGCCGTAGGGCGGGGCCGGCTGCGGGGTGCCGCCGTAGGGCTGCGGCTGCTGCCCGCCCGGGTACCCGTATCCGGCGCCCGGCTGGGGCTGGGCCCCGTACGGCGGAACGGCGGCGGGCTTCGGCTCCGGCACCAGCTGGCCGGCCAGCGCCGGGACCTTCTCACCGGCGACGGCCACACCGGCCAGGGCCAGCGTCGCGAGGAAGGCGAGGACGGAACCCGCACCGGGGCCGAGGACCGACGGGCAGGTGATCAGCGACCACAGCGAGGCCCAGGCGGCCGAGACGGCGAGCACGCTGCCCCACGCGGTGAGCGGCAGCCCCAGGACCTTGCGCCCCTCAGGCTGGACGCGGGCGAAGACGAGCAGCCCGGCGGCGGCGAAACCGACCAGGAAGATGGTGGGGAGCGCCAGGTTGTCGCCGTTCCACACGTTCGGCAGGTCGGCGCCGTCGGCGGAGTAGAAATCGAGGAACGAGGCGATGAACAGCAGCGCCGCTGCTCCGATCACCACGCCGTCGCCTCGAGTGAGGGAGCGGATGTTCACGTCTTAGGTGTCCTTCTCGGTCTCGGTCGTCTCGTGGTGCCGCGGTCGCAGAGCATGCCTGCAGCGGGGCGGGCGGCACCATGGTACGGAGGTCTCCGGCGGCCGAGAGGATCGGGGCGTCGGGCGGTCCCACCGGGAGTCCCGGCGGGACTCCCGCTTGGACTACCCGCCGAGGAAGCCGACGATGCCGTCCGCGATGCCCTGGGCCGCCTTCTGCCTCCACTCCGGACTCGTCAGCTGCGCCGCGTCCTTGGCGTCACGCATGTTGCCGCATTCGATGAAGACCTTGGGCCGAGTTGACAGGTTCAGTCCGCCGAGGTCGTCGCGGATGACCAATCCGGTACCGCTGCCGAGGTAGTTGGCGGGGGACGAACCGGTGGTCCGGGCGAAGTTCCCGGCGATCCGCTCCCCGAGCCGCCGGGAGGGTCCGACGATGGCCGCGGTGTCGGCGGCGCCCTCCTTGACCTCGGCGGGGAGGATGATGTGGAAGCCGCGGTTGCCCGCGGAGACGCCGTCGGCGTGGACGGAGACGACGGCGTCGGCCTTCGCCTCGTTGCCGATACGGGCGCGCTCGTCGATGCACGGGCCCCAGGCGCGGTCGGCGGCCTCGTGGGTGAGGACCACCTTCAGGCCCTTCGCCTCCAGGAGGGCCCGTGCGCGCACGGACACGTCCATGGTGAACTCCGCCTCCATGTAGCCGGAGTTCGTGGTGGTGCCGGTGGTGTCGCACTCCTTGCGGTTCGTGCCGATGTCCACCTGCCGCTCGATCTCGTCGGTGTGGTCGAAGTTGCCCGTGTTGTGGCCGGGGTCGATGACGACGGTCCGACCGGTGAGCGGGCCCTTGGCGGGGGCCGCGTCGGGCGTGGGCGTGGCGGGGGCGGACGCGGGGGCGGCCGGGGCGGCGCTCGCGGCGGCCGCCGGCTTCGCGTCGCGGCCGTCCGGTCCCGCCCCGGTCAGCACCTGGGTGAGGACCCAGCCGGCCAGGGCGGTCGGCGCCAGCGCGGCGACCGCGATGACGAGGGTGGAGCGGCGCGTGAACCAGGGCCGGTGGTCCGGTCCGGCCGACGCGGCGGCTTCGGGACGTGGGGGGCTGTCGTCGTTGCGCACGCCGCGATGCTAGACCGAGGGCCCCCGGAGGGTACGGACCGTGGGCCATCCGGGGGCGTGGTGTGCTTATCGGATATACGTCGGGGTTGTTGCCTTCACTGCGGGCCGCTGCCGGGGCTCCGCCCCGGATCCCGCGCCTCAAACGCCGGCGGGGCTGGATGTCGGCCGTCTGGGAGCCCGCGTGCGGGTACTACGGACGGCCGTCGGACGTGCGGCGCAGCACCCGCAGGGAGTCGGTCACCGAGACCTCCTCGAAGGCGCCGGAGGCCAGCGCCCGCAGGTAGATCCGGTACGGGGCCTGGCCGCCGTCGGCCGGATCCGGGAACACGTCGTGGATGACGAGGGTCCCGCCGGGGGCGATGTGCGGGGCCCAGCCCTCGTAGTCGCCGGTGGCATGCTCGTCGGTGTGGCCGCCGTCGATGAAGACCAGGCCGAGCGGGCCGCCCCAGGCGGCGGCGACCTGCGGGGAGCGCCCCACGATCGCGATCACGTGGTCCTCGAGGCCGGCCCGGTGCAGGGTGCGGCGGAAGGTGGGCAGCGTGTCCATCAGGCCGATCTCGGGGTCCACGACGGTCGGGTCGTGATACTCCCAGCCCGGCTGCTGCTCCTCGCTGCCCCGGTGGTGGTCGACGGTGACGGCCGCCACCCCGGCCTCGCGGGCGGCGTCGGCGAGCAGGATCGTGGAGCGGCCGCAGTACGTCCCGACCTCCAGCAGCGGCAGCCCGAGCGCGGCCGCGGCCGCCGCCGCCTCGTAGAGGGCGAGGCCCTCCCGTACGGGCATGAACCCCTTGGCGGCCTCGAATGCGGCGAGGGTCTCCGGCTTGGGCGTGGCGGCCATGGTGTCTCCGGCGGTGGAACGGGGGTGTGGGCGGGCCCCATGCTGCCCTACCGCCCGGTAGGGGTCCAGGGTGGGTTCCGCCCGCCCGTCCGTCCGCCTTCGCCGTCGGCCCCTCCGCATTCACGGCCCTCGTGGCGGCCCGCTCGGTATGATCCGTCCCCGTACCGGGGGAGGGGACGGGGGGCGTATGGAAGACGTGGGGCCGTCGGGACCCAAGCGCGTGGGGCCGTTCGACGTGCTCGGCGTGCTGGGGCAGGGCGGTATGGGGCGGGTGCTGCTGGCCGCGGGGCCGGACGGGCGGCTCGTCGCCGTCAAACAGGTACTCGCGCACTTCGCCGACGACGAGGGCTTCCGGGCCCGGTTCCGGCGTGAGGTCGCGGCCTCCCGCAAGGTGTCCGGCGCCTACACGGCGGCGGTGATCGACGCCGACGCGGACGCGGCCACGCCCTGGCTGGCCTCGGTGTTCGTGGCGGGGCCGTCCATGGGCGCCGTCGTCGAGGCGGTCGGGGTGCTGCCGGAGGACGTCGTACGGCGTCTCGCGGCCGGGCTGGCGTCGGCCCTGGCGGAGATCCACCGGGCCGGCCTCGTCCACCGGGACCTCAAGCCCGCCAACGTGCTGCTCGCCGAGGACGGCGTACGGGTCATCGACCTCGGGATCGCCCGGGCTACGGAGGGGGAAGCGGACGGGGACACCGGGCTGACGCGGACCGGTTTCGTCGTCGGCTCGCCGGCGTACATGTCGCCCGAGCAGGCCGAAGGCAAGCCGCTGACGCCCGCCAGCGACGTGTTCTCCCTCGGATCGGTGCTGGCCATGGCGATGACCGGTCGCAGCCCGTTCGCCGGATCCTCCACCCTGCGGACCCTCTACGACGTGGTGCACGCCGAGCCCGATCTGAGCGGGGTCCCGGCGGGGCTGCGGGAGGTCGTCGCGAGCTGCCTGGCCAAGGACCCGGCCGCCCGGCCGACTCCGGCGCGGTTGCGCGAACTGATCGGGCCGGTGGCGCCGACGGGGCGGCAGTGGCCGCCCGCTGTTTACGCGATGATCGCGGCGCAGCGCGGGGACATCGACCGGCTGCTGGACGGGCGGGCCGAGCCGGAGGCGCGAGCCGTCCCGCAGGACGCCCCGGCGGCGCCGCTGCCGGCGGCCGACCCCCGGCTCCTGCTGGGGGGACCCCCGGCGCCTCGAACGCCGGCGGAGCCGGAGTCGTCCCCGGTGACGCCTCGAACGCCGGCGGAGCCGGAGTCACTCCCGGCGGGGCCGGTCTTTCCCCCGGCCGGGCCGGATGCGCCCGGCTCCCGCCCCGGGGCCACCGCGCCGGCGGCGCCGGAACGCAGCCCGTGGCGCGGTTCGCGCCGGATCGGTGCCCTCGCGGTGGCCGGACTCCTCGTCGCGGCCGGTACCGGGGGCGCACTGTACGTACGGGACCGGGACCGGGACCGGGGCGTGGCTCCCGTCGCCTACACGGCCGTACCGAGCTGTCAGGTGGCGCACAAGGAACTGCCGCTGGAGGGGCAGCAGTCGACCCTCGACACCTGGTCCGAGACGGCCGAGGGAGTGCGCTCGGGCTGCAACTGGGCCGGGCGCCCGACCGCCGAGGCGCCGGCGGCACTGGTCCAGTGGGAACTCAGCCTCGGCGGGGACGCGGCGGCCAACGCGGCCACCCGGCAGGACCGTTTCCACCTGGAAGCGGCCGGTCAGCGCGAGGCGCGCAACCTCACCTTCGGCACCGAGGCCTACTGGGGATACCTCCCGGTCGGCACCGACTGGACCTGTGTCCTCGCCGTCCGCGACGGCAATCTCTCGGTCTGGGTGGGCCTCCGGGCGAAGCCCTACGCCAAGGGGGCCTGCGAGACGAAGGCGAAGGAGGTGGCCCGTGCCGCGCTGAAGGCCGCCACGCGCTGAGCGGGCCTGAGCGGGCCTGCGCGGGTCTGGCGGGGCAGCAGCCGTCCTACTGCCGGATCGCCGCCCTCGCGCTCGCCATGGTCTTCTGCTTGGCGAGCAACGGCTCCGCCAAAACGCTCGCATTCGACTCGATCAAGAACCGCTGGTATTCGTTCTCGGCACCGGACCATATGCCGATCAGGTTCACCTTCTGCTTGCACAGCACGTCGGCGAGCGCCACTTCCTTCTCGCGGGTCCCGGGTGTCGCGGCGCTGAATTCCTTGTCGTTTATCGCGGCGAGGGGGTCGGGGTACGTGTGCCCGGACCCTTGCATGCACTTCGACCACGCCTCGCTCGCCTTCACCACCGCAGGCGCCTTCTGTGACTTCACGTAGCTTTCCATGTTGAGCTTTTGGGGAAGTTCCAGGGCTTTCTGCAGTTCGACCTCGTGAAGTTCTCTCTGCGCCTCTCCCGCACACCCGCCCTCCGGTACGGGTACGCCGTTGTGGGTGGTTTCTTCACCCCTCACGAGCGGCATGATCGCGGCCGGATACTCTTCGGCCGGTTTCTGCATGTCGGGCACGTGGTACCCGTGTTGTTTCGCGAGCTCCGCATCGGCCAGGCCGTAACGCCGCTCGTTCGTTTCGATGTCGGTGCTCGGCTGCGCTGCAGGGGTGTATGTGGCGCCCAGTCCGGCAAGGCACCGCTGCATGAGGGAGGCGCGCCCCCGGGCCAGTGCCTGCGCGTCGTCCGTCGTCAGCAGGTAATCGTCCAGGGGCAGCCTGAGGGCCTTGCTGTCGTTGACCTGGCGCACCCCGGTCCGGCCCGGGGTTTCACCGGGGGCGGTGTCGCCGGCCGAGCATGCGGACAGGAGCGGGAGCAAAAACACCGCGATACCGGCACACGCTCTGGAAGAAGGGGTGGTCGGGTTCACTGGATTCCTCTACGGGTAAGCAAGGAAGGGCGTTCTGCAGCCGCGGTCACGGTTGCAGAACACCCTTCTCCGGTCTGGTCGTCGGTGCTCAGCAGATCAGGTCTCGGACGGAAGCGTTGTTGTTGTACGTGTTCGCGAGGTTCCGGGACGTGTGCGCCTGAACGGTGTCGTAGGGACCGGCGTAGTACGAGTTGTAGTAGACCCGGTAGCAGTAGTTCGAGGCGTTCTGGGAGGACGCGGCATTGTTCTTCACCGGCTCGCCCTCACCATTGGCCCACGTGGTGAACACTTCCCCCGCGAGGTTGGGGTAATCGGTGTCCGTGAACCAGCGGGCGCCGGCCTGGTTGGAGTTGTAGTAGAGGCAGAAAAAGCCGGTCGGGCATTCATATGCGTTGGCCGGAGTGGCCATTCCGAGCGTGACGCCGGCTGCGGCGAGCAACAGTGTCAGGGTCCGCTTCATGCGCATGGTCCATCCCCCTACGTAGTGGTGTTGGTCTTGCCGGCGTCACATCGGGTGCGACGGGAAGGAATCGTGATTCAGCTTCCCGAATGCGGCACGCTCCGATCCAACCCAGCCGTGTCCATGCCAGGCATCGTAGGCGGTTGATGGATCTTCAACAACGTGCACAAAACGCCGAGTTGGGGCGATCGCGGGCCTCCTGTGGACTTCCCGCCGCCGGTCTCCCGACTCGCACCTCATCTGACCTTCCGTCAGATTGGAACGTGTTCTACTCTGCCGCGCATGGGCATCGGAATCACGCAGGAACAGCGGGAGTTGGCCGAGGCCGTGCGCGGCTGGGTGGCGCGCGCCGTGCCGCCCGAGGAGGTGCGCAAGCTCCTCGACACCCCGCCGCAGACCGGCACGCGGCCCGCCTACTGGGACGCGATGACCGCGCAGGGGCTGCTGGAGCCGCACCGGGAGGGCGGGACCCTCCTGGATCTGGCCGTCGTCGTCGAGGAGGCGGGCCGGGCCGCGCTGCCCGGCGCGTACCTGCCGAGCGCGCTGGCCTCCGTACTGCTGGACCGGGCCGGGGTCGAACCGCTCGACGGCCGGGTCGGGGCCGTCGCGCTGGGGCCCGGGACGCTGACCGCCGTCGCCGTCGAGGGCGGCGGACACCTGCTGGACGGGGTCGCGCCGCCGGTGCTCGGCGCCGGCGAGGCCGACCTCGTACTGCTCGCCGCGGAGGCCGCGCACGGCACCCGCTGGTTCGCCGTGGACGCCGCCGTCCTGGACATCCGTACGCAGGAGAGCGCCGACCCCACCCGCCCCACCGCCGAGGTGCGGGCCCGCGCTGTCACCGTGGCGCCCGGCCGGCTGCTGGAGCTGGACGCCGCCCTGGTCCGGGACCTGGCCTGCACCCTCTTCGCCGCCGACGCCTGCGGCACCGCCGCCTGGGCCCTGCACGCCGCCGCCGAGTACGCCAAGGTGCGCGAGCAGTTCGGGCGGCCCATCGGGCAGTTCCAGGGCGTCAAGCACCTGTGCGCCGACATGCTGGTCCGGCTGGAGCAGGCCCGCGCGCTGGCCTGGGACGCCGCCCAGGCCATGGACGAGCCCGCCGAGGTGCGCTCGCTGGTCGCCGCGCTCGCCGCCGGCGCCGCCCTGGACGCCGCCTACTCCTGCGCCAAGGACTGCATCCAGATCCTCGGCGGCATCGGCTTCACCTGGGAGCACGACGCCCACATCCACCTGCGCAGGGCCCTGGTCGCCCGGCAGCTGCTGGGACCCGGCGACGGGCACCGCGTACGGGCCGTGCGGCTCGCGGCGGCCGGCGCCCGTCGCGAACTGCGCCTGGAGCTGCCCCCCGAGAGCCTGCGGGCAGCCGAGACCCACCGCGCGAAGGCCCGTGACGCGATCGAGGACGCCCGCGGGCTGGACCCGGCCGCCGCCCGGCGGATCCTGGCCCCCACCGGCTACGCGGCCCCCTACCTGCCACCCCCCTACGGCCTCGGCGCCGGACCGGTCGAACAGCTCGTCGTCCAGCAGGAGCTGCGGCGGGCCGGGGTCAAGATCGCCGACCTCGGGATCGCCACCTGGGTCGTGCCCTCGCTGATCGCCTACGGGACGGACGCGCAGCGGGAGGCGTACGTCCTGCCGACCCTGCGCGGGGACGTCACCTGGTGCCAGCTCTTCTCCGAACCGGGGGCGGGCTCGGACCTGGCCTCGCTGCGGACCAGGGCGGAGCGCGCGGCGGACGGCTCCTGGAAGGTCAACGGACAGAAGGTGTGGACGAGTTCCGCCCACAGCGCCGACTACGGGATCCTGCTGGCCCGCACCGACCCCGCCGCCCCCAAGCACAAGGGACTCGGCTACTTCGTCGTCGACATGAAGAACACCCCCGGCATCGACATCCGGCCGCTGAAGGAGATCACCGGGGAGGCCCTCTTCAACGAGGTCTGGTTCGACGACGCGCCGCTCCCGGCGGACGCCCTGGTCGGGGCGCCCGACGGCGGCTGGAAGGTGGCCCGCAACACCCTCGGCAACGAGCGCGTCCACATGGCCGACCAGATGACCTTCGACACCGGCCTCGAAGCCCTCCTCGCCCGCTCCGCCGATCTGGACGGCGCGTACCGGGCGCGCATCGGGGCGCTCACCGCCGAGGCGCACGCGCTGGCGTGCATCGGGCTGCGCACCACGCTCCAGCAGGTGTCGGGGCTGGAGCCGGGCGCGGGCGCGTCCGTACGCAAACTCGTCCAGACCCCGCACCAG
The DNA here is from genome assembly GCF_044750905.1 of Streptomyces sp. NPDC088762. Classification (NCBI taxonomy): domain Bacteria; kingdom Bacillati; phylum Actinomycetota; class Actinomycetes; order Kitasatosporales; family Streptomycetaceae; genus Streptomyces; species Streptomyces sp. NPDC088762. Next base: position 131,731 of record NZ_JBIVKT010000010.1, read on the forward strand.
CAGCGGACCGCCGAGCTCGCGCTCGAACTGCTGGGACCGGCGGGCGCGGTGCGGGAGGGGGCGGGGGAGCGGGCGGTGCACGGGATGCTCATGTCCCGCTGCCTGACCATCGCCGGGGGCACCACGCAGGTCCAGCTCAACGTCGTCGCCGAGCGGATTCTCGGCCTCCCGAGGGACTGAAGGGCATCAGTGATGAAGTCGTACATCGTGGGCGTCGGCATGACGAAGTTCGAGAAGCCGGAGTCGCGGGACTGGCAGTACTGGGACATGGCGAAGGAGGCCGGTTCCGCGGCGCTCGCGGACGCGGGAGTGGACTACGGGCTCGTCGAACAGGTGCCGGTGGGCTACTGCTTTCAGGCCTCCACGGCCGGCCAGCGGGCGGCGTACGAACTGGGCCTGTCCGGGGTCCCGGTCTACAACGTGAACAACAACTGCGCGACCGGGTCGACGGCGCTGATGATGGCGCGGCAGTTCGTCGAGGGCGGCATCAACGACTGCGTGCTGGCGCTCGGCTTCGAGAAGATGAAGCGGGGCGCGCTGGGCGGCGGGGCCGACGGGGGTGACTTCAAGACGTCTCCGGTGGCCCGCCACTACGGGATCATGGCCGCCGGGCACGGCTTCGAGATGTCCCCGCCCACCGCGCAGATCTTCGGCAACGCGGCGCGCGAGCACATGGAGCGGTACGGGACCACGGCCGCGCAGCTCGCGGCGGTGGGCGCGAAGAACCACCGGCACTCGGCGGACAACCCGAACGCGCAGTTCCAGGACGTGTACACGGTGGAGGAGATCCTGGCGGCGAAGGAGATCCACGCGCCGCTCACGAAGCTCCAGTGCTCCCCGACGTCCGACGGGGCGGCGGCCGCGCTCGTCGTCTCCGAGCGGTTCGTGGTGCGGCACGGACTGCACGACAAGGCGGTGGAGATCATCGCGCAGTCCATGACGACGGACACGGAAGCGTCCTTCTCGTCGGGCTCGTGCATCGACGTGGTCGGCAAGCCGATGACGGCGGCGGCGGGCCGGCAGGTCTTCGAGGCGTCGGGGCTGGGCATCGAGGACGTCGACGTGATCGAACTGCACGACTGTTTCTCGATCAACGAACTGCTGACGTACGAGGCGCTCGGCATGTGCGAGGACGGCGCCGCCGGGAAGCTGGTGGAATCCGGGGCCACGACGTACGGCGGCCGCTGGGTGGTGAACCCCTCCGGGGGTCTGATCTCGAAGGGCCACCCGCTGGGCGCGACGGGCCTGGCCCAGGCGGCCGAACTGGTCTGGCAGCTGCGGGGGGAAGCCGGTCCGCGCCAGGTCGCCGGCGCGAGGGTGGGCCTGGCCCACAACATCGGCCTCGGCGGCGCGGCGGTGGTCACGCTGCTGCGGAAGTAGGCCCCGGCGGGGCAGCCGGTGCGGTGGGGCTGGACCCGGCCGTCACCACCGGAAGACCCCGCGCCAGGTCCAGCCCGCCGCCAGGACCGTGTCGCGGAGAGGGGACGTGACCCGGGCGGAGCTGAAGGCGGAGGTCTCCTGCAGGCGGCGGCGGCCGTCGGGGCCGCGTTCGAGGGTCCACTGCTTGGAGACCGTGGTCAGGGGGCCGCGGGAGTACGCGAGGCCCGTGCCGTTGAAGGAGACCTCCCCCGGTTCCAAGGCCTCCCACTTCTCGTCGAGGGTGCGGACCTCGCGGGCGGCCGGGACCAGGCGCAGGCGGGTCTGGCCGCGGCGCGGATGCCAGGGGCCCGGCGGGATGCGCCACACCGCCACCAGGTCGGCGGCCTCCTTCGGGGTGCCGTCGCGCAGGACGAACGGGGCGTCCGGCCCGTCGAGCGCGAGCAACGCGGCCCGGACCTCCGCTGCGGGCAGCGGTCTGACACCGCCGACGGGACGCCGCGTACCGGTCAGCTTGTCGAATATGCCCATCGGATCAACCTAGGTCGTGTCGTCAAAGTCCCGCCTGGCCGGAGGCCCCGCCCTTCGGGCGGCCGGCGCCACTTTGACGACACTACCCAGGGAGATCACTGTCCCCGCACAAGCTCGCACCGGCCGTCCACGCACTCGCGCTTCAGCCGGCCACGGGAAAGGGTCTGCGCCAGCCCGACGGCCCAGCACATCGGGCACCCGCGCAGCGCGACCACACCGACCGGAGCCAACAGCAGACTGCCCACTCCCACGACCGGAAGGAGGGCGAAGGCACCGATCAGCGAACCGAATCCGATCGCGCCGCGCACCAGGTGCCGGGGCAGGGAGGCGCTGGCGAAGTCGCGGCCGTCAGTCATCGTCGTCTTCACGGTTGCCTCCTGGAGCCGGTTCGGGTGTGTTCCGCAGCGCGAGCTGGACGGCTGCGCGGGCCCGGTGCAGCCGGGACTTCATCGCGGCGGTGCGAATCCCGAGCGCATCGGCGGTCATGCGTCCGCTGAGGCCCTGGATGTCCCGCATGATCAGCACGTTCCGCTGGTCGGCGGGCAGGGCGGCCACCGCTTTCGCCACCCGGGCCGCTTCCAGGCGGAGCACCACCTCGTCCTCGGCGGACATCACGGCGCCGTCCGGCAGCTGCTCCGAGCCCCGCGGTATCGCCGACCGGGCGCGCCGCAGGCACTCGTTGCGGACGATGCGGAACATCCATGACGCCAGTGCGCCCGAGGCCCTCAGCATCCCGATCTTGCGGTACAGGATGATCAGCGCCTCCTGGGCCGCGTCCTCGGCGTCTTCGGGTGAGGCGCACAGCGTGTGGGCGAAGCGGCGTACGTGCGGATGAGATCCGGACACCAACGCGGTGATCGAGTCGACGTCGCCGCACTGCGCGGCGGCGATCAGCGTCTCGCCCGGCCAGGTCGTGTCAGCCACGAGCCCGACCCCGCTTGCGCAGGACGAAGAACGTGCACGTGCAGAGCAGTACGAGCGCGGCGGCACCGGCGATGAGAGCGATCACGACAACCTCCAGGTCACGGTGTACCGACGTTGTCGTCGGTACACCCATAAGAGACCGGGTCGCCGGAAAAGGATTCACCCCAGGCTCGGGTCGATCACCGTCTCCCCCATCGACGCCCGGCGGATCGCGTCCGCCAGGTCCTCGACCGGCCCGTCGCGCAGCACCAGCCCCGCCGCGCCGGCGCCCAGCGAGGCGGCCGGCAGCCCCGGATGCGCGGAGCCCGTCAGGACCAGGACCCGGCACTCGGGATCCTCCGCCAGCACGGCCTGCACGGAGGCGACCTCCTCCACCAGGGCCACCACCGGCCGCGCCGTCAGGTCCCGTACGACCTCGATGTCCGGCTGGAGGCCGAGCTGGAGCGCCAGGGCCGGGTTCTGCGGATCCAGCAGGACGCGCAGGGCGCGGGCCTGGCGGTGTTCCACGGGCATTTCTTCCACGGCCAGAGCCTATCTGACGTGAAGTCAGGAGTCTTCCCAACTGCGGGGGCGTGCGTTATACATTCCCTCACCGGCCGGACCTAGAACGCGTTCTAAAAGGAACGCTCCCACAGTCCGGCCCGCATACGACCTCGGTGCGGCCGACGGTGCGGACGGCCGCACCGAGGTCTTCCAGAGAACCAGAGAGATCCAGAGATCCAGAGGAGCAGCATCTTCATGCCGATCGATGCCGCCAGGGCCCTCGCCGCCGACCCCCGTCAGGGGGACATCCGCTGGGACCACAAGGACATCCAGCTCTACCACCTCGGCCTCGGCGCCGGACTCCCGGCGACCGACCCCGACGAGCTGCGCTACACCCTGGAGTCCAAACTCCACGTCCTCCCCAGCTTCGCGACCGTCGCCGGCGCCGGCATGGCCATGCTGGGCGGCCTCTCCGCGCCCGGGATCGACGTCAACCTCGCCGCCGTCCTGCACGGCGGCCACTCCATCGAGCTGCACCGGCCCATCCCCGTCAAGGGGCAGGCCACCTCCAGCTCCAAGGTCGCCGCCGTCTACGACAAGGGCAAGGCGGCCGTCATCGTGCTGCGCTCCGAGGTCGCGGACGCCGACGGGCCGCTGTGGACCAGCGACGCGCAGATCTTCGTACGGGGAGAGGGCGGATTCGGCGGCGACCGCGGCCCCTCCGTCCGGGAGGAACTGCCCGAGCGCGCCCCCGACCGCACCGAGGAACGGCACATCCGCGAGGACCAGGGACTCCTCTACCGCCTCTCCGGCGACTGGAACCCGCTGCACGCCGACCCCGAGTTCGCCAAGCTGGCCGGCTTCGACAAGCCGATCCTGCACGGCCTGTGCTCGTACGGGATGACCCTCAAGGCCGTCGTCGACACCGCCCTCGGCGGGGACGTGTCCCGGGTCCGCGCCTACCGCACGCGGTTCGCCGGGATCGTCTTCCCGGGCGAGACGCTGCGCATCCGGATGTGGCAGGAGCCCGGCCGCGTCCTCGCGTCGGTGACCGCCGTCGAACGGGACGACGCGCCGGTCCTCGCCGACACCGTCGTCGAACACGCGTAATCCACCCAAAGGAGCCGCACCGTGCGCGCAGCACTGCAGAGCGAGATCGGCCAGGACAAGCTCGAAGTCGTCGACGACATGGAGGCCGTGGGCTTCGGCCCGGGCAAGGTCAGGATCCGCATCAAGGCCACCGGCCTGTGCCACTCCGACCTCTCCGCGATGAGCGGCGTCCTGCCCCAGCCCGCCCCGTTCATCCCCGGCCACGAGGGCTCCGGCGTGATCACGGACATCGGCGACGGGGTCACCACCCACCAGGTCGGCGACCGCGTCCTCGTCTGCTGGCTGCCGCCGTGCGGGCACTGCCCCTCCTGCAAGCGCGGCCAGGGACACCTGTGCCTCGAGGCCTTCGGGAACGTCGCCACCCCCAACTTCAAGCGGGCCGGCACCGAGATCTTCGGCTTCGCCGGCACCGGCACCTTCTCCGAGGAGATGGTCGTCCCCGCCGCGTGCGCCATCCCCATCCCCGACGACCTGCCCTTCGACATCGCGGCGCTCATCGGCTGCGGCGTCACCACCGGACTCGGCGCGGCCATCAACACCGCCAAGGTGGAGGCCGGTTCCTCGGTCGCCGTCATCGGCTGCGGCGGAGTCGGCATATCCGTCATCCAGGGCGCCAAGGTCCAGGGCGCGGCGCAGATCATCGCCGTGGACCCGGTGGCCTCGCGGCGTGAGGCGGCGCTGCGGTTCGGCGCCACCGAGGCGGTCTCCCCGGAGGAGTTCGCCGACGCCAAGAACCGGATCACGGCCGGCGAGGGCTTCGACTACGTCTTCGAGGTCGTCGGCAAGTCCGCGACCGCCCGGACGGCGTACGAGATGACGCGGCGCGGCGGCTCGGTCGTCGTGGTCGGCGCGGGCGCCCTCGACGACAACTTCCAGGTCAACATGTTCTCGCTGTTCTTCGACGAGAAGAAGATCCTGCCCTCGATGTACGGCGGCGGGGACGTGCTCCGCTCCTACGAGCGCACCATCGCGCTGTGGCGGGCCGGCCGGATCGACCTGGCGAACCTGATCACCCACCGGGTGCACCTGGCCGAGATCAACGACGCCCTCGACCAGATGCGCACGGGCGTCGCCCTGCGCACCTGCATCGAACTCTGACCCGTTCTGCCGAATCCGAGGGGAACCGTACGGATGTCACTGCCACTTGAGGGACTCTCCGCCATCGTCACGGGCGCGGGCCGCGGGCTCGGCCGGGCCGAGGCGATCGAGCTCGCGCGGCTCGGCGCGAGCGTGGTCGTCAACGACTTCGGGCAACCCGGACGGGACGGCTCCGGGGAGGCCTCGGCCGCACCGGCGCAGGAAGTGGCCGACGAGATCCGCGCCGCGGGCGGCCGGGCCGTCGCGCACCTGGGCGACGTGGCCGACTTCGAGCAGGCGCGCGAGCTGGTCGACCTGGCGGTGAGCAGCTTCGGCAAGCTCGACATCCTGGTCAACAACGCGGGCATCCTGCGCGACCGGATGGTCTTCTCGATGTCGGAGGCGGAGTGGGACTCGGTCATCCGGGTCCACCTCAAGGGCCACTTCAACACCACCCACTTCGCCTCCGTGCACTGGCGCGAGCGGTCGAAGGCGGCGGGCGGCCCGGTGTACGGAAGGATCATCAACACCTCCTCCGAGGCCTTCCTCGGCGGCTCGGCCGGCCAGCCGAACTACGCGGCCGCCAAGGGCGGCATCGTGGGCCTGACCACCTCGACCGCCCTGGCCCTCGCGAAGTACGGGGTGACGGCCAACGCCATCTGCCCGCGCGCCCGCACCCGTATGACCGAGGACGTCTTCGCCGGCTTCCAGGTCCCGGAGGAGGGAAAGCTCGACCCGCTGGCCCCCGAGCACGTCTCCCCGCTCGTCGGCTACCTGGCCTCACCCGCCTCGGCCAAGGCCAACGGGCAGCTGTTCGTCGTGCACGGCGGGATCGTGGTCGTCATGGAACGCCCCAAGGTGGCGGCCAAGTTCGACACCTCGAAGGAGGCCTTCTCCTTCGAGGAACTGGACGAGGTGCTCACCCCGCACTACGACTCCCGCCCGGCGAACGAAACCTTCGCGGCCGCCGAGGTCCTCGGCCTCAAGCACGGCTAGGTACGCGCGCCGACCGCCCCGGGCGGGCCGCCCGCTCAGCCGCCCAGCCGGGCCTGCTGGAGCGGCACCGGGCGGACCGGCTCGGGCGGGGGCGGCGGCGGGTCCAGCCGCACCGGCGGGGGCGGGCAGACCGGCTGGCTCAGGCTCACCATCCCGCACGGCACCTCCGGGGTCGCGTACGGAAGGTGCAGACGGCCCTCGCGGCTCCACAGGCCCGTACCGCCGAGCCAGCCCGCGGGCGCCCCGAGCCGGAAGAGGCGGCGGTCGGCCGGGCGCCACAGGCCGATGTCCCCGTCGGGCAGCCGCAGCGCGACCCCGCAGGTCTCCGGCATCAGGGCCTGCCCGGGCTGGACCGCGAACGGGATCGCGTCCCGCATCCGCAGGCACTCCGGGAAGCGGACCGGCAGGGAGCTGCCCAGCACGCCCCAGCCCAGGCGCGGTTCGCCCGGCGCGTCGGAGCGGATCAGCAGCAGTGCGCTGTCCGGGTCGGCCAGCAGGAGCCGGTCGTCGCTGTCCTCGGTGATCTGGAGCAGCGGGGAGACCTCGCCGCCGCGGCCGAGGTCCACGGCGACGGCCTTGGTGGTGCCGTCCAGTTCCCGGTCCAGGGCCAGCATCCGGCCCGCCCGGTCCAGCCAGACGCCGCCCGAACACCGGCCGGGGATCCGGGCGACCGGCCCGAAGCCGCCTCCGGCCACCTGCCAGACGGTGGTGGAGGTGTCCGCCACCGCCAGGGCGAAGGCGCTGCGCCCGTCCGGGGAGGGCGGCAGCAGGCGGATCCCCCGGTCCCCTTCCTGCCCGGCGCCGTCCTGCCCCGGCCCGTCCTGCCCCGGCCCGTCCTGCGCCGCCACCGCGCCCAGCTGCAGTTCCCCGGTACGCGGACCGTCCGCGGCGCCGCCCGTCGGGTACAGCAGCGCGAAGGCGTGCCGGTCCGCCACCCGCCGGCGGATCAGCACCCGCCCGTCGGCCAGCGGCAGCACCTCGCTGTCGGCCTCTTCCGGCTGCGCGAGCGGCAGCGGCACCGCGTACGGCTCCGGCCCGGCCAGGGTCCAGCGCTCCGCGAAGCGCGCCTCTCCGTCCCCCGCGAGCCGGGCGGCGTACGAACCGTCCGCGGTGATCGTGAACGGGGCCGTGGTCGTCATCTCGATGGCACAGGCAGTCATCCGGCCGTCACCTCCGGGGCGAAGCTAGTTTTCGCACTTCCAGCCGAACAAGACGACCCAGCACGCTTCACACGTACGGGTGTCCGCCCGCCGGTTCGCCTGTGGTGGAGGTGGCGATTGTGCTCGCCGTGGCCTCCCTCGTCCGGGTCCGGCGTCCGGCGCGACCGCGCCGGAGCCCGGTCCTCCTGACGGAGTCCCCTTCTCCCTGGCGGGGACGGCCGCCACGGACGGTAGCCTTGGCCCGTGCCCCGTCTCTCTGAAGTCATCGCAGCGCTGGACGCTCTCTGGCCCCCCGCGCGGGCCGAGCAGTGGGATGCCGTGGGGACCGTCTGCGGCGACCCCGATGCCGAGGTCTCCCGGGTCCTGTTCGCCGTGGACCCCGTCCAGGAGATCGCCGACGAGGCGGTGAAGCTGGGCGCCGACCTGATCGTCACCCACCACCCCCTCTACCTCCGCGGCACCACCACCGTCGAGGCCGGCACCTTCAAGGGCCGCGTCGTGCACACGCTGATCAAGAACGACATCGCGCTGCACGTGGCCCACACCAACGCCGACACCGCCGATCCCGGAGTCTCCGACGCCCTCGCCGGCGCCCTCGACCTGCGGATCACCGGCCCGCTGGTGCCCGACCCGACCGACCCGGAGGGCCGCCGCGGCCTCGGCCGGATCTGCGTACTGGACCACCCCCAGACCCTGCGCGAGTTCGCCGCCCGCGCCGCGGCCCGGCTGCCGCAGACCGCGCAGGGCATCCGCGTGGCGGGCGACCCGGACGCCGTCATCCGTACCGTCGCCGTCAGCGGCGGCTCCGGCGACAGCCTCTTCGACCAGGTCAGGGCCGCCGGCGTGGACGTCTTCCTGACCGCCGACCTGCGCCACCACCCGGTGTCCGAAGCCCGCGAGCAGAGCCCGCTGGCCCTCGTCGACGCCGCGCACTGGGCCACCGAGTGGCCCTGGTGCGAGCAGGCCGCCGCGCAGCTCGACGCGATCTCCGAGCGCCACGGCTGGGGTCTGCGGACCCACGTCTCGCGCACGGTCACCGACCCGTGGACGGCGCACGCGCCGTCCGTCACACCCCCTTCTATCTCTGGAGCCCCCAACTGAACGCCGAGCCCGCCGACCAGATCCGACTTCTCGACATCCAGGCCCTGGACGTCCGGCTGTCTCAGCTCGCCCACAAGCGCAAGTCGCTGCCCGAGCACGCCGAGGTCGACTCGCTGACCAAGGACCTGACGCAGCAGCGCGACCTCCTCGTGGCGGCCCAGACGCAGGCGAGCGACGCCGCCCGCGAGCAGACCAAGGCGGAGCAGGACGTGGACCAGGTGCGCCAGCGCGCCGCCCGCGACCAGCAGCGGCTCGACTCCGGCGCCGGGATCTCGGCCCGGGACCTGGCGAACCTCCAGAGCGAGGTCGTCTCCCTCGCCAAGCGGCAGGCCGATCTGGAGGACGTCGTCCTCGAGGTCATGGAGCGCCTGGAGGCCGCGCAGGAGCGCGTCACCGAACTCACCGACCGCGTCGCGACCCTCGAGGCCAAGCTGACGGACGCCACCGCGCGCCGCGACGCCGCCACGGGCGAACTCGACGCCGAGGCCACCAAGATCGCCAAGGACCGCGAGGTCATCGTCGCGTCCATGCCGGCCGACCTGATGGCGCTGTACGAGAAGATCCGCGTCAAGCAGGGCGGGGTCGGCGCCGCGCGCCTGTACCAGCGCCGCTGCGAGGGCTGCCGCCTGGAGCTCGACATGGCCGAGGTCAACGAGATCAAGGCCGCGGCCCGCGACCAGGTCGTCCGGCACGACAACTGCGGCCGCATCCTGGTCCGTACGGCGGACTCGGGCATCTGATGCAGGGACCAGCCGCGTTCGTCGTGGAGGCCGACGGCGGTTCCCGGGGCAACCCGGGGCCCGCCGGCTACGGCGCGGTCGTCCTCGACCCGGCGACGGGCGAGACGCTGGCCGAGCGCGCCGAGTACATCGGCGTCGCCACGAACAACGTGGCGGAGTACAAGGGCCTGATCGCCGGCCTCAAGGCCGCCCGGGAGCTGGCCCCGGACGCGCGGGTCCGGGTCCGGATGGACTCCAAGCTGGTCGTCGAGCAGATGTCGGGCCGCTGGAAGATCAAGCACCCGGACATGAAGCCGCTGGCGGCGGAGGCCGCGCGGATCCTGCCCGCGTCCCAGGTGACGTACGAGTGGATCCCGCGCGAGCGGAACCGGCACGCGGACCGGCTCGCCAACGAGGCGATGGACGCGGGCAAGCGCGGCGCGCAGTGGGAGCCGTCGGCCTCGACGGCCGCGCTCGACACGTCGGCGGCCCGCGCCCTGGCCGCCCCGCCGTCGGGCCCTGTGGGCGACGCGGCGAAGGGAGCCGCGGCGGTCCGCGCCGCCCTGGTCTCGGCCAGGCCGGCGGACGGTTCAGCGGCCCCCGCGGCCCACGCCGCCCCGGCCGCCCCCGGGGCCCCCGCGGCCCCCGCCGCCACGGCGGCGTCGCCCGCGCGCACCGGCAGCCCCGCGCAGGCCCACGTTTCCCGTACGACGGCCCCTGGCCCGGCGCTCGCGGAGCCGGTCGCCGACACCCTGTTCGCGGAGCCCGCGCCCGCCGGGGCGACGCCCGACGCCCACCCGGCACCGCGGCCCGGCCAGGCCGACCACACCGCCGAGGCCCCCGCCCAGGGGCAGGGCTGGGCCCCCGACATGGGGACCCCCGCCACCTTCGTGCTGCTGCGGCACGGCGAGACCGCCCTCACCCCCCAGAAGCGCTTCTCCGGCAGCGGCGGCTCCGACCCCGAGCTGTCCCCGGCCGGCCGCCGCCAGGCCGCCGCGGTCGCCGAGGCGCTGTCCGCCCGCGGCACGATCCAGACGGTCGTCAGTTCCCCGCTGCGCCGCTGCCGCGAGACGGCCCAGGCCGTCGCCGACCGCCTCGGCCTGCCCGTCACGGTCGAAGAGGGCCTGCGCGAGGTGGACTTCGGCGCCTGGGAGGGCCTGACCTTCGCCGAGGTGCGCGAGCGCTTCCCGGACGACCTCCAGGCGTGGCTGGACTCCCCGAAGGCCGCCCCCACCGGCGGCGGCGAGAGCTTCGCGGCCGCCACCCGCCGGATCTCCGCCACCCGCGACCGGCTCCTGGCCGCCCACCGGGGCCGCACGGTCCTCCTGGTCACCCACGTGACCCCGGTCAAGATCCTGGTCCGCCTGGCTCTGGGCGCCCCGCCGGAGTCCCTGTTCCGCATGGAACTCTCCGCGGCCTCCCTCTCGGCGGTGGCCTACTACGCGGACGGCAACGCCTCGCTCCGCCTCCTGAACGACACGTCCCACCTGCGGTAGCCGGTGCCTGCACGCCGTAGGGGGACACCGTTCCACCGACACCCGCGCCACGACGGGTGTCGGTACGCCGGCCGACAGAGCAACGCCGCCTGGCCCCGCCACGAAGGTCCCAGCCGGTCCTCACCCCGTTAGACCCTCGGGAGAAGCCACGATGTCCGCTCAGCACCGGCACCGCGAGTACCTCCCCGTCGACAGGGAGGCATCGCTGAAGTTCGCCGTCCAGCGCCTGAACGAGAGCGGCGTGCGCGCGCAGCTCATCGAGGGGGAATTCGAGATCAGGGCTCCCACCTGGGACCACGAGAACGCCGTGGACATGATCCGCGACGGGCTCGCCCGCAGGGCCCGTGAACTGAAGTGCGTGAAGGGCTCGGGCAACCTGGACCTGCCGGGCACGGAGAACTGGTACCTGCCCGACATCGCGATCATCCCGCAGGCCGTCGCCAAGGGCGCCAAGTCGCTCTCGGTGGAGGAGGCACTGCTGGTGGTGGAGGTGACCTCGGAGTCCAACGCGGCCGACGACCGGATCAAGAAGCGGCGACGGTACGGACAGTTCGGCGTCCCCCTGTACCTGCTCGTCGACCGGATGGACGCGAGCTGGACGTTGTTCTCCGACCCGGTCGCCGACGGCTACGCCGTCGCGGATGGACCACATCCGTTCGGGATCCCCGTCCGTCTCCCGGACCCCTTCGGCGTGGAGATCGACACCGCCGGCCTGTGATCGGGAAACTCCCGCACCGGAGCCCCGGACCGGAGCCCCGAACGGGAGTGGAGGCGGCAGACGAGCCGGCCTGTACGCCGGGTTCTGTCACCCGGTGACCTCGCGGTCGCCGGGGAGACGGCCATCCATCTAGGACCGGCGTTGCCGCCGGCCTCGTGCGGTCTACCCGCGAACTCGGGCGGGCAGCCCTCAAGCGTTCGCGCAGATCCGTCCGGGGACGGATCCTCTTGACCTTGCTCCGGGTGGGGTTTACCTAGCCGCCTGAGTCACCTCAGGCGCTGGTGGTCTCTTACACCACCGTTTCACCCTTACCGAGGGCCAAGGCCCCCGGCGGTCTGTTTTCTGTGGCACTGTCCCGCGGGTCACCCCGGGTGGCCGTTAGCCACCACCCTGCCCTGTGGAGCCCGGACGTTCCTCGGCGGGATCCGAGGATCCCGACGCGGCCGTCCGGCCGACTCGTCTGCCGTGGTGGCCATGTTACCCGGGGCGACGGCCTCGCTTGACCTTGCCGCAACGGCAGGGTTTCTACTGGGGCCATGCGGATCGGAGAGATCGCCGTGCTCGTCGGGGTCACCACCCGGGCGATCCGGCACTACCACCATGTCGGGCTGCTTCCGGAACCGGAGCGGCGCCCCAACGGCTACCGCGTCTACAGCGTCCGTGACGCCGTGCTGCTGGCCCGTGTACGCCGGCTCACCGAGCTCGGGCTCAGCCTCGACGAGGTGCGTGACGTCCTCGCGGACGACGCCGGGCGGGAGCTGGCCGACGTACTCGAAGAGCTCGACGCCGACCTGGCCCGCCAGCAGGCCGAGATCGCCGAGCGCCGGCGGCGGCTCGCCGTCCTGCTGGCCGCTCCGCCCGGGGAGACCGAGCCGGTCTCGCCGGCGCTCGCCGCGCTGCTCGCGAAGGCGCCGCCGACCGCCTCGCCGAGTGCGGCGATGGACCGCGAGCACCTGACGCTGCTCGACGGCTCGGGTCCCGCCGGGGAGCGGCTCTACGCCGCGCTCGGGCCGCTGGCCGCCGATCCGGCCCTGCTCGCGCTGTACGAGCGGCTCGACGAGCTGGCCGACGCTCCGGCCGACGACCCCCGGATCCCGGCGCTGGCCGCCGAGCTGGTCGCAGCCGTCCCGGACGAAGTGTTCGCCGCGATCCCCGCCGGGGGCGCGGTCGCGGCGGGGTTCAAGGAGGCGCTGCTCGCCGAGTACCCGCCGGCGCAGGCGGAAGTCGTACGCCGGGTCATGGAGGCGTTCATGGAGAGGGGCCGGGTATGAGGGGGATTCGGGTGAGCGGGGTGCGGGTGAGCGGGGTGGGGGTGCGGGCGGCGCGCTGGGTGGCAGCCGCCGTCGTACCGGGTGAACTGGTGGTGGTGTGCTGCCTCGCCGCCGGCGTGCGGCTCCCCGCGTGGGCGGTGGCGGCGTCCGAGGTCCTGGTGCTCGCCGTGTTGCTGCTGGAGGCGCGGGTGGTGCGCGCGCTGTACGCCGCCGCTCGGGCCGGGGGAGCGGCACCCCGGGAGGCCTGGCGGGCGGCCGTGCGCACCGTCGTCCCCGTCCAGGTGCGCCGGCTGGTGCGGCACGAGCTGCGGGCCGCCGCCTCGCTCGGCTGGTGGGTGCTGCGGCGCAAGCACGGGGTCCGAGACGGCGACCTCACCGCCGGGTACACCGGACCGCAGACGGCCATGATGTACGGAATGCTCTTCGTGTCGGTGATCGAGACGGTCGTCCTGGCCCTCCTCATCCCCTGGCCCGCGGTCCACCGGGTCGTGCTCGTCGTCGACCTCTACGGGATCCTGCTCGTGCTCGCCCTGCACGCCGCCTGCGTCGCCCGGCCGCACGTCGTCCGCACCGACGGGTCCCTGCGGATCCGCTACGGCGCCCTCTTCGACCTCGTCGTCCCGCCGGAGGCGGTGGCCTCGGTCCGCGTCGACCGCCGCTACCCGGAGGGCCGGCTGGTCACCGTCTCCGAGGACGGGGTGCTCGACCTGATCGTGGGCAGCCAGACCACGGTGACCCTGGAGCTGGCCCGCCCGCTCGCCTTCACCCGCCCGCTCGGGGCCCGCGGAGAGGCGCGGACGATCCGCTTCCACGCCGACGACCCACGCGCGCTGGTCAGCGCCCTGCGCGGGGCCGCCTGAGAAGCTGCCGGGGCCGCCTGAGAAGCCGCCGGGGCCGCCTGGGACCGGCCGTCCGGTGACCCGCTCACGCGGTGGCGAACAGCACCTTCGCCGTGCCCGGGGCCGCCTGCGTCAGCCGGACCCGGATGCGCTCGCCCAGCGGCAGCGCCTCCCGCGCGGACTCGACGCGGCCGACCACCGCCGGCTCCTCGAGGTGGACGGTGCCCACCAGCGGCTCCCGGTCCTTGACGTCGATGACCGTGGCCTCGAAGGTCTCCCCGACGCGGTCCTTGAGCACGGCCGCCTCGACGAGGTCCACGGACTCCCGCTCCGCCGCGTTGGCCAGCCGGTTGCCGCTCGCCATCTCCTGCGGCAGCGCCGCCAGCGCCGCCACCGCCCACTCGGGGGGTTCGGCCCCGGCCACCGCCGCCACGCACAGCTCGCCGGTGTACCGGTCGACGAGCCTGCGCAGGGGCGCGGTCGTATGGGCGTACGGGGCCGCCACCGCGGAGTGGATCGCCGGGTCGGGGCGCTCGCCGCCGGTGAACACGGTGTAGCCCGCGCCGCGCAGCAGGGCCGTGCACTCCTGGAGGAAGGCGGCGTGGTCGGGGCGGTGCGGGTCGAGGGAGCGGACGAGTTCGGCGTACGGGACGTGGTGGGGCCAGTCGATCCGCAGGGCCTTCGCCGCCCGGCGCAGCTTGCCGACGGCGCCGTCGGGGGCGGTGGGGAGGGTCCGCAGGATGCCGGTTCCGGCGGCCAGCATCAGGTCGGCGGCCGCCATGCCGGTCATGAGGGAGATCTGGGCGTTCCAGCCGTCGGCGGGGAGCGGGGCCCGGTAGGCGAGGGAGTAGGTGCCGTCGTGTGCGACGACGACCTGCTCGGGCACGTTCAGCGAGACGCCGCCGCGGTCCACCTCCAGGGCCTCGCGGAGCCGGCCGATGTCCTTGAGGAGGGCGAGGGGTTCTTCCGCGGTACCGGTGTCGATGGCCTTCTGGACGCCCTCGTAGTCGAGCTTGGCCCGGCTGCGGACCAGGGCACGGCGGACATCGGTCGTCTCGACCCGGCCCTCGGCGTCGAGGTCGAGCCGCCACAACAGCGCGGGGCGGGTCTGGTCCGGCAGCAGGCTGGCCGCGCCCTCCGAGAGCACGGCAGGGTGCAGCGGGATCTTCCCGTCGGGGAAGTAGAGGGTGGTGACGCGGCGGTGTGCCTCCCTGTCGAGGGGGCCGCCGGGGGTGACGAAGGCGGCGACGTCGGCGATGGCGTAGTGGACGCGGTAGCCGCCGGAGGATCGTTTCGCCAGGTGCATCGCCTGGTCGAGGTCGACGGAGGCCGGGGGATCGACGGTGAAGAAGGGGATGTCGGTGGCGTCGTCGGCGCCGGTCTCGGACAGGCGGGGCGCCCCGGCGGCGCGCTCGGCCTCGGCGAGCGCCTCGGCGGGGAACTCCCGCGGCACGTCCAGCTCGGTCCGCAGGTCACGCAGCGCGGCTCGCAGGGCAACCCCGTCTGCGCCGGTCATGTGCAGGTGACGGCGTGGCATGGACCGAGCGTAGGCCCTGGCCGGGCGATGTGCGCGGGGTCGGGCGGTCGGGGCGGGCCCGGCTCGGGGGCCGGGCCGGGCCCGCGGGCCGTCTACCCTGGCTCCGGGGCCGCATCCCCCGCGTCGTGTCGTGTTGAAGGAGAACCACCGTGCTCGTGCTGCTGCCGCCGTCCGAAGGAAAGGCCGCCGGCGGCTCCGGCGCACCCCTGAAGCCGGAGACGCTGTCGCTGCCCGGCCTGGCCGCGGCGCGCGCGGCGGTCTTGGACGAGCTGGTCGAGCTGTGCGGGGCGGACGAGCTCAAGGCGCGCGAGGTCCTCGGCCTGAGCGAGGGGCTGCGGGGCGAGGTCGCGAAGAACGCGGAGCTGCGCTCGGCGGTGGCCCGGCCGGCGGGGGAGATCTACACCGGGGTCCTGTACGACGCGTTGGGCCTCGCCGACCTGACGCCGGCGGCGCGCACGGCGGCCGAGGACGCGCTGCTGGTCTTCTCGGGCCTGTGGGGTGCGGTGCGGATCACCGACCGGATCCCCTCGTACCGCTGCTCGATGGGCGTGAAGCTGCCGGGGCTGGGAGCGCTGGGGGCGTACTGGCGCGAGCCGATGGCCTCGGTCATGCCGGAGGCGGCGGGGGAGGGGCTGGTGCTGGACCTGCGGTCGTCGGCGTACGCGTCGGCGTGGAAGCCGAAGGGGGAGGTGGCGGGGCGGACGGCGACGGTGCGGGTGCTGCACTCGCAGACGGTGGACGGGGTGGAGAAGCGGTCGGTGGTCAGCCACTTCAACAAGGCGACCAAGGGGCGGCTGGTCCGGGACCTGCTGCTCGCGGGGGCGGCCCCCGCGTCGCCGGCGGACCTGGTGACGGCCCTGCGGGACCTGTCCTACGTGGTCGAGGCCGAGGCTCCCGCGAAGCCGGGCAAGGCGTGGTCCCTCGACGTGATCGTCACCCAGATCCACTGACCGCCGCCGACCGGGCGGGGCGTGGCGCCGTTGCGGCGGGTCTGCCCCGCGCCTCAATCGCCGGCGCGGCTGGGTCGGGCGGCGGAGGCCGGATCGGCAGGTGCGGTGCCTCTGCGGCGCCGCTGCGGGGGCTCCGCCCCCGAGCCCCCGCGCCTCAAACGCCGGCGAGGCTGGATTGGGCCGAGGTCGGCTTTCGGATGCGGCTCGCGCCCCCTCAGCGGCACTGAGCAGCACAGGTCGTCACAACCAGCCCCGCTGGTCTTGAAGCCGCACGCACTCCAGCCCCGCTGGCGTTCGAGGCGCGGGGCGGAGCCTCGATCTTGAAGCCGCACCCACTCCAGCCTCGCCGGCGTTTGAGGCGCGGGGTGCGGGGCGGAGCCCCGCATCTTGGAGCCGCACGTATGCGCGCGGCAGGGCGAAACCCAGCCTCGCCGGCGATTGAGGCGCGGGGTGGAGCTCCGGGGGGCTCGGTGGGGTCAGCGGCCCAGGGGCCAGGCTACGGTGGCCGGGGTCTGGGCGGTGGTGCCCGCGTATTGGGCGCAGGCGTCCGTCAGGGACTCCAGGAGGGTGAGCGGGTCCGGGAGGGGGTGCTCCATGCCACGGATCCACCTCACCGACTGGTCACCGGGGAGGGCCGCCGGCGGGACCAGGACGTAGCTGCCGCGGCAGTGCCAGCGCAGTCCGGGGTGCTCGTCCATCGTCTCGGGGTGGCAGTCCAGTTCGCACGGCCACCACTCGTCCTCGTCCTCCGGCGTACCCCGCGTCGCGGTGAAGAAGAGCATGCGCGCCTGGTCACCCGTACCGCCCGACTCGGCGACCGGGCCCACCTCGATGCCGGCCTCCAGCAGGCGGGCGAGGGCGGCGGCGCCGGCCTCCAGCGGGACGTCGAGTACGTCGTGGACCATGCCGGTCGCGGTGATGAAGTTGGCCTGGGGCTGGTTGCGTGCCCAGCGTTCGACCTGCGCGCGATCGGTGGTCGACTGCGTCTGCCAGGCGAAGGAGAGGGGGTGCCGTGCGGGCGTCGGACAGCCGATCCGGTCGCACGAACACCGGTAGCCGGCGGGATGGGCGGCGGGGGCGAGCGGCAGACCGGCGGCGGCGACGGCCAGGAGGAGCGCCTCGCGCTCGCGTCCGGGGTCTTCGGCGGCGGGTTTCTGCCGCCGGCGCAGCCACTGGGAAATCCTGCTCTGCTCGCCGCGTTTGACGCGGCCGGACTCGGACCCCATCTATCCCCTCACCTCACGGTTGCCCCGGCGCACCTTCACATGGTCCCACCATCCTGCGCCCCGGGTGACCGCTCTCCGCGACCGGGGGGTTCGGGATGGGCGACCGGTAACCCCCAGATAACCGCGAAATTCGGGCAATTGGGCTCGTGTGGGCTCCGGTGCGTCTAGTCCGCGGTGACGTTTGCCACCCCGTCCGCCACCCCGTCCGCCACTCCATCCACCACTCCGTCCGCCGCCGCGACCGCCACCCCGCCCAGCACCCGGTCCACCAGCTCGTCCGTATAACGGTGCGTCAGCGGCGCCGTCCGCAGCAGCCACCGGTACGTCAGCGGACCGAGCAGCATCTCCACCGTCAGTCGCAGGTCCGCGTCCGGCACGAGCAGGCCGGCCTCCCTCGCCGTGCGCAACCGCGCCTCGTACAGGGCGAGCTGCGGCTCCAGCAGCTGCTCGCGGAAGCGGGCTCCCAGTTCGGGGTCGGCGGCCCCCGCGGCCGTCAGGGCGCGTGCCGGGGCCGCGTACTTCTCGTCGTTCAGCTCGTCCACCGTCGCCCGCAGGACGTATTTCAGGTCGGCCGCGAGATCGCCCGTGTCCGGGAAGCCGGTCCACTCGGCCGCCGTCTCCGCGTCCCCGGCGAGCGTGAGGGAGGCCTCGAGGAGGACGTCGGCCTTCGACGGCCACCACCGGTAGATGGTCTGCTTGCCGACCCCGGCGCGTCCCGCGATGGCTTCGATCGTCAGCTTGTTGTAGCCGACCTCTCCCACGAGGGCGAGCGCGGCGTCGAGGATGGCCCGCCGGGAGCGGTCGCTGCGGCGGGTGGCGTCGGGGGTCTTGGGCATGCCGCCAAACTATCAACCGAGACGTCTCGTCTTCCCCTGGTCTTCCCCTGGTCTTCCTCTGGTCCCGTAAACCACCCAATCAGTTCACTGCGCTGTCCCGCTTGAGGAGAGACGATTCTCTCCACTACTCGTCGTGAGTCGTGTAAGTCGTGAGGAGCCTTCTTTGCGCAGAGACGCCACACCCCGGCGCTACCTGATGTGCCCACCCGCGCACTTCAAGGTCACGTACTCCATCAATCCGTGGATGGACCCCACGAAACCGGTGGACCTGCCCCTCGCACTCACCCAGTGGGAGGACCTCAGGGACCGCTACCGCTCCCTCGGTCACACCGTCGAGACCCTCGTACCGGATCCCGCGCTGCCCGACATGGTCTTCGCGGCCAACGGGGCCCTGGTCGTCGACGGCCGGGTGCTCGGTGCCCGGTTCGCCTATCCGGAACGCGCCCCCGAGGCCGAGATCCACCTCGACTGGTTCCGCGCACACGGCTACCAGGACGTCCACGAACCGTCCCACGTCAACGAGGGCGAGGGGGACTTCGCCGTCACCGCCAGCTACCTCCTGGCCGGCCGCGGTTTCCGCTCCAGCCCGCTCTCGCACGACGAGGCCCAGGAGTTCTTCGGCCGCCCGGTCATCGGCCTCGACCTGGTGGACCCGCGGTACTACCACCTGGACACGGCGCTCAGCGTCCTCGACGGCGACGAGGTCATGTACTACCCCGGCGCCTTCTCGGCGGGCAGCCAGGCCGTGCTCCGCCGGCTCTTCCCGGACGCGCTGCTCGCCGACGCCGAGGACGCGGCGGCGCTGGGGCTGAACGCGGTCTCGGACGGCCGGCACGTGCTGCTGCCGCAGGGGGCGACCGGGTTGCTGGCGCCGTTGCGCGACCGCGGGTTCGAGCCGATCCCGATGGACCTGGGGGAGCTGCTCAAGGGCGGCGGCAGCGTGAAGTGCTGTACGCAGGAGCTGCGGCCCTAGCGGCCCTGGCGGCCTGGCGGACCTGGCAGCGGCTCTACCGGTCCCCGGCCGTCGTGGCCGGCGGCCAGTCCTGGCCCCAGTCGGCGTCCCGCGCCGCCTTGTAGAGGTCACCGTGGCGCTTGGTCACGGTGGCCCGGGTCAGGCCTGACGCGTCCCCGTCCCGGGGACCGCACAGGTCCAGCAGGACGAGACCCTTCCGGATCTGCGGCTTCCGCGTGATCCGGAAGGGGGCCGGCCGGGCCGGGAAGCGGGTCGCGGCGACGTAGCTGAACTTCTCGTCCTCGTAGGGGAGGGAGCCGCCCTTGACCTGGCGGTGCAGGGAGGAACGGCTGACGCGCGCCGAGAAGTGGCACCAGTCCCGGCCGACCTCGATCGGGCAGGTCCCGTCGTGCGGGCAGGGGGCGGCCACGTGCAGCCCGGCCGCGATCAGCTGGTCGCGGGCCTCGCGGATGCGGAGGTAGCCCTCCGGGGTGCCGGGTTCGATCAGCACCACGGCCCGGCCCGCGCGGGCCGCCTCGGCGACGACGGCCGTGCGGGCGTCGGGCGTCAGCTCTCCCAGTACGTACGAAACGGTCACCAGGTCGGCGTCGGGCAGGGACAGCCCGGAGCCGATGACCGCCCGCCGCCAGTCCGCTGCCCGGAGCGCGGGCGAGCCGGAGGCCGCCGCCAGCTCCTTGCCGAGGGCCAGTGCGGGCTCCGCCCAGTCGAGGACCGTGGTCGTGCGGGGGCCGTCCCAGGTGGCGTCCACCGCCCAGGTCGCGGCGCCGGTGCCGCCGCCGACGTCCACGTGCGAGGCGGGGGCCCAGTCCGGGGCGGCCTCCGCGAGGGCGTCGAGGGCGGCCTGGACCGCCTCGAAGGTGGCGGGCATGCGGTATGCGGCGTACGCCGCCACGTCCGAGCGGTCGCGCAGGACGGGGGCGTCGGTGGGGGTCTGCCCCCGGTAGCTGGCGATGAGCCGCTCGACGGCGGCGGAGGCCTGCTTCGGCGGGAGCCCTTCGAGCAACCCCGCGAGGGCGCTGCGGAGGGTCTCGGCGGTGGTGGGGGCGGAGGCGTTCACCACCGAAGTTTACGGCGCCCCTGTCCCCCTGTGGCCCCCGGCCGAGTGCGCGGGCGCGGGCTGAGGACCGGGGCTCCGCCCCGCGCCCCGCGCCTCAAACGCCGGCGGGGCTGGATGTGGCTCGTGCCCCATACGCGGGCGCGGCTCCCGGGTGGGGACGGCATCAGGGAAAACCAGCCTCGCCGGCGTTTGAGGCGCGGGGGCCCGGGGGCGGAGCCCCCGGCAGCGGCGCCGCACCTGTGGCTCGGCGGGGGCCCCGGGCATGGCGCCGCAGCGATGGCCGGCCGGGAGTCCGATGACGGCGCCGCGCCGGGCGGCCGGGAGCCCGAGGGCGGCGCCGTGCCCATGGCTGGGCGGGGGGCCCGGTGGCGGCGCCGCGTCCATGGCTGGGCCGGGGGCCCGGTGGCGGCGCCGCGCGGGTCGGCTAGGCCGGGGTTTCGCGGGGGTGCCAGGGGCGGCACATGGTGAGGAAGCAGGTGGCCGACAGGGCGGCGCACGTGACCTGGACCAGGGCCATCGGGACGGCGGTGGCCTCGCCCGCGATGCCGACCAGCGGGGACGCGACGGCACCGATCAGGAAGGACGACGTGCCGAGCAGCGCCGACGCCGAACCCGCCGCGTGCGGGGTCCGCATCAGGGCCTGTGCGTTGGTGTTCGGCAGGACCAGGCCCATCGCCGACATCAGGACGAACAGCGCGGCCGCGACCGGCGCCAGCCCGACCTCCCCGAACACCCCGGTCGACATCAGCAGCAGGGACACCGACGCCAGCGCGATGACGCCGAGTCCGACGGCCAGCGCCTTGTCAAGGCTGACCCGGCCGACCAGCAGCTTGCCGTTGATCTGCCCGACGGCGATCAGGCCGACGGAGTTGACCCCGAAGAGCAGGCTGAAGGCCTGGGGCGAAGCACCGTAGATCTCCTGCACCACGAAGGGCGACGCGGAGATGTACGAGAAGAGCACGGCGAAGGCGAAACCGCCGGCCAGCGTGTAGCCGGCGAAGACCCGGTCGCCGAGCAGACCGCGCATGGTCCGCAGTGTGGAGCCGAGGCCGCCGGTGTGCCGGCGCTCGGGCGGCAGGGTCTCGCCGAGGCCGCGCCAGACCATCAGGGTGAGCGCGGTGCCGATGGCGGTCAGGATGACGAAGACGCCCCGCCAGTCGGCGAAGCGCAGCACCTGCCCGCCGATGAGGGGGGCGATGATCGGGGCGGTCCCCGATATCAGCATCAGGGTGGAGAAGAACTTCGCCATCTCGACGCCGTCGTACAGGTCGCGCACGACGGCCCGTGCGATGACGATCGCGGCCGCCCCTGCCAGGCCCTGTACGAGCCGGAAGGCGATCAGCAGCTCGGCGGTCGGGGCGAGGGCGCAGACGGCGGTGGCGAGGACGTACACGATCATGCCGGTGAGCAGCGGCCGGCGGCGGCCCCACTTGTCGCTCATCGGGCCGATGACCAGCTGGCCCAGCGCCATGCCGGCGAGGCAGGCGGTGAGGGTGAGCTGGACGGTCGCGGCCGGGCTGCGCAGGGCGGCGGTGACCTCCGGCAGGGCCGGGAGGTACATGTCCATGGACAGCGGGGGCAGGGCGGTGAGGCCCCCGAGTATGAAGGTGACGAGGAGGGCGGTGCGGCGGGCCGCGGCCTTCACGGGGCCGGTGCCGTCGGCGGCCGTGTCGGTGGCCCTGTCGCCGGCCGTGTCGGCGGGTGCGGGGGCGGGTGCGGGTGCGGAGGGCGATTCGGGTGACGGCTCGGTCGCCTCGGCTGAGCGGGCCGTCGCGGGGGCTCTCTCCGGCATGCGGAACTCCAGTCCTCTGATCTGCTGCGTGCACCCCTGACCGGACCATGCTCTCAGCTATCGGAACGTCCCGGGGCCGCAGCCCGGTGTGACGTACCCTGCGGCCCCATGAACGCAAGTGCCAAGAAGATCGCCGTGGTGACCGGGGCCGGCTCCGGAATCGGCCGTTCCGTCGCGCTGACGCTGGCCGCCGCCGGCTGGGCCGTGGCCGTCGCGGGCCGCCGGACCGAACCGCTGGAGGAGACGGCCGAGGCGGCCGGGGCCGACGCGGACGTGCTGTGCGTACGGACGGACGTGAGCGATCCGGACGACGTGACTGCTCTGTTCGAGGCGGTCCGCGCGCGCTACGGGCGCCTCGACCTGCTCTTCAACAACGCGGGCACCTTCGGCCCGGGCGGGGTCCCGCTGGAGGACATCAGCTACGAGGCCTGGCGCTCCGTCGTGGACGTCAACCTCACCGGCTCCTTCCTGTGCGCGCAGGCCGCCTTCCGCCAGATGAAGCACCAGGACCCGCAGGGCGGCCGGATCATCAACAACGGCTCCATCTCCGCGCACGTGCCGCGCCCGAACTCCATCGCCTACACCGCGACCAAGCACGCCATGACGGGCCTGACCAAGTCGCTGTCGCTCGACGGGCGTCCGTACCGCATCGCCTGCGGGCAGATCGACATCGGCAACGCGGCGACCGAGATGACCGAGCGGATGCAGACCGGCATCCTGCAGGCCAACGGGCAGCTCGCGGTCGAACCGGTGATGGACGCCGCCGACGTGGCCCGCACGGTGCTGCACATGGCGGAGCTGCCGCTGGAGGCGAACGTGCAGTTCGCCACGGTGATGGCGACCTCCATGCCGTACATCGGACGCGGCTAGGGAGTGTCTTGGGGTGTCTCCCGGCCGGCCCGGACGGGGCTGGCCCTCGCCCGGGCCGCTGGGTGATCATGGCCGCATGACCGATACCACGGACACCGAAGTACTGCGCTACACCGCCTTCTCCGAGGACCCCGAAGGCGGCAACCCCGCCGGGGTCGTCCTGGACGCCGCCGGGCTGGACGACGGCGCGATGCTGGAGATCGCCGCCGGACTGGGCTACAGCGAGACGGCCTTCCTGACCGCCCCGCCCGAGGGGCTCGGCGGCCTGCCCGGCCGGTCGTTCACCGTGCGGTACTTCAGCCCGAAGGCGGAGGTCCCCTTCTGCGGGCACGCCACGGTGGCCACCGCCGTGGCGCTCGGGGAGCGGATCGGCCCCGGCGAGCTGGTCCTCGCGACCCGCGCGGGGACCGTCCCGGTGTCGGTGACCGCGTCGGACGCGGGCTTCCGGGCCACCCTGACCAGCGTCGAGCCGCACACCGAGGAGATCGGCGCGGCCGACCTCGCCGAGGCGCTGGCCGCGCTGGACTGGCCGGAGGCGGACCTGGACCCGTCGTTCCCGCCCCGGATCGCCTACGCCGGCGCACGGCACCTGGTGCTCGGCGCCGCCACCCGGGCCCGGCTCGCGGACCTCGCCTACGACTTCGCCCGGCTGGAGGCCCTGATGCGGCGCCTGGACCTCACCACGGTCCAGCTGGTGCACCGGGCGGGCCCGGCCGAGTTCCACGTACGGGACCCCTTCCCGGTCGGCGGGGTCGTCGAGGATCCCGCCACCGGAGCCGCCGCTGCCGCCTTCGGCGCGTACGCCCGCGAGCTCGGACTGGTCCCGGAGGACGCCGTGCTCACCCTCCACCAGGGCGAGGACATGGGCCGGCCGGGGGTGCTCACGGTGGAACTGCGCGCCGGTGACCCCCGGGTCAGGGTCGGCGGGGCGGGAGTACGGATCCCGTGAGCGGGTGCGGCGCCGCCGGGGCCCTGCCCCGGACCCCGCTCCTCGACGCACGGTGGGGCTGATGTGGCGCGGCTCGAAGACGCGGGGCGGAGTCCCGGGGTGAATCCGGATCCGGTGGTGCTCGGGTGTGCGGAGGCCGACGTGCCCGCGGCACTGGCCCGGCAGGTCGCGGACCTGGAGGCCGCCGCCTGGCCGGGTTCCACGCCGGGCCACGATCCCGCGCTCGTCCCGCGCGCGCTGCTGCTCGTGGACGGCGACGGCACGGTGGCCGCCTCACTGGCGCTGCTGTACAAGGAGATCGGCCTCGCGGGGCGGACGTACCGGGCGGCCGGGCTCAGCGCGGTCGTGACGCGGGCCGCGCTGCGCGGGCGGGGGATCGGCGGCCGGCTGGTGGCGGCGGCCCGCGCCGAGCTGGCGGCGGATCGGGCCGTGGACCTGGCGCTGTTCAGCTGCGACCGGCCGCTGGCGCCGTTCTACGAGGCGGCCGGGTTCACGGCGCTGCCCGGCACGGTCCTGGTCGGCGGGACGCCCGAGCGGCCGCTGGCCACCGACGAGCCGGGCTTCGACAAGACGGTCCTGGCGGCCTTCTTCACGGACGATCCGGACCGGGACCGGGCAGCCTTCACCGGCGTCCGCGTCCCGCTCCACCCCGGAAACACCGACAGGCTGTGGTGACCGGCGGGAAAGCCGGCCACCACAGCCCGTCGCAGGGCTGCCGCGTCAGCCGCTGCTGACGGGGGTGGTGTCGGAGGACTGCTTCTTGTCCGCCGGACGGCTCTGGTCCACCAGGAACAGCGCCAGCACCGGCACCAGGTACAGCGCCCACACCGACAGCTGGAGCACGGTCGGGTCCGGCTGGAAGTTGAAGACGCCCTTGAGCAGGGTGCCGTACCAGCTGTCCGGCGGGACGACCGCGCTGATGTCGAAGGCCCTGTCGTTCAGGCCGCCGAGGAAGCGGGCCTCCTGGAGGTCGTGGACCCCGTACGCGAGCACGCCCGCGGCCACGACGACCAGCATGCCGCCGGTCCAGCGGAAGAACTTCGCCAGGTTGATCTTCAGGGCGCCGCGGTAGAAGAGGTACCCCAGCACGATCGCCGTCGCGATGCCCAGCAGCACCCCGATCAGCGGCGCCGAGGAACCCTCGCCGCTGGCCCGTACGGACGCCCACACGAACAGGGCGGTCTCCAGGCCTTCCCGGCCGACGGCCAGGAAGGCGGTGGCGACCAGCGCGCCGGTGCCCATGGCGAGCGCCGTGTCGAGCTTGCCGTGCAGTTCGGCCTTCAGGTGCCGCGCGGTGCGCTTCATCCAGAAGACCATCCACGTCACCAGACCCACCGAGACGATCGACAGGCTGCCGCCCAGCAGCTCCTGAGCCTCGAAGGTCAGCTCCTGGGTGCCGAATTCGAGCATGGCGCCGAACGCGAGCGACAGCCCGCAGGCGATCCCGATGCCGAGCCACACGGGACGCAGGGCGTCCCGGCGCTCGGTCTTGACCAGGTACGCGACGAGGATGCAGACGACCAGGCTGGCCTCCAGCCCCTCGCGCAGGCCGATCAGATAGTTGCCGAACACGGCGTTTGTTCCTCTCCGGCGGGGACTAGGCGAACAGCGTCCGGCCCCACCAGTCGTCCTTGTCGCGGACGCCCGGCGGGACGGCGAAGATCGCCGAACCCACGTGCTGGATGTATTCGTTGAGGACGTCGGACTTCGCCAGGTTGCGCTGGATGGGGATGAATCCCTTGCGGACGTCGCGCTGGTAGGCGAGGAAGAACAGGCCCGCGTCGAGGCGGCCCAGACCGTCCGTGCCGTCCGTGAAGGAGTAGCCGCGGCGCAGGATGGTCGCACCGTTGTTGGTGTCCGGGTGCGCGAGGCGGACGTGCGCCTCGGGCTTCATCGCCTTCAGGAACGGCTCGTCGCGCTCCTTGGACTTGCCGACGGGGGCACCCTCGCCCTTGTCGCGGCCGAAGATGTCCTCCTGCTCCTGCAGGGGGGTGCGGTCCCAGATCTCGATGTTCATCCGGATGCGGCGGGCCACCAGGTAGGAGCCGCCGGTCATCCAGTCGCTGCCGTCGCCGGGGCCGACCCACACGTGCTTGTCCAGGGCCGCCTTGTCGGTGCCCGAGATGTTCCGGGTGCCGTCCTTGAAGCCCATCATGTTGCGCGGGGTCTGCTCGTCGGGCGTGGTCGAGGAGGTCTTGCCGAAGCCCAGCTGCGACCAGCGCACCACGGTCTTGCCGAAGCCGATGCGGGCCAGCTGGCGGATCGCGTGCACGGCGACCTGGGGGTCGTCGGCGCAGGCCTGGACGCAGAGGTCGCCGCCGGAGCGGGCCGGGTCCAGGTTGTCACCGGGGAACAGCTCCAGGTCGACCAGGGCCTCGGGGCGCTTGCCCTCCAGACCGAACCGGTTCTTGGCGAACAGGCCCGGACCGAAACCGATGGTCAGGGTGAGGCGGGAGGCCTTCAGGCCGAGGGCCTCGCCGGTGTCGGTGGGCGGGGCCTCCGGCAGGCCCTCGTACACGTCGCCGACCGGCAGGCCGGCCGTCATCAGGCGGGCGGCCTCGGTCCACTCCTTGAGGAGCTTGACCAGCTCCTCGCGGCTGTTCGTCTTCACGTCGAAGGCCGCGAAGTGCAGGCGGTCCTGCACGGCGCTCGCGATACCGGCCTGGTGCTCCCCGTGGAACGGCACGGCCGCCCCGGCGGAGGCCGCCGAGACCATGTCCGAGCCGTTGCCCAGTGCGGCCACCGCACCGCCGGCCGCGGCCGCGCCGAGCGCGAGCCCGGCGCCGCCCCAGCCCAGCACGGCGCGCCGGGAGGGCGCGCCGGCGCCGTTCTGCTCTTCCGCCTGCGGCTGCTGCTGCGCCGCCGGCTCCGACCCGGATTCGGTCATCGTGGTCTCCCGCCTCCTTCGATCTCGACCGTGCTGTTACTTGGTGACCGCGGCGGCGAGCTTGGAGAGCGGCTCACCGAGGGCGCTGACGGCGTCCGAGAGCTCCTTGCGCTCCGCGTCGCCGACCTTGTCGTACGCGGTGAACTCGTAGGAGGTCTTGTCGGCGCGGTACTTGTCCAGCAGCCCGTTCATCGCGGCGAACTGGGTGTCCAGCTGCTTGGCGAGCTCCGGGTCGTTCTTCGCGGCGATCGGCTTGAGCAGCTCGTACGCCTTCTGCGCGCCCTCGATGTTGGCCTTGAAGTCGACGAGGTCGGTGCGGGAGTAGCGCTCCTCCTCACCCGTGACCTTGCCGGTGGCGACCTCGTCGAGGAGCTCCTTGGCGCCGTTGGCCATCGAGGAGGGGCTGATCTCCGCCGTGCCGACCTTCTTCTGCCAGTCGGTCAGGTCCGCGATCAGGGTGTCGGCGAGCTTCTTGTCGTTGTCGTCGATCTTGTTGTCGGCCCACAGGGACTTCTCCAGGCGGTGCCAGCCCGTCCAGTCCTTCGCCGGGTCCTGGCCGGCCTCCAGGCCGTCCTCGCGGACGTCGACCTTCGGGTCGATGTCGCCGAAGGACTCGGCGACCGGCTCGGTGCGCTCCCAGCCGATGCGGGAGGGGGCGTACAGCTTCTTCGCGGTCTCGATGTCACCGGCCTTGACGGCGTCGGCGAAGGCCTGCGCCTTGGGGAGGGTCTCCTCGGCCTGGGCGACCACGTAGGCGCGGTAGGCGGCGACCGCGGCGTCGGCCTCGGGGCTGCGCTTCTCCTCGGCGGCGCCCTTGCCGGTGGCCTTGACCTTCTGGGAGATGCCGTCGCCCTTCATGCCGGGCTTGCAGACGATCTCGTACTCGCCCGCCTTGATCTCGGCGGTGATGGAGGCCTTGGTGCCGGGGCCGATGTTCTCGCGCTCGGTCACGATGCGGGCGTCCGGGAACAGGACGTAGACCTCGGTGACCTTGGAGCCCTTGTTCTCGACGTCGATCTGCACCTTGCCCGCAGGGAACTCGGTCTTCGACACCTCGCAGGCGCTGTCGGAGGCCGCGACCTTGATCGCGCCGTCGCCGCCCGCGTCGCTCTTCTGGGAGCAGCCGGTGACGGCGGTCAGAGCCGCCGCGACGGAGGCGGCGGCGATGACGGAGAGGCGGGCGGGGCGCATGCGGGCTCCTGGGCGTCGGACGAATCGGGCCCGTCCCAGGGGGGAGGGCCGGTGAGGCGGACCTAACTTAACCGAGGCTTACCTGACCCATACCCACTCGTCCAGTGATTCAGCTCTCACCTTGTGCCGGTGGACACGGCGCTGTCACGGGCCCTTCACGGCCACCCCATGGAAGGGTCAAGCGGAGGTCAAGCCGGAGTGACCGTTCCGTACTGCGGGACGGGCTTCACCGCGTATCGGAAGGACAAGCGGAACCCCGGTTCGCGCATGCGGCTGGAGCTCCACCGGCTCCCGGCGGACGCGGCCCGGCGGGGCTCCCCCGAACGCCTCGGCCGGCCCTGCGCCGAGCCGTGCTTGAATGCCCGGGTGAACGATCTCGACGTCCTGAAGGTCTTCTGCGCGGCCGACGGCCGGTTCGGCAACCTGCTCGGTGTCGTACGCGACGGCCGCACCTGCCCCGACGACGCCTCGCGGCAGGCGCTGGCGGCCGAACTGGGCTACAGCGAGACCGTCTTCGTCGACGACCCCGAGCGCGGGATCGTCGACATCCGCACCCCCGGCACGCGGATGGCCTTCGCCGGGCACCCGCTGGTCGGGCTCGCCTGGCTGCTGGACATCGAGCAGCTCCAGCCGCCGGCCGGATCCGTATGGGCCCGTGACGACGGGGAGTTCACGTGGATCACGGCCCGCGCCGAGTGGGTGGAGGGCAAGCGCACCGAGCAGTACGGGTCCGTCGCCGAGGTCGAGGCGCTGCCCGCCCCGCCGCCGGGCGAGGGCTGGCTGTACGCCTGGGCCTGGGAGGACGAGGCCGCGGGCCGGATCCGGGCCCGCGGTTTTCCGCGCCGTGCCGACGGGGTGATCGCGGAGGACGAGGCCACGGGCTCGGCGGCGCTCCTGCTGACCGCCCAGCTGAACCGCGCCCTGAACATCACCCAGGGCGCCGGGTCCCAGATCCTCACGGCTCCCGGCCCCGACGGCACCGTCGAGATCGGCGGCCGCGTCCGCTTCGCCGCGCCCGCGTAGGGGCCGATCCGCAAGCCCAGCCTGCTCTACGCGCTGAGCCGGAAATGCTCGCCCAGCTCGCGGAAGACCGCGCCGTTGAAGTCGAAGGCGCGCTTGCACTCGTCGATGATGCGCTGCTTCTCCAGGTCGTCCGCGGCGATCGCGTCGAGCAGCTCCCGGTAGGTCCGCTTGAAGGCGGCGGGGTTGGAGATGTCCGCGAAGACGTAGAAGCGGACGCCGTCGCCCTTGCGCGCGAAGCCCCACGTCCGCTCCGCCTTGTCGCGGATGATCTGGCCGCCGGACAGGTCGCCCAGGTAGCGCGTGTAGTGGTGGGCGACGTACCCGCCCGGCCACTCGGCCGCGCACCGGGCCACCCGCGCGGCGTACGCCTCGGTGGCGGGCAGCGCCGACACGCTTGCGCGCCACTCGGGCCCCAGCAGGTGCGCCAGGTCCCGCTCGAGCTCGGCGACGCGCATCAGCTCGGGACGGATGAAGGGGCCGGCGACCGGATCGTCCTTCAGGGACTCGGCCGCGTCCTCCAGGGCCCGGTACACGAACCACAGCTGCTCGGTGTAGCGCGCGTACGCGTCCACGCCGAGCCGCCCGCCCAGCAGGTCGCTCATGAAGGTCGACGTCTCCGCCTCGGTGTGCTGCTCGTGCGAAGCGACGCGAATGACCGTAGAGAAGGCGTCCAAGACGGACCTCCAGGAAGGGGGAACAGGCGTGGCAACCGTGCCGCCACACCCGATCCTCCTGCTTAGGCATGCCTAAGTCAACGTGTTCCCGACGGACTGTCGGTAAAAAAATCCTACGGCAGGGTCAGGATCTCCGCCCCGCTGTCCGTCACCACGAGCGTGTGCTCGAACTGCGCGGTCCGCTTGCGGTCCTTCGTGACGACCGTCCAGCCGTCCTCCCACATGTCGTACTCGTGGGTGCCCAGGGTCAGCATCGGCTCGATGGTGAAGGTCATCCCGGGCTCGATGACGGTGGTGGCGTGCGGGCTGTCGTAGTGCGGGATGATCAGGCCGGAGTGGAAGGACGAGTTGATGCCGTGGCCCGTGAAGTCCCGGACCACGCCGTAGCCGAAGCGCTTCGCGTACGACTCGATGACGCGGCCGATGACATTGATCTGGCGGCCCGGCTTGACGGCCTTGACGGCCCGGTTCAGCGCCTCGCGCGTCCGCTCCACCAGCAGCCGCGACTCCTCGTCGACGTCCCCGCACAGGTAGGTGGCGTTGTTGTCGCCGTGGACGCCGCCGATGTAGGCGGTCACGTCGAGGTTCACGATGTCGCCGTCGCGCAGGACGGTGGAGTCGGGGATGCCGTGGCAGATGACCTCGTTGACCGAGGAACACAGCGACTTGGGGAAGCCCCGGTAGCCCAGCGTCGACGGGTAGGCGCCGTGGTCGCACATGTACTCGTGCGCGACCCGGTCCAGCTCGTCGGTGGTCACCCCCGGGGCGATCAGCTTGGCGGCCTCTTCCATCGCCTGGGCGGCGATGCGGCCGGCGATGCGCATGGCCTCGATGGTCTCGGCCGACTGCACCTCCGGTCCGGTGTACGGCGTGGGCGCGGGCTTGCCCACGTACTCGGGCCGGCGGATGTTTCCGGGAACGGAACGGACGGGAGAAAGCTCGCCTGGTACGAGCAGCGACTGGCCAGACATGCAAGCGAGTGTATCCAGCGGGGATGGGGCAGCATGGCGGCAGAGAGCGGTATCGAGAGGAGCCCGACAGCGATGGCCCTGTTCAAGAAGCGCCAGGTGGGCAAACCCGGCGAGTGGTTCTACTGCCTGGTCCACAAGAAGGTCGAGGAAGGCCCCGAGTGCCCGGCGAAGGACCGTTTCGGCCCCTACGCGACGCCCGCGGAGGCGGCCCACGCCATGGAGACGGCGGAGGAACGCAACCTGGAATGGCAGAACGACCCGAAGTGGAACGACAAGACCCGCGAGGGCGAGGAAGGCACGACGCCGTAGGGACCTGCCGGTAACCACCGGCTCCGGGCTCCTACCAGCGACTGGGCGGCGGGGCGGTCAGCTGATCGGCCAGCCGCGCCAGCCGGTCCCGGAAGCGGCGCGGCCCGCGCTGCGCCGGCAGGCCGTTCTCCCCGGCCGCCGCACTGACCAGGTGCTGCACGGTGTCCAGATCCAGCTCGGCGGTTCCCTCCGCCACCGACAGCGCGTCGTGCGCGAGCGTCCGCAGATCCGGATCCCCGCCGTCCAGCGACAGTACGGTCGCTCCCGCGCGGCGGGCGTCGTGCACCCGCTCCAGCAGCCCCTCGCCCGGCTCCCGCGGAGCCACCACCAGGAGCGTGTGCCCGCGCCGGGCCGCCTCCAGCCTGCCCAGCCCCACCGACAGGTGCGGCGGCTCGCCGGCCAGCACCCGGTGGCGGACGAGCGTGGGCGCCAGCTCCGGCAGCCCCGACCAGGCGGCCTCGTCCACCAGGTGCGCCGCCAGATGCCAGGGCTCGTACTGCTCGGTCCCCACCAGCAGCAGGTTCCCGCCGGCCGGTACGACCGAGCGCCGCAGGGCCCCGGCGAACCGCCGCGCGGCGCCCGGCCACTGCGTACCGGCGAGGACCTCGCGCAGCAGCGCGACTCTCACGGCATCCATGACGGCATCCTGCCGTATGGGAGGGACCGTGGGGAGCGGTTCCCCCCGCCTCACCCCCGTTCGACTCTGCGGATCCCGGGGTTACCCTCGCCCCCATGACCTCCACAGACAGCACGCAGCAGCCCCCCGCCAAGGCACCGGCCAAGGACCCCTGGGACCTGCCCGACGTCTCCGGCCTCGTCGTCGGCGTCCTCGGCGGCACCGGCGACCAGGGGCGCGGCCTGGCCTACCGGCTCGCCCGCGCCGGACAGAAGGTGATCATCGGCTCCCGGGCCGCCGACCGCGCCCGGACGGCCGCGGAGGAACTGGGCCTCGGCGTGGAGGGCGCCGACAACGCCGAGTGCGCGCGCCGCAGCGACATCGTCATCATCGCGGTGCCGTGGGAGGGCCACGCCAAGACCCTCGAAGCGCTGCGCGAGGACCTCGCCGGCAAGCTCGTCGTGGACTGCGTGAACCCGCTGGGCTTCGACAAGCAGGGCGCCTACGCCCTCCGGGTCGAGGAGGGCAGCGCCGCCCAGCAGGCCGCCGCCCTGCTCCCGGACTCCCGCGTCACGGCGGCCTTCCACCACCTCTCGGCGGTCCTCCTCCAGGACGAGTCGGTCGACGAGATCGACACCGACGTGATGGTCCTCGGCGAAGCCCGCGCGGACACGGACATCGTCCAGGCCCTGGCCGCCCGCATCCCCGGCATGCGCGGAGTCTTCGCCGGCCGGCTGCGCAACGCCCACCAGGTCGAATCGCTGGTCGCCAACCTGATCTCGGCCAACCGCCGCTACAAGGCCCACGCGGGCCTGCGCGTCACGGACGTCTGAGTCCTCCGCCTTTACGGGAGCACTGCGGGGCATGGGGGACACTGGAGGGGCTCGACCCCGTTCCGTGTCCCCGAGGAGCTCTTCCCATGCCCCGCCTTGCCGTCTTCGCCGTTGTCGTCTGCGTTCTGGCGGTGGCCGCGGCCGTCGTCGCCTTCGTGCAGGGCAGCTTCCTCGGGATCGTGTGGGTGCTGCTGGCGGGCCTCACGTCCAACATGGCCTGGTACTACGCCCGCAAGGCGAAGGCTCAGAAGACCGCCGCCGGGCACGGCGCCGGCACCCCCTAGGGACCTAGGACTGCGGGACCGCGCAGAAGCCGTTGGTGTCCTGCCAGAAGCGGTAGAGGTCGCGGCCGCAGTATGTCTCCAGGTCGGACACGCCCAGGCCCGACAGCACCCCGCGCACCGCGTCGAAGAAGAACGCGTTCACCTCCGGGATCCACAGCAGCGCGAAGACCGCGATCAGGCCGAAGGGCGCCAGCGGCGCCACCTCGCGCCGCACCCGGTACGACAGCCAGGGCTCGATCACCCCGTAGCCGTCCAGGCCCGGTACCGGCAGGAAGTTCAGGATCGCCGCCGAGACCTGGAGCAGGGCGAGGAAGGCGAGCGCGAAGCGGAAGGCCTGGGGGACGCCGTCGAGGGCGTCCAGCCAGAACGGGGCCGTGCACACCACGGCGAAGGCCACGTTCGTCAGCGGACCCGCCGCCGAGATGAGGCTGTGCTTCCAGCGGCCCTGGATCCGGTCCCGCTCGATGTACACGGCGCCGCCGGGAAGGCCGAGACCGCCCAGGATCACGAAGATCACCGGCAGGATGATGCTGAGCAGCGCGTGCGTGTACTTGAGGGGGTTCAGCGTCAGGTAGCCCTTGGCGCCGACGGTGAGGTCGCCGCCGTGCAGGGCGGTGCGGGCGTGCGCGTACTCGTGGAGGCAGAGGGACACGATCCACGCCGCGGTCACGAAGAGGAACACCGCGAGCCCGGTGCTCGTCGAGTACCCCGTCCACACGGCCCAGCCGGTCACCGCCATGACGGCGACGATGCCGAGGAATACGGAACTGATCTGCCGCTCACCGCGGCTGCCCTGGTGACCCATGCGGCGAAACCTATCCCGCGCCGGGCGTCGTAAAGGGGGCGGGGTCAAGCACGGGTACCGGGGACAATGGGCCGGTGCGTTACGCGATTCTCGGCACCACCCAGGCCTTCGGCGACGACGGGACACCCGTCGCCGTCGGTGGCGCGCGCCTGCGGGCGCTGCTGACGGCGCTCGCCCTGCGGCCGGGGCGGGCGGTCCCGGCGCACCTGCTGGTCGCCGAGGTGTGGGACGGGGACCCGCCGGCCGAGGCGGTGGCCGCCCTGCAGGCGCTGGTCGCCCGGCTGAGGCGGGCGCTGGGGCCCGGGGCCGTGCGCTCCGCGGAGGGCGGCTACCTGCTGGCTGCCGAGCGGGAGGACATCGACCTGTACCGCTTCGAGCGGCTGACCCGGGCCGCGGCCGGGGCGCCGGATGCGGCCGGTGCGGCCGCCCTGTACGACGAGGCCCTCGCCCTGTGGCGCGGACCCGCGCTGGCGGACCTCCCGGACCCGGCCGCGGAGGCCGCGCGCTGGGAGGCCGTACGGGCGGACGCGCGCCGGGGCCGGCTCGCGGCGGCCCTCGCCCTGGGCGAGGCCGACCGGGCCCTGCCGGAGCTGACCGCGCTGTGCGCGCAGCACCCCCTCGACGAGCCCCTCCAGGCCCTGCGCATCCGGGCCCTGCGTGACGCGGGCCGCCCGGCCGAAGCCCTGGCCGCCTACGACGCGGTGCGCCGCGACCTCGCCGACCGTCTGGGCGCCGACCCGGGCCCCGCGCTACGGGCCCTGCACGCCGACCTCCTCGCCCCCGCGCAGCCGGGGCCGCATCCGCCTGCCCACGCCGCCGCGGCCTCCGGCGACCCCGGACCGGGCCCGTACCCGCCCCCGGCGCCCGAGACGTACGGGCCGGGGAACCTGCGGGCGCGGCTGACCACCTTCGTCGGCCGGGAGCAGGACATCCGCGTCATCGGCGAGGACCTGCGCCGGGCCCGGCTCGTCACCCTGCTCGGGCCCGGCGGGGCCGGGAAGACCCGGCTGTCGCAGGAGGCCGCCGAGGCGCATACCGCGGGGGGCCGGCCCGACGGGACCTGGCCCGACGGGGTGTGGCTCGTCGAACTCGCCCCCGTGGACGACCCCGAGGACGTACCCGAGGCGGTGCTCGCCGCCCTCGGGGCGCGGGAGACCAAGCTGCGCGGCGCCGCCGCCGAGGAATTGCGGGCGCTGACCGACCGCGCCGGGGACGACCCCTTGGAGCGGCTCGTCGAGTACGCCGCCCGGCGGCGGATGCTGCTGCTCCTCGACAACTGCGAGCACGTCATCGGGGCGGCCGCCGCACTCGCCGAGGAGGTCCTCGCCCGCTGCCCCGGCGTGCAGGTCCTCGCCACCAGCCGCGAACCCCTCGGTGTGCCGGGGGAGACCCTGCGCCCGGTGGAACCGCTGCCCGACCCCGTCGCGCTGCGGCTGCTCGCCGACCGCGGGGCCGCCGCCCGGCCCGGGTTCAGCACCGCGGACGACCCGGCGGCCTGCGCCGAGATCTGCCGCCGCCTCGACGGCCTGCCGCTCGCCATCGAGCTGGCCGCGGCCCGGCTGCGGCTGCTGACCCCGCGCCAGATCGCCGACCGCCTCGACGACCGCTTCCGCCTCCTGACCAGCGGCGCCCGTACGGTCCTGCCCCGCCAGCAGACCTTGCGCGCCGTCGTCGACTGGTCCTGGGACCTCCTCGACAAGCCCGAACGGGCCGTCCTCGCCCGGCTGTCCGTCTTCGCCGGCGGCTGCGACCTCGCCGCCGCAGAAGCCGTCTGCGCCGACGGGACCGGACTCGACGTCGCCGACACCCTCGGTTCCCTCGTCGACAAGTCCCTCGTCGTGGCCGCCCCCGGCCCCGACGGCTCGGCCATGCGCTACCGCCTCCTGGAGACCGTCGGCGAGTACGCCGCCGAGCGCCTGGCCGAGACCGCCGGCGACCTCGAGGACACCGGGCGCCGCCACCTCGTCCACTACCGCGAACTCGCCCGCACCAGCGAGCCCCTGCTCCGCGGCCACGGCCAGCGGGCGGCCGCCGACCGGATCGCCACCGAGTACGAGAACCTCCGTACCGCCCTGCGCCGGGCCGTCGCCACCCGCGACATCGGCGAAGTCCTGTGCCTGGTCCACGCGCTGGGCTGGTACTGGCACATGCAGGACCTGCGCGCCGAGTCCCGGCACTGGACCGAAGCGGCCGCCGCCCTCGGCCCCGACCCCTTCGTGCCGCCGATCGTCCCCGCGGAGCCCGTGTACGAGCGGCTCGTGGACACGCCCCCGCCCTACACCGATGACGTGCTCGCCGAGGGCTGGCGCGCCCTGAACCTGGTACGGCTGGCCTCGCGTGACCAGACCAGCCCCGACTGGGACAACCCGGAGGTCCGGGCCCAGATCGACGGCGTGCTCGCCACGTACCGGCCCGGGCTCCCGCAGACCTGCCGGACGCCGGGCTCCCTGTGGATCTACGCCGTCATGATCGCGGGCGACCCCGGCCTGCTCAAGGAGGTCGTCGACAAGACCGTCGAGACGGCCCGTTCGCTCGGCTACCGGTGGGAACTGGCCTCGGCGCTCCAGCTGCGCGCCAACATCCTCGCCAACCGCGCCGACTGGGCCGGTGACGCCTCCCGCGACGCGGAGGAGAGCCTGGCCCTCTTCCGGGAGCTCGGTGACGCCTGGGGCTGCGCGGAGGCGCTGTCCGCCCGGGCCGAGGCCCGCGAGAGGCGCGGCGAGTACGGGCCGGCCGCCCACGATTACCTCGCGGCGATCGCGTATGCCGAACGCCTCGGCGCGAAGGCGCAGGTGACGGTCCTGCGGGTGCGGATGGCCGGCTCCCTCGTCGAGAGCGGCCGGATGACCGAGGCCGAGGAGATCCTGACCGGGACGGTCGCCACCGTGCAGCGGTTCGGCAACGAGGCGATGCCCGCGGCCCGGATGTTCCTCGCCGCCATCCTGGGCCGCACCGGGCGGATCCCGGAGGCCCGTGCCCAGATCCGGGCGCTGCGCGAGGAGTTCGCCATGGGCGCCTTCGCCGTCTTCGACGTCTTCCTGCTCGCCACGACGGCCTGGCTGGACAACCAGGAGGGCAAGCACGAGGAGGCGCTGCTGCGGGTGCACGAGGCCATGGAGGCCCTGGACAACCCGCTCGCGCTGATGGTCGCCCCGCAGCTGCCCGCGGTCTTCCTGGTGACGGCGGCGGTGTCCCTGGTCTCGCTCGGCGGCCGGCAGCGGGAGTACGACGCCGCCAGGCTGCTCGGCGCGTACCGGGCCCACCTGCCGCCCGGGCACTTCCCCGTCACCACGGAGCGCGAAGACGCCGCCCGTGCCGAGGAGCTGGCACGGGCGGCGCTCGGCGACACCGCCTACGAGGAGGCGTACGCCAAGGGCGGCGGCCTCACCCTGGAGGAAGCCGCCGCCCTCTTCTGACCCGGCCCCCGGTCAGGGGCCCGTCCGGGACGCGATCCGAACGGACCGGCCGACCCGGATCAGGTCTTCTGGCGGAACTTGCGGACCGCGATCGGCATGGTGACCGCCGTGATGGCGGCCGACCAGGCCAGGGTGATCCACACGGAGTTGCCGAGCGGGGTGCCGTTGATCAGGGCGCGGGCCGCGTCGGCGAGGTTGGACAGCGGGTTGTAGTCCGTGAAGCTCTGCAGCCAGCCGGGCATGGTCGTCGGCGGGGCGAAGATCGAGCTGCCGAACTGCAACGGCATCAGGACGATCATCGCCATGCCCTGCACCGCCTGGGCGGTCTTCAGGGTGAGGCCGAGCAGGATGAAGATCCACATCAGCGAGGCGCCGAAGACCGCCGACAGCCCGATGGCGAGGAACAGGTCGAGCACGGAGCTTTTGATCGACAGGCCGAGCATGAAGCCGACGGTGAGCAGGATCGCGATGGCGACCATCATGCGCCCGAGCTCGACGACGATCTTCGCGAGGAGTACCGACGACCGGGCGATCGGCATGGACCGGAACCGGTCCATCACGCCCTTCTTGAAGTCGTCGTTGACGCCGGTGCCGACGCCCATCGCGATGTTCATGCCCATCATGGCCATCAGGCCGGGCACCACGTAGTTGACGTACTCGCCCTGGTTGCCCTTGCCGGAGATCGCGCCGCCGAAGACGAACACGAACAGCAGCGTGAAGATGATCGGCATGAACAGGACGTCGAACATCGACTCGGGGTCCTGCTTGATCTGCAGGGCGTTGCGCCGGACCAGGGCGCCGATGTGGCGCAGGTTGGCCCGCAGGCCGATCCGGCCCTCGTCGGACGCCGCGGCGGCCGCGGCCGGGGCGGCCGCCTGGCCGGTGGGCTTCGTCGTGGTTACGGAGCTCATGCCGCGACCTCCTCGGTGATGATGGCGGGCTTCTGGCCCGTGATGGACAGGAACACCTCGTCCAGGCTGGGCAGGTAGGTGCTGATGTCGGCGATGGCGTACCCGCGGGCCGCCAGCAGGCCGACCACTGCGGTCAGTTGTGCGTCGCTCAGGATCGGGACGAGGAGCACGCCCTCGTCCGGCACGGCCTGGGAGCCGGCCACTCCGTCCAGTCCGGCCTCGGCCAGCGAGCGGGCGACGCTCGGCAGGTCCGCCGCGTCCGCAGGCCGGATCCGCAGGGTGCGGCCGCCGACGCGCGCCTTCAGCTCGTCGACCTTGCCGTTGGCGATGACCTTGCCCCGGTCGATGACCGTCAGCTCGCTCGCGAGCTGCTCGGCCTCCTCCATGTACTGGGTGGTCAGCAGCACGGTGGCCCCCTCGGCGACCAGCCGCTGGACCTCGTCCCAGACCTCGTTGCGGGTACGGGGGTCCAGGCCGGTGGTCGGCTCGTCCAGGTAGAGCACGGCCGGGTTGCCGATCAGCGAGGCGGCGAGGTCGAGCCGGCGCCGCATGCCGCCGGAGTAGTTCATGACGGCCTTCTTGGCCGCCTCGGTCAGGGAGAAGCGCTCCAGCATCTCGTCGGCGCGCAGGCGGGCGTCCTTGCGGGACAGGTCCAGCAGCCGGCCGATCATGTAGAGGTTCTCCCAGCCGGAGAGCTTCTCGTCGACCGAGGCGTACTGACCGGTGAGGCCTATGGTGCGGCGCAGCTGCCGCGGCTGGCGGACCACGTCGTAGCCCGCGACCGTCGCCGTCCCGGCGTCGGGGGTGATCAGGGTGGACAGGCAGCGGACCAGGGTGGTCTTGCCGGCGCCGTTGGGACCCAGGACCCCGAGGACGGTGCCCTCGCGGACGTCCAGGTCGACACCGTCGAGGGCCTTGGTCTCGCCGTAGTGCTTGACCAGCCCCCGTACTTCGACGGCGTTGTGCGTCTTGTCGTTTCGCGTCATGTCCACCATGGGACCAGCCGCCACTGACAAACGACCGACAGCAGACCGACAGGCAGCCGACAGCCCGCCGACGCACGGTCGGCGGGCTGTCGGTACGGCACTCGATGACTAGTGGAAGGCGTGCTCCTCCTGCGGGAACGTTCCGCCGACGACGTCCTGCGCGAAGGCCTTCGCCGCGTCACCCATGGTCTGGCGCAGCTGCGCGTACTGCTTGACGAACTTCGGCATCTTCCCGCCGGTCAGACCCATCATGTCGGTCCACACCAGCACCTGCGCGTCGCACTCCGCGCCGGCGCCGATGCCGACCGTCGGAATGTGCAGGGACCGGGTGACCTCGGCGGCCAGCTCGGCCGGAACCAGCTCCAGCACCACCGCGAAGGCGCCCGCGTCCTGCGCCGCCTTGGCGTCGCGCAGCAGCTGGTGCGCGGCCTCGTCGCCGCGGCCCTGCACCCGGTAGCCCATGGCGTTCACCGACTGCGGGGTCAGCCCCAGGTGGGACATGACGGGGATGCCGGCCTGCACGATCAGCTCGGTCTGGTGCAGCGAGCGCTCGCCGCCCTCCAGCTTCACCGCTCCGACCCCCGCCTCCTTCACGAGCCGGGTGGCGCTGCGCAGCGCCTGCACGGCGCCTTCCTGGTACGAGCCGAACGGCATGTCGCCGATGACCAGCGCCCGGCGGGTGCCGCGCACGACGGCCGCCGACAGCATGGTCATCTGCTCCATGGTCACCGGCACGGTGGAGTCGTAGCCGAGGTGGCAGTTGCCCATCGAGTCGCCGACGAGGATCACCGGGATGCCGGCCTCGTCGAACACGGACGCGGTCATCGCGTCGTAGGCGGTGAGCATGGGCCACTTCTCGCCGCGTTCCTTGGCGAGGGTCAGGTCGCGGACGGTGATGCGGCGGGTGCCCGTGCCTCCGTACAGGGTGGGGGTACCCGACGTGGCGGTGGCGGTGGCGGCGGCTGCGGGTTCGCGGGCAGGCGAAACGGCATGCGTCATTGCAACTGCTCCTTGTGTCATCTCGAGGCACCCTCACGGTGTCCCCGGACTCACCCACCATGGTGGCATCCGCCGGGCCCGTGGCGGAAGTGCTCCGGGGGGCGCGCCCGGCCCGGGCGCGTCAATGTGCGCGTTTCGTGACAAGCGGAACCCGTGGCGTACGGCCGTTCGTCCTCCCGGACGTACGACCGTGACGAACGGTCGTGACGTAGGACACGTAAGGCTCCGTACATCGCCTAGGGTCAAGGGGCGGGGACGGAGCGCGAGCACGGCAGTGAGGGCAGCGGCATGGCACAGGCGTATCTGACGGAAATGGGGAATGGCGGCTCGGAGCACGAGCCCTCCGGATCCCGCTTCCGGCGCCGGCTGGCCGCCCTGAGAGGGGACCGCGGCATCTGGCGCCGCGGGCTGGTCCTCGCCGGCCTCGCCGTCCTGCTGGCGCTGGTCATGATCTTCCACGCCGAGCTGCCCAACGACGTGGGCAACCTCGGCAGCCTCACCGAGACCTTCCTGCCCTGGCTGGGCCTGGCCGTCCCGGTCCTGCTGGCGGCGGCCGTGTACCGCAGGTCGGCCACCGCGCTCATCGCGATCCTGCTGACGGCCGCGGTCTGGGTGAACCTGTTCGGGGGACTGGTCACCGACAAGTCCGGCCGGGGCGGCAACCTCATGGTCGCCACCCACAACGTCGACGCCGACAATCCCGATCCGCGCGGCACCGCCGAATCCGTGGCGAAGTCCGGGGCGGACGTCCTGGCCCTGACCGAGCTCAAGGGCAGCGCCGTCCCCGTCTACGAGAAGGCCCTGGCGGGCACGTACAAGTACCACGCGGTCGAGGGCACGGTCGGCGTGTGGAGCAAGTACCCGCTGACCTCCAGCAGGCCCGTGGACATCCGGCTGGGCTGGACCCGCGCCATGCGCACGACCGTGGCCACCCCCGAGGGCGACATCGGCGTCTACGTCG
The DNA here is from genome assembly GCF_044750905.1 of Streptomyces sp. NPDC088762. Classification (NCBI taxonomy): domain Bacteria; kingdom Bacillati; phylum Actinomycetota; class Actinomycetes; order Kitasatosporales; family Streptomycetaceae; genus Streptomyces; species Streptomyces sp. NPDC088762. The sequence goes on from NZ_JBIVKT010000010.1 coordinate 172,589, forward strand.
CCCACCTTCCCTCGGTCCGGGTCAAGCTGAACGCCGGCTTCACCGCCAACCAGCGCGACAACAGCGCCGACGCGCTCGGCTCCGCGCTCGCCGCCGAACCGCTGCGCAAGGTCCTGCTGCTCGGCGACCTCAACGGGACGATGAACGACCGGGCCCTGTCCGAGGTCACCTCGCAGATGCGCTCCACGCAGGGCGCGGCGGGCGACGGGTTCGGTTTCAGCTGGCCGGCCCAGTTCCCGATGGCCCGCATCGACCAGATCATGGTCCGCGGCATGAAGCCGGAGGCCTCCTGGACGCTTCCGCGCACGGGTAGCGACCACCTCCCGGTCGCGGCGCGGCTGACGGTGAAGAAGTAGACGCAGGAGAAGCAGGCGCAGGAGAAGCAGGCGCAGGCAGACGCAGGGGAGGGCCCCCGCCGCTGATGCGGCGGGGGCCCTCCCCTGTCCGGCCCGTGCCCGGGCCGGACACCTCAGGACTGCTCGCGCCAGCCGTTCGTGATCGGCAGCCGGCGGTCCTTCCCGAAGCCCTTCGCGGAGATCTTCGTGCCCGGCGGGTACTGGCGGCGCTTGTACTCGGCCGTGTCCACCATCCGCAGGGTCTTGGCGACGAGCTCGCGGTCGAAGCCGGCCGCGACGATCTCCTCGATGCCCCGGTCGCGGTCCACGTACAGGGACAGGATCGCGTCCAGCACCGGGTAGTCCGGCAGCGAGTCCGTGTCCACCTGGCCGGGGCGCAGTTCGGCGCTCGGCGGCTTCACGATGGAGTTTTCCGGGATGGGCGGCGTCTCGCCGCGCTCGGCGGCCGCCCGGTTGCGGTAGTGGGCCAGGCGGAAGACGTCCGTCTTGTAGACGTCCTTGATCGGGCCGTACGCGCCGACCGAGTCGCCGTACAGGGTGGAGTAGCCCACGGCCAGCTCGGACTTGTTGCCCGGGGCCAGCACGATGTGGCCCTCCTGGTTCGAGACGGCCATCAGCAGGGTGCCGCGCAGCCGGGACTGGAGGTTCTCCTCGGCCAGGCCGGTCAGGCCCAGCGCGCCCATGTACGCGTCGAACATCGGCTCGATCGCCACGGTCCGGAAGTTCAGGCCGGTCCGCTCGGCCAGATCGGCCGCGTCGCCCCTGGAGTGCTCCGAGGAGTACTTCGAGGGCATCGAGATGCCGTATACGTTCTGCGCGCCGACGGCGTCGCAGGCGATGGCGGCGACGAGCGCGGAGTCGATGCCTCCGGAGAGCCCGATCAGGACGGAGCGGAATCCGTTCTTCCTGACGTACGCGCGCAGGCCCACGACCAGCGCGTCGTAGATCTCCTCGTCGTCCTCCAGGCGGTCGGCGTACCCGCCCGGCACGACCGGCTCGTACGGTTCCACCGGCTCCTCGGACAGGACGACGCGGTCGATGCGCAGTCCGTCGTCGACGACGCCCTCGGGGGCGTCGGGGCGGGCCGCCGGCAGGTCGAGGTCGACCAGGACGCAGCCCTCGGAGAACTGCGGGGCCCGGGCGATGACCTCGCCGCCGCCGTCGACGACGATCGAGTCCCCGTCGAAGACCAGCTCGTCCTGGCCGCCGATCATGGCCAGGTAGGCGAGGGTGCAGCCGGCCTCCTGGGCGCGCTTGCGCACCAGTTCGAGGCGTACGTCGTCCTTGTTGCGCTCGTACGGGGAGGCGTTGATCGAGATCAGCAGCCCGGCCCCGGCGGAGCGGGTGGCGGGCACCCGGCCGCCCTCCTGCCAGAGGTCCTCGCAGATGGCCAGGGCCACGTCGACGCCGTGCACCCGGATCACCGGCTGGGTGTTGCCCGGCACGAAGTACCGGAACTCGTCGAACACCCCGTAGTTGGGGAGGTGGTGCTTGGCGAAGCGCAGCACGACCTCGCCGCGGTGGAGCACGGCGGCCGCGTTCTCCGGGGAGCCGGCCGGGCGGCCGAGCCGGGGCCTGGCCTTCTCGGTCCGGTCGAGGTAGCCGACGACGACCGGCAGCTCGCCGAGGCCTTCGGCCGCGAGGCGCGCCGCGAGCCCGCGCAGCGCCGTGCGGGAGGCCTCGACGAAGGACTCGCGCAGGGCGAGGTCCTCGACGGGGTACCCGGTCAGCATCATCTCCGGGAAGGCCACCAGGTGGGCGCCCTGCTCGGCGGAGTGCCGGGTCCAGTGGACGACCGAGTCGGCGTTGGCGCTGATGTCGCCGACGCGCGAGTCGATCTGATTCAGTGCGAGGCGTAGTTGAGGCACGCGGCCCAGTGTAATCGTCTTTCTGACGCGATGTCCTGGGCCCGGCCTCTTTCCGGTCCCGCCGCAGGCCCTAGAGCTGGTAGCCGAGGACGGTCATCATCCCGGATTCCGAGTGGTAGACGTTGTGGCAGTGGGTCATCCACAGCCCCGGGTTGTCCGCGTCGAAGTCCACCGCGAGCCGCCTGCCCGGCAGCAGGACGGCGGTGTCCTTGCGGGCCCCGCCCGTCTCCCCGCCCAGGGCGAAGGTGTGGCCGTGCAGGTGGACCGGGTGCCACATCGGCGTGGCGTTGGCGAACTCCAGCCGGACCCGTTCGCCCGCCTTCACCGGGTGCCGCTGGTCGGGCGTGTACGGCGCGCCGTTGAAGGCCCAGTTGTACCGGGCCATGGAGCCGGTCAGCCGCAGCTGCACCGTGCGGTCCGGCTCGCGCGGGGCCAGCGCGGCCGACTCCGCGGGCCTCAGCGAGTCCGCCATGAGCGGCGGCCCGTCCAGCTCGGCCGGCCGGGTGGCGGGGGTCGGGGCCGTCCCCGCCCCGGTGCGCAGCACCGCGAGGGCCGACTGCCCCTTGCCCTCGGCGAGGGCGGTGAGCGGGAACACCCCGTCCTTCGCGGTGACCAGCACGTCGTAGCGCTCGCCCATGCCCAGCAGCAGGGAGCCCGTCTTCGCGTGCTCCACCGGGTAGCCGTCCGTATGGGTGACCGTCAGCTCGTGGCCGCCCAGGGCGATCCGGAAGGCCGTGTCCGCGCCGGCGTTGATGATGCGCAGCCGGATCCGGTCGCCGGGGCTCGCCGTGAAGACGGACGGGTCCTGGGCCACCCGGCCGTTGACCAGGTAGTACGGGTAGGCGACGTCCCCCGCCTCGTTGCCGAGGACGTCGCTGTCGGCGCCCACGAGGAGGCGCGGGGGCTTGCGGGCGGCGCCCGTGGCCGTGGGGGTGGGGCTGGGTGCCCGGCCGTGGGCGTGGCTCCCCGGGTTCGCGCCCTTGCGGAGCTCGGCGAGGACCGCGTCCGGGGTGGTTCCGTCGACCCCGTCGATCCAGTCGTCCAGGACCACCACCCACTCCTTGTCGTACGAGAGGGGCTCCTTCGGGTCCTCGACGATGAGCGGCGCGTACAGCCCGCGGTCCTGCTGGACCCCGGTGTGCGGGTGGAACCAGTACGTCCCCGGCTGCGTGACGGCGAACCGGTACGCGAACGAGCCGCCGGGGGCGATGTTCCGCTGGGTCAGGCCCGGGACCCCGTCCATGTCGTTGCGCAGCGCGAGGCCGTGCCAGTGCAGGGAGGTGGCCTCGGGGAGGTTGTTGGCGAGGGTGAGGGCGAGGGTGCCGCCCGCGGTGACCCGGACCTCCTGGCCCGGCAGCGCGTCCCCGTACGCCCAGGAGCGGACGGAGTGCCCGCCGCCGAGGTCGAGCGTGGTGGCGGTGGCGGTGAGCTTGACCTCGGTGAGCGGGCCGGTGGCCTTGCGGGCGGCCTCGGCGGCCTTGACCTCGGGGCCGGCGGGGTCGACGTAGCCGGGGACATCGGCGGCGGAGCCGCCGTGGTCCATGGGCCCGTGCCCCCGGCCGGAATCGTGGGAAGCCCCGGAGCGCGAGGCGGCGGAGCCGCCGCAGGCGGTGAGCAGCGCCGCACCGGCGACGGCGGCGGCAGCGGATGCGGACGCGCCGAGCACGGAGCGGCGGGAGAGGAGTCGGGCGGGCGGGCGGGACGGGGTTCGGGCGGGCAGAGCGGGCATGGGGGAGCACCTCGGGGCTGTGGGGGGGAGGGGTACGGGCAGGTGGGCGCGCTGCGGCGCCGCCCGGGGGCGGACGGGGGCACGGCGCCCCGGAGGTGTCTCGCCGACCGCATCGGATCCGCCGGGAGCCGGCCCGATCGGCGAGACCCCTCGGGGCCGGTCCTATATCCGCAGGACGGTCGACCGGCCCGCGCCGGACCGGCCCGGAGCGCGGGCCGCGCCCCCGAGCGGCGCGGCAGCGCGGGAGCCGGTGGGTCCGGCGGCGAGAGCCGGCAGGCCGGACTCCCCGAGCACGGCGAGCCCGGCGGCCGGACCGGCTCCCTCGGCGGCCGGTGCCGGGGCGGAGGCAACGGGGTGGGCCGTGACCACGTCTACCAGGGCGTGGGACTCAGCCGGACGACCCCCGGGGTGCAGGGTGGCGAAGCCCGGCAGCAGTGCGGCGAGCAGCAGGAGCAGCAGGAGCGGCAGGAGCAGCCGGGCCCGCGGGGCGGCTCGCTGGTCACTGCGCGTCATGATCGGAACCCTACCCGGGGTGGGTATCCGATCGATGGACCGACCCCGGTCTGCTTAGGATTAGTCACACTATGTCCCCCCATGGCCTGTCTCCGCGTACCGCGTGGCCCGTCGCGACGCTCCTCGGTCTCGGCGCCGCCGCCTACACCGCGTGGGTGCTCGAAGTGGTCCTCTCCACGGGCCTCAACCCCATCGAGACGTACGTCAGCGAGCTCGCCGCCCAGGACCGGCCGCTCGGCGGCCTGTTCCGGGCCACCGATTTCACCGCCGGGCTGCTCGCCTTCGCCGGCGGCCTGCTGGCCCTGCTCCGGCTGGTGCGGTACGCCGAATCCCGCCGCCCCTGGGCGGTCGCCGGGTGGGCCGGGGTCACCCTCTTCGGCGCGGCCACCGCCGCCGATGCCTGGCTGCCGCTCAGCTGCACGCCCACCGCGGACCCCGAATGCGCCGCCCGGGAGACGGCCGGACTGGTTCCCGCCACCCATCAGGCCCATGCCGTCAGCAGCAGCCTCGCGATGACCGGCGCCCTCGTCGCGCTCGTGGCCCTCACCGTCGCGGCCCGCCGCTACGGCTGGTTCGCCCCGCTCGCCCGCTACGGCCCCGCGCTCGTCGTCCTGGAGCTGCTCGCGACCGTCTGGACCCTGACCGCCATCGCGCTGTTCACGGCCGGGCGCGGGACGTGGGCGTTGGGGGCCGGGCAGCGGCTCCAGGTGCTGCTCGTGGCGCTCTGGCTGGGGCTGCTCGCGTACTCCGTGCACGAGGAGCGCCGTACGTGACCGGGGCCGGTGCCGGGCGCTTCGTCCTGGTGGACGGGGGCGGGGGCGCGGTCCCGCTGCACGTGGTCGTCGAGGGGCGGGGGCCCGTGGTCGTGCTGAGCGCCGGGCTCGCCATGGCCTGGTTCGACTGGGATCCGGTGGTGGCGCCGCTCGTCGCCGCGGGCCGCACCGTCGTCCGCTTCGACCGCCCCGGACACGGCCTCAGCGGCCCGGCCGCCGAACCGCCGACGGCGGCGGGGGAGGCGCGGCGCATCGCCGGACTGCTGGACGCGCTGGGCGCCGGGGGGTCGTCGGCGGGCCCGGAGCGGCCGCTGCCGTCCGGCCCCGTCACCGTCGTCGGGCACTCCATCGCCGGCTTCCACGCCGAGGCCTTCGCCCGCCTCCACCCGGAGCGCACCGCCGCCCTGGTCCTGCTCGACGGCAGTGTCGAGGAGCGCCCCCGTACGGCCGTACCCGCCGCGCTGCGCACCGCCGCCGCCGGTCTCCTCGGCCGGGCCGTGACCGCCGCGGGACTGCCCGCCGCGCTGGGCCCCGCGGCCCGCCGCCGGGCCGTACGGGCCTCGCGCACCGGCGGCGGCGACCCGGCCGCACGGGACCTCGTACGCCGCTGCTACCGCACCGGCCGCGTCTGGCGCGGCGCCCTGCTGGAGAACTCCCGCTACCCGGACATGGCCGCCGAGGTCCTGGCGCTGCGCGCGGCGCACCCGCTGACCGCACCCGCCACCGTCCTCGCGGGCCACGACGGCAGCTCGGGGCGCGGCGCCCTGCGCTGGCTCGCCCGGCAGGCGGAGCTCGCCGACCGGCTCGGCGCCCGCTTCGAGGTCGCCGAGCCCGCCGGGCACCTGGTCATGCTGGACCGCCCGGACCAGGTGGCCCGGGCGGTCCTCACAGCGGGGGAGCCGCGTCGGGGTCAGCGCCTCGCGTAGACCTTCTCGACGAATTCCGCGATCTGCTCCTCCGACAGGTGCTGCGCCAGGTCGGCCTCGCTGATCATGCCCACCAGCTTCTTGTTCCTGATCACCGGCAGGCGCTTGATCTGGTGGCTCTCCATCTCCTGCAGCACCTCGGACACGTCCGCTTCGGCGTCGATCCAGCGCGGGGTGCCCTGGCACATGTCACCGCACGTCATCTTCGCCGGGTCCTGGCCCTTGGCTATGCAGCCCACCACGATGTCGCGGTCCGTGATGATGCCGCACAGCCGTTCGTCGGCGTCGCTGACGGGCAGCGCGCCCACGTTCAGTCGGGCCATCAGCTCGGCGGCCCGGTCCAGCGTCTCGGTGGCGGGGATCCACTGGGCCCCGGCGTGCATGATCTCTGCGGCGGTGGTCATCGCTTAACCTCCTGAACGCGCCGTTCGCGCCGGACGCGGACGCGCCCGGCTCGGCGCCCGCCGCGACGGTGCCGTTCGGCCCGCCGTGCGGCCCCGCACGGCGAAACACACGCCCGTACGGGTGAGAGGGCGCCTCCCACCACCGTACGGGCGTGTCCCGTCACCCGCGCGGCGCAGCTCCGCGCTGCTTCAGCATGTCCGCCATCAGGGTGAGCTCCGAGCGCTGCGCGTCGACCATGCCCTGCGCCAGCTCCCGCTCGACCGGGGTCCCGCACAGCCGGGCGCAGCCCTCGGCCATCGCGACGCCGCCCTGGTGGTGGTCGGTCATCAGCTGGAGGTAGAGCACCTCCGCGTCCCGGCCGGAGGCGGCGCCCAGCTGCGCCAGCTCCTCCTTGCCGGCCATGCCGGGCATGAGCGCGCCGGGCTTCGCGCCGGGGTCGGCGTGCTCCGGGTGACCGGTGGGCCCGGAGTGACCGGCGTGCCCGGAGTGGCCCGCGTGCTCCCCCTCGCTGCCCATCCACGACATCGGCGGCTCACCGGCCACCACCTTGGGCAGCCCCCACAGGTCCAGCCAGCCGAGCAGCATGCCCCGCTGGTTGGCCTGCGTGTTGGCGATGTCGTAGGCGAGGCTGCGGACCGCCTCGTCCTGCGTGCGGTCGCGGACGATGAAGGACATCTCCACCGCCTGCTGGTGGTGCACCGCCATGTCGCGGGCGAAGCCCGCGTCCGCCGAGTGGAGACCGGGCGTACGGGGCTCCGTACCGGAATCCCCGCTCGCGGCGGCGACCGTGGCGGCCGCCGCGAACAGCAGCGCCAGCAGGACGGCCGTACCCGCGACCCAGTACGTGCGGGGCGTACGGCTCACTTGGCGCCCAGCCCGTTGGCGCCCAGTCCGTTGGTGCAGGCCGCGCCCGGCTCCGGGGTCTGCGGGCCCTGCACGTACTTGGTGAAGAACTGCGCCACGCGGGGGTCGTCCGCCTTCTCCACCGTCAGCTGCTTGCCCCAGGCGCTGAGCATGATCGCGCCGGCCTGCTCCTTGACCGGACTCATCAGCGAGTACGGGGTCTTGCCCACCGTGGCGGCGAGCTTGTCCACGTCGTCCTTGGGGGCCTTCTCGTTGTAGGTCACCCAGACCGCGCCGTGCTCCAGCGAGTGCACGGCGTTCACCTCCGGCACCGGGCTCGCGTAGACGTCGCCGTTGCAGTTCATCCAGCGGGGGTGGTGGTCGCCGCCGACCGGCGGGTTCATCTCGTACGTCACCGGGGTCTCGACGTGGGTGCGGCCCAGCTTCTTCGCGTCCCACTCCCGCACGCCGTCGACGGGGGTGTTGCGGGCCTTCTCGATGGCGGCGAGCTTGCGCTGCTCGGTCTGCTTCTGGTCGATCAGCACCCACGCGCCGAAGCCGACCAGGCCGACGACGACGGCCGACGAGACCGTGATCGCGATGGCCGTGTTGCGCCGGTCCCGCGCCTTGTCGGCCCGGCGCATCTCGGCTATGCGCTGCTGGCGGGAGTGGTTGTCCGAGGTCCTGCTGGCCATGTGCCCTGGTTCCTTCTGCTGAAAGCCGATGAGGGGGGGTGGTGGAACGGAGACCGGACCCGTCAGGTCCGCAGCACCTGGAGGGCATGCAGGCCGGGGGCGCGCGCGAGCGGCTCCGGCGGCCGGACCCGGCCGGCCCCGCCGGTCGCGGCGGCGGGCAGCGGATCGCCGCCCGCCACGGTCACGGGGGGCGGCGGCACGGGCAGGACGCCCGGAATGGAGTGCGCGAGGGAGGAGCAGCCGGGCAGGTCGTACGGGGACACGCAGACGGCGTGCGCCGGCTCGCGGACCTGCGAGGCCGTCGGGGGCGGGGCGTGCGGCTCACCGGGCCGCGCGCACAGCAGGAGCAACCCGGCGAGCAGCCCGAAGGCCGTCAGCAGGACGGCGCGCAGCAGTCCGGGACGTACACGACGCCCCCGCTGTGTGTCCTCCCGGCCCCCCATGGGCGCAGATGGTAATGCTCATGACGGCTCCGCGGTCAGTGCGGGGGTGCCGCGACCTTTGGCGGGTGCGTAATGTGGCGGAAACCACCACTGGCGATACTGGGCCGGCCCGACTGTGTCCGAACCCCCCGGGGGCGGTGGTGCACAGGCCGTCTGAACTGCGAGGATGAAGGCATGGACAAGCAGCAGGAATTCGTCCTCCGGACGCTTGAGGAGCGCGACATCCGCTTCGTGCGCCTGTGGTTCACCGACGTACTGGGCTTCCTCAAGTCCGTCGCGGTCGCCCCCGCGGAGCTGGAGCAGGCCTTCGACGAGGGCATCGGCTTCGACGGCTCCGCGATCGAGGGCTTCGCGCGGGTCTACGAGTCCGACATGATCGCCAAGCCGGACCCGAGCACCTTCCAGATACTGCCGTGGCGCGCCGAGGCCCCCGGGACCGCCCGGATGTTCTGCGACATCCTGATGCCGGACGGCTCCCCGTCCTTCGCGGACCCGCGCTACGTCCTCAAGCGCATCCTGGCCAAGACCTCCGACCTGGGCTTCACCTTCTACACCCACCCGGAGATCGAGTTCTTCCTGCTGAAGGACAAGCCGCTGGACGGCACCCGCCCGGTCCCGGCGGACAACTCCGGCTATTTCGACCACACTCCGCAGAACGTGGGCATGGACTTCCGCCGCCAGGCGATCACGATGCTCGAATCGATGGGCATCTCGGTCGAGTTCAGCCACCACGAGGGCGCCCCCGGCCAGCAGGAGATCGACCTCCGCTACGCCGACGCGCTCTCCACGGCCGACAACATCATGACCTTCCGCCTGGTGATGAAGCAGGTCGCCCTGGAACAGGGCGTCCAGGCCACCTTCATGCCGAAGCCCTTCTCCGAGTACCCCGGCTCGGGCATGCACACCCACCTCTCCCTCTTCGAGGGCGACCGCAACGCCTTCTACGAGTCGGGCGCCGAGTACCAACTCTCCAAGGTCGGCCGCTCCTTCATCGCGGGCCTCCTCAAGCACGCCGCCGAAACCGCCGCGGTCACCAACCAGTGGGTCAACTCCTACAAGCGCATCTGGGGCGGCTCCTCCCGCAGCGCCGGCGCGGGCGGCGAGGCCCCCTCGTACATCTGCTGGGGCCACAACAACCGCTCGGCCCTGATCCGCGTCCCGATGTACAAGCCGGGCAAGACGGGCTCCTCCCGCGTCGAGGTCCGCTCGATCGACTCGGGCGCCAACCCCTACCTGACGTACGCCGTCCTCCTGGCGGCGGGCCTCAAGGGCATCGAGGAGGGCTACGAACTCCCGGCCGGCGCCGACGACGACGTCTGGGCCCTCTCCGACGCCGAACGCCGGGCGATGGGCATCGAACCCCTCCCGCAGAACCTCGGCGAGGCCATCGCCCTGATGGAACGCAGCGAACTGGTGGCCGAAACCCTCGGCGAACACGTCTTCGACTTCTTCCTGCGCAACAAGAAGCAGGAGTGGGAGGAATACCGCTCGGAGGTCACGGCCTTCGAACTCCGCAAGAACCTCCCGGTGCTGTAACCGCAGGTCAGGCGGCCTTTCGGGTCAGAACCACACTCAGGGCCAGCGGCACTCAGCCGCTGGCCCTGAGTCGTCTCATTCGCCCTGGGCCGTCTGTGGGCCGTCCGCCGCAGAATCAACCCCGCGCCATGCTCATGCCATCGGTGTCATAATCGGACGTTGTGTGGACAACGCTTGCGCCGCTCATCGGCGTCCTGCTCGGCGGGTTGATGTCGATGCTGGCCCAGCGCTCGGCAGGACGCGCCTTGGAACGCGGCGAGGAGCGCCGCAGTGTTCGTGAACTTGCCGAGGCGCGCCGCAACGAGCGTCTCACTCACCTCATCGAATTTCTGTCTGCGGTGCAGGAAGCTGAACGAGTCGCGGTGGATCGGTATCACCACAACCTGACTGACGAGCAGTGGCAGGACCGGGCAAGGCAGGTCCTTGACAGGGTGTGGGTGATGCAGAAGACGATCCACGTGCTGTGCACGTCTGAGGTCAGCGAAGCGGCACATAGCCTCGCGTGGGCAGTACAGGACGTGATCAGGAAGGGCCCCGAAGACCCGGGAGAGCCACAGGATGAGAAGGTCTGGGCGCACATCCGTCCGAGCCGACAGGCATTCCTTGATCTCGTGCGCGAGCAGCTGAGTTGAAACCCCGGGGAGGGATTCGGCAGTGCCGTGAGCGGCCCGGATGTCCGCCGCTCCTCGACCGGATTCTCCGATGCTCAGCGAAGCCCGCCCCTAGCGGTTGCCGTGCCCCGAGTCTTCATGCCCGGGGTAGGCGGTGAAACGTGGACCAGGGCGCCGAGTCCTGCCCGCGGGACTTGTCGCAGCCGGTGCTGTAGTCGGCAGGCAGGCCCGTTCCGGACGGGGATCCCGGGGTCGGCGGCGTCACGTCGTCGGCCCCCCGGGCCGTCAGGGGGTGGGCCGGGGTGTCACGTGGCCGACGGGCGGGGTTGTTCCGGGGGGACCGAGCTCTCCGCCAGTGCCATCCAGTTGTCGAGGTCGGCCTGCGTGAACTCCTGCCACGGCGGGATGCCGGGGAGCTGGTGGAGGAGGTCGAACGCCTCCGCGGTCCGGGGGCCGCGCAGCACCGGGCAGTGGCAGCCGGCGATGACCTCGGCGCCGAGCCGCTGGATGTCGTCCACCACCGCCCCGAACTTCTTGCCGTCCAGCAGCGCGGACCAGGGCGAGACCAGGCGGCCGCCGAAGAACTGACCGTCCCGGAATTCGTCGTCGGACAGGTCTGCGACGTAGGGCATGGGCGCGGGCACGTTCGTCGCGAACGTGTCCACCGACCACAGGACCTTCGTCTTCGGGTCGAACAGGGACCGGGTCGTCGGGTTGTCGTACAGGGGCGGCCGCTTGGCGACCAGGGTCCGGTCGCCCGCGTCCACGGTGTCGCCGTCGGTCACGAAGCGGCACCGGTTGATGGGCGTCTCCCACTCCTCGGCCATGCGCCCGATGGAGAACCACGTGGTCAGCAGGGTCGCGTTGGGGCACGCGGCGAGCACCGCCAAAAGGTTGCCCGCGTGGTCACGGTCGTCGTGGGTGAGGAAGACCCACCGGACGTCCAGGGGATCCACCACGGACCACGCGGCCTCCAGCCACTGGGCCCGCACCGCCGGCGCCCCGGTGTCCACGAGTACCGGTTCGGCCCCCCGGATCACCATCGAGTTCATCGGGAAATGGCCGACCGGAGGGGCCTCCAGGGCCCAGGGGATGACGAACGTCTCCTCGGCGATCCGGTACGGCTCGAGGAGGGTGAAGGATTCGCTGGTTGTCATCGCCGTTCTCCCTAGGACGGAGTCTGGCCGGCGCGCCCGTGAATCCAGTCCATGCCCCTTGCGGGCCGTCGTCAAATGCGGAACACCAGCGTCAGCGCACCGCGCGGTGCCAGGTGGGGGCCGTCGGGGGGCGGGGGGTCGTGGTGATGTGGAGGGCGGCGTCGAGGCCGAGGACGGCCGTCGTGGTGCCGGAGAGTTCGAGGACGGCTCCGGGGGCGCCCGCGTAGAGCATGCGGGACTCGGACCACGCAGGGGGGCCGCCGAGGGAGGTCGTGCCGACCGTGCCGGTGTCCGCGCGACCGGCGATGACGCGGCCCGCGACGCCGACCGCGCCGTAGCCGGCCCGGCCGCCCGCCTCCGCGACGCTGGAGACCTGCGGCCTGCCCGGGGTGGCCGTGACCAGGGCGGTACGGACGACCCCCGAATCGGGGCGGCGGAAGTACAGGCGGACGCCCGCGCCGTCCGGGGCCGCCGACAGGGGGACCGTGGTGGCGGGCAGCCCCGTGGGCGACGGTCCCAGCAGCGGGCCGCCCGGGGTGGCCTGGGTCCAGGCCAGGACCGAGTCGCTGGTGGTGGCGTAGACGTGGCGGCGGCCGGCGGAATCCACCGCCGTCACCGGATCGCCCTGGAGGTCGTCGCCGCCCAGCTGCTGCCAGGAGGAGAAGCCGCCGTGCGGCTGCTGGGCGCAGGCGCGCAGGGTGCGGCGGGCGTCGCGGAGGTAGACGGTGAGGCGGCCCTCGGCGTCCACGCCCGCCGAGGGCGCGCTGATCGCCGAGGTGCCCTCCTCGTCGCCCCGCTCGGGTGTGCCGAGCGACTGCCACGGCCCGAAGGGGCCGTCGGGCGCGGACTGGACGGCGTACACGACCTCGCGGCGGTAGTCGGCGGGCCCGGAGCCCAGGACGGTGCGGGTGGCGAGGATCCCGATCCGGCCGTCGGGGAGGCGGGTGGTGGTCGGGCCCGGGTCGATGCCGGTGCCCGGGAGGAGGGCCGGTCCGGCCCAGTCGCCGCCGGGGCTCCGCGTCCAGTACGCGCCCTGCCCGTCCAGCGCGGCGACGGCCCAGAGGCGGCCGGGCGTGCCCTCCGCCAGCCAGGAGGTGTGGTCGGCGCGGCTGTAGCGCAGGGACTGGGCCCAGTTGCGCCCGGTCGGATTGCCCGCGACCTTGCGGTCGCCGCAGCCCGAGGGGGAGCCGCAGTAGTTCTCGTGGTCGTGCCAGGCGTAGGTCCGCAGGTAGCCGGTCTTCGTCTCGGCCGTCTGCGGGTCCAGCGTGTGCGGGAGGTCGCCGTTGTGGTAGCCGAGGTAGTTCTGGACGGAGAAGTGCGGGCGGTTCGTGACGCGTTCCGCGTAGGCGGCGGTGGCGGCCTGTACGAAGCGCGCCCCGTACATGTGGTCCTGGTGGTCGGTGTACCGGCCGGATTCGTACCGGCCCGGAGTCGGGTCCTGCATCCGTATCGTCGTGGGCCGGTACCGCTCCAGAATTCCGGCCATCGCCTGTATCAGCTGGTCCTTGGTGTACGTGTACGTCCGCTTGACCGGGGTGCCGGAGGCCAGCTGGGAGGGCAGCGCGGGTATCCGCCCGTTCCACAGGCCGCGCAGGCTCTCCGGCGCGTCCCCGCCGGTGGAGCGGGCCTCGCGCATCTGCAGCCACACGAGGTTGATCTCCGGCTTGTCGACGAGGACGTCCAGCTCGGCCTGGCCGCCGCCGGTGGTCGGTATGACCGTACGGCGCCACACACCGGTCCGGTCCCCGAGGGCCATCTGCGCGTAGGCGGAACGTATGCCGTTCTGCCGGGCCTCGGCGTAGTGGGCGTGGTCGACGGGCTGCTCGGGGTCCGTGGCGGCGCCGCCCTTGGCCCCGTTGCGGCCGTCGGCTTCGCCGGAGGTGAGGTAGACGGTGGTGACCGGGATTCCGGCCTGCAGCGAGCGGCTGAGGTCGGGGTTCATGAAGAACAGGTCGTCGTCGGGGTGGGCGACGACCTGGACGACCGATCCGGCCGTGGCGCTCGCCGGGAGCGCGGCCGCCGGGGCCTTGTCCTGGGTGGCCCGGGCCGGCGTCTGCTGGCCGGAGGCCACGGCGAACACGCCGGTGGTACCGGCGGCCAGCACGGCTGCGAGCGCCGCGAAGCGGCGGCGGGTCATGGGCATCGGTCACGCCTCGGAGGTCGTTCGGTCGTTCCGGTCGGGAAAACTGCTGAGCAGTCAGAGAGAGGCCGATACCGGCAATTTGGTTCACCCATTTCGCCGATGACTGCCGGTTTCCGGAAAAGGCCGGACGTGATTGCACCCTGTGGAGTTTTTGGTCCGGATATGTGACCTGGATGTGGAGGCTGTTCGTCCGCCCCGTGCGGCTACCGGTTGTCTGGTACGGGGCGTTGGGCGTGGAATGCTTCGTGTGTGGTGCTGTGCACCGTTACGGGGCGGTGTTGCGCGGACCCACCGGCTGCCACGGCGCCAGGTACGCGTCCGGGGCGTCCGCCGAGGAGGTCACGTACAGCCGCGCGTCGAGCCCCAGCACCGCCAGACCGACCATGTTCTTCCCGGTCATCGTCGAGGACGGCGCTCCGACGAACATCAGCGGCGACCGCTCCCAGGGCCGGCCCGATCCGAGTTCCGAGCCCAGTTGGCCGCCCGCCGTGCGGCCGGCCAGTACGTGTCCGCTCGCCGTCACCGCGCCGAAGCCCTGGAGGCCGCCGAGGTCGGTGAGGTGGTTCACCTTCAGCCCGCCGTCGCCCGTGACGAGGGCGGTGCGGACGTTGCCGGAGCCGGGCTTGCGGAACCACAGCCGGACCCCGCCCTCGCGGCCCTCCGCCGTGAGCGGGAGCGTGGTGTCCGGCAGCCCGGTCGCGGTGGCCGGGCCCAGGGGGGCGCCCGGTCTGGGCTGCACCCAGCCCACCACCGTCTTGGAGGTCGAGGAGAAGACCATCCGCCGGCCGGCTCCGTCGGTGGCGGTGGCCGGGGTGCCGTGCAGGTCGGTGCCGCCGTACTTCTCCCACGGACCCCAGCTGCCGTCCGCCTGCTGCACGCGGCCGCGCAGGGTGTCGGAGCCGTCGCGGACGTACGCCGCCGGGCGGCCGGTGCCGTCGACCGAGACGGCGGGCGCGCTGATGTCGGAGGTCCAGTTCTCGTCCGCCGCCTCGGGGGTGCCCAGCGACTGCCACTCGCCGAACTCCTCGGCACCCGGGCGCTGTTGGACCGCGTAGACGACCTCGCGCTTGTAGTCGGCCGGCTTCGCGCCGAAGGAGGTGCGGGTGCCGAAGACGGCGATCCGGCCGTCCGTCAGGGTGACGGTGGACATGCCCTGGTCCATGCCGGTGCCGGGCAGCAGGGTGGGACCGCTCCAGCGGCCGATGAGGCCGGTCCGGTGCCAGACGGCGAGCTGGCCGTCGAGGACCTTGAAGGCCCACAGGCCGTGCTCCTTGTCGGAGGTCAGCCAGGAAGTGCCCGCTCCGCGGGCGTAGTTGATGGACTCAGTCCACCGGTTGCCCGCCGGGTTGCCGGACACCTTGAGGTCGCCGCAGCCGGCGTTGCTGCCGCAGTGGTTCTGCCGGTCGAGCCAGGCGTAGGTGCCCAGGATGTCCAGCTTCTCCCTGGCCTCGTCCGGGTCCAGGGCGCTGGGCAGCGAGCCGTTGACGTAGCCGAGGTAGTTCTGCACCGCGAAGTGGGGGCGGTCCTTGACGTCCTTCGCGTAGGCGGCGGTGGCCAGTTGAACGAAACGGGCGCCGTAGAGGTGGTCCTGGTGGTCGGTGTACCGCCGGGTGTCGGGGAACCGGCCGGGGGTCGGGTCCTGGGAGCGGATGGTGGTCGGCTTGTACTGCTCCAGGACGCCGACCAGGGTCTGGACGACCTGGTCCTTCGTGTACGTGAACCTCTGCTTGACGGGGGTTCCGGAGGCGAGCACCGACTCCAGGCGGGTCGCCTTGCCGTCCCAGAGGCCGTGGAGGCTGTCGGGGGCGGGATCGTGGACGGTGCCGGCCTCGCGCATCTGCAGCCAGACGAGGTTCACCTGCGGCTTGGCCTGGAGGACGTCGACTTCGGCCTGGCCGCCGCCCCTGGTCGGGACGACGGTGCGCTTCCAGGCGCTGCTGCGGTCACCGGTGGCCATCTTGGCGTAGGCGGCGCGTATGCCGTTCTGGCGGGCCTCGGCGTAGCCGGGCTTGTCGGGCTTGGCCGAACCCTGCTTGCCCTCGGCGGCGTTGATGCCGTCGGCTTCGCCGGAGGTGAGGTAGACGGAGGTCACGGGGTGGCCGGCGGCTATGGAATAGCGCAGGTCCGGATTCATGAAGTAGAGGTCGTCGTCCGGGTGGGCGACGATCTGGAGCACGCGTCCGGGGTCGGGCGCGTCGGCCCGGACCGCGGGGGCGGTGGCCTTGGCGTCGGGGGGAGCGGGCGCGGCGAGGCGGTCGAGGGCGTCGTTGCCGCGCAGGACGAGCATGGCGGTGGCGGCGGCCGCGGCACAGAGGGCCACCGCCTTGACGAGCCGCTTCCACGGGCCGTGGGGGCGCGCGGCGCCGCCCGTTCGGCCGTCCCCGGGGGACCCGGACCCCTGTCCTCCCCGTCCTCCCCGTCCTCCCCGTGCCGCTGCGGCCGGGCGCCCGGTGCCGGTGTCGCCCGCGCGGCGGGTGCCGGCGGCGGCCTCCTCGGCGCGCCGAGCGGCCCGCCGGCCCTGCGGGGAACCGGCGGGTGCCGTGCGCTGCGGGCCCCGGCCGGGCCGCACCGCCTCCCCGTCCCCGTCCGGCGGGGTCGCCGAGCGCGGGGCGCGCGCGTCCGGGCCCGGGTATCCGGCACCGGCCGGGGTGGCGGCGGGCGCGTAGGGCTGCCCGGCGCGCCCGGCGGCGTGTACCGACTGAGCGTGCACCGCCGGCTGCCACGGCTGCGGGCCCGGTCCGGGGCCGGTGGCGGCGTGCCCGCCACCGTCGGCCGGGGGCGTCTGGGGGTACGGGGCGGCGGCTCCCGCGGCGACGGGCTGCCACGGCTGCGGGCCGTACGCGGCGCCCGCGGCGGCATGCCGGATGGCGTGGGCAGCGGTGGTCTCCGGGTGTCCCGCTGCCGGCGGGACCTGGTGATGATCCGCGGCGGCGTGCCAGGCACCGAAGGGCGCCGCGCCCTGCGGGTGCCCCGCTGCCGGTGCGGGCTGGTGCGTGGCGGGGCCGGGCCATGCGTGTTCCGCTGCCGGTGAGGCCTGGTGCATCGCGGGGCCGGACCACGCGTGTTCCGGCGCCGCCGCCGGGGTCTGGTGGGTGCTGGATCCGGGCCACGGGAGTCCCGTCGCCGGTGGGGCCTGGTGCGTGGTGGGTCCGTGCCACGGGTGTTCAGCCGCCGGGGCCGGGGGCACCGTGGGCCCGGACCACGCGTGTTCCGCTGCCGGTGGGGCCTCGTGCGTCGCGGGGCCGGACCACGCGTGTTCTGCCGCCGGTGGGGCCTGGTGCGTCGCGGGGCCGGACCACGCGTGTTCTGCCGCCGGTGGGGCCTGGTGCATCGCGGGCCCGGACCAACCGTGTTCCGGGGCCGGGGGCATCGTGGGCCCGGACCATCCGTGCCCCGCCGCCGGGACCGGCGCCGGGGGGCCGGGCCATGCGCTCTGCCCCGCCGTGGGGCGGTCGGGGCGGGAGTCGGGCATGGGGGTCCTTGCGGCCGGTCGGCGGGGTGCGGGCCCCATGGAGCCATAAGTCTTCGGATAATCCGATAAGCCTCCGCATGATACGCGGCGGTGAGTCGAACGCCTGCTCCGGCTAGGCTCACTCCCAGCACGCCAGGGCAGAGGCAGCGACAACCGCGGGAGGCGGCGGGATGACGGTCCCGGGACGCAGGAGCAGCACCTTCATCCGGCTGCTGCGCAGCGGTTTCACCGACCCCTCCGCCGCCGCCGGGCTGCTCGACGCCGACGCGCTGGCCGCCGTACGCGCCGATCCGGTGCTCCTCGACGCCCTCGGGGCGACCGCCGACCCCGACCTCGCCCTGCGCGGACTCGTCCGGCTCGCCGAAGCGCAGCCACCCGACGAACTGCCCGGACTCCTCGCCACCCTCGTCAGCGCCAAGCCCCTGCGCGACCGCCTGCTCGGCGTGCTCGGCGCCTCCGAGGCCCTCGGCGACCACCTCGCCCGCCACCCCCTCGACTGGCAGGCCCTCGTCACCTACGAGGCCGCCGACCTCCACCCCGGCCTCCCCGACTTCGAGCGCGGACTCGCCGACGCCCACGACCCGGTCCAGCTCCGCGTCTCCTACCGCCGCTGCCTGCTGTCCATCGCCGCCCGCGACGTCTGCGGCACCATAGACGTCGCCGAGACCGCCGCCGAACTCGCCGACCTCGCCACCGCCACCCTCCGCGCAGCCCTGCGCATCGCCTCGGCCGCGGCTCCCGCCGACGCGGCCGCCTGCCGCCTCGCCGTCATCGCGATGGGCAAGTGCGGCGGCAACGAGCTGAACTACGTCTCCGACGTCGACGTCATCTTCGTCGGCGAGGCGGCCCCCGGCACCGACGAGGGCAAGGGCATCCAGGCCGCCACCCGCCTCGCCTCCCACCTCATGCGGATCTGCTCCGAGACCACCGTCGAAGGCACCATCTGGCCCGTCGACGCCAACCTCCGCCCCGAGGGCCGCAACGGCCCCCTCGTCCGCACCCTCTCCTCCCACCTCGCCTACTACCAACGCTGGGCCAAGACCTGGGAGTTCCAGGCCCTCCTCAAGGCCCGTGCCGTCGCCGGCGACCCCGAACTCGGCGCCCAGTACATCAACGCCATAAGCCCCCTGGTCTGGCAGGCCGCCGAGCGCGAGAACTTCGTCGCCGACGTCCAGAAGATGCGCCGCCGCGTCGTCGACAACATCCCCGCCGCCCAGGTCGACCGCGAGCTCAAACTCGGCCCCGGCGGCCTGCGCGACGTCGAGTTCGCCGTCCAGCTGCTGCAGCTCGTCCACGGCCGCAGCGACGCCACCCTGCACTCCGGCACCACCCTCGACGCCCTGCACGCCCTCGCCGCCGGCGGCTACGTCGGCCGTGCCGACGCCGCCCAGCTCCACGACGCGTACCGCTTCCTGCGCGCCATGGAGCACCGCATCCAGCTCTACCGGCTGCGCCGCACCCACCTCGTCCCCGAGGACGAGAACGACCTCCGCCGCCTCGGCCGCTCGCTCGGCCTGCGCACCGAACCCGTCGCCGAACTCAACAAGGCCTGGCGCCGGCACGCCTCCGTGGTCCGCCGCCTCCACGAGAAGCTCTTCTACCGCCCGCTGCTCGACGCCGTCGCCCAGCTCGCCCCCGGCGAGACCCGGCTCTCCCCGCGCGCCGCCGGCCAGCGCCTCGAAGCCCTCGGCTACGCCGATCCGGCCGCCGCCCTGCGCCACCTCGAAGCCCTCGCCTCCGGCGTCACCCGCGCCGCAGCCATCCAGCGCACCCTGCTGCCCGTCCTCCTCGGCTGGTTCGCGGACTCCGCCGACCCGGACGCCGGCCTGCTCAACTTCCGCAAGGTCTCCGAATCCCTCGGCAAGACCCCCTGGTACCTGCGGCTGCTCCGCGACGAGGGCGCCGCCGCCGAAAACCTCGCCCGCGTCCTGTCCGCCGGACGCCTCGCCCCCGACCTCCTCATGCGCGCCCCCGAAGCCGTGGCCCTGCTCGGCGACCCCGAAGGCCTGCAGCCCCGTAGCCACGAGGCCCTGGAGCAGGAGGTCCTCGCCGCCGTCGGCCGCGCCGAGAACGCGGAAGCCGCCGTCGCCGCGGCCCGCGGGGTCCGCCGCCGCGAGCTCTTCCGCACCACCGCCGCCGACATCATCGGCTCGTACGGTACGGAGGACAGCCCCGCCGAAGAAGACCAGGGAGCCCTCGTCGACCGGGTCGGCGGAGCCGTCTCCGACCTCGCCGCCGCCACCATAGCCGGAGCCCTGCGCGCCGCCGTCCAGAGCCACTACGGCGACATGCTGCCCACCCGCTTCGCCGTCATCGGCGTCGGCCGCTTCGGCGGCCACGAGCTGGGCTACGGCTCCGACGCCGACGTCCTGTTCGTCCACGAGCCCCGCGAGGGCGTCGACGAACAGGAGGCCGCCAAGGCCGCCCAGACCGTCATCGCCGAGATGCGCCGACTGCTCCAGATCCCCACCGCCGACCCGCCCTTGCTCATCGACGCCGACCTGCGCCCCGAAGGCCGCTCGGGCCCGCTCGTCCGCACCCTGGCCTCCTACGCCGCCTACTACCGGCGCTGGTCCCTGACCTGGGAGAGCCAGGCCCTGCTGCGCGCCGAACAGGTCGCCGGGGACACGGACCTGGGCGGCCGCTTCATCGACCTCATCGACCCGTTGCGCTACCCCATGGAGGGCCTGACCGAGGACGCCGTCCGCGAGATCCGCCGCCTCAAGGCCCGCATGGAGTCCGAACGCCTGCCGCGCGGCGCCGACCCCACCCTCCACACCAAACTCGGCCGCGGCGGCCTCAGTGACGTCGAATGGACCGTCCAGCTCATCCAGATGCGGCACGCCTGGGCCGAACCGGGCCTGCGCACCACCCGCACCCGCCGCGCCCTGTACGCCGCCCACGCGGCCGGGCTCATCCCGACCGAGGAGGCGCAGATCCTGGACGAGGCCTGGGTCCTGGCCACCAGGGTCCGCAACGCCGTGATGCTGGTCCGCGGCCGCGCCGGCGACACCTTCCCCTCCGAGGCCCGCGACCTGGCGGCGGTGGCCCGCTACCTGGGCTACGCCGAGGGCACGGTGGGGGAGATGCTCGACGACTACCGCCGCATCACCCGCCGCGCCCGCGCGGTGGTCGAGGAGCTCTTCTACGGGGCGTAGGCCGCGATCACGCCTGCACGGTGACGAAGGTGCCGCGGGCGGACCCGCCGTCCGGGGTGTGCCAGCCGGCCGTGACGCGAGCGGGCGCGCCCGGGCCCCCGGGGGCTTCCGGGTGCAGGACGCGGGTCACCGTCACGGCGGGTTCGGCGTCCAGGGGCAGGCCGGCCGCCTCGACGGTGACCGTGGGGTCGGGCGTGCCGCTCTCGCTCTGGTTCTGCGGCACCGCCTCGCCCCGCAGCAGCGCGCGGAGCTGTGCCATCAGGACCGGGTCGTGGGTGCCGTCGTACACCCAGCGCCGCCCCAGGACGCCGTGCTCCGACGTGCCGACGAGGGCCTGCTCGGCGCCCTCCAGCGGGGCGCCGCGGTAGGTCAGGGGCACGTGGTAGGTGACCGGGCTGTCGCCGGAGGTGTCGGTGACCACCATGAACTCCATGCCGACCTCGCCCTCGGGGTCGTCGAGCCGGAAGCCGCCCGCCTTCGCCAACTCCGGGGCCCGGCCGGGGAGACCGGCGTACCAGGGCTGCGCCGGCAGCCAGGCCGCCAGGAGCTCCAGCTTGCCGGGGGTCATGGTGGTGCGGTGGATGACGGCCATGCCGGGACAACTCCTGGGCGCGCGTGCGGATAAGGGAAACGGTCGGCTGGGTAGTTTAGAGGGTGCCGGTGGATCAGGGTCGGAACGCACGCCCGCGGAGGCGTAAATGCCCGGCCCGGGGCCCTACTTGCGCGCCTGCGCCGGGAGATCCTCCGGTTCGCCCTCGCCCCGCAGGGCCCGCGCGTGGGCCAGGAAGGCCGCCAGTCCCACCTCGAAGGCCGCGTCCGCGCGGCCCGTGCCCACCGCCGCCAGGGCGCGCGAGAGCAGGGGGGTGTCCGGGGACGGCTCCCACATGGTCTCGGGTGCGGCCAGATCGAGTGCCGAGCCGAGCACCAGGTTCTCCAGCGCCGTCAGCAGGGGCATCACCCGGTCGCCCGCGAAACCCGCCGCCAGCAGCAGCCCGACGGCGCGCTCGTAGTGCGCGAGCACCTTCGGGGCCCGGACCGGTGTGGTCATCAGCAGCGGGATGGCCCGCGGGTAGACGGCGAAGGCGGCCCGGTAGGAGCGCGCCCACTCCTCCAGGGCCCGGTCCCAGGGCTCCAGGGCCCAGGCCCCATCGGTGATCCGGTCGCACACGAGCTCGCGTATCAGCTCCACCACGCCCGCCCGGCCGTCCACGTGGTGGTACACCGACCCGGTCTGCACACCGAGCGCCCGGGCGATCTGCGGCACGCTGAACTCGCCTTGCTCCGCGACCAGTTGCAGGGCGGTCGTGGCGATCCGCTCCCGGTCGAGGAGGGGGGTGCGCGGCCGTGCCATCGGTCTTCTCCCGCCGTCAGGTCTTCCCGTATCCCAAAACCGGAGGCTACATTGCCGCAAACCGAAAGCCTTTAGGTTTTCTTCCCTCCGCAGCCTGCCGTTCGCAGAAGGGTGCCTCCCGTTGCCCCAAACGCCAGCGCCGTCATCCGCATCCGCACCCCCGCCCGCTTCCGCGCCCGCCCTGCGCCGCGCAGCGCTCGGCACCACCGACATCTCCTTCTTCGTCGTCTCCGCCGCCGCCCCCCTCACCGTCATGGCCGGAGTCGCGCCCGTCGCCATCCTCCTCGGCGGCATCGGCGCCCCCGCCGGATACCTCCTCGCCGGCATCACCCTCGCCGTCTTCGCCGTCGGCTTCACCACCATGAGCCGCCACGTCCGCAGCGGCGGCGCCTTCTACGCGTACATCACCCGCGGCCTCGGCAAGCGCGTCGGCATCGGCGCCGCCCTGCTGGCCCTCGTCGGCTACAACGGCATGGAGATCGGCGTCTACGGCCTCCTCGGCACCACCACCGCCGACACCGCCCACGCCCTCGGCGGCCTCGACGTCCCCTGGCTCCCCGTGTCCCTCGCCGGCCTCGCCCTCATCTGGTACGGCGGCTTCCGCTCCATCGACTTCGGCGCCAAGGTGCTCGGCGTCCTCCTCGTCGCCGAGACCGGGATACTCGTCCTCCTCGCCGCCGGCGTCCTGATCAAGGGCGGCGCCCACGGCCTGTCCGCGAGGAGCTTCGCCCCCGGCGCGGTCCTCGTCCCCGGCACCGCCGCCGTCCTGGCCTTCGCCTTCGCCGCCTTCACCGGCTTCGAGTCCACCGTCATCTACCGCCGCGAGGCCCGGGACCCCGACCGGACCATCCCGCGCGCCACCTACATCGCCGTCGGGTTCCTCGGCCTCTTCTACGCCTTCGTCGTCTGGACCGTCATCCAGGCCTTCGGCGCCGAAGAGGTGATCACCGCCGCCACCGAGGACCCCGCCGGCCTGTTCTTCGCCGCGATCACCACCTACGTCGGCCCCTGGGCGGCCGACCTGATGCACGTCTTCATCGTCACCAGCGTCATCGCCTCCCTCCTCGCCTTCCACAACGCGATCAACCGCTACGCCCTCGCCCTCGCCGAGGAGGGCGTCCTGCCCGCCGCCCTCGGCCGCGTCCACCCCCGCCACCGCTCCCCCTACCTCGCCGGAGCCGCGCAGACCGCCCTCGGCGCCGTCGTCGTCCTCTCCTTCGCCCTCGCGGGCGCCGACCCGTACCAGCAGCTCCTGCTGTGGGTGAACACCCCCGGCATGATCGGCCTCATGGCCCTGATGCTGCTCGCCGCCATCGCCGTACCCGTCTACTTCCGGCGCGCCGCCCACGCGGAAGGCCCCTGGCGGACGGTGATCGCGCCCGTCACCGCCGCCGCCCTGCTCGCCGTGGCGATCTTCCTGGTGGTCTCCAAGGTGGACCTCTTCACCATGGCCTCCCCCACCGTCAACACCGTCCTCATCGCCCTCGTCCCCGGCGTCTTCCTCGCCGGCCTCGCCCTCGCCCAGCGGCTGAAGACCCGCCGCCCCGAGGTCTACGCCCGCTTCGCCGCCGAGCCCGCCCCCGCAGACCACGAAGGAGACGTACCGACGTGCCCGCTCCCGACACCGTCCTCACCGGAGCCCGTGTCCGCACCCTCGACCCCGCCCGATCCCAGGCCGGCGCCGTAGCCGTCCGCGACGGCGAGATCGTGGCCGTCGGCGACGACGCCGACGTACGCGACTGGCGCGGCCCCGGCACCGAGCTGGTCGACCTCCGCGGCGCCACCCTCACCCCCGGCCTCACCGACGCCCACAGCCACCCCGTCTGGGGCATCGAGATGGCCCAGGGCACCGACCTCTCCGCCGTCCGCGACCTCGACCAGCTGCGCGCCGCCCTGCGCGCCGCCGAGCGCGGCCCCGGCGGCTGGGTCACCGGCCACGGCCTCGACCACAACGCCTTCGGCGGCCGCCCCGTCCACCGCAACCTGATCGAGGAGGCACTCGCCGGCGCCCCCGCCTTCCTGCGCCTGTACGACGGCCACTCCGCGCTCGTGACCGGCGCGGCCCTGGCCGCCGCCGGCATCACCGGCCCCCGCGCTTTCGCCCAGCGCTCGGACATCGTCTGCGACCCCGACGGCCGGCCCACCGGCCACCTCGTCGAACACGCCGCGATGGCCCTCGTCGGCGCCCTCGTGCCGAAGCCGACGTACGCCCAGCGCCGGGCAAGCCTCGTCGCACTGCTCGACGCCATGGCCGCCACCGGCCTCACCGGCGCCCACGTCATGGACCTCGGCGACGGAGACGTACCCGCCCTCCTCGCCACCGTCGAGTACGAGGGCGACCTGCCGCTGCGGCTGCGCCTGGCCCCCTGGTGCATGCCGGGGGCCACCGCGCAGGACCTGGACGAGCTGATCGGGCTGCAGCGCCTCGGCGGCCGCCACTGGCAGGTCGGCGGCGTGAAGTTCTTCATGGACGGCACCGTCGAGGGCGGCACCGCCTGGCTGGAGCACGCCGACTGCCACGGCCAGGGCACCGACGCCTTCTGGCCCGACCCCGAGGCCTACGCCCGTGCCGTACGGGTCCTCGACGCGGCGGGGGTGCGCACCGCGACCCACGCCATCGGCGACGCGGCCGTCCGCCACGTCCTGGACACGGTGGCGACCCTCGGCGAGCAGGCCCGGATGCGGCACCGGATCGAGCACATCGAGACGGTCCCCGACGACCAGCTGAAGCGGTTCGCCGAACTCGGGGTGATCGCCTCCATGCAGCCGCCGCACACCGCCTACACCCGCGCCGACCACACCGACGAGTGGTCGAAGCGGCTGGGCGGGGAGCGGGCCGGCCGGGCCTGGCGCTGCCGGGACCTGCGGGACGCGGGAGCCGTCCTCGCGCTCGGGTCGGACTGGCCCATCGCCCACTACGACGCCCGCCGGGTGCTGGTCACCGCCCGCAGCCCGCTGGGCGCGGCCTCGGCGGGCCCAGGCCTGACGGGGCTGATGGCGCTGGAGGGGCTGACCTCGCACGCGGCGCTCGCGGCCGGGGAGCAGCGGGTGGCGGGCCGGATCGCGCCCGGCTGCCGGGCGGACCTGACGGCCTTCGGCCTCGACCCGGTCACGGCCCCGCCGGACGAGCTGGCCGAGGCACCGGTCCGCCTCACGATGTCGGGCGGCCGGATCACACACCGGGACGGCGGTCGCTGAAGCGGCTCCCGGCGGCCAAACCCGCTGCCGGCGGCTGAACCGCTACCGGCGGGCATGACCCCGTACTACCGCCGGAAGCGGTTCAGCGCAGCGGAGAAGGGGTGCGGGCCGACGTGCACGGGGTGGCGCGGCAGCCGGTGCGGGAGCGAGCCGTACCAGGTCCGCGAGAGGGCGAAGCCGAAGGCCAGGCAGAGCATGCCGCCCACGGCGTCGAGCCAGAAGTGGTTGGCGGTGGCCACGATGACGACGAGGGTCGCCGTCGGGTAGAGCAGACCCAGGATCCGGGCCCAGGGGGCGGAGGCGACCGCGAAGATCGTCAGCCCGCACCAGAGCGACCACCCTATGTGCATCGAGGGCATGGCGGCGTACTGGTTCGACATGTGCTTGAGGTTCCCGGAGGCCATGGAGCCCCAGGTGTGGTGGACCAGCACGGTGTCGACGAAGCTCTGCCCGTTCATCAGCCGGGGCGGCGCGAGCGGGTAGAAGTAGTAGCCGACCAGGGCCACGCCCGTGGTGGCGAAGAGAACCAGGCGGGTGGCCGCGTAACGCCCGGGATGGAAGCGGTAGATCCACACCAGTACGCTGATGGTCACGATGAAGTGGAGCGTGGCGTAGTAGTAGTTCATGCCCACGATCAGCCAGGTCACCGAGTTGACCGCGTGGTTGACCGACTGCTCGATGGCGATGCCGAGGGAGCGCTCGACGCCCCAGATCCAGTCGGCGTTCGCGAGAGCGGCCCCCTTCTGTTCGGGGACCGCGTTGCGGATCAGCGAGTACGTCCAGTAGCTGACCGCGATGAGCACGATCTCGAACCAGATCCGCGGCCGGCGCGGGGACCGCAGCCGGCTCAGCAGCGCGCGATCGGACCCCGGGCGGGTCTCGAGCTCGCTCACCGTGGGTGACGAGACATCCGTCCGGGTTTCCAGTGTCTTCACGCTCGCTTCACCCATGGGATAGGAGTCTGCCAGATGCGATCTCGCCTCCGATCATCCCTCGGGACGGTCTTCCACGCAGCCGCTCAGCCCTACGGACGACACGTGGCCCTTACGTCCTTCACGCCCGTTACGTCCTTCCGCGCTGCCCGGGACCGGACGCCGTGGAGCCGCGCACGACCAGCTCGGGCAGGAAGACGAATTCGCTGTGCGGGGCCGGCGTACCGCCGATCTCCTCCAGCAGCGTCCGGACGGCCGCCTGTCCCATGGCCTGCACGGGCTGCCGGATCGTGGTGAGCGGCGGATCGGTGAACGCTATGAGCGGGGAGTCGTCGAAACCGACCACCGACACCTCCTGCGGCACCTTCAGCCCCTGCTGCCGGGCTGCCCGGATCGCGCCGAGCGCCATCATGTCGCTGGCGCACACCACCGCCGTGCAGCCGCGCGCGATGAGCGCGGCCGCGGCGGCCTGGCCGCCCTCCAGCGAGTACAGCGAGTGCTGGATCAGCTCCTCGGTCTCGGCCTCGCGGAGCCCGAGCCGTTCCTTCATCGCGGTCCGGAAGCCCTCGATCTTGCGCAGCACCGGCACGAACCGCTTCGGCCCGACCGCGAGCCCGATGCGGGTGTGCCCGAGAGCGGTGAGGTGGGTGACGGCGAGGTGCATCGCGGCCCGGTCGTCGGGGGACACGAAGGGGGCCCGCACCTTGTCGGAGAACCCGTTGATGAGGACGTACGGGACGCCCTGCCCGCGGAGTTGGTCGTAGCGGCCCATGTCGGCCGTGGTGTCGGCGTGCAGTCCGGAGACGAAGATGATCCCGGAGACCCCCCGGTCGACCAGCATCTCGGTCAGCTCGTCCTCGGTGGACCCGCCGGGCGTCTGCGTGGCCAGCACCGGCGTGTAGCCCTGGCGGGTCAGCGCCTGCCCGATGACCTGGGCGAGCGCCGGAAAGATGGGGTTGTCCAGTTCGGGGGTTATCAGCCCGACGAGCCCGGCGCTGCGCTGGCGCAGCCGTACGGGCCGCTCGTAACCGAGCACGTCGAGCGCGGCCAGCACGGACTCACGGGTGCCGGCGGCCACGCCGGGCTTGCCGTTGAGCACGCGGCTGACTGTGGCTTCGCTGACCCCCGCCTGGGCTGCGATGTCGGCTAGCCGTGCGGTCACGGGATGGGACTGTACCGGCCGCCACGTCAAAATGCCCACCACGTGCACGAATCCGGCGGAAGACGGACGGTGCGGCCGTCCGTCTCCACCGGCGAGCTGGAGAGCACGGGACGGCCGGGTGCGGGCAGTTCGATGGGGGCCGGGCGGCTGTTGAGGGTGCAGGCGAAACCGGGCCGGGTGAAGAGGAGGACGCCTTCCGGAGCGGGCAGCCAGGTCAGCGCCCCCGCCTCCGGGGCCCCGAGGCCGGGGAGCGCGCGCCGCAGCTCCAGGGCGGCCCGGTAGAGCTCCAGCGTGGAGTGCGGGTCGCCGGTCTGGGCGGCGACGCTGAGGCCGGCCCAGTCGGCGGGCTGGGGGAGCCAGCTGCCGGCCGGCCCGAAGCCGTACGGGGGCCCGTCCCCCGACCAGGGCAGCGGGATCCGGCAGCCGTCGCGCAGCCCGTCCTGTCCGGCGGTGCGCAGGAAGGCCGGGTCGCGCCGGGCGGCGTCCGGCAGGTCCAGGACCTCGGGCAGGCCGAGCTCCTCGCCCTGGTAGACGTACGCCGACCCGGGCAGGGCCAGCATCAGCAGGGCGGCGGCCCGGGCCCGGGCCAGGCCCTGCGCCCCGCCCCCGTAGCGCGTCACGTGCCGTACGACGTCGTGGTTGGACAGCACCCACGTCGTCGGCGCGCCCACCGAGGCGGTGGCGGCCAGCGACTCGTCGATGACGGTCCGCATGGCGGCGGTGTTCCACGGGCAGTTCAGGAAACGGAAGTTGAAGGCCTGGTGCATCTCGTCGGGCCGGACGTAGAGGGCGAGCCGTTCGGAGGTCGGGGCCCAGGCCTCGGCGACGCCGATGCGCTGCCCCTCGTAGGAGTCCAGGAGCCGGCGCCAGGAGCGGTGGATCTCGTGGACCCCGTCCTGGTCGAAGAAGGGGAGCGGCTCGGTGCCGATGAGGGTGGCCTGGGCGCCGCGGCCGATGTCGGGCAGCCCGGAGGCCTTGACCATGCCGTGGGCGACGTCGATGCGGAAGCCGTCGACGCCGAGGTCGAGCCAGAACCGCAGCACGGAGGTGAACTCGGCGGCGACCTCGGGGTGGCCCCAGTCCAGATCGGGCTGCTCGGGCGCGAAGAGGTGCAGGTACCAGGCGCCGTCCGCGACGCGGGTCCAGGCCGGCCCGCCGAAGACCGACTCCCAGTCGTTGGGCGGCAGCTCCCCGGCGGTGCCCCGGCCCGGGCGGAAGAGGTAGCGCTCCCGGGCCCCGGGCTCCCCGGCGAGGGCGGCGCGGAACCACGGGTGCCGCTCGGAGGTGTGGTTCGGCACGACGTCGACGATGACCCGCAGTCCCAGCGCGTGCGCGGCCCGGACCAGCTCGTCGGCGTCGGAGAGGTCCCCGAAGAGCGGGTCGACGGCACGGTAGTCCGCCACGTCGTAGCCGCCGTCCGCCTGCGGGGAGACGTAGAAGGGGGTGAGCCACACGGCGTCGACCCCGAGGCGGGCCAGGTGGGGGAGGCGCTCGCGGACCCCGCGCAGGTCCCCGACGCCGTCGCCGTCGCTGTCGGCGAAGGACCTGACGTACACCTGATAGATGACGGCATCACGCCACCAGCCGCCGTTTGCGGTGGTATTGCTGGAAGCGCTTGCAAGCGGGGCGGCCGTCAGCTCGTGGGTCATATCGGGGTCAACGCGAGCACACGCCCCCTGGTTGCGGGCCCGGAGGCTCGAAGGTGACTCGAACTAACAGCAAGCTGCGGCAACCGTCCGGACACGCGGATGTAACGATCCCCGGGTCTTGCAGAAAATTGCCGCAAGCTCTTTCGGTCGGCTTTCAGTCTTGTTACGTTCCTGGCAACTCGGGACCGCGAGGGCGCGGCCGGGATCATCGAAGGAGTTCATATGCGGCGTGGCATAGCGGCCACCGCGCTGGTCGCGACCCTGGCGCTCGCGGCGACGGCTTGCGGCGGTGACAAGGGCGACGGTGGCGAAACCAAGGCCGGCGGCGAGCTTTCCGGCACGGTCACGTGGTGGGACACCTCCAACGACGCCGAGAAGGCCAGCTTCCAGAAGATCGCCGAGGCGTTCACCGCGAAGCACCCGAAGGTGACCGTCAAGTACGTCAACGTCCCGTACGGCGACGCGCAGAACAAGGTCAAGAACGCCTTCAGCAGCGGTTCCGACGCCCCTGACGTGATCCGCGCCGACGTCGGCTGGGTCGCGGACTTCGCCTCCCTCCAGTACCTCGACGAGGTACCGGCCGAGACGGCCAAGAAGGTCGACGCCGAGTTCCTGCCGCAGGCGGCCGCCAGCGGCAAGTACGAGGGCAAGACCTACGCCGTTCCGCAGGTCATCGACACCCTCGGCCTCTTCTACAACAAGAAGATGCTCGCGGACGCCGGTGTCCAGCCGCCCAAGACGCTGGAGGAGCTGAAGACCGCCGCCGCGGCCATCAAGGAGAAGACCGGCAAGGCCGGGCTCTACCTGCGCGGCGACGACTCCTACTGGTTCCTCCCGCTGATCTACGGCGAGGGCGGCGACCTGGTCGACGCGAAGAACAAGACCGTCACCGTGGACAACGCGGCCGGCGTCAAGGCCTTCAAGACCGCCCGCGACCTGGTCACCTCCGGCGCGGCGATCACCAACGCCACCGACGGCTGGAACAACATGCAGACTGCCTTCAAGACCGGGCAGGCCGCCATGATGATCAACGGCCCGTGGGCGGTCGCCGACAGCTACGCCGGTGACCAGTTCAAGGACAAGGCCAACCTCGGCGTCGCCCCCGTCCCGGCCGGCTCCGTCAAGGCGGGCGCCCCGCAGGGCGGCCACGACCTCGCCGTCTACGCCGGTTCGAAGAACCGTGCCGCGGCCCACGCCTTCGTCGAGTACATGACCTCGCAGGAGGTCCAGGTGCAGTCGGCCAAGGAGCTGAGCCTGCTCCCCACCCGCACCGCCGCCTACGACCAGCCGGACGTCAAGAGCAGCGAGATGGTGCAGTTCTTCAAGCCGGCCGTGGACAAGGCCGTCGAGCGCGCCTGGATCCCGGAGAACGGCTCCCTCTTCGAGCCGCTGAAGGTCGAGTACACCAAGGCGATCACCGGGGCGTCGAGCCCCGAGGACGCCGCCAAGGCGGCCGGCGCCGAGTTCCGCAAGATCCTCAAGGGCTGGAAGTAACAGAAACCATGGCTGCTCACACCAGCCAGTCGGTGGCGAAGGCCGCGGGCGACGACGACAGCGTCGTGGCCCGCGGCCGGAGCCGCAGGACTGACAGCGGGAACAACGGCGGACTGAGGCGCGCCCTCGCCACCCACTGGTACGCCTGGGCCATGGTCGCCCCGGTGGTGCTCGTCCTCGGCGTGATCATCGGCTGGCCGCTCGTCAAGGGCGTCTACCTGTCGCTGACCGACGCCAACGAGCGCAACGTCTCCCGTACCATCGGCGCCCGCCACCTCGAGGCCACGTACGAGTTCGTCGGACTCGACAACTACGTCGCCGTGCTGGGCGACCCGGTCTTCCTCCAGCGGCTGGTGTGGACGGTGCTGTGGACCGTCGGGTGCGTGTCGATCACCTTCACGCTCGGCCTGGTCCTCGCGAACATGCTGAACCGGGACTTCAAGGGCCGCGCCGCCTACCGCATGGCGCTCATCCTGCCCTGGGCCGTCCCCGGCTTCGTCTCCGTCTTCGCCTGGCGGTTCCTCTTCAACCGCGACAACGGCATCCTCAACAAGCTCCTCGACGGCGGCGGCATCGCGGCCGTCCCGTGGCTCGACGACCCGACCTGGGCCAAGTTCTCGGTCATCGCCGTCAACGTCTGGCTCGGCGTCCCCTTCATGATGGTCGCCCTGCTCGGCGGACTGCAGTCGATCCCCGGCGAGCTCTACGAAGCCGCCGAGATGGACGGCGCCACCGCCTGGCAGCGGTTCCGGCACATCACCCTGCCCGGTCTGCGCGCCGTGAGCATGACGGTGATCCTGCTCTCCACCATCTGGACCTTCAACATGTTCCCGGTGATCTTCCTGCTCACCCGCGGCGGACCGGGGGACTCCACCGAGATCCTGGTGACCCAGGCCTTCCGCGAGGCGTTCATCACGAGCCCGCGCGACTTCGCCGTCTCCGCCACCTGGGGCGTGCTGATCCTCCTGCTGCTCATGATCTTCGCGCTGGTGTACCGGCGCTCGCTGCGCAAGCAGGGAGAGGTGTGGTGACCATGACCACCGATACGTCCACCACCGGTTCGCCGGCCCCCCGCACGCCCGCCGCCCGGACCCCCGCCGCCCGCGGCCGGGGCAGCCGCTCCCCGCTCGCCTCCGCCGGCCTGCACCTCACGCTGCTCGCCGCGTCCGTCATCGCCGTCTTCCCGGTGCTGTGGATCCTGCTGACCTCGCTCAAGCCCGCGCAGCACGCGATCACCACCGACTTCGTCAAGGAACCGACCCTCGGCAACTACCGCTACCTGCTGGAGTCGAGCCACTTCCTCAGCTGGTTCGGCAACTCGGTCCTCGTCGCCGGCGTCACCACCGTCCTCGGCGTGTTCATCGCCGCCACCACCGGATACGCCGTCAGCCGCTTCAAGTTCCCCGGAATGAAGCCGCTGATGTGGACCCTGCTCATCACGCAGATGTTCCCGATGGCCATCCTCATCGTCCCGCTCTACAACCTGATGGGCGATCTCGGGCTGCTCAACCAGCCGGTCGGCCTGATCATCACCTACCTCACCATCGCCGTGCCGTTCTGCGCCTGGATGATGAAGGGCTTCTTCGACACCATCCCGGTGGAGATCGACGAGTCCGGCCGCGTCGACGGCCTCAACCCCTTCGGCACCTTCTGGCGGCTCATCCTGCCGCTCGCCAAGCCGGGCCTCGCCGTCACCGGCTTCTACGCCTTCATCACCGCCTGGGGCGAAGTCGCGTACGCCTCCGCCTTCATGGTCGGCGAGGAGAACCTCACGCTGGCCGGCGGGCTCCAGACCTTCGTCACGCAGTACACCTCCAACTGGGGTGCGATGAGCGCCGCCTCGGTCCTCATCGCGATCCCCGCGGCGATCTTCTTCGTATTCGCCCAGCGTCACCTCGTCGCCGGCATGACGGCGGGCGCCACCAAGGGCTGACCACCCTGCCCGCCCGACGTACCTTCCGGCCCGATCTCTTCAAGGACGACATGACCCAGCACCTCGCCGAGACACTTCCCACCTCCACCGGCACCCAGCCCGGCTGGTGGAGAGAAGCGGTGATCTACCAGGTCTATCCGCGCAGCTTCGCCGACTCCAACGGAGACGGCATGGGGGACCTCGAAGGCATCCGCAGCCGCCTGCCCTACCTCAAGGAGCTGGGCGTCGACGCCGTCTGGCTCAGCCCCTTCTACGCCTCGCCGCAGGCCGACGCCGGCTACGACGTCGCCGACTACCGGGCCATCGACCCGATGTTCGGCACCCTGCACGACGCCGACGCCGTGATCCGCGAAGCGCATGAGCTGGGCCTGCGGATCATCGTGGACCTGGTCCCCAACCACTGCTCCGACCAGCACGAATGGTTCAAGCAGGCGCTCCGCGAAGGCCCCGGCACCCCGCTGCGCGAGCGCTTCCACTTCCGCCCGGGACGGGGCGCCGCCGGGGAACTCCCGCCCAACGACTGGGAGTCGATCTTCGGCGGCCCGGCGTGGACCCGGGTCGCGGACGGGGAGTGGTACCTGCACCTCTTCGCCCCCGAGCAGCCCGACTTCAACTGGGAACACCCCGCCGTCCAGGACGAGTTCCGGTCCGTGCTGCGGTTCTGGCTGGACCTGGGCGTCGACGGGTTCCGCATCGATGTCGCCCACGGCCTCGTCAAGGCGCCCGGCCTGCCCGACCTGGGGCGCGGCGAGCAGCTGAAGCTGCTGGGCAACCAGGTGCTCCCCTTCTTCGACCAGGACGGGGTCCACGAGATCTACCGCTCCTGGCGGACGGTGCTGGACGAGTACGCGGGCGACCGGATCGGCGTCGCCGAGGCCTGGACGCCGAGCACGGC
Source organism: Streptomyces sp. NPDC088762 (assembly GCF_044750905.1). NCBI lineage: Bacteria > Bacillati > Actinomycetota > Actinomycetes > Kitasatosporales > Streptomycetaceae > Streptomyces > Streptomyces sp. NPDC088762. The sequence continues at coordinate 205,831 of NZ_JBIVKT010000010.1, forward strand.
CCGGACCGCGCTGTACCTGCGGCCCGACGAGCTGCACCAGGCCTTCAACTTCCACTACCTGAACACCGGCTGGGACGCCGACGCGCTGCGCGCCACCATCGACGACTCGCTCGACGCGATGCGCCCGGTGGGCGCGCCGACGACGTGGGTGCTGTCCAACCACGACGTCGTACGGCACGTGACGCGCTACGGGGGCGGGGCGCAGGGCCTGGCCCGGGCCCGGGCCGCCGCCCTGCTGATGCTGGCCCTGCCCGGGTCGGCGTACGTCTACCAGGGCGAGGAGCTCGGCCTGCCCGAGGTCCTGGACCTGCCGGACGAGGTGCGCCAGGACCCCTCCTTCTTCAAGGCGAACGGCCAGGACGGGCTGCGCGACGGCTGCCGCGTACCGATCCCGTGGTCCGGCGACCGGGCCCCGTACGGCTTCGGGAGCGGCGGCAGCTGGCTGCCGCAGCCGGCCGAATGGGCGGGCCTGAGCGTCGAGGCGCAGACCGGGGACCCGGCGTCGACGCTGGAGACGTACCGCTCCGCGCTGCGGATCCGCCGGGAGCGGGCCGAGCTGGGCGCGGGCGACTCCGTGGAGTGGCTGCCCGCCCCGGACGGCGTGCTGGCCTTCCGGCGGGGGGACTTCGTGTGCACGGTGAACACCACCGGCGCACCGGTACGGCTGCCCGCGCCGGGCACCGTACTGCTGGCCAGCGGGGAGCTCGCGGAGCCGGACGTCCTGCCGGCCGACACGGCGGTGTGGTGGGAGGTGTGACCTCCCCCTCCGGCACGCCCCTGAGGCTGACGGACATCGCCGCGCAGGCCCGGGTCAGCGAGGCGACCGTCAGCCGTGTGCTGAACGGCAAGTCGGGAGTGGCGGCCGGCACCCGGCACAAGGTGCTGGCCGCGCTCGACCTGCTGGGCTACGAACGGCCGGTGCGGCTCAAGCGGCGCAGCAACGGGTTGGTGGGACTGCTCATCCCGGAGCTGACCAACCCGATCTTCCCGGCGTTCGCCCAGGTCATAGAGCAGGCGCTGGCCGGGCACGGGTACACGCCGGTGCTGTGCACGCAGACTCCGGGCGGCGCCACCGAGGACGAGCTGGTGGAGCAGCTGGAGGAGCGCGGCGTCACCGGGATCGTCTTCCTGTCGGGCCTGCACGCCGACGCGGCGGCGGACCCGGCGCGCTACCAGCGGCTCGCCGCGCGGGGTGTTCCCTTCGTCCTGATCAACGGCTTCAACGACCGGGTGAACGCCCCCTTCATCTCCCCGGACGACCGGGCGGCGGCGGACATGGCGGTACGGCACCTGGAGGAGCTCGGGCACCGGCGCATCGGCCTGGCGATCGGCCCGACCCGGTACGTCCCGTCGGCCCGCAAGGAGCAGGGGTTCCTGGCCGCGCGGCCGGGGGCCGACGCCGAAGGCCTGATCCAGCGCACGCTGTTCACGGTCGAGGGCGGCCACGCGGCGGGCGGAGCCCTGCTGGACCGGGGCTGCACGGGGGTGGTGTGCGGGAGCGACCCGATGGCCCTCGGCGTCATCAGGGCCGCCCGGGAGCGGGGGCTGCGGGTGCCGGAGGACGTGTCGGTGGTCGGCTTCGACGACTCGCCGCTGATCGCCTTCACGGACCCGCCCCTGACCACGGTCCGCCAGCCGGTGCGCGCGATGGCGACGGCGGCGGTCGGCGCCCTCCTGGAGGCGGTGGGCGGCACCCCCGTCCAGCGCACGGAGTACGTGTTCCAGCCGGAGCTGGTGGTGCGGGGGTCTACGGGGCCGGGGCCGGGGCCGGGGGGCTGAGGGGGCGGGGGCCTGCGTTGTGCGGGTCCGCTTCCACCCCCTCCCGAGCGAACCGGGCCCAGCCGGTGGCTGGGCTTGGGGGTTGTGCCGGGCGGGGCCGGGAGAGTGCCTGGGGGCTTCCCGGCGGTCCACTGTCCTTTCGGGGCGCGCCGGCCTGTCAAGGGCGCTCCTTCGTCGCGTCGCTTCGCGATGGCCTCCGGCCACCCTTGACAGACCGGCCCACCCCGAAACGCCAACAGACCGCCGGGAAGCCCCCAGGGGAATGGCCGGGGGGGGCGAGGGGGACCGGCCATGACCGGCCCGCCGGAGCGCCACCGCCCGGAGGTCGCGCCCTCCGGGCGAACCGGCAGCCCCGTCAGCGCCCGCGAGGCGAGCGGGGCGGGACAGCGCGCGCGTCAGTTCGCTACGCGCTGCGCCGGGCTTGGCGTCCGCCGCCGTCTGTGGCTGGTGGCGCGTTGGATCGCTACGTGCTTCGGCCGGTTCGGCGTCCGCCGCCGGCTGTGGGCCCGGTCCTTGCGGCCACTTCAACCGTCATGCGTATCACCGCCGTTGACCGGGTGAGTCATGGGCTGCTGCGTCGGGAAGAACCGGGGACCTGGGTTGGTTCCATGCAGCCAGAGCACGTAGGCATGTCGGAGAGAACGGTGAGGTCGTGTTGGACTTCAACGAGTTACGACATCGCGAACCCGTACCACTCCGTGGACATCCGCGGCACCGTCGAACTGATCGAAGACCCGGAGAAGTCGCTTCCGCGCGAGCTCTCGCAGAAGTACCTCGGTGAGGACCCGCCCCCGGAGCCGGACGAGGTCCTTCGGCTGGTGGTCCGGGTGACGCCGCAGAAGATCTCCGGCTTCTCTGTCTGACGCAGGCGACAGCCTACGCGTTTTGGGGGGTCTTGCCGGCCGGTGTGAGGTTCCGCCAGACGGAGGTGAGGAGCAAGGCGCCTGGGGTGATGCCTGCCACCGTGGCGATGGCGGCGGTGGGGGCGTCGTAGGCGGCCAGGGCCAGGCCGGTGGCGCCGCAGGTGGTCATGGCCGCGGCCAGCCAGTGCAGGCGGGGCATGGCCCAGACGGCCGCGAGGCCGAAGAAGTGGAGGCCTACCACCAGGGCGAGCCAGCCGACCGAGGCGTTCGGGACGTGCAGGACGCGGTTGATGACGAAGAGGCCGGTCGCGGCGGCCAGGACCTCGGCGGCCACCACGACGAGGTAGCCCCGGCCGAAGGTGCGCGGTGGGGTGGCGTCGTCGGACGTCGCGGTGCGGGCCCGGCGCAGGGTGATGAACAGGCGGAGGAACGCGGCGATCGCGAGGACGCGGAGGGGGATTCCGGCGGCCGGGGGCAGGGCGGCGGCGTTCACCTGGATGAAGACCAGGCCGAATATCGCGCCGATGAGATGCCGGTCTGCTTCGAAGTCACGCGGCAGCGTCTCACTGAAGTGGATCACTGGTCAAAGGCCGGGGGTGGCCGGAAACAATTCTGCAATCTCTTGCGCAAACTCTTGCAACAGCCGGGGCTGCACCTCTACGGTCGCGGACAATCCCCACCTCTCCCGCCAGGAGGCCCCCCACATGTCTGTCAGTGCTGCCAGACCCTTGCGCGCCGTCGTCGCCGGCCTGTTCGCCGCCGGTGCGCTCGCCGCGGTCACCGGATACGCTCCGCAGGCTTCCGCCGCCCCGCCAGGGGACAAGGACGTCACCGCCGTGCTGTTCGAGTGGCGGTTCGAGTCCGTGGCCAAGGCCTGTACCCAATCGCTCGGGCCGGCCGGGTACGGGTTCGTGCAGGTGTCGCCGCCGCAGGAGCACATCCAGGGCTCCCAGTGGTGGACCTCGTACCAGCCCGTCAGCTACAAGATCGCCGGGCGGCTCGGGGACCGGGCCGCCTTCAAGGCCATGGTCGACACGTGCCACGCGGCCGGGGTGAAGGTCGTCGCCGACTCGGTGATCAACCACATGGCTGCCGGGGACGGCGTGGGGACGGGCGGGAGTTCGTACACGAAGTACGGGTACCCGGGTCTCTACTCCGGGGCCGACATGGACGACTGCCGGGCGGTGATTTCGAACTACCAGGACAAGGGCAACGTCCAGAACTGCGAGCTCGTGCAGCTGGCCGATCTGGACACCGGTGAGGAGTACGTGCGGGGGCGGATCGCCGGCTATCTGAACGATCTGCTGTCGCTCGGTGTCGACGGGTTCCGGATCGACGCCGCCAAGCACATGCCCGCCGCCGACCTCGCCGCCATCAAGTCCCGGCTGACCGCTCCGGGGGTCTACTGGAAGCAGGAGGCCATCCACGGCGCCGGTGAGGCCGTGTCGCCGAGTGAGTACCTCGGGAACGGGGACGTGCAGGAGTTCCGGTACGCGCGGGATCTGAAGCGGGTCTTCCAGAACGAGAACCTGGCGTACCTGAAGAACTTCGGTGAGGCCTGGGGGTACACGGCGAGTGCGCAGTCGGCTGTTTTCGTCGACAATCACGACACCGAGCGCGGTGGTGACACCCTCACCTACAAGAACGGGTCCGACTACACGCTCGCCAGCGTGTTCATGCTGGCCTGGCCGTACGGGTCTCCCGACGTGCACTCCGGGTACGAGTGGAGTGACAAGGACGCCGGTCCGCCCAACGGCGGCGCGGTGAGCGCCTGTTACGCCGACGGATGGAAGTGCCAGCACGCCTGGCGGGAGATCTCCTCCATGGTCGGCTTCCGCAACGCGGCCCGCGGTCAGGCCGTCACCAACTGGTGGGACAACGGCGCGGACCAGATCGCCTTCGGGCGCGGAACCAAGGCGTACGTCGCCATCAACCACGAGGGCTCGGCGCTCAGCCGGACCTTCCAGACCTCCCTGCCGGGCGGCGCCTACTGCGACGTCCAGAGCGGCCGTACGGTGACCGTGGACTCGGGTGGGCGCTTCTCCGCCACCCTCCCGGCGGGGACGGCGCTCGCGCTGCACGCCGGTGCGCGGACCTGCTCCGGCTCCACGCCGCCCGCGACGAGCGCGGGTGCCTCCTTCGCGGTCAACGCCACCACCGTGCCGGGTGAGAACGTCTACGTCGCCGGCGACCGTGCCGAGCTCGGCGGCTGGAACACCGGCAGCGCGCTGAAGCTCGACCCCGCCGCCTATCCCGTGTGGAAGCTCGACGTCACGCTCCCGGCCGGGACCTCCTTCGCGTACAAGTACATCCGCAAGGACGGCTCCGGCAACGTCACCTGGGAGAGCGGCGCCAACCGTACGGCCACCGTCCCCGCGAGCGGCACGATCACGCTGACCGACACCTGGCGCAGCTGAGCCCTCGCCCCACCTGCCAGGGCCGCCCGGCACCTTCTTCCCCGCCACCGCCGGGCGGCCCTCATCCACGAGGAGATTCGCCTTGAGACGCCCTGCAGCAGGAGTCCTCGCCGCCGCCCTGGCCGTGACGCTCCTGCCCGCCCTCCCCGCCGCGGCCGCCACGGCCAGGCCGCCCGCCCCGCCCTCGGACGCCAAGCTGGCCGCCGAGCCGGCCCGTCACGACCTGACCCGGGAGCAGTTCTACTTCGTCCTCCCGGACCGGTTCGCGAACGGCGATCCGCGCAACGACCGGGGCGGTCTGACCGGCACCCGGCTGGAGACCGGCCTGGACCCGACGGACAAGGGCTTCTACCAGGGCGGCGACCTCAAGGGGCTCACCGACCGGCTCGACTACATCAAGGGATTGGGGACGACCGCCATCTGGATGGCGCCGATCTTCAAGAACCAGCCGGTGCAGGGGAAGGGCGATGACGTCTCCGCCGGCTACCACGGCTACTGGATCACCGACTTCACGCAGGTCGACCCGCACTTCGGCACCAACGCCGATCTGGAGCGGCTCGTGGAGAAGGCGCACGGGAAGGGGATGAAGGTCTTCTTCGACGTCATCACCAACCACACCGCCGATGTCGTCGACTACCGGGAGGCGTCCTACTCGTACCTGTCGAAGGGGGCGTTCCCGTACCTGACCAAGGACGGGGTGCCGTTCGACGACGCGGACTACGCGGCGGGGAAGGGGAAGTTCCCGAAGGTCGGTGCCGGGTCCTTCCCGCGGACCCCCTTCGTGCCCGACGCGAAGAAGGACCTCAAGTCGCCGGCGTGGCTCAACGACCCGGCGATGTACCACAACCGCGGTGACTCCACCTTCGCCGGCGAGTCCTCCGGGCAGGGCGACTTCTTCGGTCTCGACGACCTGTGGACCGAGCGTCCCGAGGTCGTCGACGGGATGGAGAAGATCTACGAGAAGTGGGTCCGGGACTTCGACATCGACGGGTTCCGTATCGACACCGTCAAGCACGTCAACACGGAGTTCTGGACGCAGTGGGCCACCGCGCTGGACAAGTACGCGGCCAAGCGCGGCCGCGACGACTTCTTCATGTTCGGCGAGGTCTACTCCGCCGACACCGCGGTCACCTCTCCGTACGTGACGCGCGGGCGGCTCGACGCCACCCTCGACTTCCCGCTCCAGGACGCGATCCGCGCCTACGCCTCCCAGGGCGCGGGAGCCGGGAGGCTGGCCTCCGTCTTCGGTGACGACTACCGGTACACCACCGACAAGGCCAACGCCTACGAGCAGGTGACCTTCCTCGGCAACCACGACATGGGCCGCTTCGGCACCTTCCTGAAGCAGGACCGGCCGGGCGCCGGCGAGCAGGAGCTGCTGGAGCGCTACCGGCTGGCCAATGAGCTGATGTTCTTCTCCCGGGGCAATCCGGTGGTCTACTCCGGCGACGAGCAGGGCTTCACGGGTGCGGGCGGCGACAAGGACGCCCGCCAGCCGCTGTTCGCCTCCCGGGTCGCCGACTACGTCGACGACGACCAGCTCGGAACAGTGCGCACGCACGCGAGCGATGCCTACGATCCGGGGCACCCGCTCTACCAGCAGATCAGTGCTCTCTCGAAGCTGGTCAAGGACCACCCCGCCCTGCGGGACGGCATGCAGAGCGAGCGCCTCAGCGACGGCTCCGTCTACGCCTTCGCCCGCACGGACAGCCGCAGCCGCACCGAGTACCTCGTCGCCGCCAACAACGGGACCGAGTCCAGGGCCGTGGAGATCGACGCCCCCGCCGGCGCGCAGTACCGCACCCTCCACGGCGGCACCGCGCTGATCCGCGCCTCCTCGGCCGGCAAGCTCACCGTCGTCGTCCCCGCCTTCGGCTCGGTCGTCCTCCAGGGCACCGCCCCCCTCCCGGCCCCCGCCGCCAAGCCCGCCCTGACCCTCAAGGCGCCGGCCGCGGGCGCCACCGGAACCGTCGAGCTCACCGCCGACGTGACCGGCGGCGGCCTGAACCGCGTCGTGTTCGCCGCCCAGACCGGCACCGACAGGTGGCAGGTCCTCGGCTCCGCCGACCACGCCCCGTACAAGGTCACCCAGCACCTCACCGCCCCCGCCGGAACGCCCCTGCGCTACAAGGCCGTCGTCGTCGACTCCGCCGGCCGCACCGCGAGCGCCCTCGCCCAGTCCACCTCCGGCCAGGTCCCGCCCGCCGAGGTTCCCACCGCCACCCAGCGCGACTACGCCGTCGTCCACTACAACCGGCCCGACGGCGACTACACGAACTGGCGCCTGTACGCCTGGGGCGACCTCGCCGACGGCGAGGCGACGCCCTGGCCCGCCGGGCACGACTTCACCGGCCGCGACGCGTACGGCGCCTTCGCCCACGTCAAGCTCAAGCCCGGTGCCTCCTCCGTCGGCTACCTCGTCATCGACAAGGACGGCAACAAGGACGTCGCCGCCGACCGCACCATCGACGTGACGAAGACCGGTGAGATCTGGCTGGAGCAGGGCAAGGAACCCGCCCGCACCGACCGGCCCGCCTACCCGCCCCAGGACACCTCCAAGGCCGTCCTGCACTACCAGCGCCCCGACGGCGCCTACGACGGCTGGGGCCTGCACGTCTGGACCGGCGCCGCGACCCCGACCGACTGGTCCAAGCCGCTGCTCCCCACCCGCACCGACTCCTACGGCGCGGTCTACGAGGTCCCGCTCGCGGCCGGGGCCACCAGCCTCGGCTACATCCTCCACAAGGGCGACGAGAAGGACCTCCCCACCGACCAGTCCCTCGACCTGAAGACCACCGGCCACGAGGTCTGGATGCTCGGCGGCACGGAGCACTACCTCCTCCCGCAGCCCGCCGGATCGGCGGCCGCCCTCGACCTCACCAAGGCCCAGGCCGTCTGGATCGACCGCGACACCCTCGCCTGGAACGCCCCCGCGGCCGCCGCCTCCGTACAGCTCCTCGCCTCCCGGGAGGGCGCCGTCAAGGCCGAGAACGGCACCCTGACCGGCCAGGCCCGGTGGCTGCGGCTGAACCGGTCCGAGCTCACCGCCGCCCAGAAGCAGAAGTTCCCGCACCTGGCGGCGTACACCGCCTTCACCGTCGACCCCCGCGACCGCGACCGGGTCCGCGAGGCCCTGCGCGGCCAGCTCGTCGCGAGCGCCCGGGCGGCCAACGGCGCCGTCCTCGCCGCGACCGGCGTCCAGCTCGCCGGCGTCCTCGACGACCTGTACGCCAACACGGCGCCCCTGGGCCCGGTGTTCAAGGACGGCCGCCCCACCCTCTCCGTATGGGCCCCCACCGCCCAGGAGGTCTCCCTCGAACTCGACGGCCGCACCCTGCCCATGCGCCGTGACGACACAACCGGCGTCTGGTCGGTGCGCGGCGAGCGCGGCTGGGCCGCGAAGCCGTACCGCTACGCCGTCACCGTCTGGGCGCCGAGCACCCGCCAGGTGGTCCGCAACCTCGTCACCGACCCGTACTCCACCGCCCTGACCGCGGATTCCACCCACAGCCTGGTCGTGGACCTCGCCGACCCGAAGCTCGCCCCGCCCGGCTGGAAGGACCTGCGCAAGCCCGCGCCCGTCCCCTTCACCTCGGCGCAGATCCAGGAGCTGCACGTCCGCGACTTCTCCGTCGCGGACCGCACCTCGCGCCACCCCGGGCAGTACCTCGCCTTCACCGACACCGAGTCGGCGGGCATGCGCCACCTGCGCGACCTGTCCGCCGCCGGGACCTCCTACGTCCACCTCCTCCCGGCCTTCGACATCGGCACCATCCCGGAGAAGGCCTCCGACCGCACCGAACCCGCCTGCGACCTCACCGTCTACGCACCGGACTCGCAGGAGCAGCAGGCGTGCGTGGCCGCCGCGGCCGCGAAGGACGCCTACAACTGGGGCTACGACCCGCTGCACTACACCGTCCCCGAGGGCTCGTACGCGAGCGACCCGAACGGCACGGCCCGCACGGTCGAGTTCCGCCGCATGGTCCAGTCCCTGAACGGCGCCGGCCTGCGCACCGTGATGGACGTGGTCTACAACCACACCGTCGCCGCCGGGCAGTCGGACAAGTCCGTCCTCGACCGCATCGTCCCCGGCTACTACCAGCGCCTGCTCGCCGACGGCAGCGTCGCGACCTCCACCTGCTGCTCCAACACCGCCCCCGAGAACGCGATGATGGGCCGGCTGGTCGTCGACTCGATCGTCACCTGGGCGAAGGAGTACAAGGTCGACGGCTTCCGCTTCGACCTGATGGGCCACCACCCGAAGGCCAACATCCTGGCCGTCCGCAAGGCCCTCGACGAGCTCACCCCCGCCAAGGACGGGGTCGACGGGAAGAAGATCGTCCTCTACGGGGAGGGCTGGAACTTCGGCGAGATCGCCAACGACGCCCGCTTCGTCCAGGCCACCCAGCAGAACATGGCCGGCACCGGCATCGCCACCTTCTCCGACCGGGCCCGTGACGCCGTCCGCGGCGGCGGCCCCTTCGACGAGGACCCGCGCGTCCAGGGCTTCGCCTCGGGCTTGTTCACCGCGCCCAACGGCTCACCGGCCAACGGCACCCCGGCCGAGCAGAAGGCCCGCCTGCTGCACGCCCAGGACCTGATCAAGGTCGGCCTGTCCGGGAACCTCGCCCCGTACGCCTTCACCGACACCACCGGCCGCCGCATCAAGGGCTCCGAGCTCGACTACAACGGCGCCCCCGCCGGCTACGCGGCCGCCCCCGGCGACGCCCTCGCCTACGCGGACGCCCACGACAACGAGACCCTCGCCGACGCCCTCACCTACAAGCTCCCGCCGGGCACCTCCGCCGCCGACCGGGCCCGCATGCAGGTCCTGGCCATGGCGACGGCCGCCCTCTCCCAGGGCCCGGCCCTCTCCCAGGCGGGCACCGACCTGCTCCGCTCCAAGTCCCTGGACCGCAACTCCTACGACAGCGGCGACTGGTTCAACGCCGTCCACTGGGACTGCCGTGACGGCAACGGCTTCGGCCGCGGCCTGCCCCCGGCCGCCGACAACGCCTCGAAGTGGCTCTACGCGAAGCCCCTCCTGACGGGCGCGGCCGCTCCCGGCTGCACGGAGATCACCGCAGCCTCGGCCGCCTACCGAGACCTGCTGAAGATCCGTACGATGGAACGGTCCTTCGCCCTCACCACCGCGGAGGCCGTCCAGCAGCAGCTGGCCTTCCCCCTCTCCGGCAAGGACGAGACCCCGGGCGTGATCACCATGACCCTGGGCGACCTGGTGGTGGTCTTCAACGCCACCCCCACCGCCCAGCCCCAGCGCCTGACCGCGCTCGCGGGCAGCGCCTACGCCCTCCACCCGGTCCAGGCCGCGGGCTCCGACGCCACGGTCAAGCAGGCGACCTACGACGCGCAGACAGGAGAGTTCACGACCCCCGCCCGCACCGTCGCCGTCTTCACACGGCGGTGAGCCGGTCCAGCCGCTTCTCCAGCAGGATCACCCCGTAGATCCTGCCGTCCTTCCCCTCCTTGTGGGGGAACTCCCCGACCACCCGGTAGCCCGCAGCCCGGTAGTAAGCGAGCAGCCGGGGGTTGGTGGAGACGCAGTCCAGCCGGGCCCGCTCCCGTCCCGTCCTGGCGATCCGCCGCTCGGCATGTTCGAGCATGCGGCGCCCGGCGCCGGCGGGGGCGGCCCCGCGCGCCACCATCAGCCGGTGCACGTACCCGGCCACCGGAGGCTGCACGCCCCAGGCCTCCTCGTCGGACCACCACAGCTCGTACGCCCCGACCACCCGCCCGTCGGTGTCACCGGCGAGCCACACGTCGCCGTCGCGCATCTTCGCCAGGAAGTGCGCGGCGTCCTTGTCGCCCGGCTTCCACTGCTCGATGCCCTGCTGCCGCATCCAGCGGGCAGCCTGGTCGTACAGCTGCACCAGGGTGCCGGCGTCCTTCTCCTCGGCCGGCCGGAACAAGATCCCGTCGTCAATGATCACGCGGGCATTATCGGTGACGTGCGAGGGACCGCCACAGCCAAGATCAGCTCGGGGCCGGCGCCCCTCCGGCGACCCCGGCCGCCACCAGCGCTCCGAGCCGGGCCACCAGCTCCCCGAAGGGCCCGTCCACCGGCTCGTGGGCCAGGATCCGCGTGAGGATCCCGGCCATCTCCGCGTCGTACGCGGCGCTCACCGCGGCCAGCGCCGCGAAGTCGTGCACCAGCTGCAACTCCAGCTCGCCCCGCGGGATCCGCCGCCCGTCCAGCCAGATCAGCGCCGTGGACTCGGCGAGCGACACCCAGGAACGCACCACCAGCTCCAGGCGGGCGGGCGGCTCCTCGACCCCCAGGTGCGCGAGGATCTGCTCGTACGCCGCCTGCCGCACCTCGTCGATCATCGCGTTGGTCCGGCTGCTCCCGGCCGCCGGGCCGCCCCGCATCAACGCCGAGAAACCCGGCCCGTGTTCGTCGACGAACGAGAAGAACCGCCCCATCACCCGCAGCAGCCGGGCGCCGAGCGGCCCCTCCTGGGGCTCCACGAACCGCAGCGCCAGCTCATCGGCCGCCCGCCGCAGCGCCGCCTCGTACAGGCTCAGCTTGCCCGGGAAGTAGTGGTAGACGAGCGGCCGCGATATCCCCGCGGCCGCCGCGATCTCGTCGATGGAGACGTCGTCGGGCGACCGGTTGCTGAACAGCTCCAGGGCAACCCCGATCAGCTGCTGCCGTCGCTCCTCGACACCCATCCTGCGCCGCACCCCGGTTGTCATGCGGACACCCTACTGGGGACCCCTCAGAGGTCCAGGGCGAGGCGGTCCCCCTTCGCGCGCGAGACGCACAGCAGCATCGCATCCGCACGCTCCTGGTCGCTGAGCAGTTCGTCGCGGTGGTCGACCTCGCCCACCAGCACCCGGTGCCGGCACGTGCCGCAGAAGCCCTGCTCGCAGGAGTACGGGGTGTCGGGCAGCTCCCGCCGCACCGCGGCCAGCGCGCTCTCCGCCGCGCCGACCTCCACCGTGCGCCCCGAGCGGCGCAGTTCGACGGTGAAGGGCCGCGCAGGGCCGGGCGCCGACGGGACGAAACGCTCCAGGCGGACCTGCGCGGGATCCGGGACCGCGGCCGCAACGGCGCGCATCAGGGGCTCCGGGCCGCAGCAGTAGACCGGCGTGCCGGGCCGGATCCCGGCGAGCGGCGCCAGGTCGGGCAGGCCCACCTCGTCCTCCGGCAGCACGGTCACCCGGTCCCCGTACTCGGCCAGTTCGGCCAGGAAGGGCATCGAGGCGCGCGAGCGGCCCCCGTAGAGGAGGGTCCAGTCGGCGCCGGCCGCCGTGGCCGCCCGCAGCATCGGCAGGATCGGGGTGATGCCGATGCCGCCCGCGACGAACGCGTACGAGGGCGCGGGGACCAGCTCGAAACGGTTGCGCGGCGGCCGCAGTTCCAGCTCGGCGCCCTCGACCAGCTGGGCGTGCGCCTCGCGGGAGCCGCCGCGGCCGTCCTCGACGAGGCGGATCGCGATCGTGTAGGCACCCGCCTGCGCCGGATCCCCGCACAGCGAGTACTGCCGCACCAGGCCCGAGGGGAGGGTGATGTCCACGTGCGCGCCCGGCGTCCACGCGGGGAGCTCGGGCGATTCCAGGACCAGCCGCAGCACCCCCTCGGCCGGCTCCGTACGGGAGACGATCAGCGCGCGCAGCGGGCGGCGCGGGGAGTACCCGGAGACCGGTGTGTCCAGGGCGGGCAGCGGCCACAGCGGGGACTTCGCGATGCGGCGGCCCAGCGCCCGCCTGGCGGCCCAGGCCGCGCCGGCCACCGCCGTGACCGCGAGGGTGCGCCTCACGCCTTCGCACCGCCGTTCGCGCCGGGGGAGGTGGCCAGATAGGCCACGGCCTGGGCCGTCGAGCCCGATTGCGAGGGGTGGTACGTACGGGAGAGGTACTTCGGTATGGACTTCAGCATGGCGCCCGTGGAGGGCAGTACACCCTGCTGTCCCGCCCGGAAGAACTGCCCGAAGGAGGCCTTGCCGTCGGTGAGCGTCGGGTCGTTCTCCATGAAGAAGCGGACCCCGCGCTGCCACAGGAAGACCAGCGCCGAGAAGCCGGTGGCCCAGGTCCGGGCGCGGCGGCGGTAGTTGCCGTCCACGTGCATGAAGAGGTCGAAGGCCACCGAGCGGTGCTCGACCTCCTCCGCACCGTGCCAGCGCAGCAGGTCGAGCATGGTGGGGTCGGCGCCCCGCCGGTCCAGCTCGTCCGCGTTCAGCACCCAGTCGCCGAGGAACGCCGTGTAGTGCTCGATCGCGGCGATCATCGCGACCCGCTCCATCAGCCACCAGTGGCGGGCCCGGCCGGGGGGCAGGGTCCGGTCGCCGAGCAGCTTCTCGAAGAGCCAGTCGACCTGTGCCGTGTACGGGGTCGGGTCCAGGCCGAGCCGCTTGAGGTGGGGGAGCACGTCGTCGTGCGCGGCGGCGTGCATGGCCTCCTGGCCGATGAAGCCGACGACGTCCGCGCGCAGTCGTTCGTCCTCGATGTACGGGAGCACCTGCTTGTAGACGTGCACGAACCAGCGCTCGCCCGCGGGGAGCAGCAGGTGCAGGACGTTGATCATGTGCCCGGCGAAGGGGTCGTTCGGCAGCCAGTGGAGCGGGGTGTCCTTCCAGCCGAAGGACACGTTCCGGGGCTTCAGGTCCATGCGTTCCGACGCCACGGGGGCGGGCGCGAGCGGCGTATTAGACATGGCGTCAATGTACTGAGGGGTAGTGGAGAGGAAAACCCCTCTGCGTCTACTTCTCTCGCCCGGCGGTCCCGCTCGCGAGCGCCCACTCGCGGTTGAGGGTGCCCAGCGGGACGCGGCGCTCGAAGACGGGCGTGCCGAACAGGGACAGCTGCAGGTGGAGCTGCCCGCTCAGGTCGAAGCCGCCGTACAGCGCCCAGGCGCCGCTGAGGGAAGACCTGCCGTCGCTGGACGCGGCCGCCTTGACGTCGGCCTCGCCGCGCACGTAGGGGGCGAAGTCCGCGCTGACGCCGACGGCCCCGTACAGGCCGACGGAGGCCTCGGCGCCGAGCGCGCCCTTGACCTTTCCGGCGGCGGTGACGCTCGCCTTGACCGGAGTGCTCCGGACGTTCGACGCGCTGACCGGCGTCCAGCCCTTGCCCGCCGCGTAGCTGCCGCCGACCTTGAAGTCGCCCTTGACGTCCTGCTGGACGTCGAGGGTCACGCGGCCGTCGGCCTCCACCTGGACGTAGCAGGTCAGGTCCAGGTTGACGACGACCGGCACCGGGCCGACCTGGATGACCGGAGCGCTGTGCAGCTTCGCGAAGGGGATCCGCTTGGGCGCCCCGGTGCTCGCGGCGGCGCGGCCCTGGAGCTTCCACTGCGAGGACCAGTCGCCGCTCATGCCGAGGAAGGCGCCGCGCGGACCGGAACCGCCGCCAGAGCTGCCGTCGTACGAGAACTCCACCTGGGGGGCGAGCTGGACGAATCCGGACACCGAGGCGCCGGCCGAGGCGGGGGCGTCCGGGGCGGTGTCGACGGCGGCCTGCACGTCGAGGCGCAGGTTGCCCAGGGGCAGCTTCGCGCCCTCGGGGCCGAACGTCATGCCCCGGCCCTTGGCCCAGGAGAAGGTGACGCCCTTCATCAGGGGCTCGACGGTGACCGACGACGGGTCGACGGGGACCTTGCCGTCGGCCTTGTCGTCGCCCAGGACGGAGGTCAGCGTCGTGGAGGCGGTCTTGACCTCGGTGCCGCCCTCGGTCTTCCCGACGACCTCGGTGACCTTGGCGAGCAGACCGTCGGGGGCGCCGGGCGCCGGAGCGCTGGCGATGACGTCGCCCACCGCGACGGGCCGGTCGGCCTCGGGAGACCTGCCCGGCGACGGCGAACGGGAGGGCCCCTGGGGGGCCTTGGCTATGACGGCCCGTCCGCTCGCCCGGTCGTAGGAGGTGACCTTCAGCGAGGACTTCTCGGTCGTGCCCTTCCCGGCGGCGCGGGCCACGGCCGCCGGTGTGGGCGTCCCCTGAGGCGCCGCGGCCACGTCGAGCCGCTGCGACGTGCCGTCGGCCGTGGCCGCGAGGGGGGAGGGGGCGGCGGCGTCGGAGGCGCCGGTGTGGGCGGTGGAGGAGCAGCCGGTGGCGGCGAGCGCCAGTGTGGTCAGGCCGGGGAGCAGGAGGCGTCGGGCGAGCGTGCGCACGTGGGTGACCTTCGAGTGCGTGAGGGGTGGGGGGGATTACCGATCGGTAACCGGAAGTCGATCATGCCATGTGCGTATAGCGGCAGTCATGTCCGGATCCCGCCAACTCCCTGACGTTATTTGGTGGTTGAAGCTTCACCCACCCTCCTGCGGAGCCGGTCGCGCGCCCGGCCCGCCGGCTCCTACCGCAGCGCCCCCGCCTTCGTGCCGTCCGTCAGCTTGCCCGACAGGTCGACCTGCGCGCCCTCCCGGGCCTTGACCGCCAGCCGGTTGCCGTTCGCGGACCCGCTCACCCCGCCGCCCGACACCGACAGCGAGGCGAACTGCGCACTGCCCGCCGCCAGGACGTACCACTGGCCCGCCCGCGACTTCCACAGCACGCCCGCCAGCACCCTGGGCTCCCGCGGACCGCAGGCCTGCGACCCCTCCGACCTCGCCGCCTGCGCGGCGAGCGGGGCGCCCGGCGTCAGGAACTGCGCCTGCACCCGGTCCGCCGAGCCCTGCCAGGTCTCGGCCCGCGTGCACAGCCAGGTCGCCGTCCCCTCGCCCTCCGGCAGCGGCTGCTTCGCGTACGTCCAGGCGTTGACCGTACGGACCCCGTGCGAGCGGACCGACGGCAGCAGGCAGGCGATCCGCGACCAGTCACCGAGCTCCGCGGCCTCGGTCACATCGCGCTCCGCACCCGGGGCGCCCGACGTGAGCCGGGCCGGGGTCAGTTCACCCAGGTCCGTGATGAGCCGGGTGGCGCCGTCACCGGTCAGGGCCAGACCGTTCCAGCTGGTGCAGTCGCCCGCCGGCGCCGGACTCGGCACGGGCGGGGTGACCCCGTCCGGGCCGAGCTTCAGGGCCGCCGGGGCCTCGCCCGGCTTCAGCAGGTCCCGCAGGGCCGCCCCGGTCACCCAGGGCGCGGCGAGGTAGCGGACGTTGCCGTCGACCCGGCTGACCACGAGAGCGGTCGCGGTGTCCGCGGAGGCGCCGTCGGTCCGGGCGAAGTCCAGGGCGGCGCCGCTGGTCCCGGTGCGCGGCTCGGCGTACCGGACCACGCGCAGGCCGTCGTGGAACAGCACCACGACGGCCTGGTCGACGGCGCCGGCGAACAGCAGCTGCGGCGGTCCCATCGGCGGTCCGGAGGGGGTCCCCGGGGTGGCCGAGACGACCACCGAGGAGCCGGGCCGGGCCCAGACGGCCAGCGCCCGGCGCAGCAGCCCGGCGTCGTCGGCCCGGTCGCCGCGCGCGGGCCAGGCGGAGAAGTCCGTACGGGAGGACGTGCGCCACAGCGTGGGCGCGGCCCGGAGCAGCTTGCCGGGATCCAGCGCCTCTTCGGCGGCGGCGTTGCGCGCGTACGGCGGGGCGGCGGCCCCGTCCGCGCCCCAGCCCCCGCCGGGCAGCGCGAGCAGCGCCCCGCACACGGCGAGGGCGGCCCCGGCGGCCAACGCGGCCCGCACCAGGCGCCGCCGGCGCAGCAGGTCGGTGGGCCGGGCCTGGAGCACGCACGGGTCGAACTCGGGGGAGGCGAACAGGGAGTCGTTCGCCGGGTCCCCGGACTCCGCGACCGCGGCGGCCGGGTCCGCGACCCCGGCCTCGTCCAGCACCCGGAGCACCTCCGGCTCGGGCAGCCGCTCCAGGGCCCGCAGCACGCAGGCCGCGCGCCCGGGCCCGCCGAGGGTGGCCAGCCACTGGTCGAGGGCGAGCTCCTCGGCCCCGCCGGAGCGGGGGAACAGCCGCAGCCCCCACACCTGCGGGAGCGCGGGCGGGAGCTGCGCGCGCCGGGGCAGGGCGCGGAAGGTCAGCGGTACCCCGGCCTCCAGGGCGGCGCGCAGCACGCGCAGCCGGACGTACGCGTACCCGGCGTCGCCCTCGCCGCCGCGCTGGCCCGGGACCCCGCCCCGCACGGCCGCCGCCGCGTCCCGGCGGCCGCGGGGCAGGGCCCGCTGGACCAGCGAATGGGCGGTGAGCACCCGGCGGTTGCGGCCGAGTGAGGGCGGCAGCACCAGGTAGGCGAGCCGCACCAGCCGAGGGTAGTGCTCGACGATGGCGGCCTCGGCCTGCTCGACGTCGGGAGACAGGGGGCGGGTGGCGGTATCCGGCGCAGTCACATTCAGCAGAACGAGGGAATCGTCGGATGGTCACCGATCCCCGGCGCAATCGTTCGGAAGGACCGGCGGCAGCGCCCGGGCGCACGGGTGGGGCAGCGGGCCGGTGCTCCGGCGGACGGCCCCGGCCACGAGGCCGCGAGGCCGTCAGGCCGTCAGGCGGGCGCGCAGCGCCTCGACCGTCTCGTCGGAGACGCCGAGCCCCTCGCGCACGTACTTCTCCATGGAGCCGTAGCGCGTCTCGACCTCGTCCAGGGCCGCCT
Organism: Streptomyces sp. NPDC088762; assembly: GCF_044750905.1. Classification (NCBI taxonomy): domain Bacteria; kingdom Bacillati; phylum Actinomycetota; class Actinomycetes; order Kitasatosporales; family Streptomycetaceae; genus Streptomyces; species Streptomyces sp. NPDC088762. The sequence continues at coordinate 223,376 of NZ_JBIVKT010000010.1, forward strand.
TCAGGTAGGCGGGGAAGACGCCGATCAGCGCGAGCGCGATGTCCGGGTCGCCGCCGGCCGCCGTGAAGCCCTCGATCATCGGGGCGAAGGCCTGCTTGACCGCCGGGTTCACCGACAGGTACTCGGCCATCAGCGTCTCCTCGTCCGCGCCCAGCAGCGACAGGATGACCGTCGCGCCCCAGCCGGTACGGTCCTTGCCGGCCGTGCAGTGGAAGAGCAGCGGCCCGGCGTCCGGGTCGGCGGCCTCGGTGAGCAGCATCCGGTACGCGGCCTGCCCGGAGGCCGAGCTCACGAAGGAGCGGTAGACGTCGCCGAACAGGGCCTGCGCCTTGCCGCCGCCCAGGCGCTCCTCCGCCACCACCGGGTCGGACAGCAGGTCCTTGAGCTGTGCGGCGGCGGGCATCCGGCCCGAGTTCATCTTGTCGGCGAGGACATCGCCGACGAGCACCCGGACGCCGTCCGGGACGCGGTCGGGGTAGGCGGTGCGCTCGCCGGCGGTGCGGAAGTCGATGACGGTGCGCAGGCCCAGCGCGGCCATCACCGGGTCGGCGTCGAGGTCGAGCCGGTCGAGCTGGCCGGAACGCAGCACCAGGCCGGAACGGACGGTGCGGCCGCCGGAGAGGGGGGTGCCGCCGAGGTCGCGGAGGTTGGCGACGGTGGTGGCGGGGGTGGCGGTCATCGTGGCTGCTCCAGCGGCTCGGGCGGGCTCGTGCGCGTGCTCTCGTGCGTGTTCTTGCATGCGCACTCTTTGGTGATTCATATGATTTTCGGATGCTTTGGCCCGGAAAGGCAATCGACGGCCAGCGAGACCCCGATCCCCAGGGCGAGGGCCGCCAGGTGTCCGGCGTCCGTGAAGCTCCGCCGGCGCCCCAGGACGGGGGCCGCGGCGAGGGCCAGCAGCCCCGCCCGTCCAGCCGTACGGACCGCCCCGCGCGGCAGGGCCGAGGTCAGCGCCCCGAGCACGGCGTTGAATCCGTAGCTGGTCCCCACGTCCAGGGCGCGCCGGGTCCGCGGATCGGCCGTCCGGCGCAGGGCTCCGTACACGAGGAGGGTCGCCGTCGCGTGCCCGAACAGGAACACCGCGGCCGTCCACCAGGCGCCGTACGCGTACTCGGCGTACCCGAGCACCGCGACCAGCAGCAGCGCGTACGGCAGGGGCATGGGTTCCTCGACGACGAAGGCGCTGCTCAGCAGCGTCTCCCAGCGCCCGGCGGCGAGATTGTCGACATTCGTCGAGCAGCTGCGGAGCAGGCGCTCCCGTTCCGCGGCCGCCATCCGCTCCAAGGCGTGCGCCCCGAGCTGGACCCCGCCGGCGTAGACCGCTCCCAGTGGAATTGGATTCACCCGATCATGATCGGATACGGCCTCCTGGCGGGCTCCACCGGCCCCGTGGGACCATGTCCCGGCCATGCCGAGGAGCCGTGCGCCGATGCGCACCACGCGGGCCGCGATGTTCGCGGCGATGTGTACCGCATTGGGTGCGGTGGGGCATTCGTACATGTCCGGCACCGATATCCCCCTTATGGGCCTTCTGTGTGCTTTCGGGGTGACCGGCGCACTCGCCCGGCTCGCCACCGGCCGGCGGCGGGGACCGGCGGGGATCGCCGCGGCCCTGCTCGCCGTGCAGGGGGTGCTGCACCTCGTCTTCTCCGGCAGCCGGGCCGCCGCGCCGGCGTCCGCGTCCGCGGCGACCACCGGTCACCACCACGTGCCGGGCATGGAGACGGGCGGGAGCGGGGGCGCGGGCGCCGACCCGGCCGCGATGGCGGCCGCGATGGCCGACCCGACGGGCATGGCAGACCTCACGGGCATGGCAGACCTCACGGGCATGGCAGACCTCACGGGCATGGCCGACCTCGCCGGCATGGCCGGGCACGCGATGTCCGGTCACGGCGGAGCCGGTCACGCCATGGCCGGTCACGGCGGAGCCGGGATGATCGCCGCGCACGTGCTCGCCGGACTGTTCTGCGCCGCCTGGCTGGCCTGGGGCGAGGCCGCCGTCTTCCGGCTCGCCCGGACCCTGGGCGCCGCCGCGCGGCACGCGGCCCGGCCGCTCGCCCGCGCGCTCGTCCTCGTACGGGAACGGGTGGCGGCCCCGGCGGCCCCGGCAGCCCTGATGACGTGCCGCCCCCCGTACGAACGGCCGCGCCGTCTGCGCGGGGCCGTGCACGCCCACGCCGTGGTGCGCCGCGGGCCGCCCGCGGGCCGAGCCGTCCGCACCACGGCCCCCGGCCGTCCTGCCCGCGCCTGAACCGGCGCACCCTCCGCCCGGAGGGGCGAGACCTGGGGCCGGTTTCCCCATGTCTTCGCCTACACCTAGGACCCACATGTCTCTCGACGAGGCCCAGGGCGCCCGCACGCCGGACGCCACCCCAGACGCCCCCGCCGGCATACCGAAGAACCGCGGCGGCAGTTGGGCCGCCCTGCGGCCGCTGCTCCTGCGCATGCACTTCTACGCGGGCCTGCTCGTCGCCCCGCTGCTGTTCCTCGCCGCCGCCACCGGGCTGCTCTACGCCGGCTCCTGGCAGGCCGAGAGGATCGTCTACTCCGACCAGTTGACCGTCGCCCGCGTGGGCGAGGCCGCCCTGCCGCTCAGCGCCCAGGTCGCGGCGGCCAAGGCCGCCGCACCGGACGGGAAGGTCACGTCCGTGGCGCCGGCGCCCAAAGCCGACGAGACCACCCGCGTGGTCATGGAGGCCCCGGGGCTGGAGGAGGGCCGGACCCTCACCGTGTTCGTCGACCCGTATACGGCCGAGGTGCGCGGACAGCTCACCACCTCCGGCGACGCGCTCCCGCTGCGGGCCTGGCTGAGCGAATTCCACTCGAACCTCCAGCTCGGGGAGTTCGGCCGGAACTACAGCGAGCTCGCCGCGAGCTGGCTGTGGGTGGTCGCCCTCGGCGGGCTCGCCCTGTGGGTCGGCCGCCGGCGCAAGCGCACGGCCGACCTCCTCCGCCCCGACCGTGCGGCAACCGGACGCCGCCGGACCCTGTCCTGGCACGGGGCCGTCGGGCTCTGGTCGGTCGCCGGACTCGTCGCCCTCTCCGCCACCGGCCTGACCTGGTCGAAGTACGCCGGCGAGAACATCGGCCGGCTCCAGGACCGCCTCGGCGGGGCCACCCCCGCCGTCTCCGCGAAGCTGACCCCCGGCCCGGGCGCCGCAGCCGGCGACGAGCACGCCGGCCACGTCATGACCGAAGGCATGGAAATGCCGCCGCCCGCCCCGACCGCCGACGTCGGCATCGACCGCGCCGTCGCGGCCGCCCGCGCCGCAGGCGTGACCGAGTACCTCCAGGTGACGCTCCCGGCCCAGGGCAAGGGGTACGTCGTCAAGGAGAAGGACAAGCAGGTGCCGGTGCACCTGGACGCCGTCTCGATCGACCCCGCCGACGGCCGGGTCATGGACGAGCTGCGCTTCGCCGACTACCCGCTGCTCGCCAAGATGACCCGCTTCGGCATCGACCTGCACATGGGCCAGACCTTCGGACTCGTCAACCAGCTGGCGCTCGCCGCGCTCGCCGTCGCGCTGATGTTCCTCGTCTTCTGGGGCTACCGGATGTGGTGGCTGCGCCGGCCGACCAAGGACCGCGTGTTCTCCGCCGGACGTGCCCAGCCCCGCGGTGCCTGGCGGAAGCTGCCGGTGACCGTGCTGCTGCCCCTGGCCGCGGCGACCGCGGTGGTCGGCTGGTTCGTCCCGCTGCTCGGCCTCAGCCTGGTCGCGTTCCTGGTGGCCGACGCCCTGTGGGGCTTCGCGGTCAGGCGCCGCACGCAGGCCCCGACGCCGGCCCCGTAGCAGCGGCAGCGGGCCGGCGGCCCGTCCCCCGGCCGGGGGTACGGGCCGCCGGCCCGCCCGCACCTGTTCAACAGGCCGCTCAGGGGGCGTACTTGTACCCCACCCGGCGCACGGTCTGGATGGCGCCGCGGTGGGACGCGCCCAGCTTGCGGCGCAGCCGGGCGATGTGGACGTCCACGGTCCGGCCGTCGCCGACGTGGCCGTAGCCCCAGACGGTGGTCACCAGCTGGTCCCGGCTGTGCACCCGGTGCGGGTGCTTCACCAGGTGGGCCAGCAGCTCGAACTCCAGGTAGGTCAGGTCGAGTACGTGCCCGTCGACCTCGGCGGTGCGCCGCGCCGAGTCGATGCGGACCAGCGCGTCGCCCACGGCGGCCGGGGACTGGGGGGCCGGAGCGGCCGGGGGAGCCGACGGTCCCGGGGTGGCCACCGCCTGCGGGGCGAAGGCGATCGGCGGCTGCTGGTCGGCCGGTACCAGGACCAGGTAGCCGACCATCGGCGGATGGCCCGGCAGGGCCGGCAGCGTGTGCTGGGGCGCGGGCAGCCAGGTGGCACCGGGCGGGAGCAGGTCCACGACCCGGGCCACCTCGTCCCGGTCCACGGCCCGCAGCCGGTGGCGGGGACTGGGAGGGAAGGTCAGGGGAGGGGTGGAGGTCGCAGCGGAGGCGGCAGAAACGAGGGAACGGGTGTTCGCCATGAGTGGTCAGCTCTTTCACGCGGAGGGCCGGCAGGAGACGTACGCACGTGCGTCATCGATGTCGTACCGCGCAGACCGAAGGCCTCGGGGAAGGTCAGGTGGGAGATCCCGGAGGCTTTAGAGGGCCGGCGCGTTCTTCGCGCGGCAACACACCCGGTCGAAATCGTGGTCCTGACGGGACGGCCAGAACGGCTCGAGGTCGCTGCGACCTGACGAGGTGTGCGAGTGGCTGGCCATGGCGTCATTCAAGCAGATGTGCGGCGCCCGGGGCAGACCTTGTCTCAACTAATGGATCGGAATCTCAAATTCCGCGATCACATGTTCGCCGGACGGTCACAACCCAGACATATCGTCAACGGCCGGTCGCCCGCACCTCGTCGCTCCGGCGGCCCCGTATCGCATCGTGGACCGATCCGTCCCACCGGCAACAGCGGAACGCCCGCCCTCCCCGGAGGGAGAACGGGCGCCGCGTGTGCCGATCAGCGGCCCGGGGGTCATGGGCCCGGGGGCCAGGCAGGGCCGGTGTGCCGGTACTAGACCAGGCCGTCCTTCTTCAGGCCCGTGCAGCAGGTGTCCGTGATGAGGCGGGTCACCACGTACGGGTCCACGTTGGCGTTCGGGCGGCGGTCCTCGATGTAGCCCTTGCCGTCCTTCTCCACCTGCCACGGGATGCGGACCGAGGCGCCGCGGTCCGAGACGCCGTAGCTGAACTCGTTCCAGGGGGCGGTCTCGTGCAGACCCGTCAGGCGCTCGTCGATGCCGGCGCCGTAGTTCTTCACGTGGTCCAGCGGCTTGCTGCCCTCGCCCAGCGCCTTGCACGCGGAGATGATCGCGCGGTAGTCCTCGCGCATCGCCTTCGTGGAGAAGTTGGTGTGCGCGCCCGCGCCGTTCCAGTCGCCCTTCACCGGCTTCGGGTTCAGCGTCGCCGACACGTTGAAGTCCTCGGCGGTGCGGTAGAGCAGCCAGCGCGCGATCCACAGCTGGTCCGAGACCTCCAGAGGGCCGACCGGGCCGACCTGGAACTCCCACTGGCCGGGCATGACCTCGGCGTTGATGCCGGAGATGCTCAGGCCCGCCGCCAGGCAGTGGTCCAGGTGCTTCTCGACGATCTCACGGCCGAAGATCTCGTCCGAGCCGACACCGCAGTAGTAGCCGCCCTGCGCCGCCGGGAAGCCGTTCACCGGGAAACCGAGCGGGCGGGAGCCGTCGAAGAAGGTGTACTCCTGCTCGATGCCGAAGATCGGCTCCTGCTCCGCGAACTCCTCGGCGATCGGACGCAGCAGCGCGCGGGTGTTCGACTCGTGCGGGGTCATGTCGATGTTCATGACCTCGCACAGGACCAGGACGTTGTTCCCGCCGCGGATCGGGTCCGGGCAGGAGAAGACCGGCTGCAGCACGCGGTCGGAGGCGTGGCCCTCGGCCTGGTTGGTGCTCGATCCGTCGAAGCCCCAGATCGGCAGCGCGTCGCCGTCCGCGAGGATCTTCGTCTTGGAGCGAAGCTTCGCCGTCGGCTCGGTGCCGTCGATCCAGATGTACTCAGCCTTGTAGCTCACGGGCCCCATCCTCAGACTCTGCGGGTGCTGCTGGTCGCTGCTTCATCGCTGCGGTGTCGACCGCAGCGTGCCCCGCCGCGATTTCCCTTCCGTTGCCCGTGTGTGAACCCCGTGTTACCGACGTTTACGCCGCAGGTCGGGTGGGTTGTGCGGGTCGGCAGCGGGTTGGGGGCGGAGCGTCCGTCCGGGTGGGGCAGACTGGTCGGATGAGCATTTTGTCTGATGTGACCTCTGCCGGAGACCCCGTCGAGAGTGCCGTCGCGACCCCCGCCGTGACCCCCGTGACGAGCCCCGTCGAGGGTGCCGCCCAGCCGGTCCCCGCAGGCCCCCGACCCCGGGTCGGACTGATGGGCACCGGCCCCTGGGCGCGCCGTACGCACGCCCCCGCACTCGCCGCGCACACCGGCTCCGACTTCGCCGGAGTGTGGGGCCGCCGGCCCGAAGCCGCCGCCGAGCTGGCGGGCGAGTACGGCGTGAAGGTGTACGAAAACCCCGAGGCGCTGTTCGCCGACTGCGACGTGGTGGCCTTCGCCCTGCCGCCGGACGTCCAGGCCCCGCTCGCCGTGCGCGCGGCCGCCGCCGGCTGCCACCTGCTGCTCGACAAGCCCGTCGCGACGACCCTCGAGGACGCCCGGGCCGTCGCCGCAGCCGTGGCGCGGCACGAGGTCGCCTCCGTCGTCTTCCTCACCCTGCGCTTCGCCGAGCCCACCGCGGGCTGGGTCGCGGAACAGGCCGGGCGCTCCGGCTGGTTCACCGCCTCCGCGCACTGGCTCGGCGCCGTCTTCCCGCCCGACGGCACGCCCAGCGCCTACGCCGACTCGCCCTGGCGCAAGGCCAAGGGCGGCCTGTGGGACGTCGGCCCCCACGCGCTCTCCGTGCTGATCCCGATCCTCGGGGAGGTCACCGCCCTCAGCGCCACCCGCGGCCCCTCCGACGTGGTCCAGCTGGCCCTCCGGCACGCCTCCGGCGCGGCCAGCACCGCCGTACTCAGCCTGGGCGCCCCGCGCGAGGCCGCCGGGGTGGGCCTGGAACTGCGCGGCACCGAAGGCGTTCACGCGCTGCCCGGCTGGAGCGACGTCCCGGGCGCCTACGGGCGCGCCCTGGACGCCCTGCTCACCTCGGCCCGGACGGGGGTGCCGGACCCGCGGGGGGCGGAGTTCGGAGCCCGGCTGACGGAGCTTCTGGCGGAGGCGGAGGGGCAGCTCCCTATTTGATGAGGGCGTTGGCCACGATGATGGCGAGCCCGATGGCGGCGTCGGCCAGGCCGATGAGCAGCGCGGAGTGGAGCCGGTAGCCGACCCGGAGCGCCACGAAGGAACCCCAGGCGAAGAGCAGCGCGGTGTTGAGGGCGAGGCCGACGGAGGTGACCCCGTACTCGTCCCAGCCGGCGAGCCCCGCGAGCACCAGCAGCAGGACGGTGGGCAGGGCGGCCACGATCATGGGCCACTCGTTCCACAGCGCCCGGGCGAACGGTTGCCACCGATGGAGCGCGGAGCCCCGCTGGTGGGCGGACATGTGGTGCGAGTACCCGTGCGCGAGGCCGGCGGTGGTGGCCGTGACGAGCACCCAGCTGGCGTCGTAGAACGGCGTGTAGTCCCCGCCCTCCCGGTGCAGCGCGGCCAACAGCCCACTGGCCAGCACCGTCCCGTACACCCCGCCGAACATCCAGTCGGTGCCCCGCCGGCGCGGCGGATGCGGGTGCCCACCGGCGGCGGGCTGCGGCTGGTGCTGCGGCTGCGGCTGCTCGTTCACGATGGGTCCCTTTGGTGCGGTACGTCCCGTTTTGCTGCTCGGGCCACCCTACGCGGGACGGACGTGGGGGCGAGGTGAAGAGAGGCACTCCCGGCTGGGCGGGGTCTTGACGCCGCACTCATCACTGCTGGGTGCGGGGGCTCACTTACCCGGAATCCGTGAGGGTTTGGGGGTTTCCCGTCAGTCCCATCGTCTCTCCGGTTCGGGCCGGTCCCTCAAGGGCGCTCCCTTCGGTCGCGTCGCTTCGCGATGGCCTGCGGCCACCCTTGACCGACCGACCCGAACCGGAAAGCCGAAAGACTGCCGGGAAGCCCCCAAAAGAACGATCCACGGGTCCATGCCCATATGAGGGGCCGCCAGGGAGCAGACGACCCCGCTCCCCTAATCCGGCCATGGCCAACCATGAGGGCTGGACGGCGCCTGGGCGCGCGCACCATGCCCGAGCCCGGCCCCGCCGGCAGGCATGTTCCGGGCCGGGGGCGGCTCTACCCGCACCAGACGGCGGCTAGAAGCCCCTCCGGACCGGCGAGCGCGTCAAATCGCTACGCGCTCCTCATTTATCAGCGTCCTGCGGCCGTCTCGGGCTGGACATAAGCCGCGATCGATCTCTACGCGCTCCTCACGTCTCGGCGTCTGCGGGCCGCCTGGTGTTCGCCTGCCACTCGCGGCCGATGCCCCGAATCAGGGCCGGGTAGACGCCGAGGTACCTGAAGGGCTTGATGGCTGCCATGTATACGGTGCCGAGGAAGCCGTTCGGCTTGACCAGGACGGCCATCTGGCCGTGGTAGCCGCCCGTTCCGTCGAGTACCCAGCCGATGTGCATCAGGCCGTGCACCGTCCGGTTGCCCATCTCCGCCACCCACTCGTCGTGGGTCTGGTAGACGGACGTGAAGGGGACCGCGCCGAGGTCCGCACCCCGGGGCCCCTCCCTGAGGTCCTCGGGCAGTCGGTTCCGGAGCGAGTCCACGCGGGTGCCGACCCCGGAGCCGGCCTCGTCCCAGCCGAAGAGCTTGCCGAGCTTCCAGCGGATCGCGAAGAGCATGCGCGGGATCGGGCCGGAGATGGGCTCTCCGGTGCCGTGGGTGAACTGGTCCACCAGCCGCGCGAGGTCGTCGGGACCGCCTGGGGTCGGGAGCGCCCACACGTCCTCGACGTGGAAGTCACCGGCGATCTCATGGATCCGCCAGGGGCGGGAGGTGTGCGCAGTCACGGGGAGTCTCATCCGTTGGCCCCTATCTATACGATGCCGTATAGATCAAGCTAGCACCTTCTATACGGCACCGTATAGACGAGGGAGGAACACCATGGGCGTGACGCGGACGCCTCGCGGCAAGTGGATCGAGGAAGGCCTCAGAGCCTTGGCAGCCGGCGGCCCGGAGGCCGTCCGGATCGAACCGCTGGCACAGGCGCTCGGCGTCAGCAAAGGCGGCTTCTACGGTTACTTCGACAACCGGGGCGCGCTGCTCACGGAGATGCTCGACACCTGGGAGCGCGGGGTCACCGAGTCGGTGATCGAACAAGTCGAGAGCGGAGGCGGAGACGCGAGGGCCAAACTGGAGCGCCTCTTCGCGATCGCCTCGTCCGCCGACGGCCCGACGACGGGCGTCGCGGCCGACCTCGCGATCCGCGACTGGGCCCGCCGCGACGAACAGGTCGCCCAGCGCCTGCGGCGCTGCGACAACCGCCGTATGGACTACCTGCGTTCCCTGTTCCGCTCTTTCTGCCCCGACGAGGACGAAGTCGAGGTCCGCTGCATGCTCGCCTTCTCCCTCCGGATCGGTTACCACTTCATCGCCGCCGACCACCCTGGCCGCTCCCGAGCCGAAGTCATGGCCCTGACCAGGCAGTGGCTCCTCCGTTGACTCGCCCAACTCGCCCGACTTGCCCAGGCGGAGCCTGAGACCGGTTTTCCCAACCTCTCACTCCATCTAGGCGCTTCACGCCCCTCAACCAGCCACCAAATAGGGACAAACAACCCGCTGCCGCGGTCTCGGAGACGCTTGTAGCGATCTTGGGCGGCTTATGTCCAGCCCCAGACGGCCGCAGGACGCCGAGAAATGAGGAGCGCGTAGCGATTTGACGCGCTCGCGGGTCCGGAGGGTCTTCTCGCCGCCGTTTGGTGCAGGTAGAGCCGCCCGTGGCCCGGAACATGCCTGCTCGCGGGCCCGGGCTCGGGGCCGCATGGGCGCCCGGGCCTGGGCGCCGTCCAGCCCTCATGGTTGACCCTGGCCGGTCTGGGGGAGCGGGGTCGTCTGCTCCCTGGCGGGCCCGCATATGGGCGTGGACCCGTGGATCGTTCTTTTGGGGGCTTCCCGGCAGTCTTTCGGCTTTCCGGTTCGGGTCGGTCGGTCAAGGGTGGCCGCAGGCCATCGCGAAGCGACGCGACCGAAGGGAGCGCCCTTGAGGGACCGGCCCGAACCGGAGAGACGATGGGACTGACGGGAAACCCCCAAACCCTCACCACTTCCGAGCAATTGGGGCCCCGCCCCTCCCCCCCGATCCACCCCTCACCCACCCCCTCCCTCAAGCCCCCTCACCACCTCCCCCAACACCCCCACAGCCCTCCCGAAAACCGCGTTCGGAGGTGCCGCATACCCGACCACCAAGCCCTCGCGGGAGGGGCCGGACGCGGCCGGGTGGCGGTAGGAGGAGAGGCCGTCCAGGGCCAGGCCCGCGGCCTCGGCGGCTGCCAGGGCCGGGGCCTCGCGCCCCGGCGGCAGTTCCACGACCGCGTGCAGGCCCGCCGAGATGCCGGTCACCCGGACCTCCGGGGCGCGGGCCGCCAGTACGGAGACGAGCTGGTCGCGGCGGTCCCGGTAGTGGCGGCGCATGCGGCGCACGTGCCGGTCGTAGCCGCCGCACTCGATGAAGTCGGCCAGGGCCAGCTGGTCCAGCGCGCTCGCCCAGGACTCGCGGAGCCCCTTCGCCGCCAGGACGGGACCGACCAAGTCCTCGGGGAGGACCAGCCAGCCGAGGCGCAGCGCCGGCGACAGGCTCTTGCTGAGCGAGCCCGCGTACACCACGTGGTCGGGGGCCAGTCCCTGTACGGCGCCGACCGGCTTGCGGTCGTAGCGGAACTCCCCGTCGTAGTCGTCCTCCACGATCAGCCCGCCGGCGGTACGCGCCCACTCCACGGCGGCGGCGCGCCGGGCCGGCAGCAGGCGGCCGCCCGTCGGGAACTGGTGCGCCGGGGTGAGGAGCAGGGTGCGGGCCCGGGCCGGGACTTCGTCGGTCCGGGCCCCGTCCCCGTCTACGGGAAGGGGGTGCGGGCGGACCCCGGCGGCTTCGAGGATTCCGTGGTGGAAGGGCAGTCCGTACGCCTCGACGGCCCAGTCCCGGGGCCGGATCGAGGCGAGCAGGCGCAGGCCGTTGGCGAAGCCGGAGCAGATCACGATGTTCTCCGGGCCGGTACGCACGCCCCGTGCCCGGGACAGATAGCCGGCCAGCGCCCGCCGCAGCTCCGGGCGGCCGTGCGGATCGCCGGGTCCGAAGGCCTCGGTGGGCGCCGCGGCGAGGGCCCGCCGGGCGCTGGCGGCCCACGGACCGCGCGGGAAGGAGGCCGGGTCGGGTTTGCCCTGGAGGAGGTCGAAGCGGGGGCGTTCGGGGGCGGGTCCCGCCGGTGCGGCCGGTGCGGCCGCGGCCGCCACCCCTTCCGCGACCCGGGTTCCGGAGCCCTGGCGGGCGGTGAACCATCCCTCGGCGACCAGCTCCGCGTACGCGTCGGCGACGGCGTTGCGGGCCAGTCCGAGGTCGGCGGCCAGGGTCCGGTAGGGCGGCAGCCGGGTTCCGCCCGCCAGTCGGCCGCTGCGTACGGCGTCGCGCAGCGCCTGTGCAAGGGCGGCCCGCCGAGCCCCTTCTACGCGGAGCTCCAAGTGCAGATCGGCTCCGGCCCCCGTCCCCGCTCCGGACCCCACCCCCGCCTCCGAGCCCAAGCCGCCCCCTCCGCCCGCCCCGCGAGACGTCATGCGCCCGCCTCCGCCGCGAAGACGGTGTGCGCGGCCGTCAGGAAGCGGCGGATGGTCTCCCGTTCGGCGGGGGCGAAGGAGTCCAGCACCTGGAGCAGCCCGTCGATCAGGGGGCCGAAGAACTCTCGGCCCAGACGGATCGCCTCCGGCTCCACGCGCAGCAGGATGCGGCGGCGGTCGTGGTCGTCCCGGATCCGGGCCACGTGGCCGAGCCGTTCCAGCCGGTCGATCACGGCGGTGGTGCCCGCCGAGTTGAGGCCCAGACGGGTGCCGAGCAGGCCCGCGGTGGCCGCTTCGCCGGCTCGGGCCGCGTCCAGCAGGCAGATCAAGGCGCGTACGTCGGTCGGATGCATGCCGTTGCGGGAGGCGAACTCCGCCTGCCGCAGCCCGAATTCGACGGTCACCGCCCGGAGGAGGTGCACCAGGTGCAGTGGGTCGGGTTCCCGGTTGTCGTCCACATGGCCTCCGGCCGCCTGATCTGATATCTCTCGCTGAGCGAGATTATCGCGCTTCGAGACATTGGAGGTGGAGCCCCCATGCCGACCGGCTCTGCGAGTGCGAGTGCGAGTGCGCGTGCGCGTGCAAGGGCGTCCTTCCGTGCCGCCTACGACACCGCCCTCGGCCAGTGGCCCGGGCGGGTGGAGGCCGTCGAGCTGCCCACCCCGTACGGCCTCACCCGCGTCAACAGCTGCGGCCCGCTGAGCGCGCCGCCGCTGGTCCTGCTCCCCGGCGGCGGAGCCACCTCCGCCGTGTGGGGTGCCTGCGCCGCGGCCGGGCTCGCCCGCGGACACCGCGTGCACGCCGTCGACCTGGTGGGGGATCCGGGACTCAGTGTCCCCGCGCCGGGACGGCCGGTACGGACCACCGGGGACCTCGTCGGCTGGCTCGACGCGGTGCTGGACGCGCTCCTCGGCGAAGCCGGCGGCCCCGGCCGGCAGGCCCTCACCCTCGGTGGACACTCGTACGGGGCGTGGATCGCCGCGCATTACGCCGCCCACTACGCCGCCCGTAACGCCGTCCCCGGCGCGACCCACTCCGCCGCGCGCTCCGGCTCCCAGCCCGCCGCGCGCTCCGGCTCCCAGCCCGCCTCCCGCGACGGTGCCCGGCTCGGCCGCCTCGTCCTGCTCGACCCGACCCAGGTGTTCACCGGGCTCCGCCCCGGTTACGTACTGCGCGCGCTGCCCATGCTGGTGCGGCCCACCCCGCGGCGGATCCGGTCGTTCCTGGCCTGGGAGACCGGTGGCGCCGCGCTCGACCCGGCCTGGCTGCGGCTCCAGGACGAGACCGCCCGCTTCCCCGCCGTCCGGCCGGTCACCGGCCCGCGCCCCGACCTCGCCGGGGTCTCCGGACCGGGGGAACTGCCGGTGCACGTCCTGTTCGCCGAGCGTGCCCGCTGCCACGACGCCGCCCGCGCGGCCCGGGCCGCCGCCGCGGCGCTGCCGGGCGCGCGCATCGACGTACTCTCCGGAGTCTCACACCACGGGCTGCCGCTCACGGCGGCCGAGGAGATCGCCCGGCGGCTGGTCCAGGGCTGAGGGGCAGTCAGGACCGGCCGTTGCGGGACAGCGCGTCCCGGACCGCCTCCTCGGAGCGGGCGACCACGGCCGTGCCGTCTTCGGCGGTGATGATCGGACGCTGGATCAGCTTCGGGTGCGCGGCCAGGTGGGCGATCCAGCGGGCCCGGGCCTCGTCGGTCTCCTCGCGCGGCAGGTCCCGTACGCCCGTCTCCTTGGCCAGCGGGTCCGAGGTGCGCGTGATGTCCCACGGCTCCAGTCCGAGGCGGCCGAGCACGTCGCGGATCTCGTCCTCGGAGGGGACGTCCTCCAGGTAGCGGCGCACGGTGTAGTCGGCGCCCTCGGCGTCCAGCAGGGTCAGCGCGCTGCGGCACTTGGAACAGGCGGGATTGATCCAGATCTCCATGGCCCCCAGCCTATCCAGAGCGTGGTCGGGAGCCGGTCTGGCCAGGGGCTTCTGTCAGTGGTCGCCGGTAAAATCGAGGGAGAACGACAGGAAGCCAACTACCGTTTGGGAGGCTGTAGATGGCCACTGCCACCACCATCCAGCACGTCAAGAAGAAGCCGCTGCCGGCGGGTCTGCCCCGCGAGTGGTACGAGAGCCACAACCGCCGTCTGAAGGCGATGCGCCTGGCGATATCCCTGCTCGACTCGGGGACGTACGACGCCCGGCGCGCGACCAACCGGAAGATCCGGACGATGGCCGTCCGGACGGGGATCCACCGGCCGTCCAATGTCACCTGCAAGATGGTGCGCGCCTTCATCCAGGAGGCGTGACAGTCGGCCATCGGCCATCGGCCACCGGCCACCGGCCACCGGCCACCGGCCCTCACCCACTCCGTGCCGACCGGCAGGACCGGCACGGAGTGGTCATCCGTCCTGGCAGAGCAGCAGCAGGGCCACGTCGTCGCGTGGTCCACCGCCCGTGAAGGTCACCAGATCCCGCCACACCGACTCGACCAGGCCCGCCGGATCCGTCGCCAGTACGGGCACCCGCACGGCCAGCGGATAGAAGTGCCCCGCCGCGTCCCGGGCCTCGGTCACCCCGTCGGTGTGCAAGAGGAACCGGTCCCCGGGCCGTACGGGCAGCTCCGCGACCTGCGCGGGCAGCTGGCCCCCGAGCCCCAGGCCCAGCGGCGGACCAGGCTCCACGGCGACCTCCTCCACCAGCCGCCCGCGCAGGCGCAGGGCGGGCGGGTGCCCGCACGACACGATCCGTACGAGGTCCAGCCCGGGCGGGAACTCCATCAGCACGGCCGTCGCGAACAGTTCGGGCCGCTCCACGGACGCGGCGGACGCGTCCGCCGTCAGCCGCCGGTCCAGCCGGGCCGCGACGGCTGACAGCTCCGCGTCGTCGAGCACCGCCTCGCGGAAGGCCCCGACCAGCGCCGCCACGGTGCCGACCGCCGCCAGGCCGTGCCCCTGCACGTCCGCGACCAGCGCCCGCACTCCGTACGGCCCCGCCCGTACGTCGTACAGGTCCCCGCCGACCAGGGTGCCGCGCTGGGCCGCCCGGTAGAGGCCGGAGCAGGCCACCGGACCCACGCGTTCCGGCACCGGCGGCAGGACCGCCAGCTGCGCCGCCTCCGCGACCGTCCGTACGCTGACCAGCTGCGCGTCCCGGCGCCGCCGGACCCAGGCGATCACCACGCTCAGCAGCCCGACCGTGGCCACCGTGGCGAGGTCCGCGCCCCGGGCGTGGGAGATGCCGAGGCTGGGCACGCCCAGCAGGAAGAGCACGAGGGCGGCGAAGAACGCGGTCCCGGCCGCCCCGTACGCGAAGGCCGCCACCGGCGGCAGACCGGCCAGGAAGTAGCCGAGTTCCACGTCGCCGGGGGTGAGGCTCTGGGCGAGGACCAGCACCACGAGGGCCACCGCGGGCGCGAACCGGGCCCAGCGCGGCGGCGGCGCCCCGCGCAGCCAGCCCGGCTCCCCGCGTCCGCGTTTCACACCTCCACCCTGGTACGGGGGCGGTGCCCGCGCACCCCGGACCGGTCCACCGGGTGGCCCGCGGCGGTCCTGGCCGCGACAGTGGTGTGCGTGACGGTAAACGAAGGCCCGGGTGAGGCCCCGGCCAAGGCGGCCCCGACGCCCGCGCACCTCGAGGCCCACGGCGCCGGGGGCGGTGCGCAGAGCGGGGAGATCAGCACGCGGCTGAACTGGCTGCGGGCGGGGGTGCTCGGCGCCAACGACGGGATCATCTCCACGGCCGGCCTGGTGGTGGGCGTGGCCGGGGCCACCACCTCGCGCTCGGCGATCCTGGCGGCGGGGGTGGCCGGACTGCTGGCGGGCTCGCTGTCGATGGCGGCGGGGGAGTACGTGTCGGTCAGCTCCCAGCGGGATTCGGAACGGGCGGCGCTGGATCTGGAACGGCGGGAACTGGCGGAGGAGCCGGAGGCGGAGCTGGACGAACTCACCGAGCTGCTGATGGGGCGGGGGCTGAGCCGGGAGCTGGCGCGGGAGGCGGCCGAGCAGCTGACGGAGCGGGACGCGCTGCGGGCTCACGCCCGGGTGGAGCTGGGGATCAACCCCGACGAGCTGGCCAATCCGTGGCATGCGGCGCTGGCCAGCCTGGTCGCCTTCACGGTGGGGGCGTTGCTGCCGCTGCTGGCGATCGTGCTGCCGGGGCCGTCGGAGCGGGTGCCCGTGACCGTGGGGGCGGTGCTGGCGGCGCTGACGCTGTGCGGGGTGATCAGTGCCCGGCTCGGCGGAGCGCCGGCGCTCCGCGCGGTCGGCCGCAACGTGGTCGGCGGCGCCTTGGCCATGGCCGTCACCTACGCGGTAGGCACCTGGCTCGGCACCACCTGACCCCCGCCCCTCAATCGCCGGCGAGGCTGGGTGTGGCTCCGCTTGATCGGGCGTGTGGAGCGTTGGGAAGGGCGGTGAGGCTGCGCCCGGTCTGCGTGGCCGGCGGTGCGGGCCGGGCTCCGCCCGCCCCCGGGGCTCCGCCCCGCACCCCGCGCCTCAATCGCCGGCGGGGCTGGATGTGGCTCCGCTTGATCCGGTGCCACAAACGCCCGCGGGGCACGGGGCGGCTTTGCTTGAACCGGCGCCTCAAACGCCCCGCGCGGGCAGGAGGTGGCTTCGCTTGATCCGGTGCCTCGAGTGTGGGCGGGGGTGGGCTGGCTCCGGCTGAGCCGGTGTCTTGAGCGGCGGCCCGGCTGGGTTGCGCGGAGCGCAATGTCAGCCTCGCCGGCGTTTGAGGCGCGGGTCCGGGCGGAGCCCGGGGCCTCCCCGGCAGGGGGGTGAGGGGGCCCGCTTCCGGGCCCGTACGGTTCCGCCGCGGGCGGCGCATGCCGCGACGCGCCCCACCGAGCCCGCGCGGCGAGCCGCGGGCCCCGCCCCGGATCCGCCCGAGCCTGCGCAGCGACCCGGCTGGATTGCGCGGAGCGCAATGTCAGCCTCGCCGGCGTTTGAGGCGCGGGTCCGGGCGGAGCCCGGGGCCTCCCCGGCGGGGGGTGAGGGGGCCCGCTTCCGGGCCCGTACGGTTCCGCCGCGGGTGGCGCATGCCGCGACGCGCCCCCGAGCCCGCGCGGCGAGCCGCGCGCCCCGCCCCCGATCCGGCCGAGCCAGCGCAGCGACCCGGCAGGATGGGGGTATGCGTATCGCGGTCACCGGTTCCAGCGGGCTCATCGGCAGTGCCCTCGTGCGGTCCCTCCGGGGGGACGGGCACGACGTGGTGCGGTTCGTGCGGGGGGCGCCCGCCGGGGCGGACGAGGCGCGGTGGGATCCCGTGCGGGGGTACGTCGATCCCGGTGCGCTGACCGGCTGCGCGGCCGTCGTGCATCTGGCCGGGGCCGGGATCGGCGAGCACCGGTGGACAGCCGCGTACAAAAAGCAGATCCGCGACAGCCGGGTCCTCGGTACGGCCGCGATGGCCCGGGCGCTGGCCGCGCTGGAGCAGCCCCCGCAGGTGTTCGTCGTGGGGTCCGCCGTCGGGTACTACGGCGACGCCGGCGACCGGGTCGTCGACGAGGACTCGCCGGCGGGCGACGGCTTCCTCGCGCAGGTCTGCGTCGAGTGGGAGGCGGCCGCGGAGCCGGCCCGCGCGGCCGGGATCCGTACCGCCTTCGCCCGTACCGGCCTGGTCGTCGCCGGCCACGGCGGGGCCTGGGGCCGGATGTTCCCCCTCTTCCGCGCCGGCCTCGGCGGCCGGCTCGGCAACGGCCGCCAGTACTGGCCGTACATCTCGCTGCGCGACGAGATCGCGGCCCTGCGCCACATCATCGACACCCCCTCCCTCTCCGGCCCGGTCAACCTCACCGGCCCCGAGCCGCTGACCAACCGCCAGGTCACGGCCGCCATGGCCCGCGTGCTGCACCGGCCCGCGGTGCTGCCCGTACCGGCGGTGGCCCTGCGCCTCGTGCTCGGGGAGCTCGCCTCGGACGTGCTGGGCAGTCAGCGGGCCCGCCCCACCCGCCTGCTGGACTCGGGCTTCGTCTTCCACGACCCCGGCATCGAGCAGGCCATCCGGGCTTCGCTCCGCACCGGATAGCCGGGCCGTGCGACCGGCGTGCGACCGTTTGTGACCCGGATGCGACCGCCGTGCGACCGGAGATGACCGCAATACCCCAACCAACTTGGGTTCCCCTGGAGCCGGTTGGGGGAAGGAGGATCCCCACACAGCCGCGCCGACCTCGGGGAGGGGCACGTGCTCAATGCGGACGTCGTCATCGTAGGAGCCGGAGTCTCAGGACTCGCGGCCGCGCACCACCTGATCGCAGCGGGGGTCGCCGTCACCGTTCTGGAGGCCGCGGGCGACCCCGGCGGCCGGATGGCCACCGTCTCGGCCGACGGATTCCGGCTGGACCGGCTCGGGCAGCTGCTCAACACCTCGTACACCGAACTGCACCGGACCCCCGGCCTGTCGGCCCTGCCCCTGCGCCCCTTCGCGCCCGGGGTCCTGGTCCACGCCGAAGGCAAACAGCTCCGCGCGGGGGCCCTCACCCCGGCCCGCGCCCTGGCCAGCGGCTCCCTCGACCAGGCACGGCTCAGCGCCGCGCTGGGGCGGCTCGCCGCCCTGCCCGAGGAACGCCTGCTCGCCCGCCCGGAGCGCACCGCGCTGGCCGCCCTGCGCTCGCGCGGTCTGCCGCCGCGCACCCTCAACGGGGTGCTCCGGCCGCTGCTCGCCGCCCTGCTCCGCGACCCGGAGCTCACCACCTCCAGCCGGGTCGCCGACCTCGCCCTGCGCGGCTTCGCCCGCGGCCGCCTCGCCGTGCCCGAGGGCGGCGCGGCGACGCTGCCCGAGTTCCTCGCCGCCGCCCTGCCGGCCGGTACCGTCCGCACCGGGGTCCGGGTCCGCTCGGTGGCGACCAACCTGGTCACCACCGAGGAGCACGGCGACTTCGGCTGCCGCTCCGTCCTCCTGGCCACCGGCGCCCGCGCCGCCGCCGAACTCCTGCCCGGCCTGCGGGTGCCCGGCTTCCACGAGGTCACCGTCCTGCACCACGCCACCGCCGCGCCCGTGCCCTGGGACGGCTCGCTGCTCCTCGACGCGGACCCCGAGTGGCCCGTCTGCCACACCACCGTGATGAGCGCCGTCGACCCGACGCGGGCCCCGGCCGGCCGGAGCCTGGTCACCACCACCGTGCTCGGCCCGCCCCCACCCCCGCGCACGGTTGCCTCGCGCCTCGCCCGCCTCTACGACACCCCCACCCGCGACTGGGACCTGCTGGCCGTCCACCACACCCCGGAGGCGGTACCCGCCATGCCCCCGCCCCACGACCTGCGGCGCCCGGTCCGCGTCCTGGCCGGCCTGTACGTGTGCGGGGACCACCGGGACACCAACACCGTCCAGGGCGCCCTGCGTTCCGCCCGCCGCGCCACCACCGCCGTGCTGCGCGACTTCGGCATCCCGCTCCCGGTGGCCCCGGAGCCCGCTCTTCCGGTGGCGGCCTGAGAACCACCCACGACAGGGGCCCGGCCCGGATGTCACCGGACCGGGCCCCTGCGTGCGCGGCGATGCCTCAGCCCTGCGTCAGGCCGCCTCCGCCCCGGCGCCCTCGTAGTGCTCCGGGCTCGGCGGCAGCAGCATCACCAGCGCCAGGGCCAGGCTCCGGGTGAGGAGGGCCGCCAGCGCCATCGTGCCGAGGCCCGACACCTCCAGCCGCGCCCCCATCTCCGGCAGGGCCCAGGAGACCAGCAGCCACAG
This sequence comes from Streptomyces sp. NPDC088762, assembly GCF_044750905.1. Classification (NCBI taxonomy): domain Bacteria; kingdom Bacillati; phylum Actinomycetota; class Actinomycetes; order Kitasatosporales; family Streptomycetaceae; genus Streptomyces; species Streptomyces sp. NPDC088762. Next base: position 242,796 of record NZ_JBIVKT010000010.1, read on the forward strand.
CAGGAAGTCCTGGACGAAGCCCAGCACGACGAGGACGAGCACGGCCGCCGGGGAGCCGCCGCGCCAGTCCGAGCTGGGGCTGATCAGGACGATCTGCCCCACCACGACCAGCACGGCGGCGGCCATGAGCCCGACGAGGGCCACGTCGATGCCCTCGCCGTCGACCGTGATGCCGGGAAGGAGCGCGATGGCCAGGTACACGCCGGCGATCGTGCCGATCTTGCGTCGCGTCGAATCTCTCATGCGCGGACGGTCGCACGCCGGATGATCTTCACGCCAGGGGTGCGCGAAGATCGTTACCGTCGCCCGGGGCGCCCGCAGTTACCGTCGCCCGCGGCACCTCACGACAGCGCCGCCACCCGGTCCCGGTACGTACGCACCGCCGAGGCGTCCCGGTAGGGCTCCAGCCGCCGCTCAAAGTCCCGTACGTACTCCACCGCGCGCACCGACCGCATCTCCATCGCCTGCTGCGCCGCCTCCGCGCCCAGCGCGCACGCCTGGTCCAGCTCGCCCAGCCCCAGCCGCGCCGTGGCCAGCACCACCCGGCAGAACAGCCGCGACCGCGCGTACCCCGGCGCCCGCAGCTGCAGGGACCGCTCCGCGTGCTGCGCCGACGCCCGGTACTGCTGGAGGTCCCGGTGGCAGTGCCCGAACTCGTCCGCCAGCTGCGCCTCGTCGAAGAACCGGGCCCAGTGCGGTACGTCGTCCCCCGGCCGGGCCGCACCCAGCGCCCGCTCGGCCCGCACCAGCGAGGCCGTCGAAGCCCGCACCTCGCCGAGGACCGCGTGCCCGCGCGCCTCCGCCGCATGCAGCAGCGCCTGCACCACCGGCGGGGGACCGGAGCCCACGCCCTGCTGGGCCACGCGGGCCAGCTGCACCGCCTCCCGGCCGTGCCCCAGGTACACCGCCTGCCGGCTCATCGTGACCAGCACGTAGGACCCGTACGGCCGGTCGCCCGCCGCCTGCGCGAGGCGCAGCGCCTGCACGAAGTACCGCTGGGCCAGCCCGTGCGCGGCGATGTCGTACGAGGTCCAGCCGGCGAGCCGGGTCAGATCGGCCGCGGCGGAGAACAGCCGGCGTCCGGTGGTCTCCCCGTAGGTCCCGCGGAGCATCGGCTCGGCCTCGTGCTCCAGGTACCGCACGAGGGCCTGGCGGGCGTGTCCGCCGCCGTAGGCGTGGTCCAGGGTGCGGAACAGCTCGCTCACCGAGCGCAGCGCCGCGATGTCCCCGCTCGTCACCCGCTGCCCGGGACCGCGGTCGATCTGCCGCTGGCGGGGCACCGAGACGCGCCCCTGCACGGGGACGCGGGCGGCGTCCGGCGGTGTCGTCGGATGGGCGCCGCGGCCCACCCGTTCGTCGGCCCGCCCGATCAGCCAGTCACGGCTGGGCACGACCAGCCCCGCCGGGGTGAAGGCGATCTTCCGCAGTTCGGCGTGGGAGCCGGAGTCCTTGCGCCACAGCCCGCTCGCGATGTCCACGGCCTCCTCCGGGGTGGCCGCGAACTCCAGCCCCGCGTACACCGGCGCGCAGGCGTCCAGCCCCAGGTCCTGCGCGGAGAGCCGCCGCCCCAGCCGCCGGGTGAAGACCTCCGCGATCAGCGCGGGGGTCGTCCCGCGCGGCTGCTGCCCGCGCAGCCACCGGGTCACGGAGGTCTTGTCGTACCGCAGATCGAGACCGTGCTCCAGGCCGAGCTGGTCGACGCGGCGGGCGAGCCCGGCGTTGGAGAACCCGGCTTCCGCGATCAGCGCCGCGAGCTGCCGGTTGGGGACGCGCTGGGCAGGTCGTTCCGTCATCGGCTCCACGGTTTCCTGACGTGACGGACCGGAGTCCCGGCCCTGTGAACGGCGTGAATGTAGCGGCGAACTCCCCTCTTGCCGTCCTCTCTGTCCCACATTCATCCGATCGTGTGCAGAATCGGTAGGGCTCTTTACGGACTGACCCCCTCCCCCCGCGTACGCTGCCGCCCATGACCCGCCGGCCCCACGGGCCGCACCTCCCCGAGGAGCGGCCCGAATCCACCGCTCCGCTGCCCCCGCCCGAGCTGACGGAGGCGGAGTGCCGGCGCTGCGGCACCTACATCGCGGGGCTCGACGGGCGGTACGCCTGCGGGGTGTGCGGCTGGGTCAACGACCACTCGGAGGGGCACCGGCGGCTGCCCCGCGAGGACGAGGACCCCGACCGGCCGCCGAAGGGGCGGCGCCGCCCGAAACAGCTCCCCGGGCCGCCGCCGCAACCCCCGCCGGCCCTGCCGGAACCCCCGTCGGCCCTGCCGGAGCCGGCGCCCGGGCCCCCGGAGGGACCTCCGGAGGGGCCGCCGTACCCTTGCTGAGTGCGATACGTGCACACAGCAGGTTCAACGAGGAGGCGCTGCGGTGACTGATCTCCGGTTTGTGCATCTGGGCTTCGGGCCGGAATTCGTCGAGTACACCGAAGCCTGGGAAGAGCAGCGCCGGGTGCACGCCGCCCGCTTCGCGGACGAGATCGGGGACACCTGCCTGCTGCTGGAGCACCAGTCCGTCTACACGGCGGGCCGGCGGACCGACCCGAGCGAGCGCCCGCTCGACGGCACGCCCGTCGTCGACGTGGACCGCGGCGGCAAGATCACCTGGCACGGGCCGGGCCAGCTCGTCGGCTACCCGATCATGAAGCTGCCCCGCCCGGTGGACGTGGTCGCCCACGTTCGCCGCCTGGAGGACGCGCTGATCCGCACGGCCGCCGAGTTCGGCCTGGAGACGACCCGCGTCGAGGGCCGCTCCGGGGTGTGGGTTCTGGGCGACCCCGTCGAGGAACGCCCGAAGATCGGCGGCCTGTCCCTCGACTTCGACCCCCGGATGCACGACGACGAGTTCGACGCCCGGCTGAACGGCCCCGAGTACGCCCCGTCCAACGCCGGCCAGCGCCGCGAAGACCGCAAGCTGGCCGCGATCGGGATCCGCGTCGCCAAGGGCGTCACCATGCACGGCTTCTCGCTCAACGTGAACCCCGACAGCACCTGGTTCGACCGGATCATCCCCTGCGGGATCCGGGACGCCGGTGTGACCTCGCTCTCGTACGAACTGGGCCGCGAGGTCACCATCGCAGAGGTGCTGCCCGTGATCGAACGGCACCTGAAGGACGTACTGGAGCACGCCGAGCTGCGGCCCCGGGAGATAGAGCGGGAGGCGGAGCAGCCGGCGGGCGCCTAGCGGGCGGGGAATGCGTCCGGCCCCCCGCAGGTTGGCCGACGTAAGAGCGTATGAAATTACGGGCGTACCCTGGTGGGCGCCGAAGAATCAAAGTCACAGGGAGCCGGTCGTGTCCGCAGTCGCACCCGACGGACGCAAGATGCTGCGCCTGGAGGTCCGGAACAGCCAGACCCCCATCGAGCGCAAGCCCGAGTGGATCAAGACCCGGGCGAAGATGGGTCCCGAGTACACCAAGATGCAGGCCCTGGTGAAGGGCGAAGGACTGCACACGGTGTGCCAGGAAGCCGGTTGTCCGAACATCTACGAATGCTGGGAGGACCGCGAGGCCACCTTCCTCATCGGTGGCGACCAGTGCACCCGGCGCTGTGACTTCTGCCAGATCGACACGGGCAAGCCCGAGGCCCTGGACCGCGACGAGCCGCGCCGCGTGGGCGAGTCGGTCGTCACGATGGACCTGAACTACGCCACCATCACCGGCGTCGCGCGCGACGACCTGGCCGACGGCGGCGCCTGGCTGTACGCGGAGACCGTGCGCCAGATCCACCAGCAGACGGCCGGCCGCGAGGGCGGCCACACCAAGGTCGAGCTGCTGGCCCCCGACTTCAACGCGGTGCCGGAGCTGCTGGAGGAGGTCTTCGCCTCCCGACCCGAGGTCTTCGCGCACAACGTCGAGACGGTGCCGCGGATCTTCAAGCGGATCCGCCCGGCCTTCCGCTACGAGCGCTCCCTCGACGTGATCACCCAGGCGCGCGCCTACGGCCTGGTCACCAAGTCGAACCTGATCCTCGGCATGGGCGAGGAGCGCGAGGAGGTCTCGCAGGCCCTGAAGGACCTGCACGAGGCCGGCTGCGAGCTCATCACCATCACCCAGTACCTGCGCCCCTCGCCGCGGCACCACCCCGTCGAGCGCTGGGTGAAGCCGGCCGAGTTCGTCGAGCTGGCGAAGGAGGCCGAGGAGATCGGCTTCTCCGGCGTGATGTCGGGCCCGCTGGTCCGCTCCTCGTACCGGGCCGGACGCCTGTACCAGCAGGCGATGGAGAAGCGCGCGGCCCTCTGAGGCGGAGGCGTAGGCGGTGCGGCCGTCACCGTGTGACGCGCGCTACCCCCCGGACTGTGTGAACTCACGCACAAAATACTACCAACGGGTAACACTGCATCGACGCGGCCCCTAGGCTCTTTCAAGGAAGAGCCCGGCGGGCCGCGTATATGTTTCATCACGTTTGACCGTCCGGCCATGCGCTGGTAACACCAATCAGTGACGCTGGATCCACACACCGCAACCGCACTGACGACGTGAGTTCCGTGAAGGGGATCGACATATGCAGGCCGCGCCCGTACGCGCCATCGCCATCCCGACCCTGTCCGATGCCTTCCGGGGCATCGAGTCGCTGCTCATGAGCGGTGCCCGCCGCAACGCCTGGGCGGCCGTGCTCGAGGACCGCCGCAGGGCCAAGGACCGGGTCGAAACCGAACACGTACTTGAGGCCGCGGCGACCCGGACCCCGCAGGCCACGTAAACTTCGCTCTATGGCGAGGAAGTCAAACGCAGAGACTGCTGCGAACCCCGGGCGACTGAAGCAGATCGCCCTGACCTACAAGATGACGCGCAAGGCCGACCCGAAGGTCGGTCTGATCGTCGCGGGCGTGGGAATCGTCACCTTCGGTGTCTTTCTTGCGATCGGCTTCCTGATCGACCACCCGGTCTACCTGGGCATCCTGGGCTTCCTGGTGGCGTTCCTCGCGATGGCGATCGTCTTCGGGCGACGGGCCGAGCGGGCTGCCTTCGGGCAGATGGAGGGACAGCCGGGCGCGGCCGCGGCCGTACTGGACAACGTGGGACGGGGCTGGACGACCACCCCGGCCGTTGCGATGACCCGGCAGCAGGACATCGTCCACCGCGCCGTGGGCAAGGCCGGCGTGGTGCTGATCGCCGAGGGCAACCCGAACCGCGTGAAGCCGCTGCTCGGCAACGAGAAGAAGAAGCTGGCCCGGATCATGCCGGACGTGCCGGTGCACGACTTCATCGTGGGCACGGGCGAGGGCGAGGTGCCGCTCAAGAAGGTGCGCACCACCCTGCTCAAGCTGCCGCGCGTGCTGGCCGGCCCGCAGATCACCGAGGTCAACGACAAGCTGCGCGCCATGGGTGACCTGATGTCGAACATGCCCCTGCCGAAGGGCCCCATGCCCAAGGGCATGCGGATGCCGCGCGGCGGAAAGATGCGCTGACCGGATCACCTGCTTTTCGTATACGACGTAGGGGCGCCCCCGAACCGAGCGGTTCGGGGGCGCCCCTACGTTGTCACCTGCGCCGTCACCTGCGGCGCGATCCGGTTCTGCGCTCTAGATGCGGACCTGGACGGCGCGCGCCAGTCGGTCGTGGAGGCCGCGGCCGTCCTTGTCCCGGACCAGCGCGGGGACGAGCAGGGCCAGCAGGAGCGTGCGCAGCAGGACCCGGCCGAGACCCAGACGGCTGCCGTCCTCCGCGAGCACCCGCAGGCCCACGATCCGCTTGCCGGGGGTGAAGCCCACGGTGCCGACCGTCAGCAGGGTCAGGGCCAGGAAGAGGACGTAGGTCCAGTTGGCCAGCGCGTTCATGTCGCCACCGCGCGTGATCAGGCCGTAGGCGATCACCTCGCAGCCGATCCAGTCGAGGGCGATGGCGCCCAGCCGCCGCCCGAACCGGGCCATCGATCCGGGCCCCTGCTCGGGCATGCCGAAGCGGCGGCCCGGGTAACCGAAGTCGATGCCCATGTCCTCGGCGGCCGCGCGGGGGCCGGAGAGCCACGATCCGAGTGCTTGCCTGTTGTCCACCCGACCACGGTACCGGTGGCGTCTCGCGACCTTCGGACGGGACCCTGGTTAACTTGTGCGAAACAAATGGGTCATGCTTGAGAAATCCCGTCTGCTTATGGTCGGGTCAGCGTGCGGCACCGCACTGACGCACCACGAGCTATAAAGCCCGTCCCTCCCCCGGGGACCGGGAGTAGGAGGAGTTGGATGTTCCAGAACGCCGACGAAGTGAAGCAGTACATCGAGGAGAACGACGTCAAGTTCGTCGACGTCCGCTTCTGCGACCTGCCTGGTGTGATGCAGCACTTCACCATCCCGGCTCGGGCATTCGACCCGGCGGAGGAGCTCGCCTTCGACGGCTCCTCCATCCGCGGCTTCCAGGCGATCCACGAGTCCGACATGGCGCTGCGTGCCGACATCACCACCGCGCGCCTGGACCCGTTCCGCAAGGACAAGACGCTCAACATCAACTTCTTCATCCACGACCCGATCACGGGTGAGGCCTACAGCCGCGACCCGCGCAACATCGCGAAGAAGGCCGAGGCGTACCTCGCCTCCACCGGCATCGCCGACACCGCGTTCTTCGGCCCCGAGGCCGAGTTCTACGTGTTCGACAGCGTGCGCTTCGCGACCTCCGCGAACGAGGGCTTCTACCACATCGACTCCGAGGCCGGCGCCTGGAACACCGGTTCCGAGGAGAACAACCGCGGCTACAAGGTCCGCTACAAGGGTGGTTACTTCCCCGTAGCCCCGGTCGACCACTTCGCCGACCTGCGCGCCGAGATCTCCCTCGAGCTGGACGCCCAGGGCCTCCAGGTCGAGCGCCAGCACCACGAGGTCGGCACCGGTGGCCAGGCCGAGATCAACTACAAGTTCAACACGCTGCTGGCCGCGGCCGACGACCTGATGCTCTTCAAGTACATCGTGAAGAACGTCGCCTGGCGCAACGGCAAGACCGCGACCTTCATGCCGAAGCCGATCTTCGGTGACAACGGCTCGGGCATGCACGTGCACCAGTCGCTGTGGGCCAACGGCGACCCGCTGTTCTACGACGAGGCCGGCTACGCGGGCCTCTCGGACACCGCCCGCTACTACATCGGCGGCATCCTCAAGCACGCCCCGTCGCTGCTGGCCTTCACCAACCCGACGGTGAACTCCTACCACCGCCTGGTGCCGGGCTTCGAGGCGCCGGTCAACATGGTGTACTCGCAGCGCAACCGCTCCGCCGCCATGCGCATCCCGATCACGGGCTCGAACCCGAAGGCCAAGCGCGTCGAGTTCCGCGCGCCGGACCCGTCCTCGAACCCGTACCTCGCCTTCTCGGCGCTGCTCCTCGCGGGCCTCGACGGCATCAAGAACAAGATCGAGCCGATGGAGCCGATCGACAAGGACCTCTACGAGCTCTCGCCCGACGAGCACGCGAGCGTCCCGCAGGTCCCGACCAGCCTCGAGGACGTCCTCAAGGCCCTGGAGGAGGACCACGAGTACCTCCTGGCCGGCGGTGTCTTCACCCCGGACCTCATCGAGACCTGGATCGACTACAAGCGCACGCACGAGATCGCCCCGATCGCCCAGCGTCCGCACCCGCACGAGTTCGAGCTGTACTTCGACCTCTAAAGAGCCTGCTGGGAGGCCCCCCGCCACTCTCCACGGAGAGCGGCGGGGGGCCTTTCCGCTTTGACAGGGCCGCATGGGCGAGTGAGGGTGGAAATGACCTGAAGGCCCTATAAGCGACATGTTCGGAGGTGCATGGAAATGCGCCGTAGGATCGTTGCGGCAGCCATGGCAGGGGCTGCGGGCATCGCCATCGGGCTTCTGCCTGTCGCCGGCGCCGCGGCCTCGACCGTCGCGGGTGGCGGTGGTGGCGGCAACTGGCGATGCGACTGGAACAACGGGCGCTGGGACGAATGCTGCAACCGGGACTGGCGCGACGTGCCCAGGTGGTGCTGGGACGACGGACGGGTCGGCGGCGTCGGGGGCTACCGCGACGACTGGGGCGACTGGGGCAACTGGAACGACTCCACCTGGCGTGACGACGCCGGCTGGCGCAACTCCAACTGGAACGACTCCTGGAACTGGAACGACTCCGGGAACTGGAACGACTCCGGGAACTGGAACAATTCCGGGAACTGGGACAACTCCGGCAACTGGAGCGGCAGCTGGGGCAACGGCCGCTGACGCACTCGGGCGATGCCCCTGCTCCGCCGGACTCAGCGGAGCAGGGGCATCGCGCTCGTGAGGTCCCGCAGGCAGCGGACCGCGAGCTCCGCCGGGGAGCCGGGGCCGGTGACCGGGGCGTCCGTGGCCGACCACAGCTCCAGGGAGATGCGGATCGCGTCGGTGGCCGCCGCGGCGATCAGGCGGACGCCCAGCGGGTCGGCGTCCGGGCCGGCCAGCCGGGCCACCACGGGGACCAGGTGTTCCTCGGAGTCCTGGTTCACCCGGTACCAGACCGCGCGCAGGGCCTGATCGCCGGCGGCCGCGCGCAGCAGGCCGCGGGTCACCTCCAGCCCCTCCTCGACCGCCTGCGCGCCGGTCAGCGACCGGGTCACCGCCCGCTCCAGGGCCTCGGCGAGGGGGGTGCCCGGAGCCTCCTCGGCGAGGAGGGCCCGCCATGCATCACCGCCGACCGCGAGCAGCGGCGCCACCGCGTCCTGCTTGTTGCGGAAGTAGCGGTAGAACGTACGCAGTGCCACGCCCGCCCGGTGGGCGATGTCCTCGGCGGTCGTGCCGTCGGGACCGTGCTCGGCGAACAGCGCGCAGGCCGCGCGGGCGATGTCGAGCTGCGTCGCGGCCTTGCGGCGCTCGGTCAGCGACTGCACTCCGGGACCGGCCTGGGGAGAGTACGGGCGAGGGGAATTCACGGGGTGAAGCGTACCTCCCGGACCCCGACGTAACTGCATTCTGCGCCACCCTGGCAAAACGTGTCAGTGCTTCGGTACGCTCCGCCCATGAACCGTTACGAAGGACGTCGCGTCCTCATCACCGGCGGCGGCTCCGGCATCGGCCAGGCCACCGTCCACCGCATCCTCGCCGAAGGCGGCCGGGTCCACACGGTGGACGTCAACGAGGCCGGCCTCAAGGCCACCGCCGACCGGGCCGCCGCCGACGGCCACCAGGCCCGCCTGACCACCGCCGTCCTCGACATATCCGACGAGGCCGCCGTCAAGACGGGCGTCGCCGCCGCCGTCGACGCCCTCACGGGTATCGACGTCCTGGTCAACGCCGCGGGCATCCTGCGCTCCGCGCACACCCAGCAGACCACGCTCGACCTCTGGAACAAGGTCATCGCGGTCAACCTGACCGGCACCTTCCTGATGATCCGCGAGTCCCTCCCGGCCCTGCTGGCGGGCGAGCAGCCGGTCGTCGTGAACTTCAGCTCCACCTCGGCGTCCTTCGCCCACCCCTACATGTCCGCCTACGCGGCCAGCAAGGGCGGCATCCAGTCCATGACCCACGCCCTGGCCGCCGAGTACAGCAAGCAGGGCCTGCGTTTCGTCTCCGTCGCGCCCGGCTCCATCGAGAGCGGCATGACCACCGGCAACGGCCCCGGCCTGCCCGAGGACACCGACTGGTCCCTCTTCACCAAGCTCGCCCCGGCCCTCGGCCAGGGCTTCGCCGGCCCGCAGACCGTGGCCGGCGTCGTCGCGATGCTGGGCTCCGAGGACGGCGCCTTCATCACCGGTACGGAGATCCGCATCGACGGCGGCACGCACTACTGAGCCGGCGCCAGGCACCGGGCAGCAGGCAGTAGGCAGCAGCCTAGGAGCGGAAACGCTCCCAGAGCCGGGGGAAGCGCTCCGCCAGCACGGCTTCGTTCTCGAAGTCCAGCGGGGTGCCCTCCGGCTCCGCCGGTTGCAGGGGCACGCCCAGGTCCGGCGCCACCGCGCCGGTCAGCTGCTCGTACGCCTCGTCGGCCGCGTACCCCAGCTCCTCGCCGTCCCCGTCGATCTCCTCGTCGAAGTCGCCCAGCAGCTCCGCGAGATGGTCCGGATCGTGCACCCCGCCCTCGAAGACCTCCCGGCCCTGCCCGATCAGCCAGCAGCGGAAGAAGTCGAAGGCGTCGTCGCTCGCCCCGTCGAGCAGCACCCAGGCGGCCCCCCACAGGTCCCAGGTGTACGCCCGGTTGTACCGGGACTCGAAGTGGCGGGCGAAGTCGAGGACGGAGTCCGGATCGAGCTGCGCCAACCGCTCCACGAGCAGCTCGGCGTGTTCCTCGGGGTCGCCCTCGGCGGCCTCGCGGGTGCTGTCGACGATCTCCCAGAACTCCGTCTCGTCCATCACCGCTCCAGCATCACGGGTCCGACCCCGCGCCGCCACCTCGCATACGGCCAAAGGCCGGTGTCCGACCCCCCGCCCGGCCGCATACTCGAACCCGACGGGTGCGGAAACGGTCGCGGAGGGGTGCGATGCAGGGGGAACTGATCGACGGCCGATACCGGCTGGAGAAGCCGCTGGGCGGGGGCGGCATGGGCGAGGTCTGGAGCGCCCTCGACACGCGGATGATGCGGCCGGTCGCCGCCAAACTCGTCCACGCCGTGCCGGGTATGGACACCACCCAGATCGAACACCGCTTCATGCACGAGGTGCGCTCGGCGGCCGCCCTCCCGCACCGGCACACGGTGACCGTCCACGACTGCGGGGAGACCCTGCTCGCCGGCCGCCGGTACCTCTACCTGGTGATGGAACGCATCGAGGGCGAGACCCTCACGAAGCTGTTCCGCGGGGCCACGCCCGTGCCCTGGTACGACATCGCCCACTGGGGCGGCCAGATCGCCACCGCCCTCGCCGCCGCCCACGGGCGCGGCATCGTCCACCGCGACGTCAAGCCGCAGAACGTGATGCTCACCTCCGGCGGCGTGATCAAGGTCCTGGACTTCGGGCTCGCCAAGTTCCTCGGCGAGACGCTGCGCGTCGCGGACCTCACCGTCACGGGCACCGCCATGGGCACCTTCGCGTACATGTCCCCCGAACAGTGCCGGGGCGACTCCGGCATCGACCACCGGGCCGACCTCTACAGCCTGGGCTGCCTCCTGTACGAGGGCCTCGCCGGCCACCCGCCCTTCACGAACGCCGCGCCCCACGCCCTGCTCTACCAGCAGGTCCACGAACAGCCCCGCCCCCTCCCCGCGGGCCCGGCCCCCGCCGGCCTCACCGACCTGGTGATGCACCTCCTGGCCAAGGACCCCGCCCACCGCCCGCCCGACGCGGCCACCGTCGTCCGCGAGCTGGACCGCCTCCTGGCCGCGTACCGTCAGCCCCCGTCCCAGCCACCCGCCGTACCGGGCGGCGGGGACGGCGCGGCCGAGGTGGCCCGGATGCGCGCCGCGGCCGAACGGGAGATCGCGGATATGCGGGAGCGGGCCGAACGCGACATCCGGGCCGTCCGTGCCGAGGCCCAGCAGGACGTCCGCGCCAGGCGCGAGGAGGCCGACGCCCTCTTCGAGGAGACCCGCGCCAAGGCCGCCCAAGCGGCCTCGGACTTCGAGACCCTCCTGGCCAAGCGCCGCGAGCAGGCCGAGCGCGACCTGGCCCTGCGGCAGGCCAAGGCCGAGAAGCGCCTCGCGGAGATCGAACACCGCGCCGAGCAACTGCGCCTGGAGGCAGAGCAGCTCCGTACCGACGGCGCCCGCCGGGCCCGGCAGACGGTGGAGATCGCGCAGCGCCAGGCCGAGGACATCCTCGCCGACGCCAACGCCAAGGCCGCCGACGTCCGCACCAAGTCCGAGCGCGAGCTGGCCGCCCTCACCCACCGCCGCGACTCCATCAACGCGCAGCTGACTTCCGTCCGCGAGATGCTGGCGGAGCTCGTCGCCGAGGCGGTGGCGGCCGGCCGGCTGCCGGAGGACGGGATCCCGCAGCAGCAGAGCACATGAGGCGGCCCGCCCCCGAAGGGACGGGCCGCCTCACGGTCGGACGGGCTCGGGCCTAAAGGCCGTAGCGCTCCCGGGCCTCCTTGATGGAGGACGCCGGGACCTCGCCGCGGCGGGCGAGCTGGGCCAGCGCGGCCACCACGATCGACTGGGCGTCGACACCGAAGTGACGGCGGGCGCCCTCACGGGTGTCGGAGAGGCCGAAGCCGTCCGTGCCCAGCGAGGTGTAGTCCTGCTCGACCCACTGGCTGATCTGGTCCGGGACCTGGCGCATCCAGTCGGAGACGGCCAGGACCGGGCCGGCGACGCCCTCCAGCGCGCGGGTGACGTACGGGGTGCGCACCTCGCCGCGCAGCAACGCCTCGTCGCACTCCAGCGCGTCGCGGCGCAGCTCGCCCCACGAGGTCGCGGACCAGACGTCGGCGGCCACGTTCCAGTCGGCGGCGAGCAGCTTCTGCGCCTCCAGGACCCAGTGGATCGCCGTACCCGAGGCCATCAGCTGGACCTTCGGCGCGTCGGCGGCCGGGGCCGCCTCCGCCAGGTCGGCCGCCGTGTTGAAGCGGTAGAGGCCCTTGAGGATGCCCTCTTCCACGCCCTCCGGCATGGCGGGCTGCACCTTCGGCTCGTTGTAGACCGTCAGGTAGTAGAAGACGTCTTCCGGCTTCTCGCCGTACATCCGGCGCAGGCCGTCCTTGACGATCACCGCGATCTCGTACGCGAAGGCCGGGTCGTAGTTCAGCGACGCCGGGTTCGTGGACGCGATCAGGTGCGAGTGGCCGTCCGCGTGCTGCAGGCCCTCACCGGTCAGCGTGGTGCGGCCGGCGGTGGCCCCGACGATGAAGCCCTTGCCGAGCTGGTCGGCGAGCTGCCACATCTGGTCGGCGGTGCGCTGCCAGCCGAACATCGAGTAGAAGATGTAGAAGGGGATCATCGGCTCGCCGTGCGTCGCGTACGACGTGCAGGCGGCGATGAAGTCGGCCATGGCGCCGGCCTCGGTGATCCCCTCGTTGAGGATCTGGCCGTCCTTGGCTTCCTTGTAGTACATGAGCTGGTCGCGGTCGACCGGCTCGTACGTCTGGCCCAGCGGCGAGTAGATGCCGGCCGACGGGAAGAGGGACTCCATACCGAAGGTACGGGCCTCGTCGGGGACGATCGGCACCCAGCGCTTGCCGGTCTCCTTGTCCCGCATCAGGTCCTTGACCAGGCGGACGAAGGCCATGGTGGTGGCCATCTCCTGCTTGCCGGAGCCCTTGATCAGCGGGGCGAAGGAGCGCTCGGCCGGGGCGGGCAGGGCCACGTGGTGGACCTTGCGGGCCGGGGCCGGGCCGCCGAGGGCCGCGCGACGCTCGTTCAGGTACTGGACCTCGGGGCTGTTCGCGCCCGGGTGGCCGTACGGGACCTGGCCGTCGGCGAAGGCGCTGTCCGGGATCGGGAGGCCAAGGAGGTCACGCATGTCCTTGAACTCGTCGATCGTCAGCTTCTTCATCTGGTGGTTCGCGTTCTTCGACTCGAACCCGGCGCCCAGTGTGTAGCCCTTGACGGTCTGCGCGAGGATGACCGTCGGAGCGCCCTTGTGCTCGAGGGCGGCCTTGTACGCGGCGTAGACCTTGCGGGGCTCGTGGCCGCCGCGGGAGCTGTGGAAGCACTCGGCGATCTTCGCGTCGGAGAGCACACCGGCCAGCTGCACGAGCTCGGCGTTGACGCCGAAGAAGTGCTGGCGGATGTAGGCCACGTCGCGGGTCGCGTACGTCTGGAACTGCGCGTCCGGTACCTCGCGCAGGCGGCGTACCAGGGCGCCCGTGGTGTCGAGCTGGAACAGCTCGTCCCAGGCGGAGCCCCACAGGGACTTGATGACGTTCCAGCCGGCGCCGCGGAACTGGGCCTCCAGCTCCTGGACCACGCGGAAGTTGGCGCGGACCGGACCGTCGAGGCGCTGCAGGTTGCAGTTGATGACGAAGGTCAGGTTGTCGAGCTGCTCGCGCGAGGCCAGGGCCAGGGCGGCGGTCGACTCGGGCTCGTCCATCTCGCCGTCGCCCAGGAAGGCCCAGACGTGCGAGTTGGAGGTGTCCTTGATGTTCCGGTTCTGCAGGTAGCGGTTGAAGCGCGCCTGGTAGATCGCGGAGAGCGGGCCGAGGCCCATGGAGACCGTGGGGAACTCCCACAGCCACGGCAGGCGCCGCGGGTGCGGGTAGGACGGCAGGCCGTTGCCCCCGGACTCCTGGCGGAAGTTGTCGAGCTGCTGCTCGGAGACGCGACCGTCGAGGAAGGCGCGGGCGTAGATGCCGGGGGAGGCGTGGCCCTGGATGTAGAGCTGGTCGCCCGATCCGTCGGCCTCCTTCCCGCGGAAGAAGTGCTGGAAGCCGGTCTCGTACAGCCACGCGGCGGAGGCGAAGGTGGCGATGTGGCCGCCGACGCCGTACTTGGAGCCGCGGGTCACCATGGCGGCCGCGTTCCAGCGGTTCCACGCGGTGATCTTGGCTTCCATCGCCTCGTCACCGGGGAACTCGGGCTCCGCGGAGGTGGGGATGGTGTTGACGTAGTCCGTCTCCAGCAGCTTCGGCAGTGCGAGGCCGGCGGCCTCGGCGTGCTGGAGCGTGCGGCGGAGCAGGTATTCGGCGCGGCGCGTACCGGCGGCCTTGGCGACGGCGTCGAGGGAGGCCGCCCATTCGGCGGTCTCCTCGGTGTCGCGGTCCGGGAGCTGGTCGAGCTCGCTCGGAAGCTTTCCTACGGGGTCGGACATCGGTGTGCGCCGCCTTCCGGACAAAGGAGAGGTGGTGAAGAAAATCCCTGACGGGCAGGACAGGGTCGTCGGACCTGGTTGAGGTCCGGGACGACTGTAAATCGCTGATCGATGATCGATCAAATAAAAGTGACGAAGACCCGTCGATCTGGCGAAAGTCGGCACCGGGTGCCAGAGAATCAGGCACCCGGTGCCGGTCAAATCGGTGCAATCCGGCACCGGCGAGACCCCTCGCCAGATCGTCCTCAGGCCTCGTCAGGCCTCGTCAGCCCTCGGCAAGCCCCGTCCGGACAGGCGCGTCAGGCGCGCGGCGCGCAGCCCAGGACGTGCCGCTTCACGAGCACGCCGATGTCCGGATCCCGTGCCCGGAACGCCTCGACGAGGGCCTCGTGCTCCTCCGCGTAGGACTTCTGGACCGTTCCCAGCCACCGGATGGACAGGGCCGTGAACACCTCGATGCCCAGGCTCTCCCAGGTGTGCAGCAGCACGCTGTTCCCCGCGGCCCGCACCAGCTCCCGGTGGAAGCCCACCGTGTGCCGCACCTGCGCCGTGCCGTCCTCGCTGCGGTCGGCCTCCCACAGGGCCGCGACGTGCGGTTCCAGGGCCGTGGTGTCCGCGGCCAGCCTGGGCGCGGCCAGCTCCGCGGCGATCTGCTCCAGACCGGCCCGGACCGGGTAGATCTCCTCCAGGTCCGCCGCGGACAGATTCCGCACGCGCACACCCTTGTTGGGTGCCGACTCGATCAGCCGCAGGGTCTCCAGCTCGCGCAGCGCCTCCCGTACCGGGGTCTGGCTGACCTCCAGCTCCACCGCGATCCGGCGCTCCACGATCCGCTCACCGGGCTTCCAGCGCCCGCTGACGATCCCCTCCACGATGTGCTCGCGGATCTGCTCGCGCAGCGAGTGCACGACGGGTGGGGTGATCATCGGCGGTTCATCTCCTGAGGGGGTGTGCAGGGTGGGTCCGGGGCTGATGCGTAGACAATACGGCGGCGCCCCCGCCCGGGAGTATCCCGGACGGGGGCGCCGACAGTGAGGCTGGTTACAGGCCGTTCGGTCAGAGACCGAGCTCGACCTCGAACTCGCCGGCCTCGAGGATCGCCTTGACGGCCGAGAGGTACCGGGCCGCGTCCGCGCCGTCCACCAGACGGTGGTCGTAGGACAGGGTCAGGTACGTCATGTCGCGGATGCCGATGTTGGTGCCCTCGGCGGTCTCGATGACCACCGGGCGCTTCACCGTGGCACCGATGCCCAGGATGGCGACCTGGTTCGGCGGCACGATGACCGTGTCGAACAGGGCACCGCGCGAGCCGGTGTTGCTGATGGTGAAGGTCGCGCCCGACAGCTCGTCCGGCGTGATCTTGTTGCCACGGACCTTGGCGGCCAGGTCGGCGGTCGCCTTGGAGATGCCCGCCAGGTTGAGGTCGCCCGCACCCTTGATGACCGGGGTCATCAGGCCCTTCTCGGAGTCCACGGCGATGCCGATGTTCTCCGAGTCGAAGTAGGTGATGGTGCCCTCGTCGTCGTTGATCCGGGCGTTGACGACCGCGTGGGCCTTCAGCGCCTGGGCGGCGGCCTTGACGAAGAACGGCATCGGGGACAGCTTGACGCCCTCGCGGGCGAGGAAGCCGGCCTTGGCCTTCTCGCGCAGCTTCATGATCTTGGTGATGTCCACCTCGACCACGGAGCTGAGCTGCGCCTGCGAGTGCAGGGCCTTCATCATGTTGTCGCCGATGACCTTGCGCATGCGGGTCATCTTGACCGTCTGGCCGCGCAGCTCGGAGACCGCGGCGGCCGGGGCCTTGGCGGCGGCCGGGGCGGCAGCGGCGGGAGCCGGGGCGGCAGCGGCGGCCTTGGCGGCCTCGGCGGCGGCCAGGACGTCCTGCTTGCGGATACGGCCACCGACACCGGTGCCCGAGACCGTGGACAGGTTCACGCCGGACTCCGTGGCGAGCTTGCGCACCAGCGGGGTCACGTACGCGCCCTCGTCACCGGCGGAGACCGGGGCGGCGGGGGCGGCCGGAGCGGCCGCGGGGGCCGGAGCGGCAACCGGAGCCGGAGCGGCGACCGGGGCGGCGGCCTGGACAGGAGCCGGCGCGGCGGCCGGAGCAGCGGCCTGGACCGGAGCCGGAGCCGGAGCCGGAGCGGCCGCGGGGGCCGGGGCGGCGGCCGGAGCCGGAGCGGCCGGAGCCGGGGCAGCCGCCGGAGCGGCACCCGCGACACCGATGACGGCCAGACGGGCGCCGACCTCGGCGGTCTCGTCCTCGCCGACGAGGATCTCCAGCAGCGTGCCGGCGACCGGCGCGGGGATCTCGGTGTCGACCTTGTCCGTGGAGACCTCGAGCAGCGGCTCGTCGGCCTCGACCGACTCGCCGACCTGCTTCAGCCAGCGGGTGACAGTGCCCTCGGTGACGGACTCGCCCAGGGCGGGGAGCACGACATCGGTACCGGACGCGGCACCGGCGGCCGGAGCCTCGGCAGCCGGGGCCTCGGCGGCCGGGGCCGGAGCCGCGGGGGCCTCGGCGGCCGGAGCCGGCGCGGCCGCGGCCTCGGGCGCGGCGACGGTCTCGGCCTCGGCGGGGGCCGGCGCGCCGGAGCCGTCGTCGATGACGGCCAGCTCGGCGCCGACCTCGACGGTCTCGTCCTCGGCGACCTTGATGGAGGCCAGGATGCCGGCGACGGGCGACGGGATCTCGGTGTCGACCTTGTCGGTCGAGACCTCGAGCAGCGGCTCGTCGGCCTCGACGCGCTCGCCCTCGGCCTTCAGCCAGCGGGTGACAGTGCCCTCAGTGACGCTCTCGCCGAGCGCCGGAAGGGTTACGGAAACCGACATGGTTTCTGTTGCTCCTTACGAAAGTGCGGAAGTGGTCGTCGCGCCCGGGACGATCAGTCGTGGGAGTGAAGCGGCTTGCCGGCCAGGGCCAGGTGGGCCTCGCCAAGCGCTTCGTTCTGGGTCGGGTGCGCGTGGATGAGCTGCGCGACCTCGGCCGGCAGGGCCTCCCAGTTGTAGATCAGCTGGGCCTCGCCGACCTGCTCGCCCATCCGGTCACCGACCATGTGGACGCCGACCACGGCACCGTCCTTGACCTGGACGAGCTTGATCTCGCCCGCGGTCTTCAGGATCTTGCTCTTGCCGTTGCCCGCCAGGTTGTACTTCAGGGCGACGACCTTGTCCGCACCGTAGATCTCCTTGGCCTTGGCCTCGGTGATGCCGACGGAAGCGACCTCGGGGTGGCAGTACGTGACGCGCGGGACACCGTCGTAGTCGATCGGGACGGTCTTGAGACCGGCCAGACGCTCCGCGACGAGGATGCCCTCGGCGAAGCCGACGTGCGCGAGCTGCAGGGTCGGGACGAGGTCGCCGACCGCCGAGATGGTCGGCACGTTGGTCTGCATGTACTCGTCGACCAGGACGTAGCCGCGGTCCATCGCGACGCCCTGCTCCTCGTAGCCCAGGCCCTGCGAGACGGGGCCGCGGCCGATGGCGACCAGCAGCACCTCGGCCTCGAAGGTCTTGCCGTCGGCCAGCGTGACGCGCACGCCGTTCTCCGTGTACTCGGCCTTGTCGAAGAAGGTGCCGAGGTTGAACTTGATGCCGCGCTTGCGGAACGCGCGCTCCAGCAGCTTCGAGCTGTTCTCGTCCTCGACCGGGACGAGGTGCTTGAGGCCCTCGACGACGGTCACGTCGGTGCCGAAGGACTTCCACGCCGAGGCGAACTCGACGCCGATGACGCCGCCGCCCAGGACGATCGCGGACTCGGGCACGCGGTCCAGTACCAGCGCGTGGTCCGAGGAGATGATGCGGTTGCCGTCGATGTTCAGGCCCGGCAGCGAGCGCGGCACGGAGCCGGTCGCCAGCAGGACGTGGCGGCCCTGGATGCGCTGCCCGTTCACGTCGACGGACGTCGGCGAGGAGAGGCGGCCCTCACCCTCGATGTAGGTCACCTTGCGGGAGGCGACCAGGCCCTGCAGGCCCTTGTACAGGCCCGAGATGACCTCGTCCTTGTACTTGTGCACACCCGCGATGTCGATGCCCTCGAAAGCGGCCTTGACACCGAACTGGGCGGCTTCACGGGCCTGGTCCGCGATCTCGCCCGCGTGCAGCAGAGCCTTCGTGGGGATGCAGCCGTTGTGCAGGCAGGTGCCGCCGAGCTTGTTCTTCTCGATCAGCGCAACGTCGAGACCCAGCTGGGATGCGCGCAGAGCCGCGGCGTAACCGCCACTGCCACCGCCGAGGATCACTAGGTCGAAAACGGTGCTGGCGTCGTTCGCCACGTCACGTCCTCCATGCATGTGCGCCGGGCACCGGTCCTCTGTGACCGGGCGGCGGCTGGTAATCGGCCGCTTGTTTCTTCGGCCCTGTGGTGGGGGCCCTGTCCTGCCGAGAACCCATCTTCGCATTTGTCGCGGGAACGCGGGACGCCGGGCCCACTATGTGGCAGGTCGTTCTGAACGAACCGGGGGGTACCGCTGCGTAGAAACCTACGGATTTCGTCGTGGGTGAACACGCCTCAGGCCTTGATCGGGCGTTCGATCAAGGCCTGAGGCGTGTCTCACATTCCCCGGTCGTGCGTCAGCCCAGGTCGCCCGTGGCCGTGCGCTCGGCCAGCCGCACCAGGGTGCGCACGGCCGAGCCGGTGCCGCCCTTGGGGGTGTAGCCGTACGGCGCGCCCTCGTGGAAGGCGGGGCCCGCGATGTCGAGGTGGGCCCAGGTGATGCCCTCGCCGACGAACTCCTGGAGGAAGAGGCCGGCCAGCAGGCCGCTGCCCATCCGCTCACCCATGTTGGCGATGTCGGCGGTGGGGGAGTCCATGCTCTTGCGCAGCTCGGCGGGGAGCGGCATCGGCCACGAGGACTCGCCGACCTCCTCGGCGATCTCGTGGATCGACGTGCGGAAGGCGTCGTCGTTGCCCATGACCGCGAAGGTGCGGTTGCCGAGCGCCAGCACCATGGCGCCGGTGAGGGTGGCCACGTCGACGATCGCGTCCGGGGCGTCCTCGGAGGCCTTGGTCAGCGCGTCACCCAGGACCAGGCGGCCCTCGGCGTCCGTGTTGAGGACCTCGACGGTCTTGCCGCTGTACATGCGCAGCACGTCGCCGGGCTTGACGGCGGAGCCCGACGGCATGTTCTCGGCGAGCGCGAGCCAGCCGGTGACGTTGACCTGGAGACCCAGCTTCGCGGCGGCGACGACGCTGGCGAAGACGGCGGCGGCGCCGGCCATGTCGCACTTCATCGTCTCGTTGTGGCCGGCCGGCTTCAGGGAGATGCCGCCCGAGTCGTAGGTGATGCCCTTGCCGACGAAGGCCAGGGTCTTCTCCGCCTTGGGGTGGGTGTAGGAGAGCTTCACCAGGCGCGGCGGGTTCTCGGAGCCCTTGCCGACGCCCATGATGCCGCCGTAGCCGCCCTTGACGAGGGCCTTCTCGTCGAGCACCTGGACCTTGATGCCGTGCTCCTTCGCGGTCGCGGAGGCGACCGCGGCGAAGGCCTCGGGGGTCAGGTCGTTCGGCGGGGTGTTGACCAGGTCGCGGGCGATGTTGACCTCGTCCGCCACGACCGTGGCGCGCTCGACCGCGGCCTTGTGCTCCTTGTCGCGCGGCTTGGCGCCCAGCAGGGTGACCTCGGAGAGCGGCTGCTTCGGGCCCCCGTTCTTGCCGGAACCCTTCTTCTCGCCGCCCTGGTAGGCGGTGAAGGCGTAGGCGCCGAGCAGCGCACCCTCGGCGACGGCGGTGACGGCGGACGCGTCGTCCAGGGGGAGGGCGAAGGCCGCCTTCTTGGAACCGTGCAGGGCGCGGGCGGCGGCGCCGGCGGCGCGGCGCAGCACCTCCTCGTCGAACGACTCGTCCTTCTCCGGGAGGGAGCCCAGTCCGACCGCCAGCACGACCGGGACCTTCAGGCCCGCCGGGGCCGGGAGCTTGGTGACCTCGCTTTCGGCGCCCGAGGCACCGAGCGCGTCGAGCACGGCGGCGAGCTTTCCGTCGTACGCCTTGTCCACGGCCTCGGCGCCCGCGGCGACGACCGGCCCCTTCGGGCCCTTGGCGACACCGACGACGAGGGCGTCGGCGCGCAGCGTCGCCGCGCCGGCAGTGCTGAGAGTCAGAGCAGTCACGGTGGTGAAGTCTCGCTTCCGTTTGTGTGTGTGGGCCGAGTGGGTGGACGGCCATCCGCAGCGATCGTATTCCGGCCCGACGGCCACCGGAAACGAGCCTACGCGCAGCCTCTCACCCGTACGGCACTCGAAGGTTTGGCAAGTTGTTCGATCAAGAGGCCACCAGGTTCACCCATCTGTGGACTCTGCTCCAGGTTTGCCTCGTAGACCTGACGAGGTCCGAAAGACTCGGTCCACTCTCGCAAGGGGACGCGGGGTTCCTTTGCATGATTTCCACAGAGCCTCCCCGGCCCGGCCATCCGCCACAGGGCCGAGTCGAGGACGCCTGCGGGGGGAAAGGCCGACATGGTCAACAAGAACCGGATGAACAGGGTCGCCGCCGTCATGGCAGCGGCCGCCCTGGTGTCCGTGGCAGTACCCGCCGCCACCGCCACGGCGGCCACGACGCCGCGCATCGACCTCAAGGTGCTCGTCGTCGACGACGGAGGCAGCTCCGTCGAGGCCATCACCACCGAGCTGCGGGACACCGGAGTCCCCTACACCCGCGTGGTGCTGGGCAGCGGCAGCCGCCCGGTCATCGACGCCGGGTTCCTGAGCGACACGGTGGACGGCCGTCCGCGCGCCAAGTACCAGGGCGTGGTCCTGCCGAACGAGAACCCGTTCGGCGAGGGCTCCGCCGAGATGGCCGCGCTCGCCGCGTACGAGACGGCGTACGGGATCCGCCAGGTCGACGCCTACACCTGGGCCCACCCCGGCGTGGGCCTGGAGTACACCGACAACGGCGGCTTCAGCGGGCAGCTCGACGGCACGCAGGCGGCCGTCACCGCCGCCGGCAAGGCCGGTCCCTTCGGCTACCTCGGCGGACAGGTCGCCTTCGAGGACAACTCCGCCCTCGTCCCCGAGAGCTACGGCTTCATGGGCAAGCCGCGGACCGGCTACACCAGCTACCTCGACGCACCCGTCGGCTCCGGCCGGGCCTCGCTCGTCGGCGAGTACGCGCACGACGGCCGCAGCGAACTGGTCGTCACCTTCGGCTACAACCAGTACCAGCAGCAGTTCCGGCTGCTGGCCCGCGGCATCGTCGACTGGCTCACCCAGGGCGTCCACCTCGGCCAGAGCCGCAGCTACTTCGCGGTCCACGTCGACGACGTCTTCGCCCCCGACGCCCGATGGAACAAGGAGCTCAACTGCACGCCCGGCGACTACGCCTGCGCGGGCGGGGAGGGCAAGGAAAGCACCATCCGGATGACCGCCGCAGACGCCGTCTACGCGGCGCAGTGGCAGCAGTCCAAGAACTTCAAGCTCGACATGCTCTTCAACGCCGG
Source organism: Streptomyces sp. NPDC088762 (assembly GCF_044750905.1). Taxonomy (NCBI): domain Bacteria; kingdom Bacillati; phylum Actinomycetota; class Actinomycetes; order Kitasatosporales; family Streptomycetaceae; genus Streptomyces; species Streptomyces sp. NPDC088762. Next base: position 264,814 of record NZ_JBIVKT010000010.1, read on the forward strand.
CGCCGGCGAGGAGTGGAAGGCGGAAAACGGCGGCACCGACGCCCTCACTGCACAACTCGTCGCGGACCGCGCCAAGTACCGCTGGATGAACCACACCTACACGCACCCCTTCCTCGGCTGCGTCCAGGACACCACCACCATCCCCTGGGCCTGCACGAAGAACGCCCAGGGCGCCGTCAACTGGATGAGCCGCGCCGAAATCTCCGCCCAGATCCGCGACAACAACAACTGGGCCGCCTCCAAGGGCATCGTCACCGACCGGACCGAACTCGTCACCGGCGAGCACTCGGGCCTCAAAACCCTCCCGCAGCAGGACCAGGACAACCCCAACCTGGCCGGCGCGCTCGCCGACAACGGCGTGAAATGGGCGGGCAGCGACAACTCCCGCGAACCCCTGCAGCGCCCGGTCGGCGCCGCCCTCACCGTCCCCCGCCACCCGATGAACGTGTACTACAACACGGGCACCAACGCGGAGATGGCCGACGAGTACAACTGGATCTACACCAGCCGCGAGGACGGCGGCAGCGGAGTCTGCGAGGACAACCCCGCCACCTCCACCTGCCTGCCGGACCCGCTGGACCCCGCCACCGGCTACCTCGACCACATCGTCCCCCAGGAGGCCCGGACCGCCCTGCGCCACGTGCTGGCCAACGACCCGCGCCCGCACTACGTCCACCAGTCCAACCTCGCCGAGGACCGCACCCTCTACCCGGTGCTCAACCGGGTCCTGGACGACTACCGCGCGCTGTACGCGCCCAGCGCCCCGATCGTCAACCAGAGCATGAAGGACACCGGCGTCGAGCTCGGCCGCCGCGCCGCCTGGGACAAGGCGCTCGCCGAGGGCAAGGTCACCGCCTACCGCATCGGCACGGCCGTCACCGTCAAGGCGCCCTCGGGGGTCCTCGCCCCGGTGACCGCCCCCAACGGGACCAAGAAGCAACTCCTGCTCGGCACCACCGACTTCGGCACCGCCTACGCGGGCAACCGTTCCGCCTGGACCGGGCCCGAGCTGCTGCAGAGCGCCGTCACGCTCAAGCTGCCCAGCTGACCCACGGGCAGCAGCCCGCCGCGGCGGCCGCTCAAGCCGTCACGCGTACCACCTAGCGCCGGCGCTCCGTAAACCGACATCACGGGCGCCGGCCCCTTTCACGTCCTGGGGGGACACCGCATGAGCCATGGGCGCCATGTCACCATGCTCACCGAAGGCACCTACCCGCACGTCCACGGCGGCGTCAGCACCTGGTGCGACCAACTGGTACGCGGCATGCCGGAGGTCGACTTCAACGTCATAGCCCTGACCGGCTCCGGACGCGAGCCGGTCACCTGGGAACTGCCGCGCAACGTCTACCGGCACACCTCCGTCCCGCTCTGGGGGCCGCCCCCCGCGCGCGGCCGCCGGTGGAGCCCGCGCGGCAGGGCCCACCGCCGCTTCACCGAGATCTACGAAACCTTCGTGCTCTCCCTCCTGGATCCCGCGCCCCGGGGAGGCTTCTCCGAGGCCCTGCGCGAATTCGCCGTCCTCGCCCGGGCCGGGCGGCTCGCGCCCGCCCTGCGCTCCGAGTCCGTCCTGCGCCTGCTGATGGCCGTGTGGACCCGCCCCGGCCTCGCCACCGCCGCCGCCCGGCCCACCGTCCACGACGCGCTCACCGCCACCGACCTGCTGGAACACGCGCTGCGCCCGCTGGCCGTCCGGATCCCGCCCGACAGCGTCGCGCACGCCGTCAGCAGCGGCCTCGCCACCCTCCCGGCCCTCGCCGCCAAACAGCTCGACGAGGTGCCCTTCCTCCTCACCGAGCACGGCATCTACCTGCGCGAGCGCTACCTCGGCTACCGCACCGCCGAACAGCGCTGGCCGGTCAAGGCGCTGATGCTCGGCTTCTACCGCGAACTCAACACCGAGGGCTACCGGCAGGCCGACCTGATCACCCCCTGCAACCAGTACAACCGCCGCTGGGAGGAACGCGGCGGCGCCGCCTCCGACCGGATCCGTACGGTCTACAACGGCGTCGACCCGCACGCCTTCCCCGAGGCCGGCGCCGAACCCGACGTGCCCACCCTCAGCTGGTGCGGGCGCATCGACCCCATCAAGGACCTCGAAACCCTCATCCGGGCCTACGCCTTCATGCGCGAGGAGCTGCCCACCCTGCGACTGCGGCTCTTCGGCCCGGTCCCGGCCGGCTGCGAGGAGTACAAACTGCGCCTGGAGAAACTCGCCGCCGAACTCGGCGTCGCGGACGGCATCACCTACGAGGGCCGCATCGAGCAGGTCGCCCAGGCCTACGCGGCAGGCAGCATCGTGATGCTCTCCAGCATCAGCGAGGGCTTCCCCTTCAGCATCATCGAGGCCATGTCCTGCGGCCGCACCACCGTCTCCACCGACGTCGGCGGGGTCCGCGAAGCCGTCGGCGACACCGGCCTCGTCGTCCCGCCGCGCGAGCCCGAGACCATGGCCCGCGCCACCCTCGCCCTGCTCCGCGACGGCGAACGCCGCGCCGAGCTAGGCCGGATGGCCCGCAAGCGGGTGGTGGAGAAGTTCACCCTCCACCGGTCCGTGGACGGCTTCCGGCACATCTACCGGGAGCTGGCCGGCCAGCCCCTCCCGCCCGTCCGCGAGGGCCACGACTGGACCCGGCGGCTCGCCGACCCGTGGTACCGCGAACTGGCCGCCGACGGGAGCCTGTGGTGAGCGGATCCCTCTGGCTCAAGCCCCCGTGGCCCGAGCGGCCCGCGGGCCCAGGCGGCCCCCTGATCCCCGGCTCCGCCGGCGCGAAGGCGTACAAGCGGGCCGCCCGCCCGGCCGGGGCCGCCGGCAGCACGGGCCCCGGCCCGGCCCCGCACCCGGCCGCTGCCGACCGCGGCGGCGCCGGGGCGACCGGCCCCGCCGGTCCGGTGGCCCCCGGCCCGGTGGCCCCCGGCCCCGCCGGCCCGGTGCCATCCGGCCCTCCCGGGTGGCCGGCTGCCGCCGACACGCTGCCGGCCGTCCCGCGGCCCCGCCGCGAAGGGCCGGCCGCCGCCGACCCCATCGACGAACTGCTGACCCGCCTCGGCGGGCCGGCGGCCGCCGCCGTCCACCCCGACGAGATCGCCGCCGTCCTCGAATCCGACGGCATGACCGACGAGCACATCCGGCTCGCCTACGGCCGCCACGACTCCTTCACCCTCGCCGAAGAGCTCTACGCCCGGGTACCCCGCTCCTTCCCGGAGCCCGCGGACACCCCCGACCCCTGGAAGGTCCCCCTCACCGCCTGCCTGCTCCGCGGGGTGATCTTCGCCCTGCCCGGCCTCGCCTACGTACTCGGCGCCCCCCTGCTCGAAGGCCCGCCCGACCGCCTGGGCCTGCCCGCCGGGACGCTGACCCTGCTCGCCGGGGCACTGATCGGCTGGGTCTGGGACCAGACCCTGTCCCACCGCGCCTACTCCTGGCTCGGCCTCGGCGACCGGGCCGCCGCCGCGCGGACCCTGCTCGCCGGCGCCCCCGCCGGGTCCCTGCTGGGCACCGCCGCCGCGCTGGCCGTCCCCGGCGGGCCGCCGTTCTCGTACGCCTTCGCCGCCGGGCAGGCCCTCTACGTCGGCGCCGCCACCGTCCTGCTCGTCCTCGGCCGGGAGCGGATGCTGCTCGCCGCCCTCGGCCCGATGGCAGCCGGCGCGCTGCTCTCCCTCTTCGCGGACCTGCCCGTGCCCGTCCGCGTGACCCTGCTCGCGGTGTCCCTGCTGGCCGCCTGCACCCTGGCCGTACGGGAACTGCCCGTCGCCGAGGGCGTACGGTCCGCCGTGCGCCGGATCCGCGGCCGGACCGAGCGCGGCCCCGGCCGCGCCGGGCCGGTGCGCTGGCGGATGCTGCGCGGTACCGAGGAGGAGTACGCCCCGAGCGGACCCCGCCTCGGGGACTCCGTCCCCTACGGGGTCTTCGGCCTCGGCACCGGCCTGCTCGTGCTGTACGCCGCCCTCGGGGAGGTGCTCGCCGGAGGTCCCGCCGAGGCCGTCGCCGCCCCCTCGGCGGTGGCCCTCACCCTCAGCATGGGACCCGCCGAATGGCTGCTCCACCGGTTCCGCAGCGGCAGCCTCGCCGGACTCCGGGCGGCCCGCTCGCCCCGGGCCTTCCGGCGGCGGATGCACACGACCCTGGCCCGGTGCCTCGCCGCCTACCTGGTGGTGCTGCTGGCCCTGGGCCTGGCCGGAACCCTGCTCTGGCCGGACGCGCCCGGGCTGACCGGGATCCGCGCCCTGACCCTGCTCCTGCTCGGCGCCGTCATGTGGACCGGGCTGCTCCTCCAGTCCTTCGGGGCGGTCCGGGCCGCGGCCGTGGTCTGCGCCTCGGCCGCCGTCGCCCAGAGCCTGGCCCTGCTGACCGGGCTGGGACAGCCCCGGCTGGTCCAGCTGGTCGTGGCGGGCGCGGCCGCCGCCGCGCTGGCCGCCCTGGTCTGCCTGCTGCTCGGCCGGGCGACCGCCCACCGATGAACCACGTCAGAACGTACGAGAAGAAGGACCCCATGCTGCTGGTGCCCCTCTACGAGCACCCCGCCGACCGGCCCGAGGACTGGGAGCGGCTGATCGGCTCCGCCGGCCGGCTCCACTCGGTGGTGCTCAACCCCGACAGCGGGCCCGGAGACGCCCCCGACGAACGGTTCGCGCGCGTCGCCGAACGGCTGCGCGAGGCCGGGGTGCCCGTCCTCGGCTACGCCGACACCGACTACGGACGCCGCCCGCACGCCGCGGTGGTGCAGGACCTGCTGCGCCACCGCGACTGGTACGGCACCGACGGCGCCTTCCTCGACCAGGCCGCCTCCGGCGCGGAGCTGCTGGCCCACTACGGCCGGCTCGCCGTCGCCGCCCGGGCCGCGGGGGCCCGCACCCTCGTCCTCAACCACGGGGTCCACCCTCACCCCGGCTACGCCGCACTCGCCGACCTGCTCGTCACCTTCGAGGGCCCCTGGGACGCCTACCGGGACGCGGGCGCCGTACCGCCCTGGACGGCCGACCATCCCGCCCAGCGGTTCTGCCACCTCGTCTACGCCGTCCCCCCGGGCGCCCCTGCCGCGGAACTCGCCGAGGCGCGGCGGGCGGGGGTGCACTGCGCGGTCCCGGGGACCGGCGCCCACCCGTGGGGGACCCTCCCGTACGCGCTGGAGGCCACCGCGTGAAGCGCCTGCGCCTCCTGCTGCTCGTACCGCTGCTGCTCCTGGCCGCCTGCACGTCCGTGGAACCCGACTCCGACGACGTCTCGCCCGACCCGGCGCCGGGGGAGCGGTGGCAGCCGCGGCCCGGCGTGAGCTGGCAGTGGCAGCTCACCGGCAGGCTCGACACGTCGGTGAAGGCGGCGGTGTACGACGTCGACGGCTTCAACACCACCAAGGAGCAGGTGGCCACCCTGAGGAAGGCCCGCCGCAAGACCGTCTGCTACCTCTCCACCGGCGCCTGGGAGGACTTCCGGCCGGACGCGGGACAGTTCCCCAAGGAACTCCTGGGCAAGGGCAACGGCTGGGAGGGCGAACGCTGGCTGGACGTCCGCCGGGTGGCGGAGCTGGAGCCGCTGATGGCCAAACGGTTCGACATGTGCCGGGAGAAGGGCTTCGACGCGGTTGAACCGGACAACATGGACGGCTACCAGAACGAGTCCGGCTTCCCGCTCACCGCGGAGGACCAGCTGCGCTATAACCGGCTGATCGCGAAGCTGGCGCACGACCGGGGCCTGGCGGTGGGCCTGAAGAACGACCTGGACCAGATCCCGCAGCTGGTGGGGGAGTTCGACTTCGCGGTGAACGAACAGTGCGCGCAGTACGAGGAGTGCGAGCTGCTGACCCCGTTCATCAAGGCCGGCAAGGCCGTCTTCCACGTGGAGTACGAACTGCCGACGAGCCGCTTCTGCGGGCGCTCGAAGGAACTGAAGCTGAGCTCGCTGGAGAAGAAGTACGAACTGGGGGCTTGGCGGAAGGCGTGTTGACGGGTTGGTGTCCGGGCGGGCTTTTGCCCCCTCGAGCCGCCGGGGGCCGGTCGGCGGCTGCCCACCCACCTCCCGGCGGGGGTCCCGGCGGGGCGGGAGCGAACAGCCGACCGGTACCCGGGGAGGTCGGGGTCTGAGCTGGACGGTCTCAGAGAAGGTATGGGGTTTTCCCGTCAGTCTCATCGTCCTTCCGTGGCGGGCCGGCCTGTCAAGGGCGCTCCCTGCGGTCGCGTCGCTTCGCGATGGCCTTCGGCCACCCTTGACAGACCGTCCCGCCACGGAAAAACGAAGACTGCCGGGAAAACCCCAAAAGAACGGAACGGTCGAGGGATAAGGGACGGCCCTGGCCAGAGATGCGGCGGGCTGCCGGGCGTCGGCCGCCAGGCAGCCGGGCCCGTTCCCGGGCCGCCGGCGCCGATCCACGCGACAGATCGCTACGCGCTCCTCATTTCTCAGCGTCCGCCGACCGTCCGGGGCTGATACCCGCACCAAAAGACGACCAGAGAGTCATTCGGCGTTGGTGGGCGCGTCAGATCGCTACGCGCTGCTCATATCTCGGCGTCCGGCGGCCGTCTTGGGCTGCTCTGTGAGTAGTTGGCGCCCATCATGGCTGCGCACGTGGGGGCCGTGGCCGTCGAGGGCATCCAAGAGGCGGATTGCGTAGACCTCGGACATCCGTTCGGTGACCTGTTGCCGAGTGAGCCAGTGGACTGCCGTGGTTTCACCGGAGAGGCGTTCACTACCGCCGGAGGGCTTGCAGTGGAAGACCAAGGCCACCACGCCAGCCGTGGTGTTCTTGTAGACGCCGGTGAGCTGGTCCACTTCCACGTGGATGCCGGTTTCCTCGAGGACTTCCCGTCTCACCCCGTCCTCCGGTGTTTCCGCCAGCTCCAGCACTCCGCCCGGCAGCTCCCACGTCCCGTTGTCAGCTCGTCGGATGGCCAGCAAGCGGCCGTCATCGCGCACCACGACCCCGGCAACCGACACGGAGTGACGTGGCGTTGACCTGTTCGGCTGGGCGCTGTTACTCATGCACATGAGCCTAGGAGGAGAGATCGGTCTGCGGAGCACCCAAGCGCTCCAGATCGCTACGCGCTCCTCTTTTCTCGACGTCTGCGGTCCGTCTGAGGCTCGTCGTATGCGGGCTCGACGTTTTCGACGGCAGTAGTGAACTCGCGGCCGGATGCACCCCGGATGTAGGCGAGCTCCATCCAATGTTCGTGGGCGAGCGAGTCTGAGACGTTCTCGCTGATCACGGCCATAAGTAGGCCCTCGGCGCCGGAGGCGATGTCACGGACTCGTCGGCGGAGGAGGTGGTGGGGGACGTACTCGTAGCGTTCAGGCATCTGACGGCTCTTCCATGGAGGCGATGAACCGCTCCCAGCCGACCCTGGCGCGGTCGAGGAGGTCTGGGCTGAGTTCGGGCCTGCCCTCCCGGCTTGGCCAGGGGTCATCAGGTGAGTGGTCGGTGTCGAGTGTCATGCAAAGAGAATCCGGTGACAGTGCGTACAAGGTCGATATCCGGGCGGTAATCTCACGGTGAGATGACTTTCCATCTCGCGGGCAGATGACGGGGGTTGTCGATCGTGGCCACACCACTCATCCCGGTTTCCCTGCCCGACTGGGCGTGGGAGCGGGCAGACGTTCGACAGGCTCTTCGGGCGCGTGATGTCGGAGCCGTGTTCCGTTATGTGCAGCAGTACGGCGGGGCGAGTCAGGCGCGCATTGCTGCGGCAGTTGGGATGACCCAGGCACGGGTGAACGAGATCATCAATCGCCGCCGTGAGGTATCGCGTCTCGATGTGTACGAAAGGGTCGCGGACGGACTGAAGATGCCGGACGATGCACGCCATCTACTCGGGCTGGCGGCCGGTCGTGAGCAGCGGTCCGGCGGAGCCGCCTTCGACCTCGCAGCCTTCCCGGAAGTGGTACGGGTCTACTCGGCGCAGGCCTCGGCCAGGGAAGAAATACAACAACAGGTGCGGACTGCGAGGGAGCTGGATGTTCTCGCGGTGCGGGGGCTCGGCCTGGTCGGCCTGAATGACTCAATGTTGCGCCCTCACCTCGCCCGGTCGAAGGGTCATCTGCGGGTCCGGGTGCTGTTGCTGGACCCGGAGGCACCGGCCGTTGCGGTACGTGCCGCCGAGATCGGCGAGTCCGCAGAATCGCTCGCCAGTGGTGTGCGGCTGGCTGAGGCACGGCTGCGTGAGCTTGCCGAGGTCTGTGACATCAAGGTGTACAGGTACGGCATGCTGCCGACATGGCGGGTGATCCGGGCTGACTCCACCATGTTCGTCGGGGCGTTCGACGCGGGCTGGGAAGGACATGAATCTGCCACTTACAAGGTGATGCAAACCCCGCACGGCCCGTTGTTCAGGGGTTTCCAGCGCATGTTCGAGGCTATCGCCGTGGGGGCCGAACGCACGGTGTGAGAGGGGACTGACGAATGATCGAAGCGGAGCTGAAGGCACGCGTCCACGCACCGCAAGAGACACTGCGATGGCTGGACGAACGGGCCGCAGGACGGGCCGAGGTGTACCAGGACACCTACTACGACACCGTGGACGGCACTCTGGAAGCGCGGGACGAGGAGCTGCGGGTCCGGACCGTGCACGGTCCGGATGAGACCCGCACCGTTCTCACCTACAAAGGCGCCAGGGTCGATGAGGAATCCGGGTCCAAGCCCGAACACGAAACCCGTGTCGATGACGCTGAGGCCGTCCATGCAACCCTGCGGGGCCTCGGCTACGTGCCGGCCGTCGCCTTCGAGAAGAGGTGCAGGAACTACGCCTTCCAGGCCCAAGGCCGGCAGATGCTCGCCACCCTGGTCCGGGTCCCCGAACTGGACGGTACGTTCCTTGAGCTGGAGACCCAGGTGGAAGAGAAGGACGTGCTCGCAGCACTCGACGACATCCGGACCGTCCTCGCCGAGTTGGGCATCGGCCCGGATGACCTCACTTCCGAGCTGTACACCGCATCGGTCAAGGCCCGGCGTCTGAATGAAGCCGCTGGAAACTGAGTAGCGCAAGCCCTGCGAGCCCGGAGCTGCTCTGTTCGTCTTTTGGTGCAGGTATCAGCCCAGGACCGTCGCCGGACGCTGAGATAGGGGGAGCGCGTAGCGATCTGACGCGCCGGCCGCCCCCGAACGACTCTCTGGTCGTCTTTTGGTGCGGGTATCAGCCCAGGACGGTCGCCGGACGCTGAAAAATGAGGAGCGCGTAGCGATCTGATGCGTGGATCGGCCCCGGCGGCTCGGAAACGGGCCCGGCTGCCTGGTGGGCCGACGCCCGGCCGCCCGCCGCATCTCTGACTACGGCCGTCCCTGCTCCTTCGACCGGCCCGTTCTTTTGGGGGTTTCCCGGCAGTCTTCGTTTTTCCGTGGCGGGTCGGTCTGTCAAGGGTCGCCGAGGGCGATCGCGAAGCGACGCGACCGCAGGGAGCGCCCTTGACAGGCCGGCCCGACGCGGAAGGACGATGAGGCTGACGGGAAGCCCCATACCTTCTCTGAGACCGCCCAGCCGGGGCCCCGACCTCCTTGGTTCCGGTCGACTGTCCGCTCCCGCCCCGCCGGGGCCCCCGGCCTCCCCGGGTCCCGCCCGGCTGTTCCGTCCGCCCCGCCGGGGCCCCGGCCTCCCCGGTCCCGCCCAGCCGTCCCCGTCCGCCCCGCCGGGCCCCGCCAGCTCTCCGCCCCGACCCGCCGGGAGGTGGGTGGGCAGCCGCCGACCGGCCCCCGGCGGCTCGAGGGGGCAAAAGCCCGCCCGGGCAACAAGCCGGGCCGAGCCCCCGACCGACCACCGCTACCCCAGCGGCAGAACCGCATGCACCCGGTACCCGCCCCCGTACCGCGGCCCCGTGAAGCAGGAGCCGCCGAGGGCGCCCGCGCGTTCGCGCATGCCGAGGTGGCCGTGGCCGCCGCCGGGGGCGGAGGGGTAGGGGGCCGAGTCGGCGGAGTCGCCGCCGTCGTCCAGGACCGTCACCTCCACCGAGGGGCCGACCCGGACCACGCTGACCTCCGCCCGGGCCCCCGGGCCCGCGTGCTTGCGTACGTTGGTCAGCGCCTCCTGCACCACCCGGTACGCCGCCAGGTCCACCGCCGCGGGCAGCGGCTGCTCCGCCGGCCCCAGCTGCACGATGACCTCCACCGGCAGACCGGCGTGCCGGAAGGTGTCCACCAGCTCGTCCAGGACGGCCAGCCCCGGCGCGGGCTCCGTCGGCGCCTCCGGGTCGCCGGACTGCCGCAGCAGCCCGACCGTGGCGCGCAGTTCGTTCAGTGCCGACCGGCTGGCCTCCCGTACGTGCGCGAGGGCCTCCTTCGCCTGGTCCGGCCGCTTGTCCATGACGTGTGCGGCCACCCCCGCCTGCACGTTGACCAGGGCGATGTGGTGCGCCACCACGTCGTGCAGGTCCCGGGCGATCCGCAGCCGCTCCTCGGCGACCCGCCGCCGTGCCTCCTCGTCCCGGGTCCGCTCGGCCCGCTCGGCCCGTTCCCGGATGGCGTCGATGAAGGCCCGCCGGCTGCGCACGGCGTCACCGGCGGCGGCGGCCATGCCCGTCCAGGCGAAGATCCCGAGGTTCTCCTGGGCGTACCAGGGAATCGGCCCCGCCAGCATGGCCACGCCCGTCAGCCCCGTCATGGTGAGCAGCGCGATCCGCCAGGTGGTGGGCCGGTCGGTGCGCGAGGCCACCGTGTACAGGGCGATCACCGTGCACATGGCGACGGGCGCCCGCGGCTCCCCGGTGGTCAGCTCCAGCAGCGAGAGCCCGCAGGTCACGGCGAGTACGGTGCGCGGCCGCCGGCGCCGCCAGACCAGGGCGGCCGCCCCGAGCAGCATCAGCAGCAGCGAGAACGGCTCGGGGGTGCGCGTTCCGAAGGTGGGCCCGTGCGGGCCGTGCGGATCGGCGAAGGACCCGACGACCATGGCGACGAGCGCCCCGAACGCGAGCACGGCATCGGTGGCGAGCGGGTGCACCCGCATCCACTGCCGGGTGGGCGCGAACCGCCCGAGGTCTGTCGTCACGCGGATACGGTACGGCCTGCCCGCGCGCCGGCCGGCGGCTACCGGCTGGCCACCGGACACCGGGCCGGCGGCTACCGGCTGGCCACCGGACACCGGGCCGGCGGCTACCGGCTGCCCACCGGACACCGGGCCACCGGCTACCGGCTGTCCACCGGCGGAGGGCGCCGGCCCAGCGGCTGCCGGGAGCGCTCCGGGCCCCACTGCGCCCGGACCACGCACACCGCCATGACCGCGGCGATGGCCGCCAGGTGCTCCTTGCCCGCCAGGTTGTCCTTGATCAGCACCTCGCCGATCATCACGAGGACCACGGCGGTGCCGGTGAGGTAGGCGCGGTAGCGCCAGCAGACGTAGATCGCGAGGCCGACTACCGCCGCCGAGGGCCCGGTGTCGTTGACGATCCGGTCGGACACGGGCAGGCCGAAGGGGTGGTCGGGGCCGAGCGAGAGCCCGATCCGGGCGTACGTGGTCCCGGCGAGCGTGGCGACGTAGCCGATCAGCAGCGTGCGCCACCAGCCGATGCAGATCTCACAGATGCCGAAGACGAGGAGGATCTGCGCGAGCGCCCCCCACACGGGCAGGTCCAGGGCGGGCACGAACAGGGATAGCGGGGTGCGCAGCAGGGCCAGCCACAGGGGGTCGGCCGCTTTGACCGACCCCAGGTTCTGGACCGGCTGGAAGCCCCACGGCGTGTTCTGCACGACCTGGAAGACCGAGGTCAGGCAGACGGCGCCGAGGGTCATGGGGACCGCCCGCCACGTGTCGTGGACGAGCGCGTCCCGGACGGTCCGGAACAGGGGCCCCCACTCGCGGCGGGCGAACTCCGCGAGTGAGGAGGTGGTCCACGCTGTCAACGGCGGGTCTCCAGGTGTCTGCGGTGCAGCCACTTCGGCAGGCCGGGTGCTTCCAGGAAGCCCTCGGCCCGGCCCGCCGCGATACCGATACGCAGCAGGTCCGAACTCTTCTCGAAGAGCATGAACCGCGGTTCCCAGATCGGCCGGTATTTGGCGTTGGCCCGGTAGAGGGACTCGATCTGCCACCAGCGGGAGAAGAAGCTCAGCAGCGAGCGCCACATCCGCAGCACCGGACCCGCGCCGAGCCGCGAACCGCGCTCGAAGACGGACCGGAACATGGCGAAGTTCAGCGAGACCTGGGTGACCCCGATCTCCTTGGAGCGTTCGAGGAGTTCGATGACCATGAACTCCATCAGGCCGTTCTCGGAGTCCCGGTCACGGCGCATCAGGTCCAGCGACAGGCCCTTGGGCCCCCACGGTACGAAGGACAGCACGGCCCGCAGCTCGCCGTTGCCGTCGGTGCACTCCAGCATCACGCACTGGCCGTCACCCGGGTCGCCCAGTCGGCCCAGCGCCATGGAGAAGCCGCGCTCGGTCGCGCCGTCGCGCCAGTCGTCGGCGCGCAGCAGCAGCTCGTCCATCTCCTCGGCCGGGATGTCGGCGTGCCGGCGGATCCGCACCGTGTAGCCGGCCCGCTTGACGCGGTTGTACGCCTGCCGGACGGTCCGCATGGCGCGGCCCTCCAGCGTGAAGTCGGCGGTCTCGACGATCGCCTCGTCGCCCAGTTCCAGCGCGTCCAGTCCGTGCCGGGCGTAGATCTGCCCGGCCTCCTCGCTCGCGCCCATCACGGCCGGTACCCAGCCGTGCTCGCGGGCCTCGGCCAGCCAGGGCTCGATGGCCCCGGGCCAGGCCTCGGGGTCGCCGATCGGGTCGCCGGAGGCCAACGAGACCCCGCCGACGACGCGGTAGGTGACGGCGGCCTTCCCGGTGGGGGACCAGATGACGGACTTCTCGCGGCGCAGCGCGAAGTAGCCGAGCGAGTCGCGGTCGCCCTGCTTGGCGAGCAGGGCCCGCAGCCGCTCCTCGTCCTCCTCGGAGAGGGGGTCGACGGCGCGGCGCGAGCGGAAGGCCGCGAACAGCACCGCGAGCAGCAGGAGCATCGACATGACGTTGATGAAGACGTCCACCCAGGCGGGGGTGGTGATCGTGCGGTAGGCCTGGGCGTCCGGGTCCAGGGTGATCAGGCGCATCACCCCGTACCGCCAGCGGGACAGGAAGGTGGCCTCGGCCCCGGCCTCGGCGGTGTTGGTGGCGCCGACGAGCAGGGCCGCGATCAGCGAGGTGACCAGCAGGCCCGTGGCGGCCACGACGGTGGCGAGCGCCGGGTTGGAGCGGTCGCCCTTGGCGTAGAACTCCCGGCGGCCCAGCAGCAGGGCGCCGACGAACAGGGCGGTCAGGACGAGCGAGACCCAGTTCTGCGTGTGCTCGCGGAACTCCGGGTAGCACAGGTTGAAGTCGCCCCACTGGACGCACGGGGCGAAGGCCGCCCGCAGGAAGGCCAGCAGCAGCATCCCGCCCAGCACCAGGTTCAGGATCCACGCGGCGCGTTTGCGGCGGCCCATGGTGACGGCCAGCATCAGCGAGAACAGGCCGGACGCGAAGCCCGCGGTGAGCAGGTACGGGGTGTAGAAGTCCTCGATGTTGTGCCGGCGCAAGTCCTGGCCGAGCGAAACCCACACCGCGCTGAGGAAGTTGACGAAGGTGACGGCGCGCAGGTACCAGACCGCGAGCGCGGCGCTGCGCCGTGAGCGGGTGCTCCCCCGGCCGGTCTCCCGGCCGCCCCCCGCCGCCTTTCCGGCGGAATCGCCGCCGGTCTCTTTCCTGCCGGATGCCGGTCCCGGCACCGGTACGGCGCCGCGGTCGGTCTCTACGCTGGTCAAACGGACCTCTCCCATAAAAAGCGATCATATGGGGCGTCGCGATCCATGGTGGGCCTGTCCGGGGACTGCGGCCTGGTCAGGACCGCGGGCCCCGGTGGCTCATGCCGTCGGCTCCTGCGCCGCCTGCTCCGGGAGTTCCGCCGCGAGTGCGGCAGCCGCCTGGACCAGGGGGAGTGCCAGCAATGCCCCGGTACCTTCGCCCACTGTGACGCCGTGGTCGAGCACCGGGTTGAGTGCCATCCGGTCCAGTGCCTTCGCCTGGCCGGGCTCGCCGCTCGCCTGGCCGGCGAGCCACCAGTCGGGCGCCCGGAACGCCGCACGCTGGGCCACCAGTCCGCAGGCCGCCGAAACGACGCCGTCGAGGATGACCGGCGTACGGCGCACCGCGCACTGGAGCAGGAAACCGGTGATGGCGGCCACGTCGGCGCCGCCCACCGCGGCCAGCAGCGCGACCTGGTCGCCGAGGACCGGGCGGGCCCGGCGCAGCGCGTCGCGGATCGCCGCGCACTTGCGCATCCAGGCGAGGTCGTCGATGGGCAGCCCGCCGCGGCCCGTCACCACGGAGGCGTCGGTGCCGCACAGCGCGGCGACCAGGGTGGCGGCGACGGTGGTGCCGCCGACGCTCAGATCGCCGAGGACCACCAGGTCCGTACCGGAGTCGGCCTCCTCGTCGGCGATCCGCATCCCCAGCCGGAGCGCGGCCTGCGCCTCCTCGACCGTCAGCGCGTCCTCCCGGTCGATCCGGCCGCTGCCGCGCCGCACCCGGTGGCGGGTCACGTCCTCGGGCAGCAGCTCCGGGTCGCAGTCCAGGCCTGCGTCGACGACCCGCACCGTGGCGCCGAGCCGGCCGGCCAGGATGGCGACGGGGCTGGTCCCGTCGAGCACGGCCCGCACCAGCTCGTGGCCGGTGGACGCGGCCCGGGCGGAGACGCCCTCGGAGGCGATCCCGTGGTCGGCGGCGAACAGCACCACGCGCGGGTGCTCGACCGGCGTGACCGGGACCCGCCCCTGAGCGGCGGCGAGCCACTCGGCGAGCTCGTCGAGCCGGCCCAGCGCGCCGGGCGGCACCGAGAGGCGTTCACGGCGTTCCTCGGCATCACGTCGCACGCCCCCGTCGGGGCGCTCGATCAGATCGGAGAAGTCGTCGAGATTCAGCGTGCTCATCTGCCGAAGCGTACAGCCGGTGAGGCCCTCCCCTCAGGGGGTGTCCCGGTGCCGGCCGGGCCTCAGCGCACCGAGGTGGACGCCCGCCATCACCAGGGGCGCGCCCAGCAGCAGACCCGCCGTCAGCTCCTCGTCGTCGAGCCAGGCGGAGAGCAGGATCGTCACCACGGGGATGACGACGAAGACGTACGCAGCGCGCGACGCGCCCCAGTGACGCACCACCACCAGGTAGAAGACGAACGTCAGCACCGAGCCCGCCACGACCATGTAGGCCAGCGCCCACCACGTCGCCGTCCGCTGCGGGAGCCGCCAGGTGTCCCCGGCGGCCAGCGAACCGGCGAGCAGCACCACCGTCGCGGCGGTCATGCCCACCGCGTTCATCACCACCGGGTGGACCGGCGGCAGCCGGTGGACGAGCACGGTCGCCTCGGCGAAGGACAGCACGGCCCCCAGCACCGCCAGCAGCGACAGCACCGGCACTCCGCCCTGCAGCGGAGCCCGCGAGGCCAGCGCGACCCCGGCGGCCGCGACGAGCGTGCCCACCAGCGCCGGCTTCCGGAAGGGCTCCTGCCGTTGCGCCACCACCAGCAGCAGCGCCACCAGCGGAACCAGTGCCAGCAGCGTCTGCCCCAGCCCGGCGTGGACGCGGACCAGCGCGTAGTAGGCCAGCGCGAAGGTCACCCCGAAGTTGAGGACCCCGTACAGGACCGCGCCGGCCAGCGCCCGTCCGCGCGGCAGCGCGAGGCGCATGACGGCCGTCACCGCCAGCAGCACCACCGCGGCCGCCCCGAACCGCAGCGACGCGCCCCACAGCGGGTCCAGTTCGCGGTTGCTGAACCGCACGCCGATCGCATTGCCGCCGCTCAGCAGGCAGCACCCGGCGAAGGCGGCCAGCCCGGCGCGCTCTGCGCTCGTCCTCGCGGCATCCACGGGATCACCCCCGCCGTTGCTCGGCTAGTCCTTGAGTACGGTCGCCTGCCCCGCGACGACGAGCAGCACGTGCTCGCACTCGCCCGCGACCGTCGCGTTCAGCCGGCCCAGCTCGTCGCGGAAGCGGCGTCCCGAGGCGGTCGCCGGGACGACGCCCGAGCCCACCTCGTTGCTGACCAGCACCACCTGACGGCGCGTCGCGCGCACCGCCGCCACCAGCTCCGCCATCCGCTTGCGGAGCTCGGTCTGCCCGTGCGCGGCCCAGACCGCGTCGTCCCACGCCCCCGCCCGGTCCATCGCGTCCGTCAGCCACAGCGCCAGGCAGTCGATCAGCAGCGGCGGACCGGTCTCGGCCAGCAGCGGCACCAGATCGCAGGTCTCCGCCGTACGCCAGCTCGCGGGCCGGCGCTCCCGGTGCAGGCCGACCCGCTGCGCCCACTCCGCGTCCCCATCGCGGGTGCCGCCGGTGGCCACGTAGACGACCCCGGGGAAGGCCTCCAGCCGTCGTTCCGCCTCGTGGGACTTGCCGGAGCGGGCCCCGCCCAGCACCAGGGTGCGGCGCGGCAGGTCGGCCGCCGCCTCGTACTCCCCGACGGTCACGGTGGTCCCGTCCGGCACCGCCCGGGCCCCGGCGGCCGCGCACCGGCGCTCCAGCTCCCGGCCGGGCGGGGTGTCGTGGTCGAGGTGGACGGCGATCACGTCCGTGGCCGGGCCCACCGCGCCGCTCGCCCGCAGCCTGGCCAGGGCCTCGGGCCGGCCCAGCACGTCCGCGAGGACCACGTCGTACGGCCGCTGCCCGGTCGCCCCGTTCGTTCCCGCGGGCGCCCCGCCCGGCGGGAGGTACAGCAGCCGGTTGCCGTCCGGGCCGGTCACCTCGTACCCGGTGCCCGGCGCGTCCATCGGCACCGCCCGCACCCGGTGGCCGGAGATCACCGACAGCTCCCGCCCGTCGGGCACCCGCCCCGCGGCCGGCAGCCCGGGCGGCAGCTCCACCGCGGGGCCGCCGTGCGGGTGCGTCAGCAGGACCTGCCGTACGCCGGTCAGCGAATGTCCCGCCCGGGCGCCGGCCAGCACCGCCCCCGGGGTCAGGTCGAGCAGCAGCGCCCCGTCGACGAGGACGGCCGTGGCGGCGCGGGAGCGGACGCCGACGGAGAGCGCGCAGGCCGCACAGGGACAGCCGGGGCGGGGCAGGCCCTCGGGTGTGCCGGTGCCGAGCAGAGTGAGTTCCACAGGATGATCCTCCCGCGTCGCCGGGAGTGGTGCGCGCCCGGTTACTCTGCGGGCAGACTCTAGGGGGTGTCCCGTCGGTGAGGCCGCGAGCCCGGCCGCACCGGCGGGACACCCCCTGGGCGAGCAGCGTGCGAGCAGCGGACGAGCAACGGAGGCGGACATGGCGTGGACGTGGCGGTTCGAGACGGCCGAGGGCACGGAGACGAGCCCGTCGGTGGTGCCGGAGGAGTTCACCACGCAGGGGGACGCGGAGTCCTGGATCGGTGAGTACTGGAAGGACCTGCTGGAGGGCGGTGTCGAGCAGGTCAAGCTGTCCGACGACGGCGGCACCGAGCTCTACACGATGAGCCTGCGCGAGGCCCTGGAGGCGTAGCCCCCGAGGCGCGGGGTACGGGAGGCGCAGCCCCCGGCCCCCGCGCTGCGGGCTCAGCCCCGCACGCCGCACAGGTGCAGCAGCGCGGCCACGCCCCGGTAGGGGTCGGTGCGGCCCGCGCGGTCCTCGGCGGACAGCAGCCGCTCCAGCTCCTCGTCGGGCGGCAGGGTCTCGCCCGCCTCGGTGCCGTCGGTGAAGACGCGCACCCCGTACCAGGACTGCAGCGGCGCGCCGATCCCGGACAGCGTGGCCGTCAGGTCGGCCAGCCGGTCGGCACGCACGTCCAGCCCGAGCCGGTTCCTGTAGTCGACGCTGTCGAAGGCGGCCAGCGCACCCTTCCAGTCGCCGTCCAGCCCCGGCCGCATGGCGAGCGCGTCGCCGTTGCGCACGAGCAGGGACAGCAGCCCTCCGGGAGCCAGCATCCGGGCCAGCCCGGCGAGCATGGCGTCCGGCTCGGGCACGTACATCAGCACCCCGTGGCACAGCACCACGTCGAAGCTGCCCGGCAGGAAATGGGCGCCGGTCTCGCGGCCGTCGCCCTCCATGAGCCGCACCCGGTCTCGGATCCCGGCGGGCTCCCGGTCCAGGGCGGCACGCGCGACGGTCAGCATGCCGGGGTCCTGCTCCAGGCCCGTGACCTTGTGCCCGGCGCGGGCCAGGCGCAGCGCCTGCGTGCCCTGGCCCATGCCGACGTCGAGCACGCGCAGCCGCTGCCCCACGGGGAAGCGGTGCGCGATCTGCTCGTCGACCTGGCGGCCCACGAGTTCCTGGCGGACGGCGTTACGGAGCCCGCCCAGGCCCTCGAGCCAGAGGCGGGCGCCCTCGGAAAATCCGCTCAGGGCCGTTCCCCGCGCTTGACCTGCGGCTTCGGCAGGCGAAGCCGGCGCATCTGGAGGGTGCGCATCAGGCCGTACGCGACGGCGCCGCGGCGCGGCTCGTTCGCGAAGCGGGCGTTCAGCGCCTTGCGGAGGCGGAAGACCAGGCCGATGGAGTCGACGATGATCAGGGCGATCACGGCCAGCCACAGCAGCAGCGCGATGTTCTGGATCGACGGCACCCGGATCATGCTCAGCACGAGGATGACCACGGCCAGCGGCAGGAACATTTCGGCGACCGAGAAGCGGGAGTCCACGAAGTCGCGGACGAACCGGCGGACCGGGCCCTTGTCCCGCGCGGGCAGGTAGCGCTCGTCGCCGCTGGCCAGCGCCTCGCGCTGCTTGGTCATCTCTGCGCGGCGGCGCTCACGGGCGCGCTTGGCATCCTCCTTGCGGTTGCCGGTCGAGGCCACCACGGCCTTGCGCTGCGACTGGGCCACAGCACGCTTCGGCGTAGGGCGGCCCTTCGGGGCCTGCGGGTCACGGGGCTGCGAGAGGCCGGCGGTCACCTTGTCGGTGGCGGCGTCCTTCTCTTCCTTGGAGGAGCGGTTCCCAAACACAAAACCCAAGCCTACGTGGTTGCGGGCATGGGCCCCACCCCGGTGGGGAACGATCCGGCAACGGCGGGCGTCTTCCCAGTGCACGGTCCGTGCCGGGGGTCCGCCCCCGGGGGAGCGTGCCTGTTGGGGGACCACCTACTCCTCACGCCTGACACGGCGGGGGCGTAGTCGTCCTGGAGGAGGAGCGCATCCGTCCTCGAACAGTGCGGTAATGGAGACAGGGCCCGTACTGTGGGTTCTGTCGGTGACCTGGAGCACAGTCCGTCTAGAAGGGGGCGCGCGAAGCCCATGAGCGGTGTCATGAAGCGTATGGGGATGATCTTCCGCGCGAAGGCGAACAAGGCCCTGGACCGGGCCGAGGACCCGCGCGAAACCCTCGACTACTCGTACCAGAAGCAGCTCGAACTGCTGCAGAAGGTGCGCCGCGGAGTCGCCGACGTGGCGACCTCCCGCAAGCGCCTGGAGCTCCAGCTGAACCAGCTCCAGGGACAGTCCGCCAAGCTGGAGGACCAGGGCCGCAAGGCCCTCGCCCTCGGCCGCGAGGACCTGGCCCGCGAGGCCCTGGCCCGCCGCGCCTCGCTCCAGCAGCAGGTCAGCGACCTGGAGGTGCAGCACCAGACCCTGCAGGGCGAGGAGGAGAAGCTCACGCTGGCCTCCCAGCGCCTCCAGGCCAAGGTGGACGCCTTCCGCACCAAGAAGGAGACCATCAAGGCCACCTACACCGCGGCTCAGGCGCAGACCCGGATCGCGGAGTCCTTCTCCGGCATCTCCGAGGAGATGAGCGACGTCGGCCTGGCCATCCAGCGGGCGGAGGACAAGACCGCCCAGCTGCAGGCCCGCGCCGGCGCGATCGACGAGCTGCTGGCCTCCGGTGCCCTCGACGACCAGAGCGGGCTCGGCGCCAAGGACGACATCCAGGCCGAACTGGACCGCCTCTCGGGCGGTACGGACGTGGAGCTGGAACTCCAGCGCATGAAGGCCGAGCTGGCGGGCGGCCCCTCCGCCCAGCAGCAGGCCATCGAGGGCGGCGCCCCGGGCACCGACCGGCAGTCGCAGACCCAGCACCGGTTCGACAAGCAGTAGGACGGGGCCCGTCATGATTGTCCGCATCATGGGGGAAGGCCAGCTGGACGTGGCCGACGGCCACTTCGCCGAGCTGAACAAGCTGGACGACGAACTCCTCGCGGAGATGGAGTCCGGGGACGGGGAAGGCTTCCGGCGGACGCTGGGCGCACTGCTCGATGCCGTGCGGCGGCTCGGCAAGCCGCTCCCCGATGACGCGCTGGAGCCGTCCGAGCTGATCCTGCCCGCCGAGGACGCGACGCTCGACGAGGTCAGGCAGATGCTCAGCGACGACGGGCTCATCCCGGGCTGAGGACGGCGGGCTGCGCGCCCGAACGCCGGCGGACCGGTACGGCGACGGGCCCGCCCCCTTCCGAGGGGGCGGGCCCGTCGGCGTCGTTCCCCGCTCAGTGCTCGGACGGCTTGCGCAGGGAGACGGCCTGCTCCGGATCGGGCGTCCCGCCGATGAAGTTCTCGAACCTGCGGCGCGGCGCCGCCCAGCGCCGGTCGTGGTGGAAGGCGCGCAGTCCCGCCTTGGCCCGGGCGCGCGGGCGTTTGGCGTAGAACCTCTTCGCGTACGGGGATCCGGGCCGGGCGAGGCGGATCGCGCCGATCAGGGCCACGAAGGGGACCACCACCCCGAAGAGGGCGGTGCGCGCCTTGCCCTTCCACAGGGCGATCAGGGCCAGGAAGAAATTGGTGGCCGTGTTCATGGCGACCAGCCCGCGGCTCTGCCGCTCTTCGGCGGTCAGGTCGTTCACCCCGAAGGGCACGAATCCGCCCAGGACCAGTGCCACCAGGGCGGCCGTCAGGACCACGATCTCCACGCTCTTGCGGCCCTGCTCGCTCCAGTACACGTCGTCGAGGTGCAGGATCAGCGCGAACTCGTCCAGGACCAGGCCGGCGCCCAGCCCGAAGAGGACGGCCGAGACCATCGCGCCGAGTCCGTAGCGGCCGCTGCCGACGGCGCCGAAACCGCCGATGATCACGAGGATCACGCCGGGCACCACGTGGTGGACGTGCATGCCGCCCGGGGTGATGTTCTTGAAGGGGCCTCTCCCGGCCCGGATCATCCGGGTGATCATGCGGGTGACCAGGAACGACAGCACGAAGGAGAGCAGGGCGAGAAGGAGGGGCAGCTTGCCCGGTTCGACGACGTTGCGATACCACCAGTGACCCATCGCACCAGCTCTCTCTTCAGCCGAACCCGGTTTGCCGCGTATGCGGTAATTTACCGCTGACCTTCAGCGGGTAGCGTTCGCGCCGATGACAGATTCGTACGAAGATCCGCCACTGCCGCCGCCGGCCCCGGGCCGCGCCTCCCTCCCCGACGGGCTGCGCTTCGCGTTCGGCACGCTCACCGTGCTGCCCGCCCGCATCACCCGCTGGGACCGCCCCGCCGCCCGCAGCGGGATGGCCTGCGCCCCCGTCGCCGGGCTGGTCGTGGGCCTGCTCGCGGCGGTGCCCGGGGTGCTCCTCCTCCTGCTCGGCGGGGGCCCGATGCTCTCCGCGGCCGTCACCGTCGCCGTACCGGCCGCGCTGACCCGGGGGCTGCACCTCGACGGGCTCGCCGACACCGCCGACGGACTGGGCAGCGCCAAACCGGCCGAGGACGCGCTGCGGATCATGAAGCAGTCCGACATCGGCCCCTTCGGCGTCGTCACCCTGGTCCTCCTGCTCCTGGTCCAGGTGGCCGCCCTGTCCGAGGCGTACGCCGGCAGCTGGATCCGCGGGGCCCTCGCCGCCGTGACCGCCGCCGTGACCGCCCGCCTCGCCATGACCCTCGCCTCCCGCGCAGGCGTCCCCGCCGCCCGCCCCGAAGGACTCGGCGCGGCGGTCGCCGGAGTGCTCCCGCACCGTGCGGCCGCCGCCGTCACCGCACTCACCGTGGCCGCGGCCGCGGCCGCCGCCCTCCCGCTGGGCCTCCCGGCCGCCGGCCGGCACGCCGCTGCCGTCCTCGCCGCCCTGCTCGCGGCGGACCTGCTGCTGCGCCGCTGCGTCCGGCGCTTCGGCGGGGTCACCGGCGACGTCTTCGGCGCCCTGGCCGAGGTCTCCGCGACCACCGCCCTGATCGTCCTCGCCCTGGGCTGAGCCGGGCCCCGTCCCCCGGCAGGTGCCCCGCGGGTGCCCGCGTAGGCTCACCCCGTGGACGACATCCGGACGGACCCGACCCCCACCGCCCCCACCGCCCCCGCCGTGCCCATCCGGGTGCTGCTCGCCGACGACCAGGCGCTGCTGCGCAGCGCCTTCAAGGTGCTCGTCGACTCCGAGCCCGACATGGAGGTCGTCGGGGAGGCCTCCGACGGGGCCCAGGCCTTCGAACTCGCCCGCCGCGCCCGGCCCGACGTCGTGCTCATGGACATCCGGATGCCCGGCACCGACGGGCTCGCCGCGACCCGCCTGATCAGCGCGGACCCCGAACTCGGCGCCGTACGCGTGGTGATGCTGACGACCTTCGAGGTCGACGAGTACGTCGCCGCCGCCCTGCGGGCCGGCGCCTCGGGCTTCCTCGGCAAGGGCGCCGAGCCCGAAGACCTCCTGAACGCCATCCGGGTCGCGCACGCCGGCGAGGCGCTGCTCTCCCCGGCCGCCACCAAAGGGCTCATCGCCACCTTCCTCGCCCAGGGCGGCGGCGCGGACCCGGCCGCCGCCGCGGCCACGGCCGGCTCGCACGCGCAGCGGCTCGCCGCACTGACCGTCCGGGAGCGCGAGGTCCTCGTCCACGTGGCCGCCGGCCTGTCCAACGACGAGATCGCCGGACGGCTGGAGGTCAGCCCGCTCACCGTCAAAACCCACGTCAACCGGGCCATGGCCAAGCTCGGTGCCCGCGACCGGGCGCAATTGGTGGTCATCGCCTACGAATCGGGACTGGTCCGGCCCCGCGCGGAGTAGTGCGGCGTACTGCGGACGCGGTATGCCGCACATAAGGACGGGACCTGCGAGCGACGCAGCGGAGCCACGGCATGGACAAGGCTGAAAAGGCCCTCGCCTTCGTCACTGCAGAGAGATCCCATACCCATGTCGTGGCTGTCCCGCTTCAGCCTTGCCCAACGGGCGCTGATCGGCCTCGTGTCGCTCGTCGCGCTCCTCTTCGGCGCCATAGCCATCCCGCAGCTCAAGCAGCAGTTGCTGCCCTCCATCGAACTGCCGATGGTGTCCGTGCTCGCGCCGTACCAGGGCGCCTCGCCCGACGTGGTGGAGAAGCAGGTCGTCGAACCGATCGAGGCCATGCTCAAGGGCGTCGACGGCATCACCGGCATCACCTCCACCGCCAGCGAGGGCAACGCCCTCATCACGGCCACCTTCGACTACGGCGACAGCGGCACCAAGCAGCTCGTCGCCGACGTCCAGCAGGCCGTCAACCGGGCCCGCGTCCGGCTGCCCGCCGAGGTGGACCCGCAGGTCGTGGCCGGTTCCACCGACGACATCCCGACCGTCATCCTCGCCGTCACCTCCGACAAGGACCAGCAGGCGCTCGCCGACCAGCTGGAACGTTCCGTCGTCCCCGTGCTGTCGGACATCGAGGGCGTCGGCCAGGTCACCGTCGACGGCGTCCAGGACCTCCAGGTCACCGTCACCCCCGACAACGCCAAGCTCGCGGCCGCCGGCCTCGACGGCGCCGCCCTCGCCCAGGGCCTCCAGGCGGGCGGCGCGAGCGTGCCCGCCGGCTCCTTCGACGAGGAGGGCAAGAACCGCACCGTCCGCGTCGGCGCCGGCTACACCTCCCTCGCCCAGATCGAGGACCTGCGCCTGAGCCCCGGACCGGGCAAGCCCGCCGTCCGCCTCGGCGACGTGGCCACGGTGAAGCAGGAGGCCGCCAAGGCCGTCTCCATCACCCGCACCAACGGCAAGCCCAGCCTCGCCCTCGTCCTGACCATGGACAAGGACGGCAGCGCCGTCGCCATCTCCGACGCCGTCAAGGACAAGCTGCCCGAGCTGCGCTCCACGCTCGGCGCCGGCGCCGACCTCACCGTCGTCAGCGACCAGGGTCCGGCCGTCGCCAAGTCCATCTCCAGCCTCACCACCGAGGGCCTGCTCGGCCTGCTCTTCGCGGTGATCGTGATCCTGGTCTTCCTCGCCTCGCTGCGCTCGACGCTCGTCACCGCGGTCTCCATCCCGCTGTCCGTCGTCCTCGCGCTCATCGTGCTGTGGACCCGCGACCTCTCGCTCAACATGCTGACGCTGGGCGCGCTCACCATCGCCATCGGCCGCGTCGTCGACGACTCGATCGTGGTCCTGGAGAACATCAAGCGCCACCTCGGCTACGGCGAGGAGCGCGAGACCGCCATCCTCACCGCGGTCAAGGAGGTCGCCGGCGCGGTCACCTCCTCCACGCTCACCACCGTCGCCGTCTTCCTGCCGATCGGCCTCGTCGGCGGCATGATCGGCGAACTCTTCGGCTCCTTCTCGCTCACCGTCACCGCCGCCCTGCTGGCCTCGCTGCTCGTCTCGCTGACGGTCGTACCGGTGCTCTCGTACTGGTTCCTGAGCGCGCCGAAGGGCGTGGCCGCGGGAGACGCCGAGAGCGCCGCGCGGGCCCGTCGTGAGGCCGAGGAGAAGGAGGCGCGCAGCCGTCTCCAGAAGCTCTACGTCCGCGTCCTGGGCTTCGCCACCCGGCGCCGCCTGACGAGCGTGGCCCTCGCCGTCGTGATCCTCGTCGGCACCTTCGGGATGACCCCGCTGCTGAAGACCAACTTCTTCGACCAGGGCGAGCAGGACGTCCTGACCGTCAAGCAGGAGCTGGCCCCCGGCACCTCGCTGGCCGCCTCCGACGAGGCGAGCCGCAAGGTCGAGAAGGCCCTGGCCTCCGTGGACGGCGTCAAGAGCTACCAGGTCACCGTCGGCTCCTCCGGGTTCCTCGCGGCCTTCGGCGGCGGTACGGGCTCCAACCAGGCCTCGTACCAGGTCACGCTGAAGGACGCGGGCGACGCGGAGGCCGTGAAGAAGCGGATCGAGGACGAGCTGGCCAGGCTCGACGGCATCGGCGAGACCCGGATCGCGGCCGGCGACGGCTTCAACAACCAGAACCTCCGCGTGGTCGTCAAGGCCGGCGACGGCGAGGTCCTCGCCCGGGCCGCCGAGCAGGTCCGGGCCCAGGTGGCCACCCTCGACAACGTCACCGACGTGCAGAGCGACCTGTCCCAGTCCGTACCCCGGATCTCGGTCACCGCCACCCCCAAGGCCGCGGACGCGGGCCTGAACCAGGCCGCGCTCGGCGCGATCGTGGCGCAGGCCGTACGGGGCAACCCGGCGGGCAAGGCCGTACTGGACAACACCGAGCGGGACATCGTCATCCGCTCCGCGCAGCCGGCCACCACCCTGGCCGAACTGCAGGCGCTCCCGGTCGGCCCGCTCAGGCTCGGCGACATCGCCGAGGTCAAGGTGGTCCCCGGCCCCGTCGCGATGACCCGGATCGACGGCGCCCGCGCCGCCACCGTCACGGCCAAGCCGGTCGGCGACAACACGGGCGCGGTCAGCGCCGATCTCCAGACGAAGATCAAGGCCCTGGACCTGCCGGAAGGCGCCACGGCCTCCATCGGCGGCGTCTCGGAGGACCAGGACGAGGCCTTCGCCTCGCTGGGCCTGGCCATGTTCGCGGCCATCGCGATCGTGTTCATGCTGCTCGTCGCGACCTTCCGCTCGCTGGTCCAGCCGCTGATCCTGCTGGTCTCGATCCCGTTCGCGGCGACCGGGGCGCTCGGCCTGCTGCTGGTCACCGGCACCCCGATGGGCGTCCCGGCGATGATCGGCATGCTGATGCTCATCGGCATCGTCGTGACCAACGCGATCGTCCTGATCGACCTGGTCAACCAGTACCGCGCCCAGGGCCTGGGCGTCGTCGAGGCCGTGATCGAGGGCGGCCGCCACCGCCTGCGGCCGATCCTGATGACCGCCCTGGCGACGATCTTCGCGCTGCTCCCGATGGCGCTGGGCGTCACCGGCGAGGGCGGCTTCATCTCGCAGCCGCTCGCCGTCGTGGTGATCGGCGGCCTGGTCAGCTCCACCCTGCTGACGCTGCTCCTGGTCCCGACGCTCTACACGATGGTGGAGCTCCGCAAGGAGCGCCGCCGCGCGAAGAAGACGGCCCGCCTGACGGTGGTCCCGAACCCGTCGACCGCCCAGGACGACGAGACCCCGGCCAGGGTCTGACCGGCTGACGGACAGGGGGCGCTCCGGATCCCGGGGGCGCCCCCTGCGCGTACCTCAGAGGAGCGAGAGGTAGTCGAGCACGGCGGCCTCGACCGCGTGCAGCACCCCGACGGCCGTCGGCGCGGCTTCCCAGACCCCGGCCTCAGCGCTGTCGGCGAACTCACCCCGGGCCGCGTCGTAGGTGACCTGCGGCCACTGCTCGTAAACCTGGCGCAGTACTGCTTCCGCATCGGGCTCGCCGCGGTTCCTCGCGACCGCCAGCAGCGGTTCGGCCAGTGCCTGGCGCAGGGCCGCGGCGACGTCCGGGGCCGCCGGATCGGGCGGTGGGGGCAGCCGGCGACCGGTCATCGCCAGAGCCGTGGCCCCACCGGGCACCAGACCGTGGACCAGTGCGGCCTGTCCGGCGTGCAACGCACGCCGTACCTGGGCCATGCGCTGCCGGATCACCTCGTCGCTCGAGCCGCCCACGGAGATCTCGCAGGTCTTGGTCGCCAGCAGGGACAGCCTGGACAAGACGTCGTCCCGCTCCGTACCGAAGCTCAGTTCCGCCTCCTGGCGGAGTCGGTCGGCGTGCTGGGCGATCAGCCAGGGGTCGCCGCCCCCTCCGATCAGAACCGTCCGGTCGCGGGTGGATACGACGGTACGGGCCTCCCCGAACTGTTCCGCACCGGCATTGCGGATGTTCGCGGCCTTCTGGTGGACGCGGCCGCCCGTGAAGAGCGCGAGGTCTCCCAGCAGAGCGGCGGGCAGGCTGACCGCGACCGAGACGAAGATCTTCTGCTCCGCGTTGACCGCGAGGGTGGCCAGCGCCTCCCCGTCGATCCCCGGGGCCACGACGAGTAGTGGCCGGCGTGCCTCGACGGCCAGCTCCATGGCGGGCAGCACGTCTTCCACCTGGGTGAGCCGGTCGGCGCACAGAAGCACCCGAGGGTTGTGCAGAACCGCCTCTCCGTTCTCCTCGTCCGTGACGAACCGCCGTGACAGGTAGCCGGCCCCGATCGAGCAGCCGCCGGCGATCGACAGGTCGACCCCGAAGCCGGGGGACTCCGTGACGGTGATCGCTCCCTGCCTGCCGACCGCCAGCAACGCGTCACCCACGACCGAGGCGATCCGGTCGCTCCCGCACGCCGCCGCGAGGGCCCGGGTGAGCCGCCCGCTCCACAGCTCGTCCAGGGGCGCGGCGAACCCCACGAGGACCTCCCTCGCCTGCGCGAAGACTGCGGGCACCGCTCGCCTCAGCACCACCGGGTTCGTCCCCTGCGCCAAGGCCGGCTGGAGCCCTCGCAGGACCGACTCGAAGACCACCGCGGCCGTCGCGGCGCCGTCCATGTCCCGGCCGTGCTGATCGGCGACGAGTGCGCGCAACAGCGCCGTGCCCACCGCCGCGTAGCCCGGCTCCGTGGGCAGGGCCGCGACGATCTCCCGGGTGTCCGTGCTGGCGTACGCACTTCCGTCCTCCCGGGTCAGCAGCACCGGCCGGGGGACCGGCCCCAGGGTCCGGCGCAGCACCGAGGCGGCCGGTGTGATGCCGGCCAGCAGTTCGGTGGCCAGGCCGCCCAGGGCCGGGAGGCTGCGGGGCAGGGGCTGGGGGCCGACGCCGTCCAGGGCCGCACGGCGGGCGATCTTGAGGGTGCCCTGGCCGCCCAGGATCCAGCGCAGCGGGTTCTGCCGGGCATCGCGGGCCAGCATCTCCTCGCGGACGTGGCCGTACAGGTCCTCGACCGAGACCCAGCCGTCGCCGTCCCGGTCCGCCCGTCCGGACCGCAGCCCCTCCACCGCCGCGGCGGTGAAGACGGAGAGCCGTCCTTCTCCCGTCTCGGTGACCGGGCCATCGCCCTCCCAGGCCTGCTGGATCGCGTCCGTCGCGGTGATCACCGCGACGCCGGTGTCCTTGAACTCCTCCAGCAGGTGCACGGCCGTGTCCGCGGACTTCGCGCCGCCGGGCCGGAACGCCCCGCTGTAGCAGCAGTCCAGCAGCACCAGGATCTTGCGCGACGCGCAGCGGGTCAGCTGGCCGTTGACGAAGACGGCCGGGACCGACGTCGAGTCGAGCAGGTCGCGGTCGGTGTCGGCGGCGGCGAAGTACAGCTGGAGCCTGGAGTCCTTGATCCCGTGGCAGGACAGGTACAGCAGCAGCTGGTCGTCGGGTCTGCGGGCGCGGAAGAAGCGCTCGATCTCGCGCTGGACGACGTGCGCCGGCTGGTCGATGACCGGCCGGACCGCGTAGCCGCCGATGCCCGCGTCGCTGAGCACCTCGGACAGCTCCATCGCGTCCAGGCCGGGCGAGCGCAGCTGGTTGAGCCGCGTGTCCTCGTACGAGGAGGTGGCGACGACCAGCGCCTCACGCACTGCCATCGGGCGGCTCCTGCGCGCGCGTGGTCCGGGCGGCGATGAAGTGGTCGATCAGCGCCTGCCGCTGCGCGGGGGTCAGCCGGGAGGCCTCGAACTCGTCCTCCCCGATCTTCACCCGCACCCGTCGCGCGCCCATCCACTGCGCCCAGGCCTCGAAGGCCCCCACCACGGCCGCGAACAGGGCCGGGACGACCGCCACGAGGATCTCCGCCGTGCCCGCGCCGCCGGATTTGGAGCCGGGGAGCGCCGGGACCTCCCGTACGCGGACCTCGTCGACGCCGAGCTCCTCCAGCGCCGCCACCAGTTCGGCCCTGGCCTCCTCCTGCTCCTGCGCGTCGGCCTGGGCACCCGCGTCGGCCAGCACTTCGATGTACTGCGTCATGGCGATCAACTCCCCCTCGTACCGGGGAGGTTAAACGAAAGGGGCACCCCGGGGGGTGCCCCTTTCCGCGATCGGTTCCGGCGTCGGCCTCGCCGGTTACGGCAGCGCGAGCATCCGCTCCAGCGCGAGCTTCGCGAAGCTCTCCGTCTCCTTGTCGACCTGGATCCGGTTGACGAGGTTGCCCTCGGCCAGGGACTCCAGGGTCCACACCAGGTGGGGGAGGTCGATGCGGTTCATCGTCGAACAGAAGCAGACCGTCTTGTCGAGGAAGACGACCTCCTTGTCCTCCGCGGCGAATCGGTTCGCCAGGCGGCGGACCAGGTTCAGCTCGGTGCCGATGGCCCACTTGGAGCCGGCCGGGGCCGCCTCCAGCGTCTTGATGATGTACTCCGTCGAGCCGACGTAGTCCGCGGCCGCCACGACCTCGTGCTTGCACTCGGGGTGGACCAGGACGTTCACGCCGGGGATCCGGGCGCGCACGTCGTTGACCGAGTCGACCGAGAAACGGCCGTGGACCGAGCAGTGGCCGCGCCACAGGATCATCTTCGCGTCGCGCAGCTGCTCGGCGGTCAGGCCGCCGTTCGGCTTGTGCGGGTTGTACAGGACGCAGTCGTCCAGGGACATGCCCATGTCGCGGACGGCGGTGTTGCGGCCCAGGTGCTGGTCCGGGAGGAAGAGCACCTTCTCGCCCTGCTCGAACGCCCACTCCAGGGCCTTCTTCGCGTTGGACGAGGTGCAGATCGTGCCGCCGTGCTTGCCGGTGAAGGCCTTGATGTCGGCGGAGGAGTTCATGTACGAGACGGGGACCGTCGCACCGGCCACGCCGGCCTCGGTCAGCACGTCCCAGCACTCCGCGACCTGCTCGGCGGTGGCCATGTCGGCCATGGAGCAGCCGGCGGCCAGGTCGGGCAGGACCACCTTCTGGTCGTCCGAGGTCAGGATGTCCGCCGACTCGGCCATGAAGTGGACGCCGCAGAAGACGATGTACTCGGCCTCCGGCTTGGCGGCCGCATCCTTGGCCAGCTTGAAGGAGTCGCCGGTGACGTCCGCGAACTCGATGACCTCGTCGCGCTGGTAGTGGTGGCCCAGGATGAAGACCTTGTCACCGAGCTTCTCCTTGGCCGCGCGGGCGCGGGCCACCAGGTTCGGGTCCGACGGCGAGGGGAGGTCGCCGGGGCACTCCACGCCGCGCTCGCTCTTCGGGTCGGCCTCGCGGCCGAGCAGCAGGAGGGCGAGGGGCGACGGCTGGACGTCCAAAGGCTGGGCGGTGGTCACTGCACGCACCCTTTCTGTTCTACGACAAGGGACTGCTTGAGGCATCGCTTCGAGTTCTCGTCTATTTGACGTTATCTATCATAACCTCTTCATGTCAGTTTGACGATGTCCATAGTGTCGATGTGACGCATCAGCCCGCGAAGCCTCGGGTACGCCCCCCGCGCGGTGTGCGAGCATGAATATCTGAAACAAGCGTCGGGTCCCGGAATGAATCCGCGGTCCCGCTCGTTGCCACCGACGGCAAGAGTCCGACGTATCCCTGCCTCCGGCGGGGAGCCGCCCACTTCGGGAGTGAATGCAGATGTCCGTACAGGACGACAAGACCACTGTGAGCGACGGCATCCTCCTGTCCGACGCCGCCGCCGAGAAGGTCAGGACCCTGCTGGAGCAGGAAGGCCGCGATGACCTGGCGCTCCGCGTCGCCGTCCAGCCCGGCGGCTGCTCCGGCCTGCGCTACCAGCTCTTCTTCGACGAGCGCTCCCTCGACGGCGACGTCGTCAAGGACTTCGACGGAGTGAAGGTCGTCACGGACCGGATGAGCTCCCCGTACCTCCACGGCGCCTCCATCGACTTCGTCGACACCATCGAGAAGCAGGGCTTCACGATCGACAACCCGAACGCCACCGGCTCTTGCGCCTGCGGCGACTCGTTCAGCTAAACCCGGACGCCCCGGCACCACGACGAGGGCCCGTCCCTCCGGTCACATCCGACCGGAGGGACGGGCCCTCGCGCATGCCCGGTGCTACTGCCGGGGGAGCGGCTTGCCCGAGGTCGCGTCGACCACCTTGCGCTCGCCCAGCGGCTGCTGGAGCGTCGCCGTCACGGACATCTCCTGCGCGAGCATGATGCAGGCCTGGCCCGGCTTGTTCGGGGTGTCCGTGATCCTCACCAGGACCGAGTCCGGCTGCTCCCGCGCCTCCAGGGCGTAGGTGCTGCACACGCTGCCCCAGAAGTTCACGGTCAGCTTCCGGTCGGCCTGGGCGTACGAGAACCCGGGCACGGTGGGGCCGCCCTTCGGGCCGTCCTGGGGACCGGGAGTCGGCGCGGCCTCCCCGGCGGATGCCGGCTCGGCCACCGTGCGGTCCGGCGCGCCGCCCGTGCCCGCCACCTGGAAGAGCCAGGCCGGGACCAGACCGCGGGCCCCGTCCACCGTCCCCGGCACCAGGCCGAGAGCCGCGCCCTTGACCGTCTCCGTGCGCGGCGGCTTCATCGGCCGCGGCTCCGGATTGCAGGGCGGCACGTCCGTCGGCCCCAGCGGGGTGTCCGGGTCCAGCGGGACCGAGGTCGCACAGCCGCTCGGCCCGGTGTCCGTACCCCGCGAGCCGCCCGACCGCGCGTTCAGGCGGGCCAGCGCCTCCACGGCCCCGACCACCGGCTGCTCGGACGCCCGTACGGGGGTCTTCAGTTCGCCGCTGCCCGCCACGACCGACC
Organism: Streptomyces sp. NPDC088762; assembly: GCF_044750905.1. Lineage (NCBI taxonomy): Bacteria > Bacillati > Actinomycetota > Actinomycetes > Kitasatosporales > Streptomycetaceae > Streptomyces > Streptomyces sp. NPDC088762. Next base: position 296,288 of record NZ_JBIVKT010000010.1, read on the forward strand.
CGTCGGCGCCCACGCTGACCTTGGTGGACCAGCCCTGCGTGGCGAGACCGCCGACCACGGGGTCCGCCGTCACCACGCGCACCGCGCCCTGGGTGACGCGGGCGTCCAGAGCCGCCCCCGCCTGCCCGGCGGCGGCGAGCACCGGGGCCGCGGCGGCCTTGGCGGCCTCCTCGGACACCGGCGTGCCCGTGCCCGCGGGCGCGTCCTGGGGGAGGGTGGCGGGGCCGCAGGTGTCCTTGCCGCGCACGCAGTCGTCTCCGGCGCCGTTGCCGGTGCCGTTGCCCGGCACCTGGAAGCGGCTGAAGTTCCAGGTCCCCGGCGCCTTGCGGGTCACCGTGAGCCGGGGCCCGGAGCCGTCGGCCGCCTCACCGGCCACCCAGACGTCGCCGCCGTCCCGCGGGGCGCCCGCGATGCCCAGGGCGGCGGCGAGCCTGGCCACCTCCTCCGAGGTGACCTCCCCGGACACGGCGTAGGCCGGCGCGGTCGCCGGACCGTCGGGCAGCTTCACGTCGGCCCGGTAGACCACCCCGCCGCCGGACGGGTCGTGCTCCCCGGGCGCGATGCCGGGCCCCGAGGGGCTCCCCGCGGCACGGGGCGCGGAGGCCGCGCTGTCGGCCGTACGAGGCGAGGCGTCGCCGTACGCGGTGGAGGCCCAGTACGCGGTACCGCCGCCGGTCAGCAGCACGGCGGCCGCGATGGACCCGACGGCCCAGGCCGGCCGCCGTCGTGTGCCGCGTGATGTCGTCTCGGGTTCTTCGCTGGTCACCGCATCGCTCCTTCACCTGTCCCGGCGTACTTGATGCGGGTGTGACGGAACAGACGCGCAACCGGTTCCCCGGTCAGTCCCCGTAGACCGCCGTGGAGGCGATCAGACGCGCCGAGGCCGGCGGAACACTGATCCCGTGGATCTGCGAGGGAGCCACCCGGGCCGGCAGCGGAGCCGCCGGAACCGCCCAGTGCGGGGCCATCCGGGCGCAGTCGCCCAGCAGACGGGCGAAGCCGGGCCGCCGCGAGACTTCCGCGCCGCGCGTCTCGGCGGTGTACTCGGGGGAGCCGAAGCCATCGGTGTAGGTCATGGACGCACCGTAGGCACCGCGCCTCAAGCGAAGAAAGACCTACTACGGGGTAGTTTCGGCCGTTCGGCCCGGGGCCCTCGACCGGGTAGTTTTGACTGTCCCCTTACTGTCCTCCGCAGGAGCGTCCACGCCGTGCGCATCGCAGTCACCGGCTCCATCGCCACCGACCACCTCATGACCTTCCCCGGCCGTTTCGCCGACCAGCTGGTCGCGGACCAGCTGCACACGGTCTCCCTCTCCTTCCTCGTCGACAACCTCGACGTACGGCGGGGCGGTGTCGGCCCGAACATCTGCTTCGGCATGGGGCAGCTCGGCAGCCGCCCGATCCTGGTCGGAGCCGCCGGCTCCGACTTCGACGAGTACCGCGCCTGGCTGGACCGGCACGGCGTCGACACCGAGTCCGTCCGGATCTCCGAGGTCCTGCACACCGCGCGCTTCGTGTGCACCACCGACTCCGACCACAACCAGATCGGCTCCTTCTACACGGGCGCGATGAGCGAGGCCCGTCTGATCGAGCTGAAGGCCGTCGCCGACCGCGTGGGCGGGCTGGACCTCGTCCTGATCGGCGCCGACGACCCCGAGGCGATGCTGCGCCACACCGAGGAGTGCCGGACGCGGGGGATCCCCTTCGCGGCCGACTTCTCGCAGCAGATCGCCCGCATGGACGGCGAGAACATCCGTACCCTGATGGACGGGGCGACGTACCTCTTCTCGAACGAGTACGAGAAGGGCCTCATCGAGTCGAAGTCGGGCTGGTCGGACGAGGAGATCCTGGCCAAGGTCGGCACCCGCGTCACGACCCTCGGCTCGAACGGCGTGAAGATCGAGCGGGTCGGCGAGGCGCCGATCGTGGTCGGCTGCCCCGAGGAGACCGCGAAGGTCGACCCGACGGGCGTCGGCGACGCGTTCCGTGCCGGGTTCCTGACGGGGCTGAGCTGGGGTGTGGGCCTGGAGCGGGCCGCGCAGCTGGGCTGCATGCTCGCGACCCTCGTCATCGAGACGCTGGGCACCCAGGAGTACACCCTTGCGCGGGCGCACTTCATGGAGCGCTTCACCAAGGCCTACGGCGAAGAGGCGGCCGCCGAGGTCCGCGCCCACCTGTCCTGACGCGCCCGGGCCCCCGGCCGCTCCCGGGGCTCCGCCCCAGACCCCGCGCCTCCCGCGCCGGTGGCGCCCTTGGGGCGGGGCCCCGATCCCCGGGCGGGGTGCGGTTCGCCTCAAACGCCGGCGGGGCTGGGATGGCGCCCCCCGGGGCGGGGCCCCGATCCCCCGGGCCGGGTGGGGTTCGCCTCAAACGCCGGCGGGGCTGGGGGGTGTCCTCCGGGTGGGTCCGGAGCGGGGCTTGGGGCGGTGCCCCGCCGGAGTGTCTCCTCGGCTCGCGCACGAAGGCGTGCTTCGACATGTTCCAGGTGGTTGCGCGCTCGT
>NZ_JBIVKT010000011.1:0-276815 GCF_044750905.1 Streptomyces sp. NPDC088762
ATCGCGAAGCGACGCGACCGCAGGGAGCGCCCTTGAGGGACCGGCCCGAACCGGAGAGACGATGGGACTGACGGGAAACCCCCAAACCCTCACCGATTCCGAGCAAGTCGGCTTCCGCCCATCGCGTGCCGCTTCGCTTCCCTGTTCCGCCTGGCAGGTTTCCGTCCCCACGCCCGCCCCGCATATCGGCCCGCCCCGCAGGACACCGCCCACCCCCCGGCAGTCAGCCGGGTTCGGCCCCCACCCCCGCCCGCGGTGGGTGGGCAACCGCCGACCAGCAGCGGGGGTGAGAGGGGGGCGAAGGCCCCGCCCAGCGGGATGCAGCCCCCCCCCCCCCAACCCACCCACCACCGACAAATCGGGCGCATATTCGGGTGCGCGGGGGGCGGCGCGGCGCGTAGCGTCGACTTATGTGGAACCGCTCAGTGAGAACCAGATCCGCTCGTCCTTCGTGAACTGCACCAAGGGTGAGGCGGCGCGTCTGAAGATGCCGCTCGACTTCGCCGAGCTCCCCTGGGAGCACCTCGACTTCCTCGGGTGGGTCGATCCCGGGGCGCCGCTGCGGGCGCACCTCGTCGTGCCCCGGCCCGGAGGGCCCGTCGGGATCACCCTGCGGGTGCCCGGCGCGGTCCGTACGAGTGCGGTGAAGTCCAGCCTCTGCCAGCTCTGCCTCACCGGGCACGCCTCCTCCGGCGTCACCCTGCTCACCGCCCCGCTGGCCGGCCCCCGGGGCCGCCAGGGCGACACCGTCGGGGTGTACGTGTGCGCCGACCTCGCCTGCTCCCTGTACGTACGGGGCAAGCGGCAGCCCAAACTGCGCGCCGGGCAGCACGAGGAGAGCCTGACCGTGGAGGAGAAGGTCGAGCGCATGCTCGGCAACCTGGACGCCTTCGTGGCCCGCGTGATCCAGGCGTAGCGGCCGCCCGGAGCTGCCGCTGCCAGGACTTGTCCGGCCGGAATCCAACCCCTCCGAGGCAATCCATGCCGGTGCCTTCGATCTTTGTCTTACCGTGGGATCTCCGCACCCGTCCAGGGGGTCACCGCAGCATGGGTCACGACGAACTCCTCTCAGATCAACGGATCACCTGCGCCGCACACACCACACAGCGCGGCCTGGATGACCTGGACCGGAAGGGCTGACCTCCACCGTGGAACAGCTGACGGGGGAGGACCCCGCACACATAGGCCCGTACCGCCTGATCGCCCGCCTCGGCGCGGGCGGGATGGGCCTGGTCTACCTGGGCCGCTCAGACCTGGGGCGTACGGTCGCGGTCAAGGTGGTCCAGGCCGAACACGCCCAGCACGCCGAGTTCCGCAGGCGGTTCGCCCGTGAGGTGGCCGCGGCCCGGCGGGTGGGCGGAGCCTGGACCGCCGGTGTCCTGGACGCCGACACCGAGGCGGTGGTGCCGTGGGTGGCGACGCAGTACATACCGGGGCCCGACCTGACCACCGTCGTGGGCCGGGACTTCGGGCCGTTGCCCGAGCGGTCGGTCCGCACCCTCGCCAACCGCCTCGCCCTCGCCCTGCAGGCCGTGCACGAGGCGGGCCTGATTCACCGTGACCTCAAGCCGTCCAATGTCCTGGTCACCGTGGACGGCCCCCGTGTCATCGACTTCGGCATCGCGCGGGCGATGGACAGCCTGGCCGGGGACAGTCTGCACACCCGCACCGGCATGCTGATCGGCTCACCCGGTTTCATGTCACCGGAGCAGGTGCGCGGCCTCGAACTCACACCGGCGTCGGACGTGTTCTGTCTGGGCGCGCTCCTCGTCTACGCCGCCACCGGTCGCCTCCTCTTCGGCGCCACCGAGACCGGTCTGAATGCCCACCTCTTCCGGATCGCCGAGGAGGAGGCTGACCTGACCGGTGTTCCGGATTCGCTCGTCGATCTCGTACGTGCATGTCTGCACAAGGATCCGGCCGAGCGGCCCACCCCTCACGAGGTGGCCTCGCGCACGGCGGGCGACCAGGCCGGTGAGTGGCTGCCGGGGCCGGTACTGGCCCAGCTCGGCCGCCGCGCCGCCCATCTACTGGACTACGCCCCCTCCGCACCCGCTGATGCCGTTGCGTCGCGCCCGGCCCCCCACGGCCGGCCCGCCCGCGCGACGCCCCCGCTGCCCTCGTACGTCCCGACGGCCCCCGCGCACTCCGGCGCCTCCCCCGGCTTCGGCACTCCACCGGCCGCGCCGCCGGGAGTCTGGGGCGCACCCACATCCTCAGCGCCTCTCCCGGACCCGGAGGCCCCCCTTCCCCGGCGCTGGTGGGGCCTGCTGGTGCTCGCACTGGCTCAGCTGTTCGTGCTGTTCGATGCGACGTTCACCAACATGGTGATGTTGCTGATGGGCGCCGAGGACGAGCTGGGAATTCCCCGCCAGGACGTGCAGGTGACGTCCACCATGTACCTGGACGTGATCCCCCTCGCCTATGCGCTGGCCTTCGTCGGGCTGCTGCTGTTCGGCGCCCGCATCACGGACCTCATGGGCCGCAAGAGGATGCTGATGGCCGGCCTGGTGGGGTTCGCCGCAGCCGCCGTACTCGGCGGCATGGCGTCCTCCGCCGGCATGGGGATCGCAGGCCGTGCCCTGCAGGGCGCCTGCGCCGCGCTGGTCTCTTCGTCCGCACCGGTCCTGGTGTCCACGTCCTTCACCGACCCGCAGGAGCGCCGCAAGGCATTCGGAATCTACGTCGCGATCGCGGGCGCCGGCCCCGCGCTCGGCTTGCTGCCGGTCTGGTTGCTCCACATCCACCCGGACTGGCGCGGGAGCCTGTTCGCCGGAATCCCCTTCGCCCTGGTCGCCGCGATCGGAGTGGCGGCCCTGGTGCACGACCGCCCGGGTCGCACCGGCATGCGCTTCGACGGCCTCGGAGTGCTGTTCGGCGCCGTTGGAATCGCCGGAATCAGCGGGGCCGTTCCGACCTTCACAGGCCAATTCCTCGAGCTCCCGATCGCCGGCATCCTGCTTGCGGCCTTCGTGTGGTGGCAGACGAGGACGGCCGGCGCCCTGGCTTCGCCGTCCGGCGTCAGAGTCCAGGCCCACATCGGGTACTTCGTCGCGACGGCCCTGGCCTACGTCGGCGTCGTCGCCCTGCTGATGGCCGTGGGAGATCTCTACTACTACCTGATGTCCTAGTCGGCGGCCCCTCGGGGGACGACCCAGCGCATGGGCCGGCCCGTCACCTCGGCGACCATGTCGTAGTCGCCGTCGTAGTGCAGGACGGTCGTCCGCTGTCCCGTACGTCCGGCGCGGCCGGCGACGGCTGCGCCGCCGACGGCTCCTCCGGCTGGTCGACCGGGCCCGTGAGGTCGTCGGGCAGGCGGCCCTCGCTGGCATGGGCGGGATGCATATGCCCCCGCTATCGCCTCACCCCTTCGCCCCCGCCCACAGCCCCTCCCCCGTCAGCCCCAGCAGGTCGATCGCGTTGCCGCGCACGATGCGGTCCACCACGTCCGGCGCCAGGTGGCCCATCTGGGCCTCGCCGACCTCGCGGGACTTCGGCCAGGTCGAGTCCGAGTGGGGGTAGTCCGTCTCGTAGAGGACGTTGGCCACGCCGATCGCATCCAGGTTCCTCAGGCCGAAGGGGTCGTCGAAGAAGCAGCCGAAGACGTGCTCCGCGAAGAGCTCGGCGGGCGGGCGCAGCACCTTGTCCGCGACGCCGCCCCAGGCGCGGTTCTCCTCCCAGACGACGTTCGCGCGCTCCAGGATGTACGGGATCCAGCCGATCTGGCCCTCCGCGTACATGATCTTCAGGTTGGGGAAGCGCTCGAACTTGCCGCTCATCAGCCAGTCGACCATCGAGAAGCAGCAGTTGGCGAAGGTGATGGTCGAGCCGACCGCCGGCGGTGCGTCCGCCGAGGTGGACGGCATGCGCGAGGACGAGCCGATGTGCATGGCGATGACCGTGCCGGTCTCGTCGCACGCCTGGAGGAAGGGGTCCCAGGCGTCCGTGTGGATGGACGGGAGCCCGAGGTGCGGCGGTATCTCCGAGAAGGCGACCGCGCGGACGCCGCGCGCCGCGTTGCGGCGGACCTCGGCGGCGGCGAGCTGCGCGTCCCACAGGGGGATGAGGGTCAGGGGGATGAGGCGGCCGTGGGCGTCGGGGCCGCACCACTCCTCCACCATCCAGTCGTTGTACGCCCGTACGCCCAGCAGCCCCAGTTCGCGGTCGGCGGCCTCGGTGAAGGTCTGACCGCAAAAGCGCGGGAAGGTGGGGAAGCAGAGGGCGGACTGGACGTGGTTGACGTCCATGTCCGCGAGCCGGTCGGGAACCGAAAAGGACCCCGGGCGCATCTGCTCGTAGGTGATGACTTCCAGTTTGATCTCGTCGCGGTCGTATCCGACAGCCGTGTCGAGGCGGGTGAGCGGCCGGTGCAGGTCCTCGTACACCCACCAGTCGCCGATCGGGCCGTCGTCGCCCTTGGCGCCCATGACGGGGGCGAACTTGCCGCCGAGGAAGGTCATTTCCTTCAAGGGGGCACGCACGACGCGCGGGCCGATGTCGCGGTACTTGGACGGGAGCCGGTCCCGCCAGACGTGGGGGGGCTCAACCGTGTGGTCGTCCACCGAGATGATCTTCGGGAAGGTCTCCATACCCCATACCGTAGCGCTCGTCTGACGAACCGTCAGCTAGTTGGAAGCCGATCGGCCCGGGACGGGCTGACGTGTTCGCGCAAGACAGGGCAGACTGACCCTTAAAACGACGGAAGGCAGGGGGACGACAGATGGACGGCGTACCGGCCATCCCGCACCCACGGAAACACCCCGACGCATCCCGGCGCACCCGAAAAGACGCAGATCCCGCGCGTCCGGCCCGTACGACCGCGGCGCCCGCACCGCGCGCGGCACTCGCCGCCCCGGCCCGGCCCGTCGCGCAAGCGGAACCCTCACCCGGCCCCGCCGCGCCCGATTCCGCCGCCACCGCCGCTGCCTCCGGGGGTTCCCGCTTCGCCGTCCTCGGTCCCATCCGTGCCTGGCGCGGCGCCGAGGCGCTGCCCTCCGGCACCCCCCAGCAGCGCGCCCTGCTCGCCGCGCTCCTGCTGCGGGGCGGCCGCACCGCCACCGCCCCCGAGCTGATCGACGCCATCTGGGGCGAGGACCCGCCGCAGCAGGCCCTCGCCACCATCCGGACGTACGCCTCCCGCCTGCGCAAGGTCCTCGACCCCGGGCTGCTCGTCACCGAGTCCGGCGGCTACGCCATCCGCCTGCGCTCCGCCGCCACCCTCGACCTCGGCGTGGCCCGCAGCCTGGCCGCCGACGCCGAGGCCGCCCGTACGGCCGGTGACCGCGCCCTCGCCCGTACGCTGCTCGCCCGCGCCCTGGACCTGTGGGACGGCGAACCCCTCGCCGGGGTCCCCGGCCCGCACGCCGAGACCGAGCGCACCCGGCTCGAGGAGTGGCGCCTGCAGCTGCTGGAGACCCGGCTCGACCTGGACCTGGAGGTGGGCCACCACGCCGAGGCCGTCTCCGAGCTCACCGCCCTCACCGCCGCCCACCCGCTGCGCGAGCGCCTGCGCGAACTGCTCATGCTCGCCCTCTACCGCAGCGGGCGGCAGGCCGAGGCCCTCGCCGTCTACGCCGACACCCGCCGGCTCCTCGCCGACGAGCTCGGCGTCGACCCGCGGCCCGAGCTGGCCGCCCTCCAGCAGCGCATCCTCAACGCCGACGCCGACCTGGCCCGCGCCGAGGACCCGGCCCCCGCGGCCGCACCCGTCCACGTACGGCCCGCCCAACTTCCGGCGACCGTACCCGACTTCACCGGCCGCACCAGCTTCGTCGAGGAGCTCGGCAGCATCCTCTCCGGCGGGACCGAGGGCCAGGTCATGGCCGTCTCCGCGCTCGCCGGCATCGGCGGCGTCGGCAAGACCACCCTGGCCGTGCACGTCGCGCACACCGCACGCCCGCACTTCCCCGACGGCCAGCTCTACGCCGACCTCCAGGGCACCGAGGCCCGCCCCGCGGAACCCGAGGCCGTCCTCGGCTCCTTCCTGCGCGCGCTCGGGACCCCCGACACCGCCATCCCCGACTCCCCCGCCGACCGCGCCGCGCTCTACCGCTCCACCCTCGACGGCCGCCGCGTGCTGGTCCTCCTCGACAACGCCCGCGACGCCGCCCAGGTCCGCCCGCTGCTGCCCGGCACCGCCGGCTGCGCCGCCCTCGTGACCAGCCGGGTGCGCATGGCGGGCCTCGCCGGGGCCCATCTCGTCGACCTCGACGTGATGAGCCCCGAGGAGGCCCTCCAGCTCTTCACCCGGATCGTCGGCGAAGAGCGCGTGCGCGCCGAGCGGCAGGCCGCCCTCGACGTCGTCGGCGCCTGCGGGTTCCTGCCGCTCGCCATCCGCATCGCCGCCTCCCGCCTCGCCGCCCGCCGCACCTGGACGGTCTCCGTCCTCGCCGCCAAGCTCGCCGACGAGCGCCGCCGCCTCGACGAGCTCCAGACGGGCGACCTCGCCGTCAAGGCCACCTTCGAGCTGGGCTACGGCCAGCTCGAGCCCGCCCAGCAGCGCGCGTTCCGCCTGCTCGGGCTCGCCGACGGCCCGGACATCTCCCTCTCGGCGGCAGCGGCCGTACTGGACCTGCCCGAGTACGACACCGAGGACCTCCTCGAAGCCTTAGTGGACTGCTCGCTCCTCGAATCCGCCGCCCCCGGCCGCTACCGCTTCCACGACCTCGTACGGCTCTACGCGCGTGCGTGCGCCGAGCGCGACGAACAGCCGCCGAGCGGGCGTGACGCGGCCCTGGACCGGCTGCTGGACTTCTACCTGGCCACCGCCTCCGGGGTCTACGCCCTGGAACGCCCCGGCGACCGGCTCCCCGCCCACCTGTCCGACACCCACTACCCCGGGCTGGTCTTCGGCGAGCCGCGCGCCGCCCTCGACTGGCTGTACGCGGAGGCCGGCCCGCTGCTGGCGTGCGTCCGGCAGGCCGCCGTATGCACCGACGGGACGGCCGGCCCCAAGACACAGGTGCTGCGGCGGGCCGTGGACCTGCTGTGGGCGGCCAAGGACCTCGCCGAGTCGGGGGCCAACTCCAAGCAGTACGAGTCGGCCGCCGTCGCGGTGCGGGACGCGGCGCAGGCCGCGAAGGATCCGTACGCGGAGGGCCGGGCCCGCACCACCCTCACCAATGTCCACCTCGTCGCCGGCCGCTTCACCGAGGCCGACGACGAGGCCCGCCAGGCCACGGCGCTCGCCCGCGAGGCCGGCGACCCGCTGCCCCGCTGCTGGGCGCCCAACGACCGCGGGATCATCGCCCTCTACCAGGGCCGGCACGCCGACGGCGAGCGGTACCTGCGGGAGGCCATCGAGAACTTCCGCGCCGACGGCAACAACGTCGGCGAGGCCAGCGCCCTGTGCAACCTCTCCCGCATCCACGTGGAGCTGGGCCGGCTGCAGAGCGCCATAGACCTCGCCCAGCAGGGCATCACCATCTACGACCGGATGGGGCTGACCCTGCGCCTGGCCAACGGCCGCTACGCGCTGGGCATCGCCCTGACCCAGGCGGGCCGACTCGGCGAGGCCCTGGCGCAGCTCACCGAGGCGCTGTCGCTGTTCCACGACAACCGCCAGCCGCTGTGGGAGGGCGTGACCCACTTCCGGCTGGCCGAGGCCCACCTGGCGGCGCGCCGGCCCACGCTGGCCGCCTCGCACGCCGAGCAGGCGATCGCGCTGCGCGGCATCGGCGGCGAGTGGCGGCGGGCGACCGTGCTGACGGTGCTGGGCAGGGCGCTGCTGCGGCTGGGGCAGACGGACCGGGCGCGGGCGTGCTGGCGGGACGCGGAGTCGGTCTTCGCGCAGCTGGGTTCGGCCGAACTGGCCGAGGTGCGGGCCCTGCTGGCTTCGGAGATCGCGGCATGACGCAGCTGACCTGCGCGGATGGCCGTTGAACGAGGCGTTCATCGTTCGTTTATCGCCGGGCGGCACGATAGGTGCATCGACCCGGCGCGCCGGGGGAGGCGCCTGGGTCGGTTGGAGGACTACCCGTTCGGCGGTCCGCGGGGGAATCGCCGAACGGGCCCTACCCATCCAACAGGAGATCCGATGACGACGAACGAGAACACCCTGCCGAACGACGGCACCGTCAAGCCGCTCGACAACCATGCCTCGGGCGTCGAGATCGAGACTCTGGACAACCACGCGTCGGGGATCGAGATCAAGCCGCTCGACAACCACGCTTCGGACGAGGAGATCCAGACGCTGGACAACCACGCGTCGGGTCCGCGTCCGTAACGCGCGACAGTACGTACGGGGGACCTCACGGGGGAACGCACGGGGGAAAACGTACGGGGGAAACGTACGGGGGACGGCGGCCGCGGTGGCCCGGAGGGGGAGCCACCGCGGCCGCCGCCGTATGTCCGCGCCCGGTGGATGCGGATCCGGATCTACGCTGGCATGGTGTTCACCACCCACGGGCCCAGCGTCCGCGAACTCGCCGTGCAGGCCCTGTCCTCCGTCGAGCGCGGCTACGACCTGCTCGCGCCGAAGTTCGACCACACCCCCTTCCGCACGCCGGACCGGATCCTCGACGCCGTCGAGGAGACCCTCGCCCAGCGGGAGGGCTCCTTCGGCGCCGGGCTGGACCTGTGCTGCGGCACGGGCGCCGGGATCGGCATGCTGCGGCGGCTGTGCCGGGAGCGCGTGACCGGGGTGGACCTGAGCGCGGGCATGCTGGCCGAGGCCGAGCGCGCGTACGGGACCGGCGGGCCGGGCACGGCCCGGGAGACGCGCGAGACCGGCGGGCCGGGCTCCCCGCCCGTGGACTTGGTACGGGCCGACGCGCTGGCCCTGCCGCCCGCGCTGGCGGACACGTACGACCTGGTGGTCAGCTTCGGCGCCTTCGGCCACTTCCTCCCGTCCGAACGCCCGGCCCTCTTCGCGGGGGCCCACGCCGCCCTGCGCGAGGGCGGCGTCTTCGCCTTCCCGATCGGCGCCCCGATCCCGCCGAGCCACCCGCTGTGGTGGGCGGTGGCGGGCTTCGACGCGGCGATGCGGGTGCGCAACGCGGTGTGGCGGCCGCCGTTCGTCATGTACTACCGGACCTTCCCGCTGAGCGGGGTCCGCCGCGACCTGCAGGCGGCCGGGTTCACGGTGGAGACCGTCCCCCTGGAACCCTTCGGCCGCCTGCCCTCGGGCGCCCCGCGGTGGCGGCTGGTCCTGGCCCGGCGGGCCTGACCGCAGCCGCACCAACAGCCCGCCGGGCGGGACGCGGGCGAGTAGGCTTGCTCAGCCCCCTCCGGAGGACACCATGGAAGCCGAGCTCCCCGAATGGATGCTTCCGCCCCGCCCGAGCGGCTGGGAGGCGGATGACCTCGACCACTGGCCCGAGGCCCCCCGGCACACCGAGCTCATCGACGGAGCGCCGATCTTCCGGGTGTCCCCGCAGCGGTCCTGGCACTCCCGGCTCGTGCAGAACCTGGCTTTCAGCCTGCGGCAAGGCGCGCCCGACGGCGTTGAGATCGAGCTGGAGATGACCGTCCGCCTCGACAAGCGGAGTCGCCCCGAACCGGACATCCTGGCTGCGACGGTCGCCTACGACCCCGATCGCACCCGCTACCTCCCCGAAGAGGTCGTCCTGGTGATCGAAGTGGTGTCCGAGGAGTCGGCCGCCCGGGATCGCTCCATCAAGCCCTTCAAGTACGCCCAGGCGGGCATCCCCCACTTCTGGCGGGTCGAGGACGAGGCGAGCGGCCCCGCCGTCCACGTCTACGAACTGGATACGGTCACCCGGTCGTACGTCGCCACGGGGATCCACCGCGAGTGGCTGAAGGTGTCGGTCCCCTTCCCCGCGGCCATCGACCTGGGCAAGCTCGTCCCCTGACTCAGCGGGCGCGCAGCTCCCGTTTGAGGACCTTGCCGCTCGCGTTGCGCGGGAGTTCGGTCACGAACTCCACCGTGCGCGGCACCTTGTAGTTGGCCATTTCCCGCCGGGACCAGGCGATCAGGTCGTCGGCGGTGAGGGTGGCGCCGGGGCGGCGGACCGCGTATGCCTTGCCGACCTCGCCGAGGCGCGGGTCGGGGACACCGACGACCGCGACATCGGCGATGTCCGGGTGCAGGCCCAGGAGTTGCTCGATCTCGGCGGGGTAGGCGTTGAAGCCGCCGACGATGAACATGTCCTTGATCCGGTCGGTGATGCGCAGGTTGCCGGCCGCGTCGAGGACGCCGACGTCGCCGGTGCGCAGCCAGCCCTCGGGGGTGATGGCCTCGGCGGTCTCGGCCGGGTCCTCGAAGTAGCCCTGCATGACGTGGTGGCCGCGGACCCACACCTCGCCCGCGGTCCCGGCGGGCATCGCCGCCCCGTCCGGGCCGGCGATGCGCAGCTCGGTGCCGGGGATGGCGCGCCCGGAGGTGGCGGCGATGACCTCCGCCGGATCGCCTCGGCGGCACATGGTGACGATGCCGCTGGCCTCGGAGAGCCCGTACGCGGTGAGGACGGTGGCGATGCGCAGTTCGGCGCGCAGCCGCTCGACCAGCTGGAGGGGGACCACGGCCGCGCCCGTGACGACCAGGCGCAGGGCGGACAGGTCGTGGTGGTCGCGCTGGGGGTGGTCGAGGAGGGACTGGTGCAGGGTGGGCGGCCCGGGGAGAACGGAGATCCGCTCGGCGGCGACGTTGGCGAGGACCGTGTCCACGTTGAAGACGGGCTGCGGGACCATCGTGGCTCCGCGCATCAGGCAGGCGATGATCCCCGCCTTGTAGCCGAAGGTGTGGAAGAAGGGGTTCACGATCAGGTAGCGGTCGCCCTCGCGCAGTCCGGCGAGCTCGCTCCACACGTCGTAGCAGCGCAGGGACTGGGCGTGGGTGATGACGGCGCCCTTGGGACTGCCGGTGGTGCCGGAGGTGAAGATGATGTCGGAGGGGGCGTCGGAGGTGATCGCTCCGGCGCGCTCGCGGACGGCTGCGGCGGAGACGTGGTCGCCGCCCGCCAGGAACTCCTTCCAGGTGCGGAAGGTGTCGGGCGCGTCCTCGGCGAGGACGACGACCTGCTCGAGGTGGGGCAGGGCGGGCAGCGGGCCGCGGCCGGGGCCTTCGGCGGCGGCGCGGCGCAGGGAGGCGACGTAGGAGGTGCCGAGGAAGGTGCCGGTGACGAAGAGCAGGCGGGCCCGGCTGCGCTGGAGGACGTAGGCCGCTTCGGTGCCTCTGAAACGGGTGTTGAGGGGGACGAGCACCGCGCCGGCGGAGACGGCTCCGAGGGCGGAGACGATCCACTCCAGGGTGTTGGGGGCCCAGACGGCGACCCGGTCGCCGGGCTCGAGGCCTGCGGCGATGCAGGCGGCCGCGGCGCGCTCGACGCGTTCGCCGAGCTGCGCGTAGGTGATGCGGGCGCGGCCGTCGACGACCGCCTCGCGGTCGGCGTACCGGGCGCAGGCGTCCCGGACCAGGCCGGCGATGCTGCCCCAGCGCAGGTCGCCGCGGGGGTCGGGGTCGGTGTCGGGGTCGGCGGGGGTCGGGTCGCCCGGTGCTCCGAGGGCCGGGCCGCCGGGAGCGGGGCCTTCCGATGCCGAGCGGCCGGTACCCGTGCCCGCCGCCTGCTCGGCCCCCGACCGCTCACCGGCCACTCCGGCCACACCTGCCACACCTGCCACACCTGCCGCGCCGACCGCTCCGGCCACACCGACCACCCCGGACACCCCGGCGCCATCCGGCGCCGGCCCGGCTCCCGCGCCCCCCGCGGGGGCCACCTCGCGCCCGTCCTCGTCCATCGTCCGCCGCCCTCCCCAGTACCGATAGCTGACTATCCGTCAGATTAGCTGTAGCCTTCGCGGCTGTCAGTACTGGCGCACCCCGGAGGTGGCGATGGCGGCAACGCTCAAGGACGCGACGGCGATAGTCGGCATCGGCCAGACCCCGTTCGCCAAACACCTACCCCAGACCGAGAAGGAACTGGCCTGCCGGGCCATCCTGGCAGCCCTCGCCGACGCCGGCATCGCCCCGTCCGAGGTCGACGCCTTCTCCTCCTACACCATGGAGGAGACCGACGAGGTCGAGGTCGCCAAGGCCATAGGCGCCGGCGACGTCACCTTCTTCTCCAAGATCGGCTACGGCGGCGGCGGTTCCTGCGCCACCGTCGGCCACCTCGCCGCCGCCATAGCCACCGGCCAGGCCACCGTCGGCGTCGCCTGGCGCTCCCGCAAGCGCGGCTCCGGCCCGCGCCCCTGGAAGAACACCACCGTCCAGCTCCCCACCCCCGGCCAGTGGACCCGCCCCTTCGGCCTGCTGCGCCCCGCCGACGAGATCGGCATGCTGGCCCGCCGCTACATGCACGAGTACGGAGCCACCCGCGACCACCTGTTCAACGTGGCGATGGCCTGCCGCAACCGGGCCAACGAGAACCCCGCCGCGATGATGTACGAGCGCCCGCTGACCCGCGAGATGTACATGACCTCCCGCATGATCAGCGATCCGCTCTGCCTCTTCGACAACTGCCTGGAGACCGACGGCGCCCTCGCCTGCGTGATCGTCTCCGCCGAACGGGCCCGCGACTGCCGCCAGAAGCCCGTCTACGTGCACTCCGCCGCCCAGGGCCTGCCCGCCCAGCACCACGGCATGGTCAACTACTGGAACGACGACCCGCTGTCCGGGCCCGCCTGGACGGCCGCCCGGCACCTGTGGAAGCAGGCCGACTTCGGGCCGCAGGACGTGGACGTGGCCCAGATCTACGACGCCTTCACCCCCCTCATCCCGCTGTCCCTCGAGGGCTACGGCTTCTGCGGCCGCGGCGAGGGCGCCGCCTTCACCGAGGGCGGGGCGCTGGAGATGGGCGGCCGGCTCCCGATCAACACCGGCGGCGGCGGACTCAGCGAGGCCTACGTGCACGGCTTCAACCTGATCAACGAGGGCGTCAAACAGCTGCGCGGCATCTCCACCGCCCAGGTGCCCGACGCCGCGACCTGCCTGGTGACGGCGGGCGAGGGTGTCCCGACGTCCGCGATCCTGCTGCGAGCCTGAGGAGCCGACCGATCATGACCGCGCCCGCTTCCGACGACCAACGCCTCCTCCTGCCCGTCCCGGACGAGGACGGGGCCCCCTTCTGGGAGTACGCCGCCCGGGGCGAACTGCGCATCCAGGCCTGCGCCGACTGCGGCCGGCTGCGTTTCCCGCCCCGGCCGTGCTGCCCGCACTGCCAGTCCTTCTCCTCGCAGTGGCGCCCGATGAGCGGCCGCGGCCGCATCTGGTCGTACGTCCGGCCGCATCCGCCGCTCCTTCCGGCGTACGCCGCGCAGGCCCCGTACAACGTGATCCTGGTGGAGCTGGCCGACGCCCCCCACATCCGCCTCGTGGGGAACCTCGTCTCCTCACCGGACGCGCCACTGGACTCGGTGGACCCGGCCCGGCTGCGCATCGGTGCACGCGTCCAGGTGGCCTTCACCGAGACGGACGGGATGACCGTGCCGCGCTGGATCCTGGAGAAGCCGTGACGCTGCGCGTGGAGCGGGACAAGGCGACCGGGGTCGCGGTCGTCACCCTGGACCGGGAGCGGAAGCACAACGCCATCGACCTGGAGACGGCCGCCGAACTGAGCACGGTGTGGCGGGAGTTCCGCTACGAGGAGGACGTGCGGGCGGTGGTGCTCACGGGCGCCGGGACAGCCGCCTTCTGCACGGGCATCGACCGGGGCGTGGACGTACCGCAGCCCTCCTCCCCGTACTCGATCGACGACCCGCTGGTCGCGATCGGCCCCAAGGCGGGCGACCTGTGGAAGCCGGTGATCGCCGCCGTCAACGGGATGGCGTGCGGCGGGGCCTTCTACCTGCTGGGCGAGTCGGAGTTCGTCGTCTCCTCGTCGTCGGCGACGTACTTCGACCCGCACACGACGTACGGGATGGTCAGCGCCTACGAGGCCGTGTACATGGCGCAGCGGATGCCCTTCGGCGAGGCCGCCCGGATGTCGCTGATGGGCACGGCGGAACGGCTCTCCGCGCAGCGGGCGTACGAGATCGGCCTGGTCTCGGAGGTGACGCCGCCCGAGGAGCTGCTCCCCGCGGCCCTGCGGGCGGCGCAGACGCTGGCCGGCTACCCGACGGAGGCCGTGCAGGGCACCGTACGGGCGCTGTGGTCGGCGAAGCAGGCGGCGCTCCAGCAGGCCCTGGCGCAGGCTCCGGCGCTGATCACGCTGGGGAACCTGGCGCCGGAGCGGCAGGCGGAGCTGTTCGGCGGGCGGCCGCCGGGGGCGGAGTTCCGGCTGCGCTGATCAGCGCTTGGCGGTGGACCTGGACGGCTTCGGCGTGGCCTTGGGCGTGGACTTGGAGACGCCGGAGCCCGGGGCGGGGCTGCCGGTGGAGGTGTCGGTCTCGGGTGCGGCGAGGCGGCAGTTCTTGACCTCGGCGGCGTGCGCCGGGTCCTCGAGGGCGACATCGACCGTGCGGGTCTCGCGTGCCTCGAGCGTCACGCGGACGACGGACGTTTCGAAGACCGTCCCGGCGGCGTTCTCGCGGTAGAGGTTGATCTTGAAGTTCCCCTTGCGGTCCAGCCGGGAGGTGAACCTGACGGTGGTGGCCTGCTGCGGCCCCGCGCACGTGACGACCACGGCGGTGGCCGGATCACCGGTCGGACCGGCCGAGGGCGAGGCGGACGCCGTACTGCCGTTGCCGCCGCTGTGGGACTTCTTCTTGCTCTTGGAGCTGGAGCAGCCGCCCCCGCTGCTGCTGCTCTTGCTCTTCCCGTTGCCGCCGCTGCCGCTACTGCTGCTTCCCCCGTGCGAGGAGAAGCCGGTCAGCGCGAACACGACGGCCACCAGTACGGCGGTGAATCTGATCCGACGCCCAGCCACCACGACCCCGACCCCTCCCTCGGACGAATGGCGGGTCACGCTACCAGGCACCCGCGCCCACGGACCGAACGGAACGGTCGGGCATCCTGGCCGACGCCGTTCCCGTACGGACTTCCCCGGCATGCGGCAGCCGGTGGCCGGGCGTAGCGTCGGGATCGAGACCGCTACCTCGGAGGGCCGGGCATGATCCGCAACGTTCTCGGCTCGCTCCTGGGTCTCATCGGAGCGACGGCCGCCGTCTGGAGCCCCTTCCGTGCCTGGTACGACGGCCGTCACGGACGCGACTACCGCCTCCAGGACCTCTTCACCGGGACCGGCATCACCGGCCACCACGGCGCTCTGCTGCTCTCGCTCTTCCTCCCCTTCGTCGTCGCCGCCCTCCTCGCGATCGTCGCCGTCCTGCGCCGCTCGCGGGCGCTCATGGCCTCGGCCGGGGTCCTCGTGCTCGCCTTCGCCGTCCTGTGGATGGTCCGCCAGGGCCAGGCCGCGGGCAGCCTCACCGTCGGAGCCGACGGGAAGGGCCTCGGCGCCGGAGTCGCCAACGCCTTCGGCGCCGGCGCCCTGCTCCTGCTGGCCGCGGCCGTGATGCGCGGCCGCCCCCGGCGCCGTGCGCGGGCACTCCCGCCGACCACCACCGCCCCGGACCCGGCCCGTCGCCCGGCCGGCCCGGAGGACACCACGCGGCCGGAGACCCCGCCCACGGACCAACGGTGACCGTGCCCCGCGCCTGACCCTCCGTACCGCGAGCGTGGCGGGCTGCCCCGCCGGGTGGAGGGGGCGTGGGCGGCGAGCGGACCGCAGACATGACGGCGGCCCCGGCCCCCGGGTGGGGGCGGGGCCGGCCGGCCGTTGCGGGCGGGGCGTGGATCAGGCCTCGACGACGCCGGAAGCCGCGATCTCGATCTTGGCGCGGGTGGCGCCGGACTGGGAGCCCAGGGACTCGATCTTCTTGACCAGGTCCTCGCCCTCGACGACCTCGCCGAAGACGACGTGCTTGCCGTCGAGCCACGGGGTCTTGACGGTGGTGATGAAGAACTGCGAGCCGTTGGTGTTGCGGCCGGCGTTCGCCATCGACAGCAGGAACGGGCGGTCGTGCTTCAGCTGGAAGTTTTCGTCGGCGAACTTCTCGCCGTAGATGCTCTTGCCGCCGGTGCCGTTCTGGTTGGTGAAGTCGCCACCCTGGAGCATGAACTCGGGGATGACGCGGTGGAACGGCGAACCCGCGTAGCCGAAGCCGTGCACGCCGGTGGCGAGCTCGCGGAAGTTCTGGGCGGTCTTCGGGACGACCTCGTCGAAGAGGTTGAAGACGATACGGCCGGCGGGGGCGCCGTCGATGTTGATGTCGAAGTAGACGTTGCTCATGGGGTCCATCCTGTCACTCCCGGTGCGTTCCGCTACCGGGAGGGGGCCGAGTCGCGTCAGCCGGTCGTACGGGTACCGGTCCCCTTCGCCGCGTCCAGGGCGTACACGCAGCGGTCCTTGCTGCACGCGTAGACCACGCCCGCCTCGGCCACCGGGGCGCCCGTGATCTCGCCTCCCGTGGCCAGTTTCCAGCGCAGCTGGCCGCCCGCCGCGTCCAGGGTGTACAGGCAGTGGTCGGCGGAGCCGAAGTGCACGCGCCCGTCCGCGACCGCCGGGAGGCCGGTGATCTCGCCGCCCGCGGCGAACCGCCACTTCGGGGTGCCGGTGACCGCGTCGAGCGTGTACAGCGCGCTGCCCGCGCCCAGGTGGACGCTGCCGTTCGCGACGACCACCGGGTCGGAGGACGGGCGGGACTCGGTGGCGATGCGCCAGCGGTCCTTGCCGGTGATCGCGTCGAGGGCGTAGACGGTGCCCAGGTAGTCGGCGAGGTAGACCCCGCCGCCCGTCACCGCCGCGCCCGGCGCGAAGGCCGGCGGGGCGAGGAAGACCGCGGGGGCCTCGAAGTGCCAGCGCACCCGGCCCGAGGCCCGGTCCACGGACAGGACGCGGGTGCCGGCCACGACGTAGACGTTGCCGTCCGGGGCGGGGGTGACGCGGACCGGGACGTTGCCGCAGGAGGCGGCGTCGCCGACCGGGTAGGACCAGGATTCGCGGCCGCTGCGGGCGTCCAGGGCGCGCAGCCGGGCGTCCTGCCACACGTACACGGTGCCGTCGTGGAGGACGGGGGCCGCCTCCGGGGTCTCGAAGTCGGTCTGCGCGCCGGTCAGCTCCCACAGCTTCTGACCGTTGGAAGCCTCCCAGCCCTGTACGCCGCCCCCGCGCGTGGCGGTGAGGACCGTGCCGCGCTCGGCCCGTACGGCGTACACCCAGGCGTCGGTGGACAACCGCCACCGCTCGGAGCCGTCGCCGGCGTCCAGCGCGTAGAGGGAGGGTCCGTCGGAGGCGTGGATCCGGCCGTCGGCGACGGCCATGGACCAGGCGACGTCGCGGGTCTTGAACTGGCGGCGGCCGCTGGCCACGTCCAGGGCGTGGACCTCGAAGGAGGTCACGTAGAGCAGGTCGCCGGCGACGGTCGGGGTGCCCCAGACCTCGTTGGACATGCGGAAGCGCCACGGGCGCCAGCGGCCGCTGTCCGGGGACGGGCCGCCGCCCGGTCCGGACCCGGCAGCCGACGGGGATCCGGAGGCCGGGGCCGGGACGGCCACCGCGGAGCCGCCCGGCGGACGGATCCAGCCGGTCGCCGAGTCGGCGGAGGCGGGCGCGGCGGGCGCCGAGGCGGTCGCCCGGGGTCCGGGCCCGATCGGCACGGGGGAACCGCCGAGGCGGACGGGCTCGCCCGAGGGCACCGGGGACCTCGGCGGGTGGTGCGGGCGCTGCGGGACGGCCTGGCCGGTGCGCGGGTCCACCCACGCGTCGGCCCCGCGCTGGCGGCGGTGCGTCGGAGCCGCGGAGGCCGGCCCCCGCGATCCGGCGCCGGCGCCGCCGCCGGGTCCCGGCACGGGCGTCGCGGGCGGCGTACGGTGCCCGGCGCGCCGGGCCTCGATCATCGCGACGGCCCGGCCGGGCAGCCACGCCGAGGCGGTGCCGCTCTCGTCGCCGCCCTCGAAGAGGTGCGGGGCGAGCTGGGCCTGGAGGTCGGCCGGGGTCGGCCGCAGGGTGGCGTCCATCTGCATGCAGGAGTCGATCAGCGGCCGCAGCTCGTCCGGGAGGCCCTCCAGATTGGGGCCCTCGCGCAGCAGCATGAAGACCGTTTCCACCGGGTTCGCCCCGTGGTACGGCGGATGTCCGGTCGCCGCGAAGACCAGCGTCGAGCCGAGCGAGAAGACGTCGCTGGCGCCCTTGACGCTGCGCGAGTCCTTCGCCTGCTCGGGCGACATGTAGGCGGGGGTGCCGACCGCGACGTTGGTCATGGTCAGGCGGGTGTTGGAGACGCCGCTCGCGATGCCGAAGTCGATCACGCGCGGGCCGTCCTCGACGACGAGCACGTTGGACGGCTTCAAGTCGCGGTGGACCAGTCCTGCACCGTGGATCGACTGCAGCGCCTCGGCGATGCCGGCCGCGAGCCACCGTACGGCCTGGGCGGGCATCGGCCCGCACTCGTTGACGATCTCCTCCAGGGAGGGCGCCGGGACGTACGCGGTCGCCAGCCACGGCACGGCGGCACGCGGATCGGCGTCGACGACGGCCGCCGTGTAGAAGCCGGACACCGCCCGCGCCGCCTCCACCTCGCGGGTGAAGCGGACCCGGAAGAGCTGGTCCTCGGCGAGCTCGGTGCGCACCGTCTTGATCGCGACCCGCCGTCCGGACGCGGACCGCGCGAGATAGACCAGCCCCATGCCGCCGGCGCCGAGCCGTCCCAGCACCTCGAAGGGGCCGATCCGTCTCGGGTCGTGCTGCGTCAGCTGCTCCACCACTCGCCTCCACACCTCCCCGTACGGGCCCTCCGCGGACCCGTTTCCACCAGCGCGCGAGTGACGGCCCGGGGGCCGCGCCCCGTGCAGCGGCCCCGTGCAGCGTCTCACTCCGGGCGCCGCCCGGGTCGCGCACCCCTGATTCTGTCAGGCCCGGGCCCGGTCCGGCCCCGGCACGGCGTACGGCTCGGCGGACGGGACGGTGAGATCGGCTACGCCGGGCGCCTCGTCAGGGGTTCCGAGAGGAGCCCGAAGACGGCCCCCTGGTTGTCGGCGACGACCGCGATGCGCCCGTACGGCGTGTCGAAGGGGTCGGCGGTGACCCGGCCTCCGAGCCGCTGGACGGTCGCGACGGACCGGTCGCAGTCCGGTACGGCGAAGTAGGCGAGGAAGTGCGCGGGCATGATCTCCGGGAAGGCGTCGGTGATCAGACTGCGCCCCAGGACGGCGGTCTCCGAGCCGGGCGCGCTGCCGGGCGGGGACCAGACGCGGTACTCGATGCCGGCTTCGTCGTCGTTCTGGTCTTCGGGGACGTAGCCGAAGACCTTGGCGTAGAAGACGTCCACGGCGTCGCGGGCCCGCGTGTACACCTCGCTCCAGCAGTACGTGTAGGGCTCCCGCTGGGCCTCAAAGCCGTGGTGGGTGCCGGGCTGCCACAGGCCGAAGACGGCTCCGCCGGGGTCGGCGGCCAGTGCGGCGGTCCCGTACGGGCCCACCGGCATCGGGTCCATCACCATCTGGCCGCCGGCGGCGCGGATGCGTTGGGCGCAGGCGTAGGCGTCGGTGGTGTAGAGGTAGACGCCCCATACGGTGGGCATGCGGCCGTCGGGCTTGGGGGCGAGGGCGGCGACGTTGCGGCCGCGGCTGTAGGCCTGCGTGTAGTGGCCGTACTCGGCGCCCGCGCTGTCCGCGAAGGTCCACCCGAAGAGCTCACCGTAGAAGCGCTTGCCCGCTTCGACGTCCGGCAGCGAGGCGTCCACCCAGCAGGGTGCGCCTTCCGCGAATGCGGCCATGAGCCCGGTTCCTTCCCTTGTGCGGGGGTGTGTACCCTCCACCTCTCCCAGCCATGATCCGCCCGAAAACTTGTCCACAGCCTGTTGATAAGACTAATCGGGGGAAACTCTGAGGAACCGGGCGACGCGCCGGGGCGCCGGGGCGGCCGGAATCCGCCCCCGCGGCCTCGCGGGACCCGTCCCCGCCCAGGCCAGGGAGCCCGTAACCCCATTTGCAGGCGGCCGAATAGCGCGCCGATCACCCCTCGGTAAGCTGACGGCATGACAGGACAAGTACGCACCGTCGACGGGCGTGTCGCCGGCCGGCGCGGCCAGGCGACGCGGCAGAAGCTGCTCGACTGCCTCAGCGAGATGCTCAGCTCCTCGCCGTACCGCGACGTCAAAGTGATCGACGTCGCCCGCAAGGCCGGTACCTCCCCCGCGACCTTCTACCAGTACTTCCCGGACGTCGAGGGTGCCGTCCTGGAGATCGCCGAGGAAATGGCCACGGAGGGCGCGCAGTTGACGTCGCTCGTCGAGGGCCGCACCTGGGTCGGCAAGTCCGGATGGGCCGCCGCCGAGGAACTCGTCGAGGGCTTCCTGGACTTCTGGCGGCGCAACGACGCGATCCTGCGGGTGGTCGACCTCGGTGCTGCCGAGGGCGACAAGCGCTTCTACAAGATCCGCATGAAGATCCTGAACTCGGTCACCAACTCCCTGACCGAGTCGATGAAGGAGCTCCAGGCCAAGGGCAAGGTCGACAAGGACGTCAGCCCGGCGGCGATGGCCGGCTCGCTGGTCGCGATGCTGGCCGCGGTCGCCTCGCACCAGAAGGGCTTCCAGACCTGGGGTGTCAAGCAGAACGAGCTCAAGCCGAACCTGGCGCTGCTCGTGCACCTCGGCATCACGGGCAAGAAGCCCACGAAGTAGCGGCGGACCCCTCCAGGGTCCGCCGCCTTCGAGTGGTCCGCCGCCGCGCGGTCCGCCGTCTCCGCGCGGTCCGCCGTCTCCGCGCGGTCCGCCGTCCGCCTGTGATCAGCGACGCTCCAGGCGGAACAGCCTGATCTCGCGCTCGATGCGCGCCTGGTACGTCGCGTACGGCGGCCAGAACCTCAGCACCTCCCGCCACGCCGCCGCGCGCTCCTCCCCCTCGAGCAGCCGGGCCCGTACGGCGATGTCCTGGCCCCTCCAACTCACGTCCGCGTCCGGGTGCTTGATCAGGTTCGCGGTCCACGCCGGGTGCCCGGGCCGGCCGAAGTTGGAGCCGATCAGCAGCCAGCTGGCCCCGTCGGCCTCCGGCATGCAGGCGAGCGGGGTGGTGCGCGGCTCGCCGGTCCTGGCGCCCTTGGCGGTGAGGATCACGCCCGGCAGCATCTGGGCGCTGAGCATGACCTTTCCGCGGGTCAGCTTGTGCACCGCCTTGTCCATGGCGGGGATGAAGTGCGGCGCGATCTTGGCGAACAGCATGGTCGAGGAGACCTTCTGCATCAGTTTGACGCCGAGGGGGGTGCGGGTGCGGGTGCGGGTACCGGGGGTGGAGCCGGAGCCGGAGCCGGAGCCGGACGCAGAAGCTTCGCGGGCCATCAGACGGCCACCTTCCGGGGCAGGGGGGTGAACAGGCCCGCGCCGTCCGCGGCGTGCGCCCGCAGCCGGTGGACCGGGCCGAACAGCAGCTCGTCGGCCGCCGCCCGCTTGAAGTACAGGTGCGCGTCGTGCTCCCAGGTGAAGCCGATGCCGCCGTGCAGCTGGATCGCCTCGCCCGCGGTCGTCCGCAGGGCCTCCAGGGCCTGGGCGAGGGCGAGGCCGCCCTGGTCCGGGTCCCAGGCGGCGTAGTAGGCCGCCGAGCGGGCCGCCTGCACCTGTACGTAGAGGTCGGCGAGGCGGTGCTTGACGGCCTGGAAGGAGCCGATCGCCCGGCCGAACTGCTCGCGCTGGTTCACGTACTCCACGGTGCGGGCGAGCGCCTGACCGGCCGCGCCGACGGCCTCGGCGGCGAGCACGGCGGAGGCGGTACGGCCGGTGGCGGCGAGGGCGCGGAGTACGGGGCCGGCGTGGACGGGCCTGTGGTCGGTGTCGGCGGGCCCTGTGCTCCATGTGCCGGTCGCGACGTTCCCGGGGCCGGCATCGGCGTTCCCTGTGCTGGTCTCGTAGTCCCCTTCGGACTTCGGGCCGGACTCCGGGCCGGCCGCCGGGCTGGCCTCCGTCCCGGCCTCCGCTGTGCCGAGGAGTTCGGCCGGTACGTCGCGGAGTTGGATCCGGGCCTGCGGGCGGGTCTCGTCCAGCACGGTCTGCCGGGTCCGTACGAGCCCGGGCGCACCCTCCCGTACGAGGAAGAGCAGCGTACGGCTGCGGGCGAAGCCTCCGGTGTGCGCGGCGACCAGCAGCAGCGAGGCGCTGTGCCCGTCCAGCACCTGCGCGACCTCGCCGTAGAGCCGCCAGCCCCCGCCGGTCTCCTCGGCGCGGGCCTGGACCCCGCCCGCGCGGCCACCGCCGGCCCACTGGCCGGCGGTGTTGTCGCCGGTCAGCCCGAGGGCGGTGGCCAGGGCCGGGCCGGGGACGGCGAGGGCGGCGGTGAGGCCGCCGGCGGCGAGCGGCGGGAGCAGCTCGGAGCGCTGGGCGGCGGTGCCGAGGGAGGCGATCAGGGGCGCACAGAGCACGGCGGTGGCCAGGAGCGGCGAGGGCGCGAGCGCCCGCCCGGTCTCCTCGCAGGCCAGGGCCAGGTCGGCGGGGGTGCAGCCGATGCCGCCGTACTCCTCGGCGATGGCGAGACCCGGCAGGCCGAGCCGCTGGGCGAGCTGTTGCCACAGCTCGCGGTCGTGTCCGGCGGCGGTACGGACGGCGGCTTTGACCTCGTCCGGTCCGCAGCGTTTGGCCAGGATCTCGCGCAGGGTACGGCGCATCTCGTCCTGTTCCGCGGTGAAGGCGGCATCCATCGTCGGGCTCCTCCCCGTATCTGACGGGGCGTCATGTTAGGGCGAGCGGCGGCAGATGCACAGGGGATGGGGAGGGTTGGGGCGCTGGGGTGTTGGGGTGTTGGGGTGTTGGGGTGCTGGGGTGCTGGGGTGCTGGGGTGCCCCCGGGCTATCATCTGACGTGGCGTCAGATGTACCTTCCTTTCATGCCTGGACTCACACCTGGACCCGGATCCGCACCCGCATCCCCCCGCCGCAGGGTCGCCGTGGTCGGCGTGGCGCTCTGCGACTGCGGCCGGGTGGACGGCCCCACCCCCTACGCCCTGCACGCGCAGGCCGCCCGGCGGGCCCTGGCCGACTCCGGCCTGGACCGCTCCGTCATCGACGGCTTCGCCTCCGCCGGCCTCGGCATCCTCGCGCCGGTGGAGGTGGCCGAGTACCTCGGACTGCGGCCCACCTGGGTCGACTCCACCTCGGTGGGCGGCTCGACCTGGGAGGTGATGGCCGCCCACGCCGCTGACGCGATCGCCGCGGGGCACGCCAACGCCGTCCTGCTGGTGTACGGGTCCACGGCGCGGGCCGACATCAAGGCCCGGCGGCGGACCTCGAACCTCTCGTTCGGGGCGCGCGGACCACTGCAGTTCGAGGTCCCGTACGGGCACACGCTGGTCTCCAAGTACGCGATGGCCGCGCGCCGCCACATGCACGAGTACGGGACGACGCTGGAGCAGCTCGCCTCGGTGGCCGTGCAGGCGCGGGCGAACGCGGGCACGAACCCGGACGCGATGTTCCGGGATCCCATCACGGTGGATGACGTGCTGGGGGGCGAGATGATCGCGGATCCCTTCACGAAGCTGCACTGCTGCATCCGCTCGGACGGCGGCTGCGCGGTGCTCCTGGCGGCGGAGGACTACGTACCGGACACGGCGAAAGCTCCGGTGTGGGTCCTGGGGGCGGGGACCTCGGTCTCCCACACCACGATGTCGGAGTGGGAGGACTTCACGGTGTCCCCGGCGGCGGTCTCGGGACGGCTGGCCTTCGAGCGGGCCGGGCTCACCCCGGCGGACGTGGACGTGGCGGAGATCTACGACGCCTTCACGTACATGACCCTGGTGACCCTGGAGGACCTCGGATTCTGCGCGAAGGGCGAGGGCGGGGCCTTCGTGGAGAAGGGCCGGCTCCTGCGCGACGGGGAACTCCCGGTCAACACGGACGGCGGCGGCCTCTCGGCCTGTCACCCCGGAATGCGGGGGCTGTTCCTCCTGGTCGAGGCGGTCCGCCAGCTCCGCGGCGAGGCGGGCGCGGGCCAGGTGACCAAGCCCGGCGGCCGCCTCCCGGAGGTGGCCGTGGCCTCGGGCACGGGCGGCTGGTTCTGCTCGTCGGGGACGGTGATTCTGGGGCGGGGGTGAGGGGTGCGGGGTGAGGGGGTGCTGGTTTGGGAGCTTCGGTCGGGCGGGGCCTTCGCCCCCTCTCACCGCCGGCGCAGGGCGGCGGGACCCGCGCCGACGGGGTCGGGAAGGGGCTGGTGGTTCCCGGCCGTCTCAGCGTCTTCCGGTTCGGGCCGGTCCCTCAAGGGCGCTCCTCCTTCGTCGTCGCGTCGCTTCGCGATGGCCTGCGGCCACCCTTGACCGACCGACCCGAACCGGAACGTTCGAAGACAGCCGGGAAGCCCCCAAAAGAACGGTCACCGGGTCCATGCCCCTGTACGGGCCCGCCGGCGAGGTGCGGGCACGCTCCCCCAGACCGGCCAAGGCCCCTGACGCCTGCCGGCCGGCGCCGGGGCCCGGAGCCGCGTCTGATCGCTACGTGCTCCTCATTTCTCGGCGTCTGCGGCTCGCGTGTGGGCGACCAGGGCGTTGGCGTGGCCGTGGCCGAGGCCGTGTTCGGTCTTGAGCCAGGAGACGAGTTCCATGTGCTTGGTCAGCGGGGAAGTCCGGATGAGGTCCTGCCACTCGGCGATCGGGCGGCCGTACTTCTTCTCGATCGAGGGGAAGTAGGCGGCCGGGCCCTTCGCTGTTTCAGCCATGGAGTCTCCTTCGTTGTGGTGCCGTCGCATGTATGACTCGGGGAGGGGCGAGAACTCATCGGTCTCGCTTCTGTGGCGTGGGTCACGCGGGTTGGGGGGTGGGTCCTGGTCTGCCGGGGCGTTCTAGCCTGGGCGCATGAGCCGTGAGATCAGTGGTGAGGCGTTTCGCGACGTGCTGCACTCCCTGCGCGTGTGGGACGGGCCGCTTCCGGGATTCGATGTCGGGCAGGCGCCCGGGGAGCCGTTGGCGCTGTTTCGGGAGTGGTTCGTGCAGGCCGCGGGGGCCGGGCAGGTGGAGCCGCACACCATGAGTCTGGCGACCGTGGATGCGGAGGGACGGCCCGACGTGCGGACGCTGATGCTCCACGATGCCGATGGGCGGGGGTGGCATTTCGCCTCGCACTCCGGCAGTGCCAAGGGCAGGCAGCTGGCCGGGCGGCCGGAGGCTGCGCTCGGGTTCTACTGGGCGGCCGTGGGGCGGCAGGTGCGGATTCGGGGGCGGGTCGTGGCGCGCGGGCCGGAGGAGAGCCGGGCGGACCTGGCCGCGCGGTCGCGCGGGGCTCTGGCTGCTGCTCTGACGGGGCGGCAGAGTGAGGTGCTCGGCTCCGTCGAGGAGCTGGCGCGGGTGTCGGCGGCCGCGTGGGAGCGGGCCGGGGCCGAGCCGGACGCGCCGGCCCCAACGTGGACGCGGTACGTGCTGGAGCCCTCGGAGGTGGAGTTCTTCCAGGGTGACGCCGCCCGCCGCCACGTCCGGCTGCGGTACCGGCGCGACGCTGAGGGCGGCTGGGTGCAGGAGCTGCTCTGGCCCTAGTACTCCAGCCGGACTTCTCCTCGACCGACCGACACTTCGGCGTTTTCCTTCCGTACCGCCACCGCTCCCGGTCAGAGGGGCGGCAGGCCGTCCTCGTAGCCCTCGACCTCATAGTTCCTGAGCATCTTGGACACGGGCTCCCTGAGGTTTCCCCGCAGGAACGGGACCGCGTTGACCAGGTACTCCCTGGCGTCGAGGAGGCTCTCCAGGACCTGGAAGTACACCGCGCCGCGGGTGAACTCGGTGTCCACCTCATAGACCTCCTCGACGAAGCCGAAGCACCGCCGCAGCAGGTCCTCGTCCCGCTCCGGCGCCGCCAGGGCGGGCTGGAGAACGGGCCTGACCAGCCCGTCGAGCAGGATCGCGTAGAGGTTCAGGTCGGTGTCCGAGGCCGGCAGCGCCTCGATCGGTCCGTCCTCCTCCTCCAGGAAGGGCCTGGTCTCGGGAACCCTGTCGAGCAGGTGTCCGAGGTAGTGGTCCGCGATCATTACTGTCCCATCCCTTACGACGAGGCGGGCCGGCCCACGCGTTCCGTGGGACCGGCGAAGGACAGGAACAAGGTCCGGGTGGCGAGCAGCCAGCTTCCGTCCACCTTGCGGAACGTGTCCTCGTAGTGCCCCACCTGAGCCGGGGGTCGGGGAGGCACCAGGCCCTCGGCGTAGCCGTCGACCCGGTACGTGGCGAAGTAGGTGGTGGCCGCGGCCGTCTCCGGAGAGGTCACGGTGACGAGGATGTTGGTGCACATACGGCGTGACAGCCGGTCCGCGGGCCGGCCGCCGAAGTAGTCACGAAGAGCCCGCCTGCCGTCGATGCGACGATCGCCGGCAGGCCACACCCAGCTTCCGTCCGGCGTGAACAGGTCCGCGACCGAGCTCGGGTCCCCTAGGTCGAGCCGGTGGACGAACTCGACGATCAGTCGCTCACAGGCCCGCTCGGCGAGCAGGAGTTCCACGGGGGCAAGGGTCTCGGTATTCATGATCAACCACTATCGCTGACTTGACAGACTTCCGGCTCTGATACGCACGGATTCAGCGCGGCCGGGGCTCGATTCGTGGCCGTCGCGGTCGAAATGCAGGCCCGATTTCCTCATCCCGAGCCGTCTGAAGGGGCGCGCGCGGACAGGAGCCGCGGTCGGGCGAGGGGGCCGTCGGTTCGGCGGCCGCACGGGTGTTTGTGCAGGTCGGTGCCACTGCGGGGGGCTGAGCAGTGTCCGCCCGGCGGCCATTTCGGCGGCGTACCGATGGGCGGGGGTCCGGTGCCCGAAACGGCTATCTACAGCTTGGGGAAGCACCTGCGGTTATGCATCTCAGTCCTTGAAAGGCAGGTGAGTTGGGGATTTACCCCTTGCTAGCTTCTCGAAATGTAATCACGAAAGTTCACAATGTGAGATGAGGCGGCCGTGGTCAGGAACACCTTGCTGGAGCGGATCTGGGCGGAGCACACCATCGACGGGACCGGCGATGAGCTCGTCTACGTCGACATGCATCTGCTGCACGAACTGACCTCCCCTCAGGCCTTCGAAGGGCTCAGGGAGGCGGGCCGCAAGGTGCGCCGCCCGGACCTGACCATCGCCACCGCGGACCACGACGTCCCGACCCGCGGCCGGCGCGTTCCGCTGAGCGACTCCATCGGCCGCCGCCAGCTGGCGCTCCAGATCCGCAACAGCCGCGAGTTCGGGGTGGAGCTGCACCCCATGAACAGCCTCGGGCAGGGCATCGTGCACGTCATCGGTCCGCAGATGGGCCTGACCCTGCCCGGCATGCTGATCGTGTGCGGCGACAGTCACACCGCCACGCACGGAGCCTTCGGTGCGGTGGCCTTCGGCATCGGCACCAGCCAGGTCGAGCACGTACTGGCCACGCAGACGCTGCGCATCGCCAAGCCCAAGAGCATGCGCGTCCTCCTCGAGGGGACGCCCGCCGCCGAGGCCACCGCCAAGGACATCGCCCTGGCGGTCATCCGCGCCATCGGCACCGACGGCGGCACCGGTCACCTCATCGAGTTCCAGGGGGAGGCCATCGAGCGCATGAGCATGGAAGGCCGGATGACCCTGTGCAACATGGCCATCGAGGCCGGTGCGCGCAGCGGGATGATCGCCGCCGACGAGACGACCTTCGCCTACCTGGAGGGGCGTGACCGAGCTCCCCGGGGTGAGGACTGGGAGCGGGCCAAGGAGGCCTGGGCCGCGTACCGCAGTGCCCCGGACGCCGAGTTCGACCACGAGGTCGTGGTCGACGTGGACGGGCTGCGCCCGATGGTCACCTGGGGCATCAACCCGGGCCAGGCGATCGAGGTCGGCGGGCGGGTCCCGGACCCCGAGACCATGACCGATCCGGTGGCCCGCGAGGCCGGCCGCCGGGCCCTCGACTACATGGGGCTGGAGGCGGGCCAGCGCCTGGCCGACGTCCCCATCCGCACCGTCTTCATCGGCTCCTGCACCAACGGGCGCATGGAGGACCTGCGGGCGGCCGCAGCCGTCGTCGAGGGGCGGAAGGTGGCCCCCGACGTGACGGCGCTCGTCGTGCCCGGCTCGGAACACATCAAGAGGCAGGCGGAGGCCGAAGGGCTGGACCGCGTCTTCACGGAGGCCGGTTTCGAGTGGCGCAACCCCGGCTGCTCGATGTGCATCGCGGTCAACGGCGACCGGGTGCCGGCCGGCACCCACTCCGCCTCCACCTCCAACCGGAACTTCGAGGGACGGCAGGGGCCGGGGGCCCGTACCCACCTGGTCTCCCCCGAGACCGCCGCGGCGACCGCCCTGCTCGGTCACCTGGCGGGCAGTGCGGACGTCGCCTGAAGAGCTGCCGACACCCCGCCGGCCCGTGACGCATTTCTGACGAAGGATCAATGATGGAAAAGATAGAGACGATTCACGGACGGGCCGTCCCGCTGGACGCCTCCGACGTGGACACGGACCAGATCATCCCGGCCGTGTGGATGAAGCGGGTCGAACGGACCGGCTTTGAGGGCGGACTGTTCCAGAAGTGGCGCCGCGATCCGGAGTTCGTCCTGAACCGTCCCGAGCGGGCGGGAGCCACCGTACTGGTGTCCGGCCCCAACTTCGGCTGCGGCTCCTCGCGCGAGCACGCGCCCTGGGCGCTGCGCGACTTCGGCTTCAAGGCGGTGATCGCGCCGAGCTTCGCCGACATCTTCCGCAACAACCTGCCGAACGTGGGCCTGGTGCCCGTCACGCTCGGCGCCGCCGCCACCCGGAAGATCATGGACGCGGTGACCGCGGACGCGACGGCCCCGGTGACCATCGACCTGCTGACGACCACGGTCACCTGTGAGGCCGCGGGCGTGGACGCGGAGCCCTTCTTCCTGGACGAAGGGGCGCGCTACCGGCTCACGCACGGCCTGGACCTGATCGGGCTGGCCGCCGAGGCCGAGCAGTCCATCAGCCGGCACGAGGCGGCGCGGCCGTTCTGGATGCCGCGCACCAACGGACAGGTCGCGGACGTCTTCGAGGACTCGGGGGTGGAGGTCGCATGAGCGCGGAGATCATCGACGCGGCCGACGGCGACGGCATCCGCCGGGCCGGCGACGCCCTGCGGGCGGGGGCGGTCGTGGCCGCCCAGACCGACACCAACTACGGCATCTTCTGCAACCCGTTCCTGGAGCAGTCCTGCGGGCGCCTGTACGACATGAAGCGCCGCGACGGCGGCAAGCCGCTGACCCTCTTCGTCTCCAGTCCCTCGGACTGGGTGCGCTGGGCCCGCCGGCCCGAAGGGGTCGACATGGAGGCGCTGGTGGAGCGCTTCTGGCCGGGGCCGCTGAACCTCATCATGCGCAAGCGGGAGCTCGTACCGGACTGGGTCACCTCCGGCAAGGACACCGTGTCCGTCGTCCACAACGTCAGCCCCACGCTGAACCAGCTGTCGATCTACAGCGGGCTGGCGATCGCCGCCACCTCCGCGAACATCAGCGGCACCATGGACGAGGGCCTGGTCACCTTCGACATCGCCTACGAGCACATCGGCGGGCACTGCGACCTCATCATCCGGGCCGAAGCCCCCTCGAAGGCCACCCGCAGCAGCACCATCGTCAGCCTGCTGGACACGCCCTCCATCGTCCGCCAGGGCGATCTGCCGGCCGAGGAGATCGCCCCGTACCTGCCGGGTCTGGGGCGATGAACGGACCCGGGAGGGAGCAGGGCCGGTACGCGACGCGGGTGCAGGCCTACCGCATCGTCTCCCGCGCCTACTTCCACCTGCCGATCGTCGTCGTCTTCCTCACCCAGCAGGGTTTCGGCCCGCTGGCCACGGCGGCGCTGCTCGCCCTCTACGGAGTGACCGCCGCCCTGGGGGACCACGTGGTGGCCCCGCTCCGGCGGAGGCTGTCGCTGGCGGGATGTCTGGTGGTCGGGGAGGCCGTCAAACTGGTCGGCCTGCTGGTGCTGCTGGCGCCGGTCTCCGCGGGCACCGCCGTCGTCTCCCAGGTGCTCTCCGGCCTGGGGTTCTGCCTGACCGCCGGGACGGACGCGGCCCTCGCCTCCACCCTGCTTTCGGGCGAGCGCTTCCGCGCACGGGAGGCGCGCACCCAGGCCGGCATGTTCCTCATCTCCTTCGCCGCCGGCGTCCTCGGCGCGGTGGCCTATGCCCAGTACGACCGGGCCCCCTTCCTGCTGTCGGCGCTGGGCTGCGCCCTCGCCGCGCTCCTCGCCCTGCCGGGCGGCCGCGGCGGGCAGGACGGTCGCGGCGGACTGCGCTCCGGGGCGGCGGCATCGGGAGGCGGGGCGGCGGCGACGGCCGGGCCCGCCCGGGAACTGCCCTGGCAGGTGCGGCTCTGGGCCTCGTACTACTCGGTGTCCCGTGCCGTGCTGCTGACCGCCTACACCTTCCTGCTGCCGCTGCTGCTCTTCTTCGGGGCCCGGCTGTCGGTGACGCTGTTCGGCGCGGTGCTCGGCCTGTACACCCTGTGCGGGCTGCTGTCCGTACGGCTGTCCCTGGCCTGGCAGCGCCGGTACTCGGCGACGACCCTCTTCTGGCTCAGCAGCGGGGCGATGGTGCTCGGTCTGCTCCTCCTCGTACCCGGCGGGCTGGCCGCCACCGCCTGCGGCACCGCGCTGCTGGGCCTGGCGGGCGGCACCGTACGGCCCACGACGATGGGGTTCCTCGGACCGGCGATGGCCGGACTGCCGGACGCCGAGCGGCAGCGGGTGACCCGCGGGCTGGAGCGGCGCCAGGGCCTGGTCCAGGCGTTCCTGCTGATCGGCGCGGGCCTGTGGCTCGGCTCCGGCGGCAGTGTCCCGACTGCCGTGGCGGGGTGCGCCCTGCTCGTGGTCGCCGGCCAGGCGGTCGCGGCCCGGCTGGTGGCGCGCCGTCCGCAGGAGGCGACCGGGGGCGCGGGGGGCGATTCCCGACCACCCGTCACCGCCGGTGCCGCCTCCGCCGGAGCGGAAGCCGACGCGGACGCCGGCACGGGCTCGGGCTCCGGCTCCGGCTCCGACTCCGGCTCCGCTCCCGCCGCCTCGGGTGTCCGCGGCTGACGCCCTTCGCACGGCGGCGGCAGGACCACGTCACGGCCTCCCGAGTGTGGGCGCGCCACCACCCGGCGCCCGCGTACCTCTCGGCCGCGTACCTCCGCTGCCCCCACCACTTCCGACCCGTACCCGGGTCCGCCGCACGTCCCGCCCGCTCGACGCGGCCGGGCCCCGGCGCGACCGACGATCCCAAGGAGCACACCGGTGCTGAACCGTCCCACCCCGCCCGACCCCTACGACTTCCTCCCGCCGCTGCCCCCGCTGAAGCTCACCTCCGACGACGTCCGCCACGGCGAGCGGCTGTCCGAGGCCCAGCTGGCCGCCGGCGGGAACACCAGCCCCGCCCTCGCCTGGGAGCCGGGTCCCGAGGGCACCGCGTCCTACGCGGTGACCTGCTTCGACCCGGACGCCCCCACGCCGGGCGGCGTCTGGCACTGGGTCCTGGCCGACATCCCCCCGCACGTGCACAGCCTCCCGGCGGGCGGGGAGCCCGGAGCCGGCCGGATCCTGCGCAACGACCTCGGCTCCCTCGAGTTCGTGGGCGCCGCCCCGCCCGCGGGGGACAGGGAGCACCGCTACATCTTCGCGGTCCACGCGCTGGGCGTGGCCGAGCTGCCGGTCGACGAGCAGACCCCGGCTCCGCTCGTCGGCTTCCACTTGACAGTCAACTCCCTGGCCCGTGGCACCATCACCGGCCTCGCCCGTACCGTCGCGCACGGCGAGTAGGACCTCCCGCCCGGCGGCTTCGCGGCGGGGCGCCGGCCCGCCACCGCCCCGCCGTTCACGGCCGCCCCTTTCACCACCCGCATCCGCGTACGTCCGTACGCGCACCCCAAGAGATGAGCGAGATTTCCGATGCCGAGCAACACCCCGCGGGGCCCCTGGCAGGGAGAGCCCGTACCCGAGGCCCTGGAGGCCCTGTCCGCGCCGGGCGGCCTGGTCGTCTGCGCGACCAAGGTCGGATACATCCTGATGACCACCGACGGCCGCGGCCTGGAGCGCAAGTTCGAAGCCAAGCGCCGCAACCGCAACAAGCCCGGTGTCGTGCTGTGCGCCGACCTCGACCAGCTCAAGGAACTGGCCGAGCTGAACGAGGAGGTCCTGGCCTTCTACGAGCAGCACTGGGAGCAGGACGTACTGCTCGGATGCATCCTGCCGTGGCGGGAGGAGGCCCTGGCGCTGTTCCCCGACGAGACGACCCGCGAGCTGGCCACCGACACCCGCGGGACCAGCTGCTTCGTGATCCGCTTCGGGCGGCCGGCCGAGCAGCTGGTCGAGCGGCTGTGGGCCGAGCGGCGGCTCGTCTTCGCCAGTTCCGCCAACCCCTCGGGGGTCGGGAACAGGGGCCGGGTCGAGGGCATCGGCACGCGCATCGAGGAGGAGGCGGACTTCATCGTCTCCGCTGACGACTACGTCGCATCGATCCAGCCCGGCAAGGACGAGCTCACCCGCCACGAGCAGGGCGTCATGGTGTCGATGGTCGACGCCGACGGGGCGCTCGTCCCCGTGCAGAAGGGCGAGCGCTCCGTCTCCCCGGCTCCGGTGCTGATCCGTCGCGGCCTCGACTACCCGGCGATCATGGAGAACCTGTCGGAGATCTTTCCCTCGTGGGACTACCGCCACGGCGAGTACTACTGAGAAGGGGCCGTCCGGGGGCCCTGGCGCGCACGCGTCCTGGCCCCCGGTACGGATTCGCCGCCACACGGCCGAGGGCTTACGGATGTCGCCCGACCCGCGACATCCTCCTCGGCCGTACGGCGCTGAGATCGGCTCTAGGGGGGAGTTGAAATCCGCAATGCACATACAGGCAGAATGGCTCGCACCGTCGGATGTCACACCGGCGCAGAGAGCCGCAGAAGAGTGGGGGGAGCGGTTTGACGAGCTCCTGGAACAGGTGGGATCGCAGTTCTTCTCCCGGTCCGACCTGAGACATCACGCCCAGGAATACGTCCGCTCCCTGCTCGGGGGGGTCACGCGATCGGACAGTATTCTTCCCGCGGCGACGGCGAGCGGCGCCTTCTGGGTCCACCAGCACCTGCTGGGCCGTTCCGTATGGGACGCCGACACCCTGCGCGACTTCACCGCGCGCTACGTCGTGGAGGGACTGGCGACCGGCGGCGGACCGGGTGTCCTCGTCCTGGACGAGACCGCATTCCGGAAGAAGGGCAGCGCTTCGGCCGGGGTCGCCCGGCAGTATTCCGAGGTGCTCGGCGGCGCCGCCTCCTGCCAGATCGGCGTCATGGCCTCGTGGTCGACGCAGGCGGGCACCGCCCTGGTCGACCGGGAGCTGTACCTGCCGTCCGACTGGGACGCGGATCCGGTCCGGCGGCGCAACGCGCACATCCCGGACGACGTCCGCCACGTATCGAAGGCCGAGCTCGCCCGCCGCATCGTCCAGCGGTTCCGGGCGGACGCCCCCCGTGGCGCCGCGGCGGGCATGTGGGTCGTGGCCGATGCGCAGTTGGGCTGCGACCAGGCCTTCTGCGCCTTCCTGGAGGGCCAGGACATCCCCCACGTGGTGGGGGTGCCCCCGGACCATCCGGTGCTGCCCCATCCGGGCTGGCGCCGGGTGTCCCGGCTGGTGCAGCGGTACGCCAAGGCAGCGGACTGGGACCGCCTCGCCGTCGGATCCAACGCGGTGGACACGGGGCCCTGGGAGTGGTGGGTGCGCCGCATTCCGTCCGAGCCGGTGCCGGTGCACGAACAGGCGGCCGCGCGGCCCGGCGGCAGGGCGCGCTGGCTCGTCGCCTGCCGGCGGTCGGGGGACCTCCAGTCGCAGCGCTACTTCATCGCGCGCGGCCCGGTACACATCTCCCTCGACGACCTGGCGGCGGTGGTCGCGGCCTGGCGGCACGGCCGCAACGCGCTCGCCGGGGCCGGCGAGCGCTGCGGACTGGGGGCGTACCGGGTGCGCTCCTGGCACGGCTGGTACCGGCACATCACGCTCGCCCAGCTGGCGGCGGGGTTCCTGGCCGTGCAGGCCGGTGGACATGCCTTGGGCGGCACAGCCCCTTGGGAGCCGTCGCCGCCCGTGCTCCTGGGGCCGCCGGCACGCGTCGCCGAGACGCTGTAGGCGGCACCGGGGGCCGTCCCCACAGGGCGGCGGCGACGCCCGGCCCCTTCGCCACGCGTCGCCGCCGCCCCGACCGTCACGGGATGCCGCAGGACCGGCCCCGTGCGGGTGCGGTCAGTCCAGTACGCGCCCGCGCACTCCCTCGAGCCACATGTCCTCGTGGGCGTCCGCGGCGGCGTCGTCACGGAAGGCGTACGTCTTCAGGAGCCAGCGCAGCCGCGTGGTCTCGAAGTGCTGGATGTCCACCATCTGGCGGCTGTGCAGGCCGTCCTGGTTGGCTATGACCAGCAGGTCGCCCTCCTGGATGCGGTGGTACTGCTCGCGGCTCTTGGCGAGCGCGTCGCGGAACTGGCGCAGCGCCTCGTAGTGCGGCGCCGAGGAGGAGTCGGCGGGCATGGTCCGGGTGTCGTAGTACCGGAAGCTGTGCTCGTTCTCCAGGACGGCGTGGAAGTCGGAGACCTGCTGGTTCTGGTTGGAGGCCCGGGAGAGCTCGTCGTAGGGGGTGATGAACGCCTTGTCCCGCAGGAGTTCCTGGTTCTCGGGAGAGATGAACTTCAGCAGTTCGCGGCCGTCCACGTACTTCGTGTAGACGAGGTCGTCCGTGGGGCAGCGCATGCCGAGCAGGGCGAGGTAGTCGGCCCGGACCGGGTGCGCCGTACGGTCGTTGTGCCAGTACAGCTCCCAGTCCGTCTTCTGCGTCTGGGTGCCGCTGTACCGGTTGTCGGCGTACACGTCGTGGAAGAAGTCGCCGTTGTTGCGCGTGGCGTAGGAGAGAAGCGGGGTGCCGGTGAGCTGCGCGAGGAGTTCGAGCACGCCCTCGCCGACGAAGGTCTCCTTCTGGAGGTACTTGTCGTCCACCGGGTTCGCCTGGTCGAACACCGGGATGTCGGCGTCCAGCGGGCAGTTGGACACCACATGCGCGTAGGTCACCTTGGCTTCGCGCTGACTCCGCATCTCGCGGCAGGCGGCCACGAAGCCGGCCGGCACGCGCTCGTCGGCGATGAGGTTTTCGATCGCGTAGCGGAACTTCTCGTAATCCTGGTAGGGATTGGCTCCGAGATAGGTCAGCGAATTCGCGAGGTCGCTACGCTCGGCATCCGAGAAGGTGTAAATCGCTTTCATGTGGCAGGAGTCCTCTGGTATTCGGAGACATGCTGCACCGGGATTCCCGGTGCAGCATCACGGCATTGATCGTCGGCCTGGGGCGCTGCGGAGACGGGTTGTGCCCGGAGCTCCCATCGAATGCACCCAGGCGACTTCTCTGTCGCCCTCTTGAGGCCTCAATCAACGTATCCAAATACCGGCGTACGGCCCCGAATTCAGGCGAAGAAGAGTCTTGACGTGCAGAACTTTCTTCTCCTGTAGGAAAAGGCGCCGCGCCTTCCGAACGGCGTGTCCGGCCCGAAAGGGGAACGGCCTTCCCGGGCGACGCGGCGGCGCCGTCCGGAAAGGCCGTCCGAAGAGGAGAGAGAGGGCGGGACCGCCCATGGCGCCCGGGACCGCAGGCGGCTCCCGGTGCTGTACTTGGGGCCGCGCGGGCAGGGAAGGCACCGCCCCGATCCGCCCCGATCGGGCGCGGCGGGACAGCGGCGCCGCGTAACTCGTGATCTTGGCGCGCGTTGTCCCGGTGGACAGGGACCGACAGGATCCGTGCCGCGTCGCGGGCCAGGAAGAATGCTTGAGGTCGCCAGCCGTGTACTCCCTCTCCAAGAAGATCGCCTCGGGAATCGGAGCGGTGGCCGCAGCGCTCGGCTGCGTCATCGCCGCGGGGCCGCCCGCAGCGGCCGACGGCAAGTGGTGCAACCACTCGGTCTGCATCCAGACCTACGACACGGGCACCTATCTGGGCAGGGTGGAGGTGTCGGTCACCAACACCAACCAGCCGAACCGCATCAGCGCCCGCGTGTGGACCACCAACGGCTGGAGCGCCCGCACCAAGGCCGAGGACGTCGCCGCGTTCAGGACCTACCGGGATCAGGCGTACCCGCAGCGGCACTTCCCCGCGGGGACCCGGCTGTGCGCGGAGGGCTTCCGCGGGGGCAGCAGCGTGGGCCTGCCCTGCGTCACCCTCACCGACTGACGACCTATGGGGCCGGCGGCGTGAACACCGGGATCCACGTGCCTTCCGCCGCCTCGCGGAAGGTGACCCGCAGCGGCATTCCGATGCGGAGGTCGGCGGCGGCGCAGTCGACGACCTCCGTCATCATGCGCGGCCCCTCCGCCAGGTCCACGACCGCCGCCGTGTACGGGACGCGGGTACCGAACGGCGGGAGGTCGTTGCGGTGGATCACCGACCAGGTGTGGAGGGTCGCGCGGCCGCTCGCCGCCTCCCACGTCACGCGGTCCTCCCCCGCCCAGCAGTACGGGCAGAACTCGCGCGGGTAGTGGTGCGCCCGGCCGCAGTCCGCGCAGCGGCGCAGGAGGAGGCGGCCTTCCGCCGCCGCGGCCCAGTAGGGGCGGGTGAAATTGTCCGCCTCGGGGAGGTCGTACCGCACCTGGCTCATACGAAGAGTCCGATCGCCGCGTCCAGG
This sequence comes from Streptomyces sp. NPDC088762, assembly GCF_044750905.1. Taxonomy (NCBI): domain Bacteria; kingdom Bacillati; phylum Actinomycetota; class Actinomycetes; order Kitasatosporales; family Streptomycetaceae; genus Streptomyces; species Streptomyces sp. NPDC088762. The sequence continues at coordinate 36,426 of NZ_JBIVKT010000011.1, forward strand.
GACCATGTCTGCCAGGCCATGGCGAAGAGGGAGACCAGCGAGATGAGCGCCATCATCGCGTTCTGGCCCTGCTCGGCCCAGTCGTGGATCATCAGCACCAGGTACAGCAGGTTCAGGAGCAGCCCGCCGACCAGCGCGATGGGGGTCAGGACGCCGAGCACCAGGCCGAGCCCCAGGGCGAGTTCCGCGTAGACGACGACGTACGCCATCAGCCGGGGCCGGGGCTGGACGACCTTGCGGAAGCCGCTCTGCACGAAGGGCCAGCGGTGCTTGCCGGCCACGTCGGCGGCCCAGGCTATGCCGGTGCCGCGCTCGAACCAGCCCTTCTTGTCCTTGTGCCGCCAGCTCTCGAGCCACCACAGGCCGAGGCCCATCCGGAGCACGGCGAGCCATTCGGCCCCGCTGAGCCAGATGCTCTGCATACCCAGTCACCCCACCCACAGCCGTTGATCTGACGGTACGTCAGTTCAGCGGATCCGGGGCGATCCCGCAAGGGCTCGGGCCCCCTAGGCAGTTGTGAACAGCCTGCCGTACCGGTCGATGCCCTCCACCGGTGCGCCGGCCGCGCGCAGGGCAGCCCACAGGAGGGTCTGGTTCGCGGTCAGGACCGGGCGGCCCAGGGTCGCTTCCAGGGCCTCGATCGCGCCGACCGCGCGGAAGCCGTTGCCGCCGATGACCACCGCCTCGGCCGCGTCGGGGACCTGCGCGGCCACCCAGTCGTGCAGGGCGTCCGGCCGGATCAGCGTCTGCCCGCTGGGCAGGCCGCACGGGGCGGCGTACGGGACCTCGAAGCCGGTCTCCTCGTAGTAGCCGCGCCCCAGGTCGTTCAGCGTCTCGTCGAACCACGGCGGATCGACGAGCGCGAGCCGCCCGACGCCCAGGGCGCGCAGCGCCTCGACCGTGGCGGCGCAGGTGGCGACCACCGGCAGCCCCTGCGCGCGCTCCCGCAGCCGGGCCAGCATGTGCCCCTCGGCGCGGGCGCCGATGACGTACGCGGAACTGGTGAAGGCGAAGGCGATCGCCGCCACCGGCGCGGCCGCGAGCAGCTCGGCGGCCTCGTCCACGCCCGGCGGCTCCGCGAAGGCCCGTACGGGGGCGAGCGGGATGGTGGGGTCCATCGCGCCGCCCCGCCCGATCCCGCCGAACGGCACCCGGGCGGCGTGCAGGCCCACGCCGAGCGGGGCCATGGCGCGCAGTTCCGACTCGGGGCCGACGTCGGCGTGCGGGGTGAGGACGCCGAGACGGACGCGGACGTCCCACCCGTCGGGCTGCCACATCGCGCGTTCCTCTCCGAGGGGCCGGGGCGCCCCACTTTGTCAGTGTTTCGCCCGGTGTGGCGCAGAGCCGCGCCGGGCACGCCGCCACCCGTGATCGATCCGCAATCGATTCCCTCCTCGTCCGAGACCCATCAACCCAGCGTGGCGATACGCTCACACCTCATGCCCGGAGTCCCCACAGCACCTGACATGAACACCCAGCCGCGCCCCGTGTACGTCATCGGCGGCGGCCCCGGCGGCCTCGCCGTGGCGGCGGCGCTGCGCGCCCGCGGGGTCCGCGCGGTGGTCGTCGAGAAGTCCGACGCGGTCGGCGCCTCCTGGCGGCGCCACTACGACCGGCTCCACCTGCACACCACGCGCCGGCTCTCCGCCCTCCCGGGCCTGTCCATCCCGCGCCGCTTCGGGCGCTGGGTCTCGCGCGACGACGTCGTGAGGTACCTGGAGAAGTACGCGGAGTTCCACGAGCTGGAGCTGGTCACCGGGGTCGAGGTGACCCGCGTCGAGCAGGCACCCGACGGGGACGGATGGATCCTGCACGCCTCCGGCGGCCGGGAGCTCACCGCGGCGGCGGTCGTGGTCGCCACCGGGTTCAACCACACGCCCGCGCTCCCCGACTGGCCCGGACGCGACGCGTACGGCGGCCGGCTGCTGCACGCCGCCGACTACCGCGACCCGGCACCCTACGCCGGCCAGGACGTCCTCGTCGTCGGCGTGGGCAACACCGGCGCCGAGATAGCCGTCGACCTCGCCGAGGGCGGGGCCGCCCGGGTGCGGCTCGCCGTGCGCACCGCTCCGCACATCGTGCGCCGCTCCACCGCCGGCTGGCCGGCGCAGCGCACGGGGATCCTCGTACGCCGGCTGCCCGTGCGCCTCGTGGACCGGCTGGGCGCGCTCGTGGCCAAGGCCTCCGTACCGGACCTGACGGCGTACGGGCTCCCCCGGCCCACCTCCGGCCTGTACAGCAGGGTCAGGGAGGGGGCGATCCCGGTCCAGGACGTCGGCCTGATCGACGCCGTACGCAAGGGGAAGGTCGAACCGGTGGCCGCCCTGGAGCGCTTCGAGAACGGCGACGCGATACTCGCGGACGGCACCCGCATCACCCCGGACACGGTGATCGCGGCAACCGGCTACCGACGCGCGCTGGAGGGCCTGGTCGGCCACCTGGACGGCGTACTGGACGACCGCGGCCGCCCCCGCACCCACGGCGGGCAGAGCCCGAAGAACGCTCCCGGCCTGTACTTCACCGGCTACACCAACCCCATCAGCGGGATGTTCCGCGAGATGGCCCTGGACGCGCAAAAAATAGCCAGGTCCCTGCCCCGCCACCTCCACACGAGGCCCTGACCCCGCCCCCCCGCCGCGCCGCGGCCGGGGCCGGGGTCGGGGTGGGGTGTCGTCCGGGACTAAAACGAGATGATTTCGGCGCAACCGAGCCCTCACCGATCACCACCCCAGGGCGCCGAACATCGAAGCCCGTCCCGGACGACACCCCACCCCGACCCCGGCCTCGACCCCGCCCCCGGCCCCGGCCCCGGCCCCGGCCCCGGCCCCGGCCCCGACTCCAACCCCCCGGCGGCCGAAACCGCACTCTGGACCCGCCCCGGACCGATCTGCCACCGTTCCACACACCACCTCCACCACCTTTCCTGCGCAGCCCTGTTCCTGACGGCACGTCAGTTCAGTAACCTGACTATGCGTCAGCTATCGAGTTGAGGTTCATCGAGCAGGAGCGGGCGGAACGATGCTTGGATCTACTCACGGCACCCTCACCACCGACTTCCGCGCACGTGTCCACGCCTGCGGGGAGTCCCCCCGGACGGCCGTCCACTCCACCGCGGCACCGACCGCGCAGGACGCGGTCGCCGTGGACGTCAGCGGACGGCCCCTGCACGCCGACGTGCCCGACCTGGACCGGTTCTTCCGGCCCGAATCGGTGGCCGTCGTCGGCGCCTCGGACGCCGAGGGCAGACCGAACACCGGCATCACCCGTCAGCTCATCGCCTGGGCGGAACGCGTCGGTGCCCGGATCCACCCCGTGCACCCCACCCGCCCCACCGTCTTCGGCCTGCCCTGCCACGCCTCGGTGGCCGAGCTTCCCGAACAGGTGGACCTCGCCGTCCTCCTCGTCGCCGACCCGCTCCCCGTCATCGAGGAACTCGCCGAGACCAAGGTGAAGTTCGCCGTCGCCTTCGCCTCCGGCTTCGCCGAGACGGGCGACGCCGGCGCCGCCGCGCAGGCCCGGCTCTCCGCCGCCGTCCAGCGCTCCGGCCTGCGCCTCCTCGGTCCCAACACCAACCTCAACGCCTTCGAGCAGTTCCGCGACGACCTCGACGGCCCGGCCATCGCGCTGATCACCCAGTCCGGCCACCAGGGCCGCCCCGTCTACACCCTCCAGGAACTCGGCATACGGCTCTCCCACTGGGCGCCGACCGGCAACGAGGCCGACCTGGAGACCTCCGACTTCATCTCCTACTTCGCCGAGCAGCCCGAGGTCGGGGCCATCGCCTGCTACGTCGAAGGCCTCAAGGACGGCCGCTCCTTCCTCCTCGCCGCCGACCGGGCCGCGCGGGCCGGCGTCCCCGTCGTCGCCGTCAAGGTCGGCCGCACCGAGACCGGCGCGCGCATGGCCGCCTCCCACACCGGGAAGCTGACCGGCGCGGACACCGTCGTGGACGCCGCGATGCGCCAGTTCGGGGTGATCCGCGTCGACGGCCTGGACGAGCTCCAGGACACGGCCGCCCTGCTCGCCCGGGCCCGTACACCCAAGGCCGACGGGGTCGTCGTCTACTCCATCTCCGGGGGGACCGGAGCCCACTTCTCCGACCTGGCCACGGAGGCCGGACTCACCCTGCCCACCCTCTCGCAGGCCAAGCAGGACGAGCTGCACCAGTGGATCCCGGAGTACCTGAACGTCGCCAACCCGGTGGACAACGGCGGCCACCCGGTCGGCGACTGGCGCGGCCGCAAGATCATCGACGCGATCCTCGCCGACCCGGCGGTGGGCGTCCTGATCTGCCCGATCACCGGCCCCTTCCCCCCGATGAGCGACCGGCTCGCCCAGGACCTGGTGGACGCGGCGGAGGCCTCGGACAAGCTGATCTGCGTGATCTGGGGCTCCCCGGTCGGCACGGAGGACGCCTACCGGAGGGTGCTGCTGGGCTCCTCCCGGGTGGCCACCTTCCGTACGTTCGGCAACTGCATCACCGCCGTACGGGCCTACCTCGGCCACCACCGCTTCACCGCGGCCTACCGCTCCCCCTTCGAGGACGCACCGCGCACGCCCTCGCCCTCGTACCGCAAGGCGCAGGCCCTGATGCGGCCCGGGCAGCAGCTCAGCGAGCACGCGGCGAAACAGCTGCTGCGGGCGTACGGGATCCGGGTGCCCCGGGAGCAGCTCGTGACGAGCGCGGCGGCCGCGGTACGGGCCGCCGGCCTGGTCGGCTACCCGGTGGTGATGAAGGCCTCGGGCCCGCAACTGGCCCACAAGACGGAACTGGGACTGGTCAAGATCGGCCTCACCTCGGCGAGCCAGATCCGCGACGCGTACCGGGAGCTGACCGACATCGCCCGCTACGAGAACGTGCCGCTGGACGGGATCCTGGTGTGCCAGATGGTGGAGCGGGGGGTGGAGATGGTCGTCGGGGTCACGCAGGACGACCTCTTCGGCCCGACGGTGACGGTGGGGCTGGGCGGGGTCCTGGTGGAGGTCCTGCACGACGCGGCGGTGCGGGTGCCGCCCTTCGGGGAGGACCAGGCGCGGGCCATGCTGGGCGAACTGCGCGGGCACGCCCTCCTGGAAGGCGTACGGGGTGCACCTCCGGCCGACGTGGACGCACTGGTGGAGGTGGTCCTGCGCATCCAGCGGATGGCGCTGGAACTGGGCGGCTCCCTGTCCGAGCTGGACATCAACCCCCTGATGGTCCTCCCCCGCGGCCAGGGGGCGGTGGCCCTGGACGCCCTGGCCATCTGCCGCTGACCCGTGTGCCGTCCCGCTGCACGGAGCCGTACCGCTGGCCGGGGAGCCCGAGCAGGCCGTGCCGCTGCGCGGGGCTTCCCCCACCCCGCCCCTTCCCGAAACCGGGGGCTCCGCCCCCAGCCCCCGTCCGGGGCTCCGCCCCGGGCCCCGGACTGGGGCTCCGCCCCCGTACCCCCGCGCCTCAAACGCCGGCGAGGCTGCTTTGCGCCGGCCCCGCCCAGAAGGGGAGTTCAGAGCATGCCCACCAGCCCCACCCCCGAGGAAGAGGTCCTCCACCACACCGACGGCGGCGTCGCCTGGATCACCCTCAACCGGCCCGCCGCGATGAACGCCATCGCCCCGCCCCACCGCGAGCGCGTCATCGCGCTCCTCGCCGGCGCCTCCGCCGACCCGGCGATCCGCGCCGTCGTCATCACCGCGACCGGCAAGGGTTTCTGCGCCGGCGCGGACCTCCGCGGAGGCGGCGGCAGCGGCGAGCGCGTCGCCGGCGACGTGGCCCGCATGATCCGGCTCGGCGCGCAACGCCTGGTCACCGCGGTCCTGGACTGCGAGAAGCCGGTCATCGCCGCCGTCAACGGCACCGCCGCCGGCATCGGCGCCCACCTCGCCCTCGCCTGCGACCTCGTCATCGCCGCCGAACCGGCCCGGTTCATCGAGGTGTTCGTACGCCGCGGCCTGGTCCCCGACGGCGGCGGCGCCTACCTGCTCCCCCGCCTGGTCGGCCCGCAGAAGGCCAAGGAGCTGATGTTCTTCGGCGACGCCGTCGCGGCGGCCGACGCCGAGCGGCTGGGCCTCGTCAACAAGGTGGTGCCGGCCGAGGAGCTGGAGCAGACCGCCCGCGCGTGGGCGGAGCGCCTCGCACAGGGCCCCACTCGGGCCATCGCGATGACGAAGCAGCTGGTCAACGCTTCCCTGGACGGCGACCGGGCAGCCGCGCTGGCGGCCGAGGCCACCGCCCAGGAGGTGAACATGACCACGGCCGACGCCACCGAGGGCGTGGCCAGTTTCGTGGAGCGCCGTACGCCCAAGTACCTGGGGAGGTGAGCCCGCCGGCCTCGCGCCTCCGCCCGCTACATCTGCGGGTCGGGCTTCAGCAGGGCGAAGACCGCCCCCGCCGGGTCGGCCAGCCACGCGATTCGCCCGACCTCCGGGACGTCCGACGCCGGCATGACGACCGATCCGCCGTTCGCCGTGGCCGCCGCGGCCGTCGCGTCGACGTCCGGGACGTGGAAGTACGGCGTCCAGCGCGACGGCTCGCCCTGCCCCTGCTGCGGGGCGATCCCGCCGAAGGAGGCGTCCTGCTGGTCCCCGTCGGCGGTGCTCAGGACCCGGTAGGTCATCCCCGGCGCCTCCATCTCGGTGTGCCGCCATCCGAACAGCGCGGAGTAGAAGCCGAGGGCCGCCTCCGGGTCCGGTACGTGCAGTTCCACCCAGACCAGCGTGTTCTCGGCGGAGGCCAGGCCCAGACCGGCGGTCTTCCCGGGCTGCCACATCGCGAACTGCGCGCCCTGCGGGTCGGTGCACTGCGCGAGCCAGCCCTCGCCCATGACGTCCATGGGTTCCATCCGCAGCGTGCCGCCCCCGGACTTCACGGCCTCGGCGCTCGCCTGGATGTCGGGGGTGTTGAAGTGCACCATCCAGGCCGACCTGGCCCCTTCCTCGGTGAGCGGCCCGAGGGCGGCGACGGTCTTGCCGTCCAGCTGGAAGAAGCCGTAACCGCCCGCGTCGGGCCCGGCGGAGACGTAGTCCCAGCCGAGGACGTTGTCGTAGAACTCGACCGCGACGGCGGTGTCGGGGCTGCCGAGGTCGAGCCAGTTGGGTGATCCGGTACGGAAGTCGGTGCCGAGCATGGAATGCCTCCTACGGGTCCGGCGGTACGGGTCCGCCGGCCACGATGCCCATCCCCGGCGCGCCGGGGGGCGTACGGCCCCCACGGCGAGCCGCGGTTCACCCGTGTGGAGGCAGCCGGTGGAAGCGCGTACGGCCGCTCAGATTCCGACCCGTTCCAGCGCCGGCAGGAACTGGTCGTAGAAGCTCACCTTGACCTGGAGGGAGCGCCGTTCCGCTTCCTTGAAGGAGTCCACCGCCCCCTCGCCCCCGTTGACGAGGAACTCCCGCAGCCTGGTGGCCAGGCGGTCCGGGTGGGTGACGGACAGCAGCCCCGCGGTCGCCAGGGAGCGCGCCTTGGCATCGTGCTTGTAGTGCGGGTAGTAGAAGCGCGACCGGTTCTCCCCCTCCTGGGTCAGCAAGGGCCCCATGCGCTCCCACAGGCGCCCGTACTCGACGGAGACCAGGATCTCTCCCCAGAAACGCAGGATCGTCAACAGCCGCAGGTCGGAGGCATCGTGGGCGCCGGCTTCGGCGATCAGGTCGAAGGTGGCGTCGATGGCGCCCTTCGTGGCCGCCGTCGGCCTGGTGTGGACGAGGTCGTGCCGGGAGACGCCGAGCCGGAGCATGTCGCCCGTCATGTCCTCGCGGTGCGAGTGCGTGTACCCGCGGCTGTCCGGGTACTCCTCGCGCAGGATGACGCGGGCGATCCTCAGCCCCACCTCGTCCTGCAGGAGGTCGATCGCGAGGTCGTAGGCCGGGGTGAAGGCGAGGGACAGGAAGCGCCGCTGGAGCAGGATCGCGGCGAAGTCCTCCTCCGGGAGCCGCCCGATGTTCGCCAATACCGGGTGATGCCTGTACTGCTCGATCAGTTCGTCTTCGAAGGTGTCCAGTTCTTGCACGGCCGTTACCTCTCTCGCCGGTCCGATCACTAATCCATGGAGTCGATTGACATGCGCCAGTCGCGCAGGTCGACGTCGCGGCCGATGTTCCACAACTTGTCCAGCTCGCCCTGGACCTCCTGGCCCATCACGGTTCCCGAGCCGTCGATCTCGATCTGGGTGGACCGGATGGCGAGCCGGCCGTGCAGGAACGAGCTGACCAGATAACGCTCGTCGGTCTTGTACACGGCGATCGACGGCAGGGAGTTGTAGAGCTTGACCTGAAGCTTGTTCCGGAGCTCCGGCGGGACCTCGTCGTAGACGGACTTCAGGAGCCGCAGGCTGCCTTCCACGTCCATCACCTCCCTGTCGGGCTCCCCGGTCTCCAGCGCGTCGTGGCGCAGCCCGGCCGCGAGGGACGACGGGCGCAGGAGCAGGATGCGGACCTCTGTCCGCCGCTCGGTGATGGCCTTGGCCAGTTCGCTCGCGAACAGTTCCAGGTTCGGTATCCACGTCTGCAGGATGGACACCTCCCAGCGGGCCGTCCTCACCATCTCGAGGAAGGGCGCGTGGGGGAAGGCCTCGTGCACCCGGACCGCACCGAGGAACCGCCCGCGCCGCAACTCGCCCAGTCCGTCGACGTGGAGATCGGCCATCTGCGTGCTGATGGTGTCGAGCACCTTCAGGCGCTCGAACTCCATCAGGAGGAACAGGGTGACCGTGCTCAGGATGAGCAGGGTGATCTTCGGGAGTGCTCCCCCGGGGGCCATCTTGTCGAGCCACCCGAGGAGGTCGGCGATCAGGACCGCTATGCCTGCCACCGCCATGGCGCCCAGTGCGATGCGCTCGGCCCGGTAGCGAAAACCGTTCCCCATACCCACCCCAGCCCCCGACGTCCTTGTCGTTGGCGAAGACTGTACACACGCACTCACGGGGTCCCACCTCGACCCCATGTCCCGTGGCTAACAAGGAAGTTGACCATCGCATTCAAGCCATCGCACCCTGCCCGGCGCGGCGGGCGCGACCGCAACCGCAGCCGCCCGGCGGTCACACTCACCCCGTCCCGCCGACGCGGACCCTGCACCGCCCTTCCCATCTGACGAACCGTCAGCTTCAATCGTCGGTGTGATGGGACACGCAGGGATGGCGGCCACCGTCGTCCGATACCTCAGGTCAGTCGGCTCCCCCACCTCCGCCTCGCCGGAGCAGGGGCCCGAGTCCGTCGACGCCCTGCCGCGTCCCGACCTGCGCGCCGTGGGCGAGGACGAGCGCGCGCCGGTCAGCCCCGCCGAGTTCCGTGCCGTGCTCGGCAACTTCGCCAGCGGGGTCACCGTCATCACCGCCCCGCCCGGCGAGGGCGAGGACGGGCCGGCCGGCTTCGCCTGCCAGTCCTTCGCCTCGCTCTCCCTCGACCCGCCCCTGGTGACCTTCATGGTGGCCCGTACGTCGACCACCTGGCCGCGGATCGCCCGTGCCGGGGTGTTCTGCGTCAACGTCCTGGGCGCCGACCAGGGCGAGCTGTGCCGGTCCTTCGCCGTCAGCGGCGCCGACAAGTTCGCCGGGGTCGCGCACAGCCCCGCCCCCGGCACCGGGTCCCCGCAGCTCGACGACGTGCCCGCCTGGATCGACTGCCGGATCCACGCCGTCCACACCGGCGGGGACCACCTCATCGTCGTGGGCCGGGTCGTGGCCATGGGCGCGGCCGGCGAGGGCGAACCGCTGCTGTTCCACAAGGGCCGCTTCGGGCGTCTCGCCGACTGACCCCGCCCCCCCCCTGCCCCCGGGCGTCCGCGCCCCGCCGTTATCCTGCCGACCTCTACCAGGCGGGGGGCTTGAGGGGCATGCGGGACGCGTACGGACCGGGGCGAAGCCGGTGGACCACCACGACGGGCACGCTGATGGTGGCGAGCGCGCTCGGCGCGATCGCCTGCGCGCTGGTCGGCGTGTCGCCCTACCCGCCGCTGACCGTGGAAGTGGGCCTCGCCGGCGCCTCCGCGTTCTTCGCCGGATGCTGGGTCGTGGCCTCGTACCGGGCCCGCGTGGGCCCGCCTGCCCCGTGGGGGGCGCTGGACAAGCCGCCGGCCACGGTGACCCGGCCCGCCAAGCCGCCGGCCCCGCGCCGCCCGGGCAACCTGCTCCGGTACGTCTTCGCCTTCGGCGTGCCCCTCGCCACGGCCGCCGCGCTCGTGGTGGCCTTCACCGTCTCCGGCGAGGAGGGCCGCCGCGCCGAGCGGCTCCAGCGGGCGGGATGGGAGCACCACGAGGTGTCGATCGTGCGGCTGACCGGTCCACCGGACCACACGCCGCCCTCCGACGACACCGACGGCTACTACAACACCGACGTGATCGTCCGAGTGCCATACGAGAGCGGCCCCCGGGACGTCACCCTGGAGGCCGCCTACACGCGTGAGGCACCCGAGCCCGGCATGGCCGTGGACACCTACTACTCCCCCGGCCACCCCGAGCTCGGGGTGGGAAGCAGGCCCGTCCCGGAGCACATGGGCGTATTCGTCCTCGTCATGCTCGCCATCGTCGGCGGCCCGTGGTTCATCATCGGGGGCGCCCTGATCAAGACCCAGGCAAAGCCGGAGGACCTGCGCCGGCTGCGGCGCTTCCACCCCGCCACCCACCTGCCGGCGCTCGCCATCCTCCTCGCCGGCCTCGTCCTGCTGCTGCCGGTGGCCCTGGAGTTCGAGGTGGCGGGCTTGCGCCGGCTGCCCGCCTTCCTCGCCTCCCTCACCCCCGGCCTGGCCGTGACCTGGGTGGTCAGGCGGTTCTGGGACCACCCGCGCCTCGGCGCTTAGGCCGTGCCGTCGAAGTCCTGCCCGACCGGCGGGCGGTCGGCAGCACCTTGACGACACTCCCTAGAAGGTGAGCACCCCGCGGGCCACCCGCCCGTGGTGCGCGTCGTCCGCGGCCTTGGCGAAGTCCTCGACCGGGTAGACCTCGGTGACCAGCTCGTCCAGCAGCAGCCTGCCCTGCCGGTAGAGCTCGGCGTACAGCGCGATGTCACGCTGCGGGCGCGAGGACCCGTACCGGCAGCCCATGATCGTCTTGTCCAGGTACATGGAGGAGACGAGGAAGGAGGCCTCCTCCGTGAAGCCGGGCACGCCCAGCAGCACCGCCTGCCCGTGCCGGTCGAGGAGGTCGACGGCCTGCCGGATCAGCTTGACGTTGCCCACGCACTCGAAGGCGTGGTCGGTGCCCGTCGGGAGGATCTCCTTCACCGCCGCCGAGGAGTCGGGGACGGCAGACGCGTCGATGAAGTGCGTGGCGCCGAACTGCCGGGCCACCGCCTCCTTCGCCGGGTTGGCGTCGACGGCCACGATGGTCGTCGCGCCCGCGATCCGGGCGCCCTGGAGGACGTTGAGGCCGATCCCGCCCGTGCCGATGACGACCACCGAATCGCCCCGGTCCACCTTCGCCCGGTTCAGCACCGCGCCCACGCCCGTCAGGACCCCGCAGCCGATCAGCGCCGCCGACGTGAGCGGGATGTCGTCCGGGATCTTCACCGCCTGCACGGCCTTGACGATCGTGCGCTCCGCGAAGGCGGAGTTCGAGGCGAACTGGAACAGCGGCTTCCCGCCGCGCGAGAAGGGCTGCGCGGGCATCCCGATCGCCTTGCGGCACATCGTCGGCCGGCCGCGGTCGCAGTCCGCGCACGCCCCGCAGTTGGCGAGCGTGGACAGCGCCACGTGGTCGCCGGGCGCCACGTGCGTGACGCCGGAGCCGACCGCCTCGACCACCCCCGCCCCCTCGTGCCCGAGCACCACGGGCGGCGGGAAGGGGATCGTCCCGTCGATCACCGACAGGTCGCTGTGGCACAGACCGGCCGCCGCTATCGCGACCAGGACCTCACCCGGCCCCGGATCGCGGATCTCCAGGTCGTCGACCACCTGGGCCTGCTTGCCGTCGAACACGACGCCTCTCACCTGGGCTCCTTAGGCAGGCCGAGCACGCGCTCGGCGATGATGTTCCGCTGGATCTCGTCCGAGCCGCCGTAGATCGTGTCGGCGCGGGTGAACAGGAAGAGCCGCTGCTCCTCGTCGAGTCCGAGCTCGTACGGGATCCCGGGCTCCCAGGTGCACGGCCCGGCCGAGGCCGCCGCGCCGCGGACCTCCACCGCCAGCTCGCCGAGCCGCCGGTGCCATCCGCCCCACAGCAGCTTGGCGACGCTCGGGGCTCCCGGGTCGTCCGTGGTGCCGAGCGTGCGCAGGGCGTTCCACCGCATGGTGCGCAGTTCGGCCCACTGCCGTACGAGGCGCCCGCGCAGGACCGGGTCGGGATCGGCCGAAGCCGCGTAGGCCTGCACCACCCGCTCCAGTTCCGCCGCGAAACCGATCTGCTGGACGAGTGTGGAGACGCCCCGCTCCAGGGCGAGCAGGCCCATGGCGACGGTCCAGCCCTCGCCTTCGCCGCCGACGACCTCGCAGGCCACCGCCCCGTCGAAGAAGACCTCGTTGAACTCGGAGGTGCCCGACATCTGCCGGATCGGCCTGACCTCGACGCGCCCGGGCTGGTCCATCCGTACGAGCAGGAACGACAAGCCGCGGTGGCGCCGGGAGCCGGGCTCGGTGCGGGCCAGGACGAAGCACCAGTCGGCCTCCTGCGCGAGGGAGGTCCAGATCTTCTGGCCGGTGACGCGGAAGGCCCCGTCGGCCCGGTCCCGCAGGGCGGAGGTACGGATCCCCGCGAGGTCGGAGCCGGCGCCCGGCTCGCTGTATCCCTGGCACCACAGCTCCTCGCCGCGTGCGATGCCGGGCAGGAAGCGGTCCCGCTGGTCCTGGCTCCCGTACGCGATCAGGGTGGGCGCGAGGAGGTTCTCCCCGATGTGCCCGACCCGGCCGGGCGCGCGCGCCGCCGCGTACTCCTCGGCCCACACCACCTGCCCGGCGAGGGAGAGCCGCCGCTGTCCGTACGCCCCGGGCGCGGCCTGCCAGCCCTGCCCGATCCAGCCGCCGCGGCCCAGCTCGCGCTCCCATGCGCGCCGGGCCTCGACCCCTTCGTACTCGCTGCCCGGGCCACCGAGGCCGCGGGCCTGCGCGTACGGGCCCACGAGGTGCTCCGCGAGCCACGCCCGGGCGGCGACGCGCAGTTCCTCGTCCTCCTCGCCGAAGCTGAAGTCCATGTCCCCTGGCTCCCTTGTCCCTCGACTCCCCTGGCCCTGGCCCTGCCCCGCGCCCCTGCCCCTTACAGCGGGCGCGCGCCGATCCCCGCAGAACGCCCGGCCAGGGCTCACGCGTTGGGGCGGTCCTTGGCGGCCGCCGCCTTGGCCATGGCCTCCAGCTGCGCGAGCATCGGCATCGGGTCGGTGCCCACCGTCCCGGGCAGGAAGTCGGCGATCTTCTCCGGTGTCCAGGAGCCTTCGGCGTAGCCGGCGCGCAGCTCGCGCGGCTGCGCCCAGACGGCGATCTTCGGCCCGGCGATCGTGTAGACCTGCCCGGTGATCTTCTCCCCGCCGACTGCGACGGCCTTGTCGGAGAGCAGGTAGGTGACGAGCGCCGCGACGTCCTCGGGCTCGCCGATCTCCTTGAGCTCCATCGGGACGTTGGCCGACATGCGGGTCCGGGCGACGGGGGCGACGGCGTTGGCCGTGACCCCGTACTTGGCGAGGCCGAGCGCGGCGGAGCGGACGAGGGAGATGATCCCGCCCTTGGCGGCGCTGTAGTTGGCCTGGGCGACCGAGCCCTGGTGGTTGCCGCTGGTGAAGCCGATGAGGGTGCCGCCGCCCTGCCTGCGCATGACGGCGGAGGCCGCGCGGAAGACGGTGAAGGTGCCCTTGAGGTGGGTGGCGACCACCGGGTCCCATTCCTCTTCGGACATGTTGAACAGCATCCGCTCGCGCAGGATGCCGGCCACGCAGACGACTCCGTCTATGCGCCCGTAGCGGGCCAGTGCCGTGTCGACGATGCGCTGGCCGCCCGCCATCGTCGAGATGTCGTCCGCGACCGCGACCGCCTCACCGCCGGCGGCGAGGATCTCCTTCACCACGCCGTCGGCGATCTCGCTCGTCGGCTCGCCGCCCTCGATTCCGACGCCGTAGTCGTTGACGACGACCTTGGCGCCCTCGGCGGCCGCGGCGAGTGCCACGGCCCGTCCGATGCCCCGGCCGGCGCCGGTGACGGCCACGACCTTGCCTGCCAAGAAGTTCCCCACGTCCGGCCCCTTCCCGCGTTTTCTGACGGACCGTTAGATTCTATGACCAGTCAGATACCGGAGCACAAGCCCTGGGGGACCTCATGACCCTGCCCGCCGAGTTCCACGACATCGCCAAGCGCGTCAACAACTGGGGGCGCTGGGGCGCCGACGACGAGATGGGCACCCTCAACCTCATCACCGACGACGTGGTCCGGGCGGCCGCGGCGGAGGTCCGCAGCGGCCGCCGGATACCGCTGGCCCTGCCGCTGAAGGAGGACGGGGTGCAGGCGGGCATGATCCCCGGCCGGGTCAACCCGCTGCACACGATGGTGCAGATCAACCAGGAGATCTTCGGTCCGGGCACGGTGGCGTGCAGCGACGACGCCGTGACCATGGGGCTCCAGGCGGGCACCCACTGGGACGCCCTCACCCACGTCTCGCACTCGGGAAAGATCTACAACGGCCGCCCGGCGTCCTCCATCACGGCGCACGGCCGCGCCGAGTTCAGCGGCATCGACAAGGCCGGCCCCGTCGTCTCGCGCGGCGTCCTGCTGGACGTGGCCCGCGCCAAGGGCCTGGACCGGCTGCCCGGGGGTCACGCGGTCACCCCGGAGGACCTGGCGGAGGCGGAGGAGTTCGGCGGCGTGACGGTCCGCGCCGGCGACATCGTCCTGGTCCGCACCGGCCAGGTCCAGGTCTACCTGGCGGGCGACAAGCACGGCTACGGCTTCCCGTCCCCGGGCCTGTCCGTCCGCACGCCGGAGTGGTTCCACGCCCGGGACGTGGCGGCGGTCGCGAACGACACCCTGACCTTCGAGATCTTCCCCCCGGAGATCGAGAACCTCTGGCTCCCCGTGCACGCCCTGGACCTGGTCGAGATGGGCATGCACCAGGGCCAGAACTGGAACCTCGAAACGTTGTCCACAGCCTGTGCAGAAGAAAACCGCCACTCCTTCCTCCTGTCGGCCATGCCGGAGCCCTTCGTGGGCGCCACGGGAACCCCGGTGGCCCCGGTGGCGGTGCTCTGACACACGTACGCCGCCGTCCGGTCGGGGGACCGGGGCGGCGGCGTACGGGGGCGTGCGCGGCGCGGCGTCAGCCCTTGGCGCAGATCACGTCGTAGGGGCGGCCGATGGCGATGGTGAGCTTCATGGGCTCGTTGGTGCCGGCCGGGCACTCGTCCTCGGTCTTGGTCAGACCGAGCACCTTGTACGTGCCCTTGCCGGCCGAGGCGCAGGGCACCTCCTGGGCCTGCGAGTCGATGCAGTCGCCCTGCACCAGCTGGCCGCCGCCGGCGCCCGCGTCACCCGGGTGCTCGCCGGACAGGTTCCGGCCGCAGACGGTGTTGGTGGGGATGCCGCCCTTCTTGCTCGAACCGTAGGAGATGCTCACCTGGATCATCAGGTCCGTCCCGGCCGGGCACTGGATCGCGCCCGGGAACATGCTGGCGTCCTTGATGTCGATGGCCTTGAAGGTGGCGCCGGTGGCCGAGCACTTCTGCGGCCGGTAGCCGTCCGGCTTGTTGTCCGGGTCGGGGCCGCCGCAGTCACCGACCTTCCACGAACTCGACGTGTCCGAGGAGGACTCGGGATTGGCGGGGTCCTTGGACGGCTTGGCCGAGGGGGACGCGGTGGCAGAGGCCGACGAACCCTTGGCGTTGCCCGCGTCACCGTCCTTGCCGAGCCACCGGGAGACCCCGATGATGCCGACGATGACGAGGACGACGACCAGGACGGCCGGGAGCTTGCCGCCTCCCGAGCGCCGCGGGGGCTGCGGGGGCGGAGGGGGCGTCACCGCGTACGGGTTGGCCATGCGCTTCTCCTGATGGGTGGTGAGGGTGGGTGGGACGGGTCCGACGCGCGAACGGTGACGCGTCATGGACACCTCATGGTTCCACGCCGGACCGACACCCTCCGCCGGGCCCGCTCAGCCGGCGGAGGTGAACACCAGCGAGGCGTTGTGGCCGCCGAAGCCGAAGGAGTTGGCGAGCGCGACCGGGAACCGGCCGTGCCGCGCCCCGCCCGCGACCACGTCCAGGGCGATCGCGGGGTCGAGCACGTCGAGGTTGCGGGTTGGCGGGACCACCCCGTCGCGCACCGCGAGGACCGCCGCGAGGGCCCCCAACGCACCCGCGGCGCCGAACAGGTGCCCCGTCATGGACTTGATCGCCGTCACCGCCGGGTGCGTGCCGACGGCCGCCGTCACCGAACGGGCCTCCACCAGGTCCCCCAACTGCGTGGACGTGGCGTGCGCGTGCACCAGGGCGATGTCCGACGGGGACAGCCCGGCGGCGGCGATCGCCCGGCGCATCGCCCGTGCCTGGCCGTCCGGGTGGGCGGCCGTGATGTGGTGCGCGTCGGAGGTCACCGCCGCCCCGGCGAGCACGGCATGGGCCCGGGCGCCCCGGGCCGCGGCGAAGCCCGCCCGCTCCAGGACGACCACGGCCGCGCCCTCCCCGATGACGAAGCCGTCGCGCCCGGCGTCGAAGGGACGGGAGGCCGCCGCCGGGTCGTCGTTGCGCGTCGAGTGCACCTTGGCCTGGGCGAAGCCCGCGAGCGGGAGCGGGTGCAGGCAGGCCTCCGCGCCGCCGGCCACGACGACGTCGGCACGGCCCAGTTGGATCAGGTCCAGCCCCATCGCGATGGCTTCGGCCCCCGACGCGCAGGCGCTGACCGGAGTGTGCGCGCCGCCCCGGGCCCCGAGGTCGATGCTGACGTGGGCGGCCGGCCCGTTCGCCATCAGCATCGGGACGGTGTGGGGCGATACCTTGCGCACGCCCGAGGCCTCCAGGACGTCGTCCTGCCCGAGCAGGGTGGTCGCGCCGCCCGTGGCCGTGCCGATGACCACCGCCAGCCGCTCCGGGTCGACCTCCGGCCGACCGGCGTGCTGCCAGGCCTCGCGGGCGGCGACCAGCGCGATCTGCTCACACCGGTCCATCCGGCGGGCCTGAACCCGGTCCAGCACCTCACCGGGCTCCCGCCGCAGCCGGCCGGCGATCCGCACCGGGAGGGCGGCCGCCCACTCCTCCTCTATGGGGCCGATCCCGTTCTCCCCGCGCACCATCGCCGCCCAGGTGTCCGCCGCGTCCCCGCCGAGCGGGGTGGTCGCGCCGAGTCCGGTGACGACGACCTGGTCACTGTCGGCATGCATCACTGATCCCCCTTGTCGTGTGCGCACAGCCCGCTCGCCGGTCGGCGGGGCGGGCCGTATTCCGTGACACCCACACTGCCAAGGAGAAGCCCCGACTCCGATCAAGATGATCAACGGAGTCGGGCGGCGGGAATTTGTAGGGTTCCGCCATAGGCGCGTACGACTCGGGGGTCGGGACCGGCGATCCCCACGGTGTCGGCTGCGAGCCGGAGGCCGTCCCTGCCGGTGTGGTCACGGAGCAGGGGTGGCCGATCAGGTGGGCCATGCACGGCGCCTGACGCGGCATGAACCGCGGCACCGCGAGACGCCCTACGGCGGGAAGGACCTGCGGGTGGCGGCGTACGCGCATGCACGCCCCGAGCGCGGCACGGCAGCCGCCACCCCGCGACCCGCACTCGTCAAGGCCTGCCCTTGGCGTCCCCTCGCGTCGAATCGCTCCCCACCAGGGTGATCAACGTGTGACGAACCGTCAACACCTCTTTAGAGGTACACGTGCGGTTCCCGGATCCGGGAACTTCCTTCCGGCGCCCGCTGCGGGCCGTCCGCCACACGGTCCGACGCGGCCTTCTCCGCGCGGTCGACCTCGCACCAGATGCGTTTGCCCGCGCCCTCGCGCTGCCAGCCCCAGCGGTCCGCCAGGCCGTCCACCAGCTCCAGGCCGCGACCGCCCGTGTCGTCCCCGGCGGCCTGTCGGCGGGCCGGCGCCCGGTCGCTCGCGTCGGCGACCTCGACCCGCACCCCCGGCCCCCCGAACAGCATCCGCAGCACCGCCGGACATCCCGTGTGCACGACCGCGTTCGTGACCAGCTCGGAGATCAGCAGGATCAGCGTCTCGGCGAGCGGCTCGTCGTCCCCCACCCCCGACCCGGCCAACCGGGACCGCGCCCACCGGCGCGCCCGCCCGACCTCGGCGGGGTCCGGTCCTACCTCCAGCTGCACCTGAAGCACCTGCACCGCTCACACCATCCGAACCGGCGGACACTTCGCCACGCGACAGGATGGGATCACCCACCGTGATCCCCTTGCGGAGCAGCATGGTTGACATACAGTCACCACAACAAGCGCTTCGGGCATATTCCCGCGCGAAGGAGTAGGCGTGGTGCATACTGTGCGGCGCCTTCGCCGCTCAACCGCTCGCATTCGTGGGAGCGTACCGGAGCACGCCCCTGACTCCGGGCCGTAAGGGTGCGAGCGAAGGACACAAACCGATATCAACTCTCTGTAATCGGACATGCGTCCCGCGCCGTCCCTCCCGTGCCCGCGCCGTGCCCCCGCCCGTCACACCGGGCTACGAGGACGAGGCGGCCAGCTCCGCCGCCAGCAACTCCTCCGCCTCCGCCGCGGTGCGCCACTGCTCGGCCCGCACCCAGGCCCGCTTCAGGTGCAGGTGCACGTCCGCCTCCCACGTGAAGCCCATCCCGCCGTGCACCTGCAGGCAGTCCCGGGCGCCCCGTACGGCGGCCTCGTCGGCCAGCAGCTTGGCCGTGGCGATCTCACCGGCATCGGCCGTCACCGCCGCCGCGTAGACCGCCGTACGGGCCACCTCCGCCCGCACCAGCATCTGCGCGCACAGGTGCTTGACCGCCTGGAACGCCCCGATCGGCTGCCCGAACTGCTCGCGCTCCTTCCCGTACCGGACGGCCAGCTCCACCGTCCGCAGCGCGCTGCCGAGCTGGAGCGCGGCCGTCAGCAGCGCCCCCGCCGCGCGGTACTCCTCCGGCGCCGGCGCCGCGTCCGCCGCCCGGTGCAGCGGCGTCAACGGGTCCGCCGAGCGCACCGGCTCACCCGCCGGGACCCGCGGCCGGCCGAGTACCGCGTCCGCCTCCGCCAGGTGCGTCACCAGGCCGCTCCCGCCCAGGTCGAAGGCGGTCACCACCGTCGTCCCCGCCGCCGCGCCCGGGACCACCCCGGCCGCCAGGTGCGTGGCCACCAGCGGCCCCGGCAGCAGGGCCCGCCCCGCCTCCTCGAAGACGAGCACCGCCTCCGGCAGCCCGAGCCCGACCCCGCCCTCCGCCTCCGGCAGGCGCAGGGCGAAGAACCCCGCCTCGCCCAGCTCCCGCCACAGCGCGCGGTCCACCGCCGTGCCCGTGTCCACGGCCGCGCGCAGCGCCTCGCGCCCGTACCGGCCCGCCAGGAGGTCCCGTACGCCCGCCCGCAGAGCCTTCTGGTCCTCGGTCGGCTGGAAGTCCACGCCCTTCACCGGCCCTTCGGGAGGCCGAGGATCCGCTCGGCGACGATGTTGCGCTGGATCTGCGAGGTGCCCGCCGCGATGGTGTACGAGAGCGAGGACAGGCGGTCCAGGGTCCACTCCTCCTCCAGGGACAGGGCCGAGGCGCCCAGCACCTCCGCGGCCGTGTCGTACAGCTCCTGGCGCGCGTGCGAGTAGGCCAGCTTGAAGACGGATCCGCCGATTCCGGGGACGCCGCCGGTCCTCTCCGACTCGCTGACGTTCCACTGCGTGAGCCGCCACAGCGCCCCGAACTCCCCGTACAGCCGCCCCAGCCTGCGCCGCAGCACCGGGTCGTCCCAGCGCCCGTTGGCCTTCGCCGTACGGGCCAGCTCGCCCAGGGTCCGGCGACAGGCGACGACCTCGCCGACGAAGGCGGTGCCCCGCTCGAAGGACAGCGTCACCATGGTGACCCGCCAGCCGTCGTTCTCGGCCCCCACCCGGTGGCTGACCGGCACCCGCACCCCGTCGAGGAACATCTCCGCGAACTCCGTCGACCCGGCGAGCGTGCGCAGCGGCCGTACGGTCACCCCCGGCGCGTCCATCGGCATGGCCAGCCAGGAGATCCCCCGGTGCTTGGGGGCCTCCGGATCCGTCCGCACGAGCAGTTCGCACCAGTCGGCGACCTCCGCGTGCGAGGTCCAGATCTTCGACCCGGTGATCACGTACTCGTCGCCGTCGCGCACCGCCCGCGTCCGCAGGGAGGCCAGGTCGGAGCCCGCGTCCGGCTCGCTGAACCCCTGGCACCACACCTCGTCGCCGCGCAGTACGGGCGGCAGCCAGCGAGCCCGCTGCTCGGCCGTGCCCTCGGCGGCGATGGTCGGGCCTGCGTGCAGCAGCCCGACGAAGTTCGCGCCGACGTATGGGGCTCCCGCGCGCTCCGTCTCCTCCAGGAAGATCAGGTGCTGGGTCGGGGTGGCCCCGCGCCCGCCCGCGTCCACCGGCCAGTGCAGTCCGGCGTACCCGGCCTCGTACAGCCTGCGCTGCCAGCCGAGGTCGTACGCGCGCCGCCCGGGCCAGTCGTCCGGGGAGGGCTTGGCGGGCAGCTCGGGCAGCACCTTGGCCAGCCACTCGCGCAGGCGCGCCCGGAACTCCCGCTCCTCCTCCGTGTAGGTGAGGTCCATCAGCGGCTCTTGCGGTCCTGGTCGAAGGACAGGCCGAGCATCCGGATGGCGTTGCCGCGCATGAGCTTGTAGACGGTCTCCTCGTCCAGGCCCTTCACGTGGTCGAGGGCGACCTCCTTGGTGTGCGGGAAGGTCGAGTCCACGTGCGGGTAGTCGGTCTCGAAGGTCGCGTTGTCGCGTCCGACGACGTCCAGCGAGGCGATCCCGTGCTTGTCCCGGAAGAAGCAGCAGAACATCTGCCGGTAGTAGTACGTGGACGGCGGCTCGGGGATCAGGTCACGCACCCCGCCCCAGGCCCGGTGCTCCTGCCAGACGTCGTCGGCGCGCTCGAGTGCGTACGGGATCCAGCCCATCTGCCCCTCGCTGTAGGCGAGCTTCAGCGTCGGGAACTTCACGAGCACCCCGCTGAACAGGAAGTCCATCATCGAGGCCATCGCGTTGTTGAAGCTGAGCGAGGCCTGCACGGCGGGCGGCGCGTCGGGGGAGGCGGCGGGCATCTGGGAGCTGGACCCGATGTGCATGTTGACCACCGTGCCGGTCTCCTGGCATACGGCGAAGAAGGGGTCCCAGTAGCCGGAGTGGATGGACGGCAGCCCGAGGTAGGTCGGGATCTCGGAGAAGGTCACGGCGCGCACGCCGCGGGCCGCGTTGCGCCGGATCTCCGCGACCGCCAGGTCGATGTCCCACAGCGGGATGATGCACAGCGGGATCAGCCGGCCGCCGCTGTCACCGCACCACTCCTCGACCATCCAGTCGTTGTAGGCGCGCACGCACGCGAGCGCGACCTCCTTGTCGTGCGCCTCGGCGAAGGTCTGCCCGCAGAAGCGCGGGAACGTCGGGAAGCACAGCGACGCCTCCACGTGGTTGAGGTCCATGTCGGCGAGCCGCGCCGCGGGGTCCCAGCACCCTCTGCGCATCTCCTCCCGGGTGATCCCCTCCAGCGTCATGTCGTCGCGGTCGAAGCCGACGGCGGCGATGTTGCGCTTGTACGGGAACTTCAGGTCCTCGTAGATCCACCAGTCGGTCGGCGGCCCGTCGGGGTCCATGGAGATCACGTACTTGCCGCCCGTGTACTCGAGCTCGCCGATGCCCGCGGTCAGCGCCTTGGGCCCGCGGTCGCGGTACTTCGCCGGCAGCCACACGTCGAAGAGGTGGGCGGGCTCGATCACGTGGTCGTCGACGCTGATGATCCGAGGCAGTTCCATGGTCTCCCCAATTCCCCGATCTGATGGATCGTCAGAAACAAGCTAGCCTCGCCACCCCTGGACCGACAAGCGCCCGCGCCCTACGCTCTGCACTCGATCTGACTAACCGTCAGCTATGGGGAGGTCTGGGATGACGGACACCGCGACCGCGACAGAACTGAGCCGCTCCCGCACCCTGTGGGAACTGATCACCCGCCGGGCGGCTCTGACCCCGGACGTCCCCGTCCTCATCGAGGCGGCGGACGACCCCGCGCAGGACCGCCGACTGACCTTCGCGGAGCTCCGCGACCGCTCCGAGCGGGTCGCGGCCGGCCTCCACGACATGGGCGTACGCCCCGGTACCGTCGTCGCCTGGCAGCTCCCCACCCGCATCGAGACGGTCCTCCTCTCCGTCGCCCTCGCCCGGATCGGAGCCGTCCAGTCCCCCGTCATCCCCTTCTACCGGGACCGGGAGGTCGGCTTCGCCCTCCGGGAGTCCAAGGCCGAGTACTTCGCCGTCCCCGGCGTGTGGCGCGGCTTCGACTACCCGGCGATGGCGGGGCGGCTCGGGGCGCACGGGGTCTTCGAGGCGTACGCCTCACTCCCCGACGGCGACCCCGCCGTACTCCCCCCACCGCCCGCCTCCGGCACGGACGTCCGGTGGATCTACTGGACCTCCGGCACGACCTCCGACCCCAAGGGCGTCCTGCACACCGACCGCTCCCTGATCGCGGGCGGCTCCTGCCTCGCGCACGCCCTGCACCTGACCCCCGGCGACGTCGGCTCGATGGCCTTCCCCTTCGCGCACATAGCCGGCCCCGACTACACCGTGATGCTCCTCCTCTACGGCTTCCCGGCCGTCCTCTTCGAGAAGTTCGCCATGCCGGACGCACTGGACGGATACCGCCGCCACGGGGTCACGGTCGCCGGCGGCTCCACGGCCTTCTACTCCATGTTCCTCACGGAACAGCGCAAGGCCCCCGCCACGAAACTCATCCCCACCCTCCGCCTGCTGGCGGGCGGAGGCGCCCCGAAACCGCCGGAGATCTACCACGCCGTGGTCCGCGAGCTGGGCTGCCAGCTGACGCACGGCTACGGCATGACCGAAGTCCCGATGATCACCATGGGCGCCCCGGACGACACGGCCGACCACCTCGCCACGACCGAGGGCCGCCCGCCGGAGGGCATGTCCATCCGCATCACGACCCCGGACGGCACCCCGCTGCCCCCCGGAACGGACGGCGAGGTCCGCCTCAAGGGCGAGGCGGTCTGCCAGGGCTACCTGAACCGCGACCACTCGGCGGAGGCCTTCGACCCCGACGGCTACCTGATCACGGGCGACCTCGGCCACCTCACCCCGGACGGCTACCTGGTCCTCACCGGCCGCAGCAAGGACGTCATCATCCGCAAGGGCGAGAACATCTCGGCCAAGGAGATCGAAGACCTCCTCCACCAACTCCCGGCCGTGGCGGACGTGGCAGTCATCGGCCTCCCGGACCCGTCCCGAGGCGAACGCGTCTGCGCGGTCATCGAACAACCCCCGGGCGCGACCCCCCTCACCCTCCCCCAACTGACGTCATACCTACGGTCGGCGGGCCTGGCCACCCACAAACTCCCGGAACAACTGGAACTCCTGGACGCACTCCCCCGCAACGACGCCCTCCGCAAGGTCCTGAAGTACAAACTCCGCGAACGCTTCGCGTAACCGGGCTTGGGGCGGCGGGCGGCGGGCGGCGGGCGGCGTACGAGGCCACGGCCGAGCGGGGCCTTGGCCCCCTCTCACCCCCCCCTCCGGGGCGGCGGTTGCCCACCGCCCCCTTCGGCGGAGTGGCAGACGCGGTGGTCTGCTGGGCGGGAGCTGGGGGGCAGGAGCCCACAAATGGCAGTGGCAGGTGAAGCGGGGCATACGGGCGGCAGCCTGGCGAGGACGGAAGCAAGACCGGGTGCGGGGGCTTCGGGGGTCGGGAGCCGACTGCTCGGTACCAGAGAGGGTTTGGGGGTTTCCCGCCAGTCCCATAGTCCTTCCGGTGCGGGCCGGCCCGTCAAGGGCGCTCCCTGCGGTCGCGTCGCTTCGCGATGGCCTGCGGCCACCCTTGACAGACCGTCCCACCCCGGAAAGACAAGGACTGCCGGGAAGCCCCCAAAAGGACGCTCACCTTGCTCCAGGCTTCGGCGCCGGGGCAGCCCGTGATCCTCGCGGTGGTCCTCGAGCCTCCGCACGCCCGCCCAGGCCCGCAAGCAGACTCATTCCGGGGCCGGGCGGGCCGACTACCCGCAGCAAACAGCGGCGAGAAGCTCCTCAGGAGCGGGGAGCGCGTCACATCGCTACGCGCTCCTCGACGACGGCATCCGGCGGCCGTCCGGGGCCGGTCATAAGCCGCCCACGATCGCTACACAGCCGAGCGATCAGGCGGCGTCCAGACCGTCATGGGCTGGACATGCGCCGCCCAGGCGGTCACAAACAGCCGACAGCCTCACTCCCCTAAGAGGTCCTAACAAAGGCGTTGGACGTGGCGGTGTGGGATGAGGCAGGTGGCGAGGCCGAGGAAGGCTTCGTGGTTGTCGTCGCGTCGTTCCCAGCGGATGCGGAGCCGGCGGAAGCCGTGGAGCCAGGCGATGGTTCGTTCCACGACCCACCGGTAGACGCCGAGGCCGGAGCCGTGTGGGATGCCGCGGCGGGCGATCACCGGTTTGATGCCGTGGGCCCAGACCAGTCGGCGGTACTTGTCGTGGTCGTAGCCGCGGTCGGCCAGGAGTGTGTCGGGGCGTCTGAGGGGCCGGCCGACCAGGCCGGGGACCGGCGGGATCTTGTTCAGCAGCGGCATGAGCTGGGTGACGTCGTTGCGGTTTCCGCCGGTCAGCGAGACGGCCAGTGGGATGCCCTGGCCGTCGACGATCAGGTGGTGCTTGCTGCCCGGACGTGCGCGGTCGACCGGGCTGGGCCCGCTTTTGGGCCCCGCCGCGCGGCCCTGACGTGGGTGGAGTCGATCGCCGCCCGCGACCAGTCCAGCTTCTTCGCCACCCGCAGCCTCTTCAGCAGCACCAGGTGCAGCTGGTCCCACACGCCGGCGTCGTTCCACGCGGCAAGACGCCGCCAGCACGTCATACCGGATCCGAAGCCCAGTTCCTGCGGCAGGTACTCCCACTGGATGCCGGTGTGCAGGACGAACAGGATCCCGCAGAGCGCCTGCCGGTCCGGCACCCGCGGCCGGCCCTCCACCTGCTTCGGCGGCGGCTCGGGCAGCAACGGCTCGATCAGTGACCGCAGTTCATCCGACACGATCCACGGCCGCGACTGACGTTTCCCCAAGGCCGGACCAACGACCATCCGAACCGAAAGTCACATGATCAGCAACTTCTGTTAGGACCTCTAAGAGCGAGCGCTGTCAGCGAATGGCAGGGCCACGACCGGTTCGCCAGTCGGTGATGCGCTTGCGGATGCTGGGCACCATCGGGAGGTCGTCGGTGGCGTCGGGCATGAACCAAGCAACTTCCAGCGATTCGTCCGATGTTCGGAGGCTTCCCCCGGTGGGGTGGGCGAGGAGACAGATCGAGAATTCCTGCCGCACCTCGCCGTCGTCGTAGGCGAAGACGTGTCCGGGGTTCGTATACGTACCGACGATGCCTACGATCTCAACCTCGATGCCGGTCTCCTCAAAGGTTTCCCGGACCGCGCAGTCGCCGATGCTCTCCCCGAGCTCCATCTTTCCGCCGGGCAGCGCCCACGTACCGTTGTCCGTACGGCGCTGAAGCAAGACCCGACCGTCGTCATCGACGACGATCGTCGATGCCGCTGGCACCAGGCTGTTCGGCGCAGGGGCGTTGGGGTCGTCTTCGTAGTCACGCCTGGCCATCGGGCCGCACCTCCCGGACATTGCGTCCACGACTCCTCCATATGAGCCGCGAAGCGGTCGAACATGCCATCAGTCTGCCCGCGGCGCAGATGCATCATCGGAGAATCGTGGCCGACCCAGCGCGCCAGGATCGGGGTAACAATCACCTGTCCATCGAAAGGAACACCGTGGCCAAGCAGTCCGCCGACCGTCCCCAAGCCCTCAAGCCGGCACTCGAGTCGATGACCCTGCTGGTCGCGGCCGTCATCGTCCACGACAAGGCCACCAACCGCGTTGTACTCCTCCAGCGCAGCGAGAACGCCAAGTTCGGTCAGGGCCTGTGGGACCTCCCTGTCGGCAAGAGCGAACCAGGCGAACCCATCACCGAGACCGCAGTCCGCGAGCTCTACGAGGAGACGGGCCTCACGGTGAAGCCCGAGTCCCTCAAGGTCGCCCACATCATCCACGGCGCCTGGGGCGTCGAGGCCCCCCATGGCTTCCTCACGGTTGTTTTCGCCACCCATGAGTGGGCCGGCGAGCCCGAAAACCGCGAACCCCGTAAGCACTCCCAAGTCTGCTGGGTCGACGCTGACGCCCTCCCCGAAGCCTTTGTCGACGCCACCGGCAGTGCTCTCCACCACTATCTGAACAGCGGCTCCGACGTCTCCCTGAACGGCTGGCCGGCAGCATGAGCATCACGCTGCTCCACCTCATGCCCAGGGACGACTTCAGCGCTCCAAGAGCGGTGCGGTCGGCCCAGACGGAACCTGACGCCGAATGGTTCGTCCTCTCACTCCGCTTGGGTCCAGGTAGTCCGATAGAGCCGCTGTCGCGGTCCCAGGGCGCCTGTGTAGCGATCGTGGGCGGCCTATGACCAGCCCCAGGCGGCCCGCAGACGCCCGAGGCAGAAGCGCGTAGCGATCTGACGCGGAACTTGGGCAGTCGGCCCGACCGGGACCGGCCTGTCATGGGCGCCGGGCGGGCGTGCAGGGTCTCGGGGGAGGCACGAGGGTCGCTGACCGCCGCCGGCGCCGAAGCCTGGAGCAAGGTGAGCGTCCTTTTGGGGGCTTCCCGGCAGTCCTTGTCTTTCCGGGGTGGGACGGTCTGTCAAGGGTGGCCGCAGGCCATCGCGAAGCGACGCGACCGCAGGGAGCGCCCTTGACAGGCCGGCCCGCACCGGAAGGACTATGGGACTGGCGGGAAACCCCCAAACCCTCTCTGGTGCGGAGCAGCTGGCTCCCGCCACCCAGCCACCGCCAGCGCCGCAAGCTCCCGCTTGCGGGTGGCACCTGCACCCGGCACCTGCCCACCACGTGCCGAGCACCTCAGCTGCCGAGGGGGGCGGGTGGGCAGCCCCCGACCCGGGGTGGGGAGCCAGGGGGGTGAAGGCCCCGCACGCGCGTGAACTCGTACAAAGAACATCCCCACGAGAACACCCGGGCCACCCCGAGTGGCCCCTAGCCCCCCGCCCCCCTACATCCGACTCAGCGAAGCCGCCGCGAACAGTACGTCCCGGATCGCCTCACGGTCGCCGTGCTGGCCCGCCGCCGCGTCCTCCGGGGCGATGTGGCCGGCCGCCAGCTGGCAGAACTCGATGCCGTCCAGGGCGATCTCCGCCACCGTCCGGTCGGGACTCGGCTTCGCCGCCGGCGAGTCCAGTGCGATGTCCCAGCCGCCGCCACCCGCGCCCTCGATCTCCAGATGCAGCGTCCGCCCCGGCGCACCCGCCGCGACCAGCCCCCGCGCGGGCGCGGCCAATCCCGCCCGGCGCCGTGCGGCCAGCGCCCCGGGCAGCAGGCGTGCCGCCAGGTCGATCATGCCGTGCAGGTGCGGCCCGGACGGCGGCTCGTACGGGTAGTCCACCGCGTCCGCGATGTCCGACGCGTGCACCCAGCACTCGAAGGCCCGCTCCAGGAAGGCGTCCCCCAGCGGCAGCGCGAAGTCTCCGTAGTCCACCTGCAGCTCGGCCACGCCCCGGCCCGCGAAGGACACCGTGCGCACCAGCGTGTGCCCCTGCTCCCGCCACGGCTCGCGGACCCGCCGCGTCGCCGGGTACGCCGACGCGTTCCAGTAGTGCTCGGTGCGTACCGACGGACCGCCTTTCGGTGCGTCCGGACCCAGCGGGTCGTCCAGCCCCAGCGCGCCGGCGATCAGCCCGTCCACGGTCAGCAGGTGCCCGATCACCCCGGCCACGGTCGTCCGGTGCGTCCTGCGCCGCTCCTCCTCGAACCACTTCAGGCGGACCGGGGTGTGCCATTCCGAATCCCCGAAGTCCTGGAGCAGGGCGTCGAGCCGCGCGGTCTCGGTGTCGTACGGGTTCGCCCACGCCGGCACCGGAATGCGGGCCGGCCGCTTGCCCAGGCAGTCCTCCAGCACCCGCGAGCGCAGCAGCGGTTTGAGGTCGAGGGTCTCCTCCGGATGCAGCAGCCCCACCGCGTCGCGCAGCCGCAGCGCCTCCTCCGCGCAGGGCGCGCACTCGGTCAGGTGCTCCTCCACCGCCTGCGTCTCCTCGGCGGAGCAGGCGGCCAACGCCCATGCGCCGAGCAGGGATTTCAGTACGGCGTGCGAGGGCGGCGGCAGCGGCTGGGGGCCCCTCCCGGCGGCAGCCGGGGGAAGCTTGGGGGCGTGCCGCGGGTCGAGGTCGTCGGCGGCCCCGCGCGGGCCCGGTATCCGCATCGGGCCGCCGGGCAGCTCGTATCCGTCGTCGTGCGACTCGGCAGGGCCGTTCATCGGGTACTTCCGTATCCGGGCGGGGCGGTGTCCTCCTGCGGGAGGGCGTTGGCGGTCGACAGCAGCTGGAGGCCCAGGCGCAGCCGGCGCCGCGCCTCGTCCTCGCTGATCTGGAGGTCGGCGGCGGCCTGCCGGTAGTCGCGCCGCTTGAAGTACGCGAGTTCCAGCGCGGCGCGCAGCGGGGCGGGCATGGAGGTGACGATGTAGTCCGCGCGGGCGGCCGCGTTGGCGCTGCGGACCTTCTGCTCCAGCTCCTCGCGCGAGCCACGGCCCAGCTCGGCCTGGCGCAGCCGGGCCACCGCCTGACCCTGGGTGATCCGGGCGACCCAGGAACGCATGGAGCCCTGCTTGGGGTCGTAGGCGTCCGGGTTCTCCCAGATGTAGCCGAAGACTTCGCGCGTGATCCGGTCCGCGGCCTTCTCGTCGCCCAGCACCCGGTGCGCCAGGCTGTGTACGAGCGAGGCGAAGCGGTCGTACAGCTCTCCGAGCGCGGCGGCCTCGCCGCGTGCGAGGCGCTGCTGCATGCGGCGGTCCCAGCGCGGTGGTACGTCCTTCGGCATACTGCCCCCAGCCGTGTGTCGACGCATCGAATGTAGTCGGCAACCGGCCCGGCGCGCCCGTTTTGGGAGAACCTCGCCCCGGAAGTGAGCCCTGCGTGATAGTCGGGTGGCGCGGCGTGAAGCCCGGTACACCGGACGGCACATGGGTACAGGCGTACGCGCCCCACCGCGCTTCCCGTGCGCTGGTTCGATGCGGCCACCTCCTTGACCACTTCGCTTAACGCGCAGGCCACGGAGGCCTTACGCTCCTGCCTTGTCTTGATCTGAACCCCACGCACACGTGAAGGCGGAACGCCGAACATGGACAGCGCAGAATACGAGCGCAAGATCGCCGCCCGATTCGCCACCTTCGACCAGGACGGGTCCGGGTATATCGACCGGGAGGACTTCAGCGCGGCCGCGAAGGCCGTCCTGGCCGAATTCGGCACCGCCGCCCGGTCGGACAAGGGCCAGGCCGTCTTCGGGGGCGCGGAGGCGTTCTGGCAGGGGATGGCCGGCATCGCCGACGTCGACGGTGACCAGCGGGTGTCCCGCGAGGAGTTCATCACCGGTGCGGCGAAGCGGCTGCGGGACAACCCGGAGCGGTTCGCGGAGATCGCGCGGCCGTTCCTGCGGGCGGTGATCGCGGTGGCGGACGAGGACGGCGCCGGCGCCACTCCCGCGGCCGCCGCCCGCGTCCTGCGCGTCCTCGGCACCGCCCCCGAGCTGGCGGCCCAGGTCGCCGCGGCCCTGGACCCCGACGGCGACGGCCGCCTCGCGGAGGACGACATCCTGACGGCGTTCGCGGCGTACTGCGGCGTGGAAGCCCCGGACGCCTGACGGCCGGCCCCCGGGGGCCCCGCGCCTCAAACACCGGCGGGGCTGAATGAAGCGCCTGCAGCGCCGCTGCCGGGGCTCCGCCCCGGGGCCCGCGCCTCAAACGCCGGCGGGGCTGATTTCGGCCGCTGCCGTCCAGCCTGCCGGGCCCGGCGGCCTTGCGCCGCACCCGCACGGACCACACCGGGCAACTCCAGCCTCGCCGGCGTTTGAGGCACGGGGCACGGGGCGGAGCCCCGGTGGCCCGGGGTCGGCTGGGCTACGCGAACACCACCGTGCGGGACCCGTTCAGCAGCACCCGGTGCTCGCTGTGCCACTTCACGGCCCGCGCCAGCGCCTGGCACTCCACGTCCCGCCCGATGGCCACCAGCTGGTCCGGGGTCACCTCGTGCCCGACCCGCTCGACCTCCTGCTCGATGATCGGCCCCTCGTCGAGGTCGGCCGTCACGTAGTGCGCGGTCGCGCCGATCAGCTTCACGCCCCGCGCGTGCGCCTGGTGGTACGGCTTCGCGCCCTTGAAGCTCGGCAGGAACGAGTGGTGGATGTTGATGATCCGCCCGCTCAGCTCCTTGCACAGGTTGTCCGACAGCACCTGCATGTAGCGAGCGAGCACCACCAGCTCGACGTTCTCGGAGCGCACGAGTTCCAGCAGCTGCGCCTCCGCCGCCGCCTTCGTGTCCTTCGTCACGGGGATGTGCACGAACGGGACGTCGTACGAGGCCACGAGCTCCGCGAAGTCGGTGTGGTTGGACACCACGGCCGCGATCTCGACCGGCAGGGCCCCGATCCGCGAGCGGAACAGCAGGTCGTTGAGGCAGTGGCCGAACTTCGACACCATCAGGATGATCCGCATGCGCTCCTCGGAGCGGTGGATCTGCCAGTCCATCCTGAACGAGTCGCCGATCGCGGCGAAGCTGGCGCGGAGCTTCTCCACGGTCACCGGCGGCTCGGCCTCGAAGTGCACCCGCATGAAGAAGAGCCCGGTCTCCCGGTCTCCGAACTGCTGGCTGTCCACGATGTTGCAGCCGGTCATGAAGAGGTAGCTCGATACGGCGTGCACGATGCCCTGCTTGTCGGGGCAGGACACGGTGAGGACGTACTGGGGCTGCTGCTGGGCCTGGGTCCGGCCCTGGGCCTCGGGATGCGGTTCGCTCATGACAACACAGCTTTTCACACGGTGCGGGTGAGAATTCTCAACACTTCCAGCGACCGCGGCCGTGCGTCCGGGTCGTCGCCGTCCGCCGTGGCCAGCCGTACGTGGGCCTCGCGCGCCGCACGCACCGCCTCGGGCCAGGCGTGGTGCTCCAGGTAGGCGGAGACCGGGGCGTCGGGGCCGACCTGGTGGAGGATGCGCAGCACGCGCAGCACGGCCAGGTCGACCAGGGCCGCCTCCTGGGAGTCGCGGAAGATCGTGCCGACGTACTTCTCGGCCGACCAGCTGTCGAGCCAGGTGTCCTCGACGATCCGGTACACGGCGTCGGTGACGTCCCCGTACCCTTCGGCGCCGGCCAGCCAGGTGTCCTCGTGGAAGGCCGGATCGGAGAGCATGTGCAGCGCCGAGCGCACGTTGCTGCGCCAGCGCCACCACGGCATGTCGTTCAGGGGCATGCCGCCCATGGTGGAGGAGCGGCCGCCGCGGCGGGAAGAGTTCTTCGAACCTTGGGCGAATGTCACGTTCTCGATCGTACGTTCCCCTTCTCGGCGATCTTCAGGCGCCGGTGAACAAACGGAGGGAGAGATTCCCCCCGGCAATTCACCCTGGCGTCACCGAATGTTGTGTACACCTCACTCTCCCGTTCCCCGCGGGGCGGAATGGTGCATGGACATGACCGATCGGCGACGCACCGCACACCTCCTCCGCACCCTGCTGGCCACGACCGCGGGTGCGTGTCTGGTCGCCGGTTGCGGGGTGATCCCCGGAGGCCCGGGGGGCTCCGGGGACACCATCACCGTCATGACCTTCGCCCCCGAAGACACCAAAGCGACCAACATGCCCGGAATGCCGGGCATGGCCAAGGCGTACGAGCGCTGGGTGAACTCCAAGGGCGGCATCAACGGCCACAGGCTGCGCGTCGTGACCTGCAACGAGAAGAACACCCCCGCCGGCGCCGCCGACTGCGCCCGCAAGGCCGTCAGCGAGAAGGCCGTCGCCGTCGTCGGCTCCTACAGCCAGCACGGGCGCGCCTTCATGGCCCCGCTGGAGGCCGAGGGCATTCCCTTCATCGGCGGGTACGGGGTCTCCTCCGAGGAGTTCCAGTCCACCCTCTCCTACCCCGTCAACGGCGGCCAGCCCGTCCTCCTCGCCGGCGCCGGCCACCAGCTCGGCCGCGCCTGCAGCCAGGTCGCCCTGGTCCGCCCCGACACCCTCGCGGGCGACTCCCTGCCGGTCCTGCTCAACGCCGGGCTCCGCGCCAACAAGATGGCCGACGCCTCCGACATCCGGGCCGCCGAGGACTCCGCCGACTTCGCGCCGCAGGCTCGCCAGGCCCTCGCCAACGCCACCTCGAGCAAGGAGCGGGGCTGCGTGACGGCGGTGCTCGGCGAGCGCACCGAGACGTTCTTCGACGCCTTCCGCCGGGCCGACGACAAGAGCAGGAAGCCGCAGATCTCCTCCGTGCTCGGCAGTGTCAGCCAGGCGCTGGTGGACCGCACCGGCGGCCGGGAGAGCCCCTTCGAGGGTGCGTACCTGACCAGTTGGTACCCGGTGTCCACCGATCCGCTCTGGGAGCCGATGCGCAAGGTGATCGGCGACTTCGCCTTCGGCGACGACGCGGTGGACCCCGACGACAGCGGGACGCAGACCACCTGGATCGCGTACACGGTGCTGAACGAGATCGTGAAGCGCTTCAAGGAGGGCGAAAAGATCACCGCCGGCAAGGTCGCGCGGACACTGAACCAGTCGCAGGCCGTCCAGACCGCGGGCCTCACCCCGGACCTGAGCTGGCGCTACCAGGACATGCGCGCCGTCGCCGGTTTCCCCCGCATGGTCAATGGCCGGGTCAGCTTCCAGATCGTCCAGTCCGGCCGCCTCGTGGCCCAGCCGGGCGAGCAGCCCGTGGACATGACGGCCACCCTGGAACAGGCTCCGCGAGCGGCCTAGGAGGTGTCCCCCCAGGGCCTGGAAGCACGGCTTTCTCAGGCGCTCACAGCTGCGACTTGTCGCGCTTGGTGAGGCCGTACTTGGTCGCGATGTTGTTCCACAGGGTCGCGGCCGACTCCTTGGCCCTCGTCGCCTCGCCGCTCGCCTTGTTGCCGTCGGCGGCGTTGTCGCTGTTCTTCGCCCTGCCGTCCTTGCAGCCCTTGTCGCCCTTGTCGCCCCTGTCGGCGGCCACGTCGTCCGCCCAGGCCGCGTAGCTGTTGTCGGCGGCCGCGGAGGACTGCCAGGCCTTGGTGAGCGCCGCGTTCAGCCGCGCGTGGTCCGGGAGCTGGTCCAGCTTCAGCTCCTGGAGGCGGGTGACGAGCTCCTCGCGCTGGCGGGCCGCGTCGCGCAGGTCGGAGGCCGCCTGGTCGAGGTTCTTGCAGCTCTTGATGTCGTCCACGGCCTTGATCACCGAGGCCCGGCTGTCGTTGCTGTCCGCGAGGAGCTTGTCCAGCTGGACGGCCTGCGGGCGGCCTGGATCCACGGGAGCCTCGCCGGCGGACGCGGCGGAGCCGCCGCTCGCGGCGGGAGAGGAGGACACCGCGCCCGGGTCGTTGTTCTGCGGTTTGCCGTCGCCGAGCAGCGATCCGACGCCCAGCCCGACGACGGCCAGGCCGATGACCACCGCGGCGATGATCCCGGCCGGCACCTTGCGGGCCGCCTCCGGCGGTGGCGGGGGCGGGGCGTACTGCGGCTGGAGCTGCGGCTGGTGGTGCATCTGCTGCGGCGGTACGGGCCCCTGCGCCGCCCGCGGCGGGTAGGCCCGCGGCGCCTGCTGCCGCAGCACGGGCTCCTGGACCGGCGGCAGTTGACGGGTCTGCCCGACGGGGTCGTCCTCCCGGAACAGCCCGTCGAACCCGGCCCCGGCCGGGTGCGCCCCGGGAGCCGCCGACACGGGCGGGATGTACTGCGTGGCCGCCTCGTCCTGTCCGGCCGGAGCACCCGGCACGGGCGGTATGAACTGGGTCGCGGCCTCGTCCTGCCCGGCGGGGGCGGCCGGCACCGGGGGAATGTACTGCGTGGCCGCGTCGTCGTGGCCCGTGGGAGCGGCGGGGAACGGCGGGGCGTACTGCGTGGCGGCCTCGCCGTGGCCCCCGGGGGCGGCCGGGACCGGCGGAATGTACTGGGTGACCGCCTCGGGCAGCGGCGGATAGCCGTAGCCGTGCGGCTCCCCCGGCCCCTCGTACCCGGGCCCCACCACGTGCCCCGGCCCGCCCGGCGCGGCAGGCGCGGCCGGGTAGGCGTGCGGGTAGCCGTAGGCGGGGCCGTCCTGCGCCTGCGGCGGCCGGCCCTGGGCCGGGTCACCGTGCTGCTGGTACTCCGGCTGCGCCGGCGGCTGCTCCGGGTACGCCGGACCCCACGGGGCACCCTGCTGGGGGGCGCCCCCTTGTCCGCTCTCCGTCACCGGGACTCCTTCTCCGACTCGCCCGAACCCTACGGAACCGTCGGCTCACGCTACCTGGTCACCCAGGGCACCCGTCAGACCCACCCGGCCCCCTTCCGCCGGGCGGGCCCGGCCCCGCCGGCGTGTGCGGCGCGGGGTCGGGGGCGGAGCCCCGGGGAGCCCGGGGCCGCCGGGGCCGCCGACGCCGTGGGGCCGCCGGGCCGCGGGGGGACACCTACGCGACCCGGACCTCCAAGCGTGCTCCGAACTCCCGCACCGCCGCCTCCTCCCGGTACGGCTCCAGCCGCGCCCGGAAGTCCTCCAGGTACTCGGCGCCCCGGCTCGAGCGGAGCCCCCCCAGCAGGTCCGCCGCCTGCGCAGCCGTCTGGCAGGCCTGTTCCACCTCCCGTTGCTGCACCTGCGCCGCCGCCAGCAGCAGCAGCCCGATCGCCCGGCGGCGGGCCTTGCCCGCCGGCAGGCCCCGTAGCGCCTCCTCCGCCCGCTTGCCGGCCGCCTCCGCCTGACCCAGGTCCCGGTGGCAGTGGGCCAGCTCGTCGGCGAGGTACGCCTGGTCGAAGTGGCGGATCCACACCGGGTCGTCGCCCGATTCCGGTTCCGCCCGCTCCAGCGCGGTGACGGCCCGGGAGGACAGCACCGCCGTGGCCCGGGCGTCCCCCAGCAGCGCGTGCCCGCGCGCCTCGGCGGCGTAGAACATGGCCTCCACCCGCGGGGTGACCTGCCCGCGGGTGCCCTCCTGGGCGGCCCGCGCCAGTTGCGCGATCTCCCGCGGGTTGCCCAGCTCGGCGGCGAGGTGGCTCATGGACGCCGCGAGCACGTAGCCGCCGTACGCCCGGTCGCCGGCCGCCTGGGCCAGCCGCAGCGCCTGGATGTAGTAGCGCTGCGCCAGGCCCGGCTGGCCGGTGTCGACCGCCATGTAGCCCGCGAGCTCGGTCAGCCGGGCCACGGCCGCGAACAGCGCCCGCCCCACCGGTTCCCGGTAGGAGCCGCCGATCAGCCCCGACACGACCGAGTTGAGGTAGTGCACGACGACCGGCCGCACGTGCCCGCTGCCGAAACGGTGGTCGAGGTCCTTCAGCGCCTCGGTGGTCGCCCGTACCGCGTCGACGTCGGACATGCCCACCCGTGAGCCGCCGGTGCGCGCCACCTGCGTGTCGGCCCCGGTGATCAGCCAGTCGCGGCTCGGTTCGACGAGCGCGGAGGCGGCCACGCTCGATCCGGCCAGGAAGTCGCGCCGGCCGACGTCGCTGCGCCACAGCTCGCAGACCTGCTCGATGGCGCCGATGACGGTCGGGGAGAACTGGAGGCCGACGCCGGAGGCGAGGTTCTTGCCGTTGGCCATGCCGATCTCGTCGATGGTGACGGTCCGGCCGAGTTTGCGCCCGAGCGCCTCGGCGATGATGCCGGGGGCCCGGCCACGTGGCTGCTGGCCGCGCAGCCAGCGGGCCACGGAGGTCTTGTCGTAGCGCAGGTCGAGACCGTGTTCCGCCCCGCACATGTTGACGCGCCGGGCGAGCCCGGCGTTGGAGCACCCGGCTTCCTGGATGAGCGCCTGCAGCCGTTCGTTCGGCTGGCGGGCGACGAGAGGCCTGGCTGCCATGAAAACCCCCTGAGGCCGCGGGTGATCGTTGGAATGATCACTTCCCGCCTGATGTGCGGAGAATCTTCCGCTCTGCGTCGTGTCGCTACCCAACTCCAGCGCCCCGGCCTCCTACGCGCCCCCGTGCGTGCTCCGATGCGCCCCGTGTGCAGGATCGATGCTCCGCCCGCCGGCTGGTTTACGCCCGTAACCCCGGGTGAACCGGGGAGTTGTGATGGGCGTGGAAGAGACCATCGGAGTCACGGAGACCGCACCCATCCCCAAGCAGCGCGGCGAACTGCTGCTGGACCATGCCGTGCGGTACGCGGAAGAACGGCACTGGGACGTCTTCGCCGGCACCTGGCTGGAGCCCGCGGACGGGCGGGAGCTGTGCTCCTGCGGGGCGGAGGACTGCGCGGCGCCCGGGGCGCACCCGGCGGTGAAGGACTGGGCGGCGCATGCCACGGGCAGCGCGGTGCAGGTCCGGCGGATCTGGTCGAAGCGCCCGGAGGCCTCGATCCTGATGCCGACGGGCCGCACGTTCGACGCGCTGGACGTGCCGGACTCCGCCGGGTTCCTGGCACTGGCGCGGCTGGAGCGGATGGAGCGCACGATCGGGCCGGTCACCCTCACGCCCGACCACCGGATGCTGTTCTTCGTCCTGCCGGGCGCCGGGGCCAAGGTGCCGGACCTGGTGCGCAAGCTGGGCTGGGTCCCGTCCGCGCTCGACCTGACGGCGCGCGGCGAGGGCGAGTACGTGGCCGCCCCGCCCACCCGCTTCGGCGGCCGGGGCGCGGTCCAGTGGGCGCGGCGGCCCACGCCGGCGAACCGGTGGCTGCCGGACACGGAGGAGCTCATCGACGCACTGGCGTACGCGTGCGGCAGCGAGGCGGCGGCGGAGCGCAAGCGGCGCCAGGGCTGACGCGGCCCGCGGCCAGGGGGGTTCCGCGGGACATTACTGACCGGAAACCCATGACATAAGTAACTGCTCAGGCCTCTCCCCCGCCTCCTATGGTGAGGAAAGAACGACCAACGGGGACGTAATGAGAGGCAGGCGCATGCCGGACCAGGGTGATGCGACGGGCGGGACGTACGGGACGGGTGGCGCGCGATCCGCGCCGTCCGCCGTGCGGGTGGAAGGTCTGTGGAAGCGCTTCGGCGAGCAGGTGGCCGTCGGCGGGATCGATCTGGAGCTGCCCGCGGGCAAGTTCATCGGCCTGGTCGGCCCGAACGGGGCGGGCAAGACGACGACGCTGTCGATGGTGACCGGGCTGCTGCGCCCGGACATGGGCCGCGTGATCGTCGCCGGGCACGACGTGTGGGCGGACCCGGCGGAGGTGAAGTCGCGGATCGGCGTGCTGCCGGAGGGGCTGCGGCTCTTCGAGCGCCTGTCGGGGCGCGAACTGCTCGGCTACATGGGCCGTTTGCGCGGGCTGCCGGGCGAGGAGACCGACAAGCGGGCGACGCAACTGCTGGACGTCCTGGACCTGGCGGGCTCGCAGCACAAGCTGGTCGTGGACTACTCGACGGGCATGCGGAAGAAGATCGGCCTGGCCGCGGCGCTGCTGCACAACCCCGAAGTGCTCTTCCTGGACGAGCCGTTCGAGGGCGTGGACCCGGTGTCGGCCCAGACCATCCGCGGGGTGCTGGAACGTTACACCGCGTCCGGCGCCACGGTCGTCTTCTCCTCCCACGTGATGGAGCTCGTCGAGTCGCTCTGCGACTGGGTGGCCGTCATGGCCGCCGGACGCATCCGCGCCGCCGGTCCGCTGGCCGACGTACGGGGCTCCGCG
The DNA here is from genome assembly GCF_044750905.1 of Streptomyces sp. NPDC088762. Classification (NCBI taxonomy): domain Bacteria; kingdom Bacillati; phylum Actinomycetota; class Actinomycetes; order Kitasatosporales; family Streptomycetaceae; genus Streptomyces; species Streptomyces sp. NPDC088762. The sequence goes on from NZ_JBIVKT010000011.1 coordinate 74,062, forward strand.
CCCTCCCTCCAGGCGGCCTTCCTCGAACTGGTCGGCGCGCACGGGCGCGACGCGGCCGGGGACTCCCTGGAATGGCTGGGCGGCGGCTCCGGGACTGCCGGGGCGGGCGCGCGATGACCGCCACGGCCGGCACTGCGCCCACCGCCGCTCCTGCCACTTCCGCCGCATCCGCCCCTCACGTACCACTGACCTCGCTCTTCGTACGGCTCAAGCTGTCGCTGCTGCGCAACGGCCTCAAGGGCTCCTCGAAGCGCAAGGCCGTCTGGATCACCTCGCTGGTCTTCGTCCTCGTGGTCGGCTTCTTCGTCACGCTCGGCCTGGCCCTGCTGCGCGGGCACACCCACGCGGGCACGGTCGTCGTGCTGATGGCCGCGATCCTGGCGCTGAGCTGGACCGTCATGCCGCTGTTCTTCCCGACCGGCGACGAGACCCTCGACCCGAGCCGGCTGGTCATGCTGCCGCTGCGGCCGCGTCCTCTCGTACGGGCCCTGCTCGCCGCCTCGCTGGTCGGCATCGGGCCGCTGTTCACGCTGTGCCTGGCCGTCGGCTCGGTGCTGGCGGTCGCGCGGGGCACCGCGGGCATCGCCGCGGCGGTGGTGGCGGTGCCCCTCCTCATCCTCGGCTGTGTGACCCTGGCCCGCGCCGTGGCCACGGCGAACGTGCGGCTGCTGACCAGCCGCAAGGGGCGTGACCTGGCGCTGCTGAGCGGCCTGCTGATCGCGGTCGGCGCGCAGGTGGCCAACTTCGCCAGCCAGCGCCTGTTCCAGGCGGGCGGCCTCACCCAGCTGGAGCCGGTGGAGGCGGTCGTCCGGTGGCTGCCTCCGGCCACGGCGGTGGGCATGGTGGACTCGGCGAGCGAGGGCTCGTACGGCATCGCGGCCGCCCAACTCGCCCTGACACTGGCCGCACTGGCCGGCCTGCTCTGGTTCTGGGAGCGCAGCCTGACCAAGCTGATGGTCACCCCCGACGGCTCGACCCTCGCGGCCGCCAGGCCCGAGAAGGACCGCGGCAGGGGCGAGGCCGGGCTTTGGGCCCTCCTCCCGGGCGGCCGGACCGGCGCGGCCATGCAGCGCACCCTGCGCTACGTCGTACGCGACCCGAAGACGAAGTCGGCCTGGGTGACCGCGCTGGCGATCGGCCTGATCGTCCCGGTGTTCAACGCCCTCCAGGGCACGGGCTCCCTCTACTTCGCCTGCTTCGGCACCGGCATGCTCGGCGTCCAGATGTACAACCAGTTCGGGCAGGACACCTCGGCCTTCTGGATGGTCGCCCAGACCATCTCCACGCCGCGCGAGGCGTACGTCGAACTGCGCGCCCGGGCCGGCGCGCTGGCCCTGGTCACCGTCCCGTACACCGTGCTGGTCACGGCGGTCACGGCCGCCCTGCTGAACGACTGGCCGGGCTTCGCGGGGGCGCTGGGCCTCGCCCTGGCCCTGCTGGGCTCGATGCTCTGCACGGGCGCCCTCGCCTCGGCCCGCTACCCGTACTCGATCCCGACGGAGGGCGCGTTCAAGAACGTCGTCCCCGGGCAGGCCGGGCTCGCCTGGATGGGCATCTTCGGCGGCATGCTCGCCTCGGCGGTCATCTGCGCCCCGCTGATCGCCCTGACGATCTGGCTCAACGTGGCCGACCACCAGGACATGTCCTGGCTGCTGCTCCCCCTGGGCGTGGCCTGGGGCACCCTGGCCACCTGGACGGGCCTGCGCCTGTCGGCCCCGACGGTGGCCCGCAAACTCCCGGAGATCCTCCTGGCGGTGAGCAAGGGCTGAGGGACCCCGCACAGGCCGGCCCGCCCTCCCGCGTGGAGAGGGCGGGCCGGCCTGTTGACGGAGGGACCCGCCGACAGAACCCGAAGACCCCGCTGACAGCCCGTTGGCACCGCTCGGCACTCAGGTTCGGTCAGAGCCAGCCCCGGTGGGCGGCCTTGAGGCCGGCCTCGAAGCGGCTGGTCGCTTCGAGGCGTTCCATCAGCGCCGACATCTGGCGGCGCACGGTGCGCAGCGAGACACCGAGGCGCTTGCCTGCGGCCTCGTCGGTCATTCCGGAGGCCAGCAGCTTGAGGAGTTCGCGTTCCTCCCTGGTGATGCCTTCCTCCGGCGCCCGCTTGCGGGCCGCGCCGAGGGGGACGGCGGTCTCCCACGTCTGCTCGAAGAGGATGACCAGCGCGGCCACGATGCCGGGCGCCGAGGTGCACAGGGCACCGAGGCGTGAGTTTTCCGGGTCGATCGGGACGACGGCGGTCGTACGGTCGAAGACCAGCAGCCGGGGCGGCAGCACGGGACTGGTCCGCACCTCTCCGCCCTTCTCGGTGGTCCACTGCGCGTACGCGAGGGTGGCCGGGTCGTTTCTGACGCTGTCCTGGTAGACGGCGCGCGCCTCGATCCCGCGTTCCAGTGCCGCCTCGTCCAGGGGCCGGGAGGCGTCCAGGCTCGCCTGGGACTGGGCGCCTCCCGGCATGATCGAGAGGCACTCACGTCTCAGCCCCCGCGTGAGGACCTCCAGCCGGGACTGGATGGCGTCGAGCCCGACGAGGCGTTCGGCACCGTCGACCTCGGTGTTGGGCCTCAGGTCCGCGTACGCGGCGATGGCGCGGGCGGCGGCAGCCTTGCCGATGGCCAGCTCGTGCTGCCGGCGCGCCAAGTCCTCCTCCTGGCGGCGGAGCAGCTGCTCCAAGCCGGCTTCAGGGCTGACGGGACGCAGTCCGCCCGCGGTCTCGCGGGACGGTGCGAGCAGTCCCAGGTCGACGAGTTGGTCCAGCCCCTGCCTCACCTGGGTCTCGGTGAGGCCCATCCGCTGCGCGAGTTCGTCCACTCCCCCGGCCGGCTGCCGCAGGATCCCCCGGTAGACGGTCTCCATCTGTGCGTCCAGTCCCAACACTTCCAGCACCGGTCAGCTCCCCTCCGTCAAACGCTTGTGCTGCTCAACCCCCTGTGGTGGCGATCTTAATCGCCAACTCGGGGTTTGGTGTCCTCAAGGTGCCTGACTCCTTGGTGCCATCCGTGATCCCTTCCGACGGGGTGGGTGCGCCAGCAAGATAGTGATCACCGGCCGGCGGGGCGCACGTCCCACCCGAGGCCAGGGCCGAAAGGCCGGCCGGTGCAGCGCGCCCGATCCGTTCTCGCCGCAAACCCGCCACACACCCAGGAGATTCCGTGTCTCGCACTGCCCACCTGCTCGCCGCTGCCGGCCTCACCGCCCTCCTGTCCGCCACCGTCGCATTCACCGCCCAGCCCACGGGCGGACCGGGCGTCATCGGCTGGGACACGGTCCGCGCGGCCGGACCCGGCGTCATCGGCTGGGACGCTGTCGACGCGGCCGGGACCGGTTCCCAGGTCATCAGCTGGGACTGACTCTCATGCGGGTGGTCCTGGGCCACTTGGCCCGTACATCCGCCGACACCGCCCCGACGAGCGCGGCCCCTCTCATCCAGGACCTGCTCTGGGCGCACGCCAGGCCCTCCGACGGCCTGGAGCACGTACGAGCTCGACCCGCCCCGCACGGACTGGACATCTACCTGTTCGTCCGCGCCCCGTCCGACGCCTCAGCGGTGGCCCAGATGCGCGCCCTGCTCGACCGCGTGGGCCGGCCGGTCGCCCGGCACGGCTTCGGCATCCTCCCCCCTGAACTTCCCTGAACTTCCCTGCTCCCCCTTTGGCTTCCCCTCCCGTCTCTGCCCTCTCCGCGGTGGCGAAGCCTTCGGCAGGCTGGCGATTTAACTAGCCAGTAACCGGCCGTACTCCTCTCCTCCTCCCTCAGACCTTCCTTCCGTCCCGCCCTTGACCACACCGGGAGCCGTCATGCCCAGCCGATCGAACCGATCCACTCTCACTGCCGTCTCGGTGGCCGTGGCCGTCTGTGCGGCAGCCGTGGCGACCACCGGTTGCGGCCGGGCCGACACCCCCGCGTCGTCGGGCACGGCGGCCGCGGCGGCCCACGAGGCCCCGACCGCCACTCAGGCGCCCTCTTCACCGGCGGGCGCACCGCCGACGAGCGCACCGCCGCCGGCCAAGGAGCCCGCCTCCCCGAAGCCGGACGAAAAGACCGCGTCCAAAGGCGAGGGGGGCACGGGCTCCAAGGCGGGCAAGGGCGGCGGTGTCGTCGTCGCGGCCCTGGAGGCCGAGCAAGTGGAGCCGGCCCAGCTCCCCGACAACGCCCAGCAGAAGTGGAAGGAGCTGGGACCCGCCCTCACCCAGCCACTCACCCAGGACTTCCAGCTCAACGAGTGCGTCTCGGTGCCGGGCGCCACCAACTGGCGGCAGCAGGCCTTCATCAGCTCGCACAAGACCCCTGCGATCCAGAACTCCCTCTCGTTCAAGGACGAGGCGGCGGCGAAGGCCGGATACCAGAAGGTCCTCGACGGCATGAACTCCTGCGCCCAGACCAGCCAGGCACTGCAGAAGCAGTACCGACTCACCCCCGACGCCGCGGTCTCGCCAACGGCCTCGATCGACAACGGCCGAGCTTGGTCCCGTCGTTGGGACGCGGTTCAGGGCATCTCAGCGGCCGGCCCCCAGACCAACCACATCTACGTGGTCCAGCGCGGCGCCGTACTGACGCTCCTCAGCTTCGACGAATGGGACTCCGCCGCACCGGCGTCCTACGACCCCCGCTCGGACGCCTCCGTGCTGGCCATGCTCGCCGGTTGACGTCCGACCCCAGACCCAGCACCACCACTCACTTCCCACACACCTGCCAGGAGAGACCCATGTCCCGCGTCACGCGTTCCTCCGTCCTGCGCTGCACCTCGGCCCTGATCACCGCCGGCCTCGCCGCGACCGCTCTGACCGCCGTGGCGGCCGCACCCGCCCAGGCCGCCTCCTCCAAGGGCGGAAAGATCACCCGAAGCGAGGTGATGGCCCGCGCCCAGTTCTGGGTGGACCAGGGAGTCCCGTACAACCAGTCCGGCTGGTACACCGACGGATCCGGCACCAACTACCGCGAGGACTGCTCGGGTTACGTGTCCATGGCCTGGCACGCCACCCAGTCGTACGTCACCCAGACGCTGCCGAACATCTCGTCCGAGATCGGCAAGTCCTCGATGCTTCCGGGTGATGCACTGAACTACTCCGAGGCCCACGTCATCCTCTTCGGCGGCTGGAACGACAAGTCGGCGGGCACCTTCACGTACTACGCGGAGCAGAACAAGAGCGTCCTGACGAACAAGTACTCGGCGAACATCAACAGCAGCTCCATCGCGGGCTGGCCGACCAGCTATTACAAGGCCCTCCGCTACGACAACATCGTCGACGACGCCGTAACCACCGCGGCGGCCCCGTCCCTGTTGTCCGCGTCGGCTTCGGGTAACACCGTGCGCGTCGGGCTCGTCGGCTCGGACGGCTCCCTCTACACCAACGAGGGGAACTACACCGCCGGCGCCTGGGCCGGCTGGAACCACCAGGACGGCGCCGGGCTCACCCACCTGACCAGCGTCACCTACAACAACGTCCTGCACGAATTTGGCATCGGCGGCAGCGGCAAGGTCTACATGAAGGACCAGAACCTCACCACCGGCACCTGGTCCCCCTGGGTCGAAGTCCCCGGCGGCGCAGCCGGAGCCAAGGGCCTCACCGCCGCCCTCACCGGCGACACCGCCCACCTCAACATCATCGGCTCCGACGGCACCCTCTACACCACCGACGTCAACTACACCACCAGCCAGTGGACCGGCACCTGGACCCAGGTCAAGAACAGCCCCATCCGCTCCGTGACGAGCACCGCCGTCGGCAACACCGTCCACCTCTACGCCATCGGCACCGACAACCGCATCTACACCATCGACGCCGACTACACCGCCGGCCAGTGGACCACCGACTGGGCCGAAGTCCCCGGCGGAGCCGCAGGCGCCAAGGCCATCACCGCAGCCGCCACCGCAAACACCGTCCGCCTCAACATCATCGGCTCCGACAACACCCTATACACCACCAACGGCGACTACACCACCGGCCAGTGGACCGGCACCTGGACCCAGGTCAAGAACAGCCCCATCCGCTCCCTCACCAGCACCGCCATCGGAAACACCGTCCACCTCTACGCCGTCGGCACCGACAACCGCATCTACACCATCGACGCCGACTACACCGCCGGCCAGTGGACCACCGACTGGACCGAACTCCCCGGCGGAGCCATCGCCTGACCGAAGCCGACTTACCGCCGGACGGGGAGAGCCTCCTCGTCCGGCGTCTTCGCGTAGAAGGACGCGACATTGAGGAGCCACGCGATCTCCTCGCGCGGGGTGCGGCCGCCGGTGGTGCGGTCGAGTACGGCGGGAAGCGGCGGAGCCGGCAGGTTCCGCGCCCGCTGCTCCACCGCGGCGCGGAGCCACTCGGCCTCGGTGCGGGCCGGGTCCTCACCCCTGTCAGGTTCCGCCGACCCGGCGGGCTCGGGCTGCCCCGAGCTGTCGTCGCGCAGCACGAGGGCGGCGTCGCGGATCGCGAACGCCCGGTGGGCGACGTCGAGGGAGCGGTCGCCGGGAGTGAACAGGTCGCGGATGCGGCTCGTGGGAGTGCCCAGGACCACGTGCGGTACCGCCGTGACCAGGTCCGCCCACAGGGGATGGAGCCGCCACAGGGCGCGCTGGTCGCGGAGGTAGCGAAGGAGAGTGCGCGTCGGCGGTACGGATACGCCCAGAACGAGCAGGACGACCGACACGGCGGGAAGCAGTTCGCAGATCGGGTCCGTGAGGGGCACGGGATTGCCGTCGGCATCGAACGTCTTGGAATCCCCTTCCCGCAGGATGAAGTAGACCCGGTACAGGGTGTAGAGGAGCCCGTTGGCCGTGGCGGCAGCGAGACAGGTGACTCCGGCCCGCACCAGGCCCGGGGGCACGTTGCGCCGGTTCGACCAGAAGAGGACCGTCGCCTGCGCGCTGGCCACGCCGTACACGAGGTAGAAGACGGCGAGGTAGAGCTGGACGCCGGGGTGGCCGTAGTGGGCGTCGATGCCGTACGCGCCGGTGAAGTCGTGCGGGAGGAAGAAGACGAAGAGCACGGTCAGGACGGCCATCGCGGCGCCCGTGAAGGCGAGCCTCAGGCGGGACGCGCGCTCCTGATGAGGGCGCTTGTGAATGGCGTGCACGTAGTCGAGAAGGAATGAGGCCGCGGCGATACCGGCGAGGTGTTTGATCAACAACGTCGCGTCGCCGATGCCGGTGACCGTTTCCAGGATGCGCTCGATCCAGGGCGGGCGGGTGCTGAGCCCGACCGCACCCGACACGAAGGTGAACCACAGTGCGCGGTTCGCCCGTGTGGTGAAAGCCGAGGGGGCCCGCCAGATCACCACGCTCCAGGCCAGGACCGGCATCAGCCATTCGAACAGCGGGCGCATCAGCGCTTCCTCCAGCGGCGGGAACGTATGGGGTGCAGCAGGCTCTCGGCCAGGCGGTCGGCGGCGGGGCCGGTCACCGGAGCGGCCCCGCCGAGGTCGGCGAGCAGCAGGGCGATCATCTCGGCCTCCTGTTCCTCGACGGTGTCGTAGCTGGTCCGTCCGGCGCCCATGGCCTGTGTGACCATGTCCGGCGTCAGATCGGGCAGCAGCGCGGTCAGCTGGGAGAGTTCGAAGACGCCGGTGTGACCGCAGACGACGTGGCCGAGTTCGTGGAGCTTGATGAGGTCCTGGTGGGCGGGGCTGGTGTGCTGCTCGTAGAAGACGACGTCGATGCTCGGCAGCGCGATCCACAGGCCGCACGGCGCGTCCCGCCCGAGCTCCGGGAGCGGCTCCATGGCGATCGGTCGCCCGCGCTGCTGCTCCAGCGACGCACGGAAACCGTCGACGGTGAACGGGTGCGGGAGGTCAAGGCCCGCGAGTATGCCCTCGCAGCGCTTGCGCAGGCCTCGGGGAAGCGGCATGGGGAAGAAACGTTCCTTCTGGGGCGTCGGATACCACCTGCAGTATCAGGTGTTGTCCGGAGCGCGTTCGGCGGCGCCCTGCTCCAGCTGCTTGAGCTTGTCGGCGAGGGCGACCAGCATGTGCAGGCTACCGTCCGAGAGACCGGACGCCCGTTGGACCAGGCTGACCACCTCGGAGTTGCCCAAGGCCTGCCGCAGGTCGCCGATCTTCTCCAGCCGGGCGAGTTGTTCGTCCACGACGGCCGCCTTGGAGTCGTCCAGGAAGTAGCTCGCTCCCGCCTGGATCCCGAAGCCCCGGCCTAGCCAGTCGAGCGTGTCCACCGTGGGGTTGGGGACCTGTCCCTTCTGGTTCACGCCGTGCTGGAGGTTGCGGATCGTGTCCTTGGAAATGACGTCCCGGCCCGCCAGCCGGTTGATGCGGTCGGCGAGCTCGCGGTAAGTCGGGGCCCTCCCACCCGCCTTGGCCGCCTCCCGGGCGATGAGCCCGTCCAGCCTGTCGGCAATCTTCCTGGCACGCTCTGCGGGACGGGCCGCTTCATCCGGTACACCGGTTGCGCCGGACCGTTCTGCATTCACTCTGCGCCTCCCCGATCAGCCCCCCTACCGTACCGTCGGCAGGGGGGCTCGGGTGCTGCGGGGCGCGGGCTCGGGCGGTCAGGGCGCGGCGGCCTTGATGCCGTCCAGGAACGGTTCCAGGGCCGCGCGCCAGGCCGTCGGGTGGTCGTAGTGGAGGTAGTGGCCCGCGTCGGGGATTTCGGCGTACTGGCCGGCCGGGAGGACGCGGACCATCTCCTGGGCTTCGGCGCGGCCCAGTTCGCCGTCGAGGCCGCGGACCACCAGGGTGGGGCAGCGGACCTGGGCCAGCTCTTCCCAGTGCGCGTCGTGGACCCAGGTCTCGCGGACCGTCAGCATCTGGCGGCGGGAGAAGAGGGGGCGCCAGCCGTCCGGGGCCTCGTGCATGACCTCGGCGAAGAAGGCACCGCGGCCGGGGTCGGGGCGCTCCACCCGGGGGTCGTCCTCGCCGAACCAGCGGCGGGCGGCGTCCTGGGTGGGGAAGGGCAGGGGCCAGCGGCGGAACCAGTCCTCCCAGTCCTGCTGCGAGGCCTCGCCGAGCGCCGAGGCGCGCATGTCGCAGATGACCAGGGCTTCGACGAGGTCCGGGCGCCGGGCGGCGAGCTGCCAGGCGGTGAGGGCGCCCATGGAGTGGCCGATCAGGGTGACCGGGGCGAGGCCGAGCTGCTCGACGACCGTCTCGGCATCGGCCACGAAGGCCTCGCGCCCGAGGGCGGCCTGGGTGTCGCGGTCGGCCGGCGGGCGGTCGCTCTGGCCGTGGCCGCGCTGGTCCAGGGCCACGACGCGGCGGTGCTCGCCGAGCCAGCGGGCGGTGCCGGCCCAGTGGGAGGCCCGGCCCATCAGGCCGTGGAGTAACAGCACGCCGGGACGGGCGTCCCGGCCCGGTTCCGCTTCCCCCGCTCGGGGGCCGGCCGCCGCTTCGGCCGCCGGCTCGCGGAACTCCCAGGCGGCCAGACGCACGCCGTCGGCCGCGGTCACATCGATGCGCTGTACCACCGAGGATGCACCCCCTTCACTCCCGGCCAGACTATCGAACCCGTATTCGAAAACGGGCTTCCCGCCTCCAACACCGCTCTTTCGAGTGACCTTCCTCAAGGATTGGCTGCCGCTGCCGATGGAGATCCTTTCAACAGGGAGGCGGGCCGCTCGGGGAAGACGGTCCGAAGGGGACGACCTTGAGAGCTCGGGGCTCCAGGTCACCAGGGGAGGACAGGTCCCGGCGCCGCGAGGCGCCGGGACCGTCCACTTTCCGAGGCCGATGCGCAAGGGCGGGTGGGCGGTGCGGACGGATCCGCTTCGGGCGGGCCCGGAGCGACGCGTCCGCTTCCACGGCTCCACGTCTCTGCGGGTCCACGTCTCCGCGGGTCCGCGTCTTTCCGGGTCCGCGTTTCCGCGGGTCCACGTAAACGATGCCGCGTCCGCGGAGCCCTGTCAGCCGGATCCCGATCCGGGTCCGAGTCCGAAACCGGCTCCCCGTCCGGGTCCGGCTCCGAATCCGCCTCCGCATCCCGATCGGTTGCGAGTCAGCGCTTGGCCACGAACACGTGCGAGGCGACCTCCGCCTCCAGCTCGGCGGCCTCACCACCGGAGCCGACGAGCACCCCGCCCGGGGACTCCGTCACGCTGACCACCGAGCCGGGCTGCACGCCCGCGCGGCGCAGCGTGTACATGAGCTGCGCGTCCGTCTGGATCGGCTCGCCGATCCTCCGCACGACCACGGTCTTGCCCTCGGTACCCGGGTCCAGCTCCGACAGGCTGACCATGCCGTCCTCCAGGAAGGGGTCGGCCTCCGCCTTCTCGCCCAGCTCCTCCAGCCCCGGGATCGGGTTCCCGTACGGCGACTCGGTCGGGTGGCGCAGCAGTTCCAGCACCCGCCGCTCCACCGCCTCGCTCATCACGTGCTCCCAGCGGCAGGCCTCGGCGTGCACCTGCTCCCACTCCAGGCCGATGACGTCCACGAGCAGGCACTCGGCGAGCCGGTGCTTGCGCATCACCCGCGTCGCCAGCCGCCGCCCCTCCTCCGTGAGCTCCAGGTGGCGGTCGGTGGCGACGGACACCAGCCCGTCCCGCTCCATGCGCGCCACCGTCTGGCTCACCGTCGGACCGCTCTGGTCGAGCCGCTCGGCGATACGGGCGCGCATGGGGACCACGCCTTCCTCTTCCAGCTCGAGGATGGTGCGGAGATACATCTCCGTGGTATCGATCAGTCCGGACATTCGTGCCCCTCGGATTGCGTGCGCTGGCCCTGCCCCCAATTCTGACGCATCGGGCCGACAACCGTCCCGTGCCGTGAGTCAAGGCCCGTCCCGGACCGTCCCGGACCTCTCCCGCCCGGGGATTGACGTTCGTATTGACACGCGCTTGGTCCAGACCGCACGGTGAGCGGCGGACACCGACGCTCCCCACCTCTGGAAGGGTCACGGCGCATGAGCGAGAGCAAGCTGGCCGGTCAGTTCTTCGACGCGGCCATCGGCCTGCTGGAGCGGGTGCGCGACGAGGAGGCCGCGCGGATCGCCGAGGCCGGCTCCCTCATCGCCGACGCCGTGGCGGCCGGGAACCGGCTCTTCGCCTTCGGCGCCGGACACTCCTCGCTGCCCGCCCAGGACGTGGTCTACCGGGCCGGCGGGCTCGCGCTGATGAACTTCCTCGCCGTTCCGGGCACGGCCGGCATCGACGTCATGCCCGCGACGCTGGGCAGCGCCCTGGAACGGGTGGACGGCCTGGCCGGCGCCGTCCTGGACAGCAGCCCCGCCGCCCACGGCGACGTCCTCGTGATCATCTCCCTGTCCGGCCGCAACGCCCTGCCCGTCGAGATGGCCATGAACGCCCGCGCGATCGGCCTCAAGGTGATCGGAGTGACCTCGGTGGCGTACGCGACGGAGACCAAGTCGCGGCACGTCTCGGGCACGTTCCTCAAGGACCACTGCGACGTGGTCCTCGACAGCAAGATCGCGGTCGGCGACGCCGAACTCAGCCTCGACGGCATCGACGCCCCCTTCGCCCCCGCCTCCACCGTCGTGACCAGCGCGATCATGCAAGCGGTCATGGCCGCGGCGGCCGGTGGGCTCGCCGACCGGGGCATCGAGCCCCCGCTGCTGCGCTCGGGCAACGTCGACGGCGGCCACGAGTGGAACGGCCGCGTGATGCAGGAGTACGGCGACCGGATCTTCTTCCGCCACTGACGGCGCCGCCGGCCGGTCGCCGGCCGGTCGCCGGGCCCGGGACGCGTTCCTACGATGGTGGGTACGGAACTCGGGGCCCCGGAGATCAGAGGTGACCGGCCATGTCCGCCACTCCTCCCGCCCCCAAGGCGAAGCCGGCGCCCCCACCCGAGCCGATACCGAAGCCGGCGCCCACCGCCCCCCGCGCCTCCCGCCGGGCCCTGCGGGCCGCTGCGGCCGCGCTCCTGCTGTTCCTGACCACCGGCGCGGCCTCCGCCTCCTCGGCCACGGCCACCCCGGCCCGTACGGCGGCGGTCACCACCGCCGTACGGCACGACGGCGACACACGGCACGGCGCCGTCGGCCAGGACCTCGACCCGGCCACCGCGGCCCGCCTCGACGCGGCGATCACCGCGGCCATGAAGAAGGACGGCATCCCCGGCGTGATCGTCGGCCTCTGGATGGCCGGCCGCGGCGACTACGTGAAGTCCTTCGGCGTGGCCGACCGGGAATCCGGCACGCCCATGAAGTCGGGCCTGCACATGCGCATCGGCAGCGTCACCAAGACCTTCACCGTCACCGCCCTCCTCCAGCTCGTCGACCAGGGCCGGGTCGGGCTCGACGACCCGGTCTCGCGGTACGTCGACGGCGTCCCGGGCGGCGACAAGATCACCCTGCGGCAGCTCGCCGCCATGCGTAGCGGCCTGTACGACTACACCAGCGACCAGAAGTTCCTCGACTCCCTGCGTACCGACCCGCAGCGCTCCTACACCCCGCGGCAGCTGCTCGGCCTCGCCTTCTCCCACCCGCCGAACTTCACCCCGGGCGCGCGGTGGCAGTACAGCAACACCAACACCGTGCTGCTCGGCCTGGTCGTCGAGAAGACCGGCGGACAGCCGCTGCACACCTTCCTCCAGCAGCACGTGTTCGGGCCGCTGAAGCTGACGAGCACCTCCCTGCCGACCGGCACGCAGTTCCCCGAGCCGCACGCGCAGGGCTACACGAACTTCACCCCGACCGGCGCCCTCACCGAGTCCACCACCTGGAACCCCTCCTGGGCATGGGCCGCCGGAGCCGTCATCTCCGACCTCGACGACCTGCACGCCTGGGTCCCGGCGCTGGCCGACGGCCGGTTGCTGACCCCCGCCACCCAGGCGGAGCGGCTGCGCACGGAGACGGTGGGCGTGCCGGGGATCTCGTACGGCCTCGGCATCGCCGACGTCAACGGCTGGCTCGGGCACAACGGCGAGCTGCCCGGATACGAGACCGTCGCGGCCCAGCTGCCGCAGCAGAAGGCCACGCTCGTCATCCTGATCAACTCCGACGTGGACCGCGGCGGCTCGTACAGCACCACGATCGGCCGGGCCATCACGCAGGTCGTCACCCCGGACCACCTGTGGAACCTGCCCTCCCCGTCCCAGGTCGGCGAGAACCAGCACTAGGGGGTGTGGGTATCCGCGGCCACCAGGTCCAGGTCGGCGGCGACCCGGGCCGCGACCTCCTCCGCGTACTCCGCGTCCGGCCGCTCGAAGGCGGCCCGCGAGGCACCGCGCACGAACGTCAGCGCCCCCACCGTCCTGCCCCGGCTGCGCAGCACCGTGCACAGGACGTGCACCGCCCCCTCCGGCCAGTGGCGGGCCCGTGCCCAGGCGGCGTCCGCCTGCCCGCGCGGGGCGCTGGTCCGCACCGAGCCGATCCGGTCCAGCGCCTGCAACACCGGGTGCCCGGCCTCGTACCGGACGGGGATCGAACCGGGCCCCGGCAGCGCCGGCGGTGACACGGCCGACCGTACGAGCCTGCGCCGCTCGGGGCCGGCCGAGGGATCCAGTACGTCCAGCAGCACGTGGTCGGCGAAGCCGGCGAGGGCGTACTCCAGGCGTACGGCGGCCGCCTCGGCCGGGTCGTCGCACTCACCGGCGGCCCGCCCCGCGCGGTGCAGCTGATGGGCGCGGAACCGCAGCTGGGCGGTGTCCAGCTGGGCCTGCCGGGCCTCGGTGACGTCCTGGAACAGCCAGCCCACGCCGAGCGGCACGGGCTCCTCCGCGAGCGGCGAGGCCAGCCGCAGGAACCCGCACCGCCAGCACCGGCGCCGCACCCCCTCCGGAGTGCGCACCGACACCCACAGCTCCACGGGCGCCGGCGGGGCGCCTTCGGCGAGCACGTGCTGGAGGGCGCCCTCGATCTCCTCGAGGCCCTGGGTCAGCAGCTCCCCGAGCGGGCGGCCGAGGAGTGCGGTGCGGGCCGAGCCGAAGGCGCGGGCCGCGTGCGCGTTGACGACCGCCGGGCGCAGGTCCACGTCGACGAGGACGACGCCCCACGAGGCGTCGTCGAGCAGGGCCTCGCTCAGCGCGATGGACCGCTCCAGGTCGATCTGGGCGTGCACCTCGCTGAAGGCGCAGTACACCCCGGCGGGCTTCCCGTCGGCCCCCGGCACCCCGGCGGACTGGGTCCGTACGAGGACGCGCCCGCCGTCCTTGGTCACCAGCGCGAACTCGTGCACCTGCCGCCCGGGCACCTCCTGGGCGGCCATGAGTCTGTCCTGCACGTCCTGCGCGTCGGCGGCCCGTACCGCCCACCCCTCGAACCCCTTGCGCCCCACGGCCTCGGCCGCGGACCAGCCCAGGATCCGCTCGGCCTCACGGTTCCAGTGGGTGATCACGCCGTCGGAGTCGAACGCGCACAGGGCGGCGTCCATCCCGTCCAGCAGCGCTGCGAGCAGATCGTCGGCGGTGTCACTACGTCCGGAAGCACTCACCTGGCACCCCCTGCAGGTGTTCGCGTGTGCGGCACGTCAGATCATTCAACTGGAACGTGACGCAGCCCACACCGCTTTCCGTGGATTCGGCAGGCGGAAATAAATGGTTGTCGCGGCGGAGGCGTGTGCCTAGGCTCTGACGTACACGAGAAGGGAGGTGGTTCCCGAAATGTACGGAAACCGGACGCGTGAGGTGGCTGCGGGCTAAGCGCCCGTCGTCGCACGCACCCAGTGCGGTGCCCGGCGGATCGCCTGGCGCCAATCCACAGCAGTCACCCGACCCGCGGGCTCGCCGGTACGTCCGGCCGGCCTCTCCCACTGCAGGGGAGAGACCCGAGCCCGCGGGTCGCCTGCTTTTCCGGCCCGCTCGCCTGCTTTTCCGGCTCGCCCGGCCGCCAGGGGCGGAACTACGGGCAGAGGCGCTCGATACGCCACTTGTCCGCGTCCAGGACGTAGCGCAGGCGGTCGTGGAGGCGGTTCTCGTGGCCCTGCCAGAACTCCACCTCGTCGGGGGTGACCCGGTAGCCGCCCCACTGGGGCGGGACGGGGACCTGCTCGCCCTCCGGGTAGCGGGCGGCGAGCTCGGCGTAGCGCCGGTCCAGTTCCGCGCGGGAGCCGATCACGGTGGACTGCTCGCTCGCCCAGGCGCCCAGCTGCGAGCCGTGCGGGCGGGAGCGGAAGTACGCGGCCGTCTCGTCCCGGCCGACCCGGGCCGCCGTGCCGGTGACGACGACCTGGCGGGCGATCGGGTGCCAGGGGAAGAGCAGGGCGATGTGCGGGTTCTCGTCGAGTTCGCGGCCCTTGCGGGAGGCGTAGTTCGTGAAGAAGACGAAGCCCCGCTCGCCGAACTGCTTCAGCAGCACCGTGCGGGAGCTGGGCCGGCCGTCGGCGGTCGCCGTCGAGACGATCATGGCGTTCGGTTCAAAGACCTGCGCGTCGGCGGCCTGCTGGAACCACCGGGCGAACTGCCGCATCGGGTCATCGGCGAGGCTCTCCTCGTCGACGATCTGCGAGCGGTACTGCTTGCGCATGGTGGCGGGATCAAGGTCCTGGTCGGTCACGCGTGCCATCCTGCCGCAGGAAGACCGCCGCGGGTGTGCCGTATGTCACGCTTCCGCAGTCCACCGGGAACGGACAAAATCTTGGGGCCGGTCCGAGGGTGCCCACACGGGTGACCATCGGCCGTGCCGGGCATCAACGGGGATGACCGCGCCGGACCGCGAATCACGCCGGGAGCCGCGCGTGTTCGCACTATTTGAGGAGCCGCCTGATGTCCGACTTCGTACCCGGGCTCGAAGGGGTCGTCGCGTTCGAGACGGAGATCGCCGAACCCGACAAGGAAGGCGGTGCGCTCCGCTATCGCGGGGTCGACATCGAGGACCTCGTCGGTCACGTCTCCTTCGGGAACGTGTGGGGCCTGCTGGTCGACGGTGCGTTCAACCCCGGCCTGCCGGCCGCCGAGCCGTTCCCGATCCCGGTCCACTCCGGTGACATCCGCGTCGACGTGCAGTCGGCGCTCGCCATGCTCGCCCCCGTGTGGGGTCTGAAACCGCTGCTCGACATCGACGCGCAGACCGCCCGCGACGACCTGGCGCGCGCGGCCGTGATGGCACTGTCGTACGTCGCCCAGTCCGCCCGCGGGCAGGGTCTGCCGATGGTGCCGCAGAAGGAGATCGACAAGGCCGAGTCCGTCGTCGAGCGGTTCATGATCCGCTGGCGGGGCGAGCCGGACCCGAAGCACGTCAAGGCCGTCGACGCGTACTGGACCTCGGCCGCCGAGCACGGGATGAACGCCTCCACCTTCACCGCGCGGGTGATCGCCTCCACCGGTGCGGACGTGGCCGCAGCGCTGTCCGGAGCGGTCGGCGCGATGTCCGGGCCGCTGCACGGCGGGGCGCCGTCCCGCGTGCTCGGCATGATCGAGGAGATCGAGCGCACCGGCGACGCCGTGGCGTACGTGAAGAAGGCCCTCGACAAGGGCGAGCGGCTGATGGGCTTCGGGCACCGCGTGTACCGTGCCGAGGACCCGCGCGCCCGTGTGCTGCGGCGCACGGCCAAGGAGCTGGACGCGCCGCGCTACGAGGTCGCCGCCGCGCTGGAGAAGGCCGCGCTGGAGGAGCTGCACGCGCGGCGCCCCGACCGGGTGCTCGCGACGAACGTGGAGTTCTGGGCCGCGATCATGCTGGACTTCGCGGAGGTGCCGGCGCACATGTTCACCTCGATGTTCAGCTGCGCCCGTACCGCCGGCTGGTCGGCGCACATCCTGGAGCAGAAGCGCACGGGCCGCCTGGTGCGGCCGTCGGCCCGCTACATCGGGCCGGGGCGGCGCAACCCGCAGGAGATCGAGGGCTACGGGGACATCGCCGAGACCGCCTGAGCCTTCCGGCCGCCGGTGGCGCTCGCGCCGGCTGGGCGCCGTATCCCGTTGTGGCGGGGTGCGGCGCCCTCGCGCGTTCACGGGGTCAGGGTCGCCTCGACGATGCGGGACCACTGGGCCACCACGCGGGCCCGGCGCGCCGTGTCGTCGGTCAGGACATTGGCCAGGCCCAGGCCGCGGGCCATGTCCAGGAGCCCCTGCACGGTCTCCCGTACGCCGGGCACGGACTCGTCGGCGCCCAGCAGCTCCACCGCGATGCGGTGGGTCTCGCGGCCGACGCGGGCCTCCAGTTCGGAGACGCGGGGGCGCAGCTGCTCCTCGTTGGAGGCGGCGACCCAGAGCTGGAGCGCGGCCCGGAAGAGGGTGCCCGTGTACAGGTCGACCAGCGCCTCGACGACGGCGGGGCGGGCGGCCGGGCCGGCCTGGAAGAGCTCGCGCAGGGCCGTGGAGCGTTCCTCGGCGACGTACTCGACGGCGGCGGTGAAGAGGTCCTCGCGGGTGGGGAAGTGGTGCTGGGCCGCCCCCCGGGACACCCCGGCCCGTTCGGCGACCACGGCGACGGTGGAGCCCGCCCAGCCGTGTTCGGCCAGGCAGGAGACGGCCGCCTCCAGGAGGTGGCGGCGGGTGACGCGGCTGCGGGCCTGCTTGGGGTGGCGGGGGTCGGTCACAGTGCCCACGACGGCTCCCGGCGTTCGAAGCGGGCGGTGATGCCTTCGCGGGCCTCGGCGGAGGCGAAGAGTCCTGCGGACAGCTCGGTGAGGCGGGAGCCGTCGCGGGCGAGGGCCTCCCGTACGGCGGCGGAGGTCAGCGCCTTCGTCGCGGCCAGGCCCTGGGGGGAGGCGGCCCGGAGTCCGGCGAGGACGGGCGCCAGCGCGTCGTCCACGTCGTCCGCGTGGAGGGTGAGCAGGCCGATGCGGGTGGCCTCGGCGGCGTCGAAGCGCTCGGCGGTGAGGAAGTAGCGGGTGGCGGCGCGCGGGTCGAGGCGCGGGAGCAGCGGCATGGAGATCACCGCGGGGGCGAGGCCGAGATGGGTCTCGGTGAAGGCGTACGAGGACTGCGGCCCGGCGGCGGCGATGTCGCAGACGCCGAGCAGCCCGAGGCCGCCGGCCCGGACGTGCCCGGTGACGCGGGCGATGACCGGCTTGGGCAGCTCGGCGATCTCGCGGAGGAGGGCGAGGAAGTCGGCAGGGTCGCAGGGGGAGGTGAGGTCGGCGCCGGCGCAGAAGGTGTTGCCGGTGTGGGTGAGGACGACGGCCCGGACCGCCGGGTCCGCGGCGGCGCCGGCGAGGGCCGTGCGGAGCTCGCCGACGAGGGTGGCGGAGAGGGCGTTGCGGTTGGCCGGGGAGTCGAGGGTGAGGCCGGCGATACCGGTCGCCTCGGCGGCGTGCACGACGGGGGGCATGTCTCCTCCGGAGGGGGTGGGCGGGTCCTCCCGAGGGAGGCTATGCGGTACCGACTGCGTCGGGCTCGGCGGGCCCTTTGCTGCCCTTTGCTGCGCCGGCTTGGCGGGCTTCGGCTCGGCGGCCCTGGGCAGGGCCGGTGCCGGTCCCCCGGCGGGGCCGCCGGGCTCCGCCCGGCCCTCGGCAGGGCCGGGACCGGCACCCCGGGGCGGGGCGTGCGTCCAGGCAGCGGCCTGGCGGCCGCCCCGGGGCTCCGCCCCGGCCCCCGCGCCTCAAACGCCGGCGAGGCTGAAGTGGCCCCGGTGCCCCGTACTGCAAGTGCCGGCGAGGCTGAACTTGCCCCGGATGCCTCCGTGCTGCGCGTGCCAGCAAGGCCGGAGCTGCCCCAGGTCCCGCCGAGCTGCGAAGGCCGGCAAGGCCGAAGTTGCCCCAGGTGCTCCGTGCTGCGCGTGCCAGCAAGGCCCGAGTTGCCCCGGGTCCCCCTGTGCTGCAAGTGCCAGCGAGGCTGGAGTTGGCCCGGGTGACCCGTGTTGCTCGTGACGGCGAGGCTGCCCTTCGGGCATCCAGACGAGTCGGGCGGACGGCAGGGGCCACATCCAGCCTCTCCGGCGTTTGAGGAGCAGGGTGCGGGGCGGAGCCCCGCGTCTTTGAGCCGCACCCACGGAGCCGCCCCGGCCACATCCAGCCCCTCCGGCGTTTGAGGAGCGGGGGTGCGGGGCGGAGCCCCGCGTCTTTGAGCCGCACCCGCGGAGCCGCCCCGGGCACATTCAGCCTCGCCGGCGTTTGAGGCGCCCGGCGGAGCCCGGGGTTCTGGAGCTGCATCCACTCGGCCGCACCCCGCGCAAGGGGCCGGCTAGTAGGACTTCGGGAGCCCCAGCGTCTGGTGGGAGATGAAGTTGAGGATCATCTCGCGGCTGACCGGCGCGATCCGCGCCACCCGCGACGCCGTGATCAGGGACGCCAGCCCGTACTCACGGGTGAGGCCGTTGCCGCCGAGGGTGTGGACCGACTGGTCCACCGCCCGGACGCAGGCCTCACCCGCCGCGTACTTGGCCATGTTGGCCGCCTCCCCCGCCCCCATGTCGTCCCCCGCGTCGTACAGCAGCGCAGCCTTCCGCATCATCAGGCCCGCCAATTCCAGCTCGACGTGGGCCGCCGCCAGCGGGTGCGCGATCGCCTGGTGGGCGCCGATCGGGTCCTTCCACACCTGCCGGGTCTTCGCGTAGTCGACGGCCTTGGCCAGCGCGTACCGGCCCATGCCGATGGCGAAGGCGGCCGTCATGATGCGCTCGGGATTGAGGCCCGCGAAGAGCTGGAGCAGGCCCGCGTCCTCGTCGCCGACCAGGGCGGAGGAAGGCAGGCGCACCTCGTCCAGGACGAGTTCGAACTGCTTCTCCGCCGCCTGGAGTTCCATGTCGATGACCGTGCGGGAAAAGCCCGGGGCGTCCCGGGGGACGATGAACAGGCACGGCTTGAGGCGCCCGGAGCGGGCGTCTTCGGTGCGGCCGACGATGAGGGTGGCGTCGGCGATGTCGACGCCGGAGATGAAGACCTTGCGGCCGCTGAGGATCCACTCGTCGCCGTCGCGGCGGGCCGTGGTGGTGATGCGGTGGGAGTTGGATCCGGCGTCGGGTTCGGTGATGCCGAAGGCCATGGTGCGGCTGCCGTCGGCGAGGCCGGGGAGCCAGGCCCGCTTCTGTTCCCCGGTGCCGAAGCGGGCGATGACCGTGCCGCAGATGGCGGGTGAGACGACCATCATCAGGAGCGGGCAGCCGGCGGCGCCCAGCTCCTCCAGGACGATGGAGAGTTCGGTGATGCCGCCGCCCCCGCCGCCGTACTCCTCGGGCAGGTTGACCCCAAGGTAGCCGAGCGTGGCGGCGTCGGCCCACAGCTCGTCGGGGTGGCCGCCCTCGCGGGCGACGCGGGCGAGGTAGTCGCGGCCGTACTTCTGGCCGAGCGCGGCGACCGCCGCGCGCAGCGCCTTGTGTTCCTGGGATTCGATGACGGAGCTCATGCTTGCGGTTCCTCCTGGACTACGGCGAGCAGGGCGCCGAACTCGACCTGTTGGCCGGTGGCGGCGTGGAGCGCGGTGAGCGTGCCGGAGGCGGGCGCGAGGATGCGGTGTTCCATCTTCATGGCCTCCAGCCAGAGCAGGGGCTGCCCGGCGGTGACCGGGCTGCCGGGGCCCAGGCCCTCGGCGACGCGGACGACGGTGCCGGGCATCGGGGCGAGCAGGGAGCCCGGTTCGGTGCGGTCCTGGGGGTCCGCGAACCGGGGGACGGGGCTCAGGGTGTGGGCGCCGAGCGCGGAGTCGACGTAGACCTCCGGCTTGTTCGAATTGTGTTTCACGTGGAACATCCGTCGGACGCCGTCGACTTCGAGGGTGACGAGGTGCCGTTCGGCGGACAGGACCCGAACGCCCGGGTGGCCGACGGGGTGGTACTGCACCTCGTACTCGGTGCCGGCAGCCGTGTAGCGGCGGGTCTGCGGCTGCGAGCGGACGTTGCGCCAGCCGCCGAGGCGGGCGGCGAGCGGGGCGTCCGGGGCCGGCGCGGCGGCGGCGAGGGCGGCGGCGAGGGCGGACAGGGTGGCGTCCGGGGCGGCTGCGGTGAGGGTGGTGAGGTGACGCTCGTAGAAGCCGGTGTCGAGCTGACCGGCGGTGAACTCCGGGTGGCGCAGCGAGCGTACGAGCAGCTCCTGGTTGGTGGTCAGGCCGTGGATCCGGGCTCCCGACAGGGCGCGGGCGAGGACGCGGACGGCCTCGGCGCGGGTGGGGGCGTGGGCGATGACCTTGGCCAGCATGGGGTCGTAGTGGATGCCGACGGTGTCCCCGTCGGTGAAGCCGGTGTCCACGCGGACCGGGCCGGGGACGGCGAGGGTGTGCAGGACGCCGGTCTGGGGGCGCCAGTCCCGGGCGGGGTCCTCGGCGTAGAGGCGGGCCTCGACGGCGTGGCCGGTGGGGTGCGGGGGTGTCAGGGGCAGGGCCGCGCCCGCCGCGATGCGCAGCTGGAGGGCGACGAGGTCGAGGCCGAAGACGGCTTCGGTGACGGGGTGTTCCACCTGGAGGCGGGTGTTCATCTCGAGGAAGTACGGGCGGCCGTCGGCGGTGACGAGGAACTCGACCGTGCCGGCTCCCTCGTACGAGACCGCGCGGGCGGCGGCGACGGCGGCCTCGTGGAGGGTGGTGCGCAGGCCTTCGGGGAGGCCGGGCGCGGGGGCTTCCTCGATGACCTTCTGGTGGCGCCGCTGGAGGGAGCAGTCGCGGGTGCCGAGCGCCCATACGGTGCCGTGGGCGTCGGCGAGGACCTGGACCTCGACGTGGCGGGCGCGCTCCACGTAGGGCTCGGCGAAGACCTCACCGTCGCCGAAGGCGGAGCGGGCCTCGGCGGAGGCCGCGTCGAGGGCCTCCTTGAGGCCGTCGAGCTCGCGGACCACGCGCATGCCGCGGCCGCCTCCCCCGGCGGCGGCCTTGAGCAGCAGCGGCAGGTCGGCAGCGGTGGCGGTGGCCGGGTCGACGGGTTCGAGGAGCGGCACCCCGGCGGCGCGCATCAGCTCCTTGGCCCGGGTCTTGGAGGCCATGGCCTCGATGGCCTCGGGGGGCGGCCCGATCCAGGTCAGCCCGGCGGCCTGGACCTCGCGGGCGAAGGCGGCGTTCTCGGAGAGGAAGCCGTAGCCGGGGTGGACGGCGTCGGCGCCGGCGGCGAGGGCGGCCTTGATGATCAGGTCGCCGCGCAGGTAGGTGTCGGCGGGGGCGGCGCCGGGCAGGCGGACGGCCGCGTCGGCCTCTCGGACGTGCAGGGCGTCGGCGTCGGGGTCGGAGTACACGGCGACGGTGTCCAGGCCCAGGGCGCGGGCGGTCCGGAAGACGCGGACGGCGATCTCGCCGCGGTTGGCGACGAGGAGGGCCGAGGGCGAGGTACTGGGCATGGTCATCTGCGGGCTCACATCCGGAAGACGCCGAAGCCGCCACGGGCGCCCTCGACGGGGGCGTTGTGGACGGCCGACAGGCACAGGCCGAGGACGGTACGGGTGTCGCGCGGGTCGATGACCCCGTCGTCGTACAGCCGCCCGGACAGGAACATCGGCAGGGACTCGGACTCGATCTGGGCCTCGACGAAGGCCCTCATCCCGGCGTCCGCTTCCTCGTCGTAGGGCTGTCCCTTGGCGGCGGCGGACTGCCTCGACACGATGGAGAGCACGCCGGCGAGCTGGGCCGGGCCCATGACGGCGGACTTGGCGCTGGGCCAGGCGAAGAGGAAGCGGGGCTCGTAGGCGCGGCCGCACATGCCGTAGTGGCCGGCCCCGTAGGAGGCGCCGATCAGGACGGAGAGGTGGGGGACGCGGGAGTTCGAGACCGCGTTGATCATCATCGAGCCGTGCTTGATGATGCCGCCCTGCTCGTACTCCTTGCCCACCATGTAGCCGGTGGTGTTGTGGAGGAACAGGAGCGGGATGTCGCGCTGGTTGGCGAGCTGGATGAACTGTGCGGCCTTCTGCGACTCGGCGCTGAACAGCACCCCTTGGGCGTTGGCGAGGATGCCGACGGGGTAGCCGTGGAGGGTGGCCCAGCCGGTGACGAGGCTGGTGCCGTAGAGCGGTTTGAACTCGTCGAAGTCGGAGGCGTCGACGATGCGGGCGATGACCTCGCGGGGGTCGAAGGGGGTCTTCAGGTCGGGCGGGACGATGCCGAGGAGTTCCTCGGGGTCGTACAGGGGCTCCTCGGCCTTGGGCGGGTCCCCGTACGGCTTGCGGTGGTTCAGGCGGGCGACGACGCGGCGGGCCTGGCGGATCGCGTCGTGCTCGTCGAGGGCGTAGTAGTCGGCGAGTCCGGAGGTGCGGGCGTGCATGTCGGCTCCGCCGAGGGACTCGTCGTCGCTCTCCTCGCCGGTGGCCATCTTGACCAGGGGCGGCCCGCCGAGGAACACCTTGGAGCGGTCTTTGATCATGATGGTGTGGTCCGACATGCCCGGGACGTACGCGCCTCCGGCGGTGGAGTTGCCGAAGACGACGGCGAGGGTGGGGATGCCCTCGGCCGACAGCCGGGTGATGTCGCGGAAGATCGCACCGCCCGGGATGAAGATCTCCTTCTGGGAAGGCAGGTCGGCGCCGCCGGACTCCACGAGGCTGATGCAGGGGAGCCGGTTCTGGCGGGCGATCTCGTTGGCCCGCAGGGCCTTCTTCAGCGTCCAGGGGTTGGAGGCGCCGCCGCGGACGGTGGGGTCGTTGGCGGTGACCAGGCACTCGACGCCCTCGACCGTGCCGATGCCGGTGACCATGGAGGCGCCGACGGGGTAGTCGCTGCCCCAGGCGGCGAGCGGGGACAGCTCCAGGAAGGGCGTGTCCGGGTCGAGCAGCAGCTCGATGCGCTCGCGGGCGAGCAGCTTGCCGCGGGCCTGGTGGCGGGCGGTGTACTTCTCGCCGCCGCCGGCGAGGGCCTTGGCGTGCTCGGCGTCGAGGGCGGCGAGGCGTTCGAGGGCGGCGGTACGGGCCTGGGCGTGCTCGGGGGCGTGCGGGTCGACGGTGGTCGCGAGACGGGTCACGGGCGGTTCCCCTCCGGGGCGGGTGGCGGCGGCAGGAGGTGGGTGGGGATGTCGAGGTGGCGGGAGCGGAGCCATTCGCCGAGGGCCTTGGCCTGGGGGTCGAAGCGGTGACCGGAGGCGACGCCGTCGCCGAGGATGCCGGTGATGGTGAAGTTCAGGGCCCTCAGCTGCGGCAGCGCGTGACGGGTGACGGGGAGGCAGCGGGTCTCGGGGAGCAGGGCCTGGAGGGTCTCCACCGTGAGGGTGCGGTGCAGCCAGTCCCAGGCGGCATCGGTCTGCACCCACACGCCTACGTTGGCGTCCCCGCCCTTGTCGCCGCTGCGGGCCCCGGCCACTGCCCCCAGGGGGGCGCGGGTGGTGGACCCTGCGGGGCTCTCCCCCACCCCGCCCCTTCCCGAAACCGGGGGCTCCGCCCCCGGAGCCCCGGACCCCCGCGCCTCGAACGCCGGCGGGGCTGAAGATGCCCGGTCGGCGCCGTGGGGGGCGGGGATCGGGAGGCGGGTGCCGTCCGGGAGGACCGCCGCGTGGCGGACGGCGTCCGCGGGCACCGACGCCGAGCGGAAGACCCCGTACGGCTGGGCCGGACCCGGTGGGGCGGTGACGTGGAAGCCCGGGTAGCTGCCCAGGGCGAGTTCGACGGCCGCGGAGGTCAGGGGGCGGCCCACCCGGTCCGGGGAGGGGTCCCGGACCACCAGACGGAGCAGGGCGCCGGCCGTCTCCTCTGTCGGGGCGTCCTCGTGATCCGTCCGGGACAGGGTCCAGGTGACGTCGGCGACCTCCGTGAGCAGGCCGGCGAGTTGGGCGCGGACCAGGTCCGCCTTGGCCTCGATGTCCAGGCCGGTCAGGACGAAGACCACCTCGTTGCGCCAGCCGCCGAGGCGGGTCAGCCCCACCTTGAGGGAGGGCGGAGGAGCCTCTCCGCGCACCTCGGAGATGCGGACCCGGTCCGGTCCCTCCTCGGACAGCCGGACCGTGTCCAGCCGGGCCGTCACGTCCGGGCCGAGGTAGCGGACGCCCTGGGTTTCGTAGAGGAGTTGGGCCGTCACCGTGCCCAACGAGACGACCCCGCCGGTACCCGGATGCTTGGTGATGACCGAGGAGCCGTCCTCGGAGATCTCCGCCAGCGGGAACCCGGGCCGCCGCACGTCGTGCGCGGTGAAGAAGGAGTAGTTGCCGCCGGTGGCCTGGGTTCCGCACTCCAGGACGTGGCCCGCGACCACCGCCCCCGCCAGCCGGTCGTAGTCGTCCGGCGCCCAGTCGAACCACCAGGCCGCCGGACCGCTGACCAGCGCCGCGTCCGTGACCCGGCCGGTCACGACCACCTCCGCGCCCGCCCGCAGGCAGGCGGTGATCCCGGCCCCGCCGAGGTAGGCGTTGGCCGTCAGTGCGCCCTCCTCGTACGGCATCAGGTCGTCGCCCTCGACGTGCGCGACGCTCACCGGCACGCCCACCTTGGCGGCCAGCGCCCGTACGGCATCGGCGAGTCCGGCCGGGTTCAGGCCGCCGGCGTTCGCGACGATCCGTACGCCCCGCTCGTGCGCCAGCCCGAGACCCTCCTCCAGCTGGCGCAGGAAGGTCTTGGCGTAGCCGAGGTCCGGGTTCTTCAGGCGGTCACGGCCGAGGATCAGCATGGTCAGCTCGGCCAGGTAGTCGCCGGTCACCACGTCCAGCGGGCCGCCGGTCAGCATCTCGCGCAGGGCGTCGAAGCGGTCCCCGTAGAAGCCCGAGGCATTGCCGATGCGCAGCGGGCGGCGGTTCACCGCGCGGCCCCCGGCTCGCGGCCCGCGCCGGCCGGGCCCGCGAAGGCCTGGGCGATGTCGAGCCAGCGGTCGGCGTCGGGGCCCGTGGCCGTGAGGGCGAGATCGGCGCGGTGGGCGCGCTGGGTCACCAGCAGGCAGAAGTCGAGCGCCGGGCCCGTGATGCGCTGCGGGGCCTCCGCCGGGCCGTACTCCCACGTCCCCGAGCCGTCGGGCGCCGTGAGCTCGACCCGGAATTCCCCTTCCGGGGCGGGCAGTCCGCGCACGGCGTAGGCGTAGTCGCGGGCCCGTACGCCGATGCGGGCCACGTGTCGCAGCCGTGCGGTCGGGGTCCGGCGCACGCCGAGCGCGTCGGCTACGTCCTGGCCGTGCGCCCAGGTCTCCATCAGCCGGGCGCTCGCCATCGAGGCGGCCTTCATCGGCGGCCCGTACCAGGGGAAGCGGGTGTCGGGGGAGGCGGCGGCGAGCGCCTCGTCCAGGGCGGCGCGCCCGGTCCGCCAGCGGTCGAGCAGCTCGGCGGGCGGCAGCTTCGCGCCTTCCTCGGCGCCTTCGTCGACGAAGGAGTCGGGAGCCGCGAGGGCTTCCTCGACCATGCGGCCGAAGCCGGTGGCGTCGGTGAGGGACAGGTGCGCGGCCCGGTCGGTCCAGTGCAGGTGGGCTATCTGGTGGGCGATGCTCCAGCGGGGCGCGGGGGTGGGCCGCGCCCAGTCTGAGCCGGGCAATTCCCCTACCAGGGCGTCCAGTTCGCGTCCCTCCTCCCGCAGATCGAGGAAGACGGCGGCAGCGGCAAGGGCGTCGGCAGCGGCTGTGGACGGATCGGGCACGGGGCGCTCCCCTCTCGGCGTGAGGGGAAGACTGGCAGCCTCCGCAAAAACAATCAAGCGTGCTTGCATGATTTGACGGGAAGGCGGCAGGTTCCCGCCACCCACCTCAACCGACGTCCACCACAGTCGAGTTGTCGCCCCGCTTGCCGGCCGCAGGTCCCGCGCCTGCCCGACCGCCGACGGCGCGAGGGGCGATTCAGGCCGTACGCCGGAAACCCGCGAAACGTCACCGGATGTCCCGTCGATACTGGACGTTCCGCTCCGGGCCCGGGCGAGCACAGCACGTTCACGTCACTCGACGCAGACCACGACGGAGAGGATGAACCGGCGTGACTCCAGCTCCCCGAACCCCCGAAACCCCCGGAACCCCGGGAACCCCGCGAACCCCGGCAGCCCCGCGGACCCCCGCACCCTTCTCGCTCCACCCCGAACTCGACCCGACCGCCCTCGGCGCCTTCGTCACCGCCCTGGAGAGCGGCGACGTCACCCGCCTCGCCCCTGCCCGCGCCGCCGAGGTCGCCGCGCTCCGCTCCGTCGCCGTCTTCACCCGCGGCAAGGTGAGCGGCGCCGACGGCGACCTGCTCGACGCCGGCCTCTGGCGCCGCACCGGGACCCAGCCGCGCCCGGTGATCGTGATGCCCTCGCCGTGGACCAGCCTGGGCTGGCTCGCGTACGCCGTCCAGGCCACCCTCTTCGCCGCCCGCGGCTACGACGTCCTCGCCTACACCGCCCGCGGATTCACCGGTTCCGAGGGACAGGTGGAGGTGGCCGGGCCGCTCGACGTCGCCGACGGCAGCCGGGCCCTGGACCACCTCCTCGAGCGCACCACCGGCCCGGTGACGAAGATCGGCTTCCTCGGGGCCTCGTACGGCTCGGGCATCAGCCAGCTGGTCGCCGCGCACGACACCCGCGTCGACGCCGTCGTCGCGCTGAGCAGCTGGGGCGATCTCGGGGAGGCGCTGTACGAGAACTCCACCCGCCACGTCGCGGCCGTACGGGCCCTGCTCGCCGCCGCCGCGAAGGCGCGGCTGAGCCCGCAGACGCAGAGCGTCTTCGACAACGTCCTCGCCGACCGCGACGTGCGGGGCACCCTGCGCTGGGCGGAGGCCCGCTCGCCCTTCACGCACATCAAGGAGCTCAACCGCCGCCAGGTGCCCGTCTTCTACGCGCACGCCTGGCACGAGACGCTCTTCCCGCCCAACCAGACCCTGAGGATGTTCAACGAGCTGACCGGACCCAAGCGCCTCACCCTCTCCGTGGGCGACCACTCCGGTCCCGAGACGCCGGGCATGCTCGGCCTGCCCGACCGGATCTGGACGGACGCCCACCGCTGGTTCGACCACCACCTCAGGGGCATCGACGACGGCATGGCCGACGAGGGCCAGGTGCTCGGCGAGGTCATGTGGAGCAGGACCCTCGAGCCCCGCCCGACCTGGCCCTCGCTGACCGAGCACGTTCACCGGCTGTACCTGGCGGGCGGCGGTGAACTGGCCGAGCAGCCCGAGGCCGGCTGGACGGCGACCGTGCTGTGCGGGGTGGACACCCCGGCGACCGTCGCCGACACCGTCGTCACCTCCGGATACGCCGAGCTGGCCGGCCGCCCGAAGGTCTACCCGACGGGCGAGATCGACCGCACCGTCGCCGCGGTGTGGGCCGCCGCGCCCACCCCGGAGACCCTTCGGCTGCGGGGCACACCGAAACTGCGCGTCACGTACCGGGCCGCGAACCCCGGCTCCGGCTTCGTCGCGTACCTCTTCGACACGGCGCCCGACGGCGCCGCCCACCTCGTCACGCACGCCCCGTACACCGACCTCGGCTCCCCGCCCGACAGCCTGGTCAGCGCGGACCTCGAGCTCCAGGCCACGGCGTACGACGTTCCGCGCGGCCACCGCCTCCTGCTGGTGATCGATGCCCGCGACCCCTTCTACGCAGACGCGAACCTGCCGCGCGCGACGCTGGCCTTCACCTCCCCCGAGCCGACGCCCTCTTACTTGGACCTCCCGCTGGGCTAGGGAGTGTCGGCAGCGCCCCGCCCGGCCGGTCCCCCGTGCCGGCCGGGCGGGCACCGGCCCGCGTCAGGGACGGCGCGTGAACTGCATGGTCCAGTTGTGCAGCCAGGTCTCGCCCTCGTCGACGGAGAAGAACTGCTCCCAGCGCGGCGAGCCGGAGGTCGTCCCGGACCACACGAACCGCACGCGGACCGCCTTCCCGGCGTGCGTGTCCTCGCCCTCGAAGACGCCGTGGCCGTCGGTGAACCGGCCCACCACGGGCGGGAAAAGGGTCCCCGTCCGGCGGCTCGACCAGTACAGCGACCACTCCTCGCGCTCCGTGTCGTACAGGCGCAGCGTGAGACCGCCGAAGCCCTTGGTCGGGAAGTCGATCTCGTCGAAGCTGGCGCCCCCGTCGAAGTGGCGCGAGACGTGGGAAACGGCCGGGAACTCCTCGTAGCCGCTGTCGGCGTCGAGGAAGTCGGTACGCCAGCGGTTGGCGACGTCCCAGCTGCCGGCGAGGAAGTCGAAGTCGTTCATGCGGTGCTCCCGTGTTCGTGGTGATGGGGGGACCGTAGGAGCGCTCCCCTGACATCCTGTGTCAGTGAAGTCGAGCCGCCTGCTGTCGATCCTCCTGCTGCTCCAGACCCGGGGCCGGATGACCGCCGCCGAACTCGCGCGGGAGCTGGAGGTGTCCGTACGCACGGTCTACCGCGACGCCGAGGCGCTGGCCGCGGCGGGCGTGCCGCTGTACGGGGACGCGGGCCACAGCGGGGGCTACCGGCTCCTCGCCGGCTACCGGACCCGGCTGACCGGGCTCAGCACCCCTGAGGCGGAGGCCCTGTTCCTGACCGGCATGCCGGGCCCGGCGGCGGAACTGGGCCTGGGCCCCGCCCTGTCGGCGGCCCAGCTCAAACTCCGGGCGGCCCTGCCCCCGGAACTGCGCGCCCAGGCGGACCGGATGCGGCTGCGCTTCCACCTGGACGCCCCGGGCTGGTACGCGGAGCACGAGGAGACCCCGCACCTGGCACAGGTCGCCGACGCCGTCTGGCGGGGGCGGGTGATCGAGGTGCGCTACCGGCGCTGGAAGGAGCCCCGGGAGGTGGACCGACGGCTGGCCCCGTACGGCCTGGTCCTGAAGGCGGGCCGCTGGTACCTGGTCGCCGGCCCGGAGGGCCCCCGCACCTACCGGATCGACCAGATCCTCTCGCTGCGGGAAACGACGGAGGAGGCCGAACCCCCGGCCGGCTTCGACCTGGCGGCCCACTGGCGCCGCACGCAGGCCGATTTCCACGCCCGCCTCCACCCCGAGGAGGCCGTGGTGCGCCTCTCCCCGGCCGCGGCGGCCCGGCTGACGGGCCCGCAGGCCCGCGCCCTGGCCGCCACCGGCACACCCGACCCCGAACTCCCGGGCTGGACCCGGGCCGTACTCCCGGTCGAGTCGCAGGAACAGGCCCGGTCCCAGTTCCTCTCCCTGGGCCCGGAGGCCGAGGTCCTGTCCCCGCCGGCCCTCCGTTCCGCCATCACGTCCGCCCTGGCGGCCATGTCGGCCCGCTACACCCCGAGATCGTGACGCATCGCCGCCCTCATGCTCCGGATCAGCGCCCAGATCTCGTGCTGGGCCCGGCCCGCGGCCTCCATCGTTTCGCCCGGGCCGGGGTCACCGCGTTCCAGGCGCTTGACCTGCCCGTAGACCGCGGTCAACGCCCGATTGACGAGGCTCACCTGTCGCAACACCTCGTCGGGAGCGATCATCTGCGCTTCGGAGTACCGATCGCGGTGGGCGTTCTTCGCCTCCTCGAGCGCGGCGCTTTCGGTGTCGTCCGCGCCGCGCTCTCTCAGGACGTGCAGATACCGGTTGAGCGCGGTGGTGAACTGGCGCGCCGCGCTGTTGAGCTCCGTATAACAGGACCGCCGCAGCGAAGCACTCTCACGCACCTCCTCGATCCCCCGGACCAGTTCGATCTCCCGGCGCTTCGCACGTTCGAGCCCGCGCTGGCTGAGCAAAGCCCCTCCCAGGGTCCCCGCGACACCCGCCACCGCGATGACCACCGAACCCAGTTCCACCGGCACCCCCACCCACTCCTTCGGCCACGCGCCCGCAGTGCCCGGGCGGTCCGCCAAGTCTGCCGACCCGGCCGGCGCACGCTGCTCGGGCCATTGCCGTCGTGCGTTCCGAAAGTTTTTCACCGGCGCGGTCACACTCCACGGTCGCGGCGGGTCAGAGAAGCGAGAGCAACCGACCAGTGCCACCGCCCGACAGGAGCACACGCCATGTCCACCACCGCCACCGTCGTCACCCTCGTCGCCGCCTTCATGGCCGGGTTCTCCGGAGCCTCGGTGTTCTTCCGCGCAAAGTTCGTCGTGGAGCCGCTCGCCGAGTACGGCGTCCCGCGCGGGCTGTGGAACTTCCTCGGAGCCGCCAAGCTCGCCGGGGCGGTCGGCCTCCTCGTCGGCCTCTTCGTCCCGGCCATCGGCATCGCGGCCGCCGTCGGCCTCATCCTCTACTTCACCGGCGCCGTCATCACCGTCCTGCGCGCCCGCGCCTACGCCCACGCCCCCTTCCCGCTCCTCTACGCCGCCCCCGCCATCGGGGCCCTCGCCCTCGGCTTCTGAGGCCAGGGCGAGGGGGTGCCGGCGACCCTCAGGCGGGCTGCCGCTTGCGGCTCTGGGAACGGACCGCGCCCATGCTGGCCGCGATCACCAAGGCGATGGCCAGGGCGTCCAGGGGGGACAGCGCCTGGTTCAGGACCAGGAAGCCGGCGGTCGCCGCGATCGCCGGCTCCAGGCTCATCAGGATCGCGAAGGTGGGGGCCGGGAGCCGGCGCAGGGCGAGCAGTTCGAGGGTGTACGGCAGCACGGAGGACAGCAGGGCCACGCCGACGCCCAGCGCGAGGGTGCTCGGTACGACGAGGGCCGAGCCCGCCTCGACCACGCCCAGCGGGAAGGAGATCACCGCGGCCACCGCCATGGCCAGGGCGAGGCCGTCCGCCTGCGGGAAGCGGCGGCCGGTACGGGCGCTGAAGACGATGTACGCCGCCCACATCGCGCCCGCTCCGAGCGCGAAGGCGGCGCCCGCCGGGTCGAGGCCGCCGAAGCCGCCGCCACCGCCGTGGCCGGAGAGGAGGGCCACGCCGGCCAGGGCGAGACCCGCCCAGAGCAGGTTCACCAGGCGGCGGGAGACGAGGACGGACAGCGCGAGCGGGCCGAGGACCTCCAGGGTGACGGCCGGGCCGAGCGGGATCCGGTCCACGGCCTGGTAGAAGAGGCCGTTCATCCCGGCCATGGTGACGCCGAAGGCGAGGACCGTGCCCCAGTCGGAGCGTGAGTAGCCGCGCAGCCTGGGGCGGCACAGGAGCAGCAGCACGAGGGCCGCGGCGGCGAGGCGCAGCGTGACCACGCCCGCGGCGCCCGCCCTGGGCATGATCATGACCGCGAGGGCGGCGCCGAACTGCACCGAGATGCCCGCCGAGACCACCAGGGCCACCGGGCCGAAGCGGGTGCCGGGACCGCGTCCCGCGGAGCCGGGAGCGCTTCCCGCAGAGGTGCCGGGAGCGGGCGGGGCCGCCGGTGACGGGGCGGAGCTCGGGGCGGGGGCGGAGCCTGCGGCGGGAGTGGACGCGGTCATTCCTCCAGACTAGGGGGTCGTAAGGAGTGTCGCCGTATGTCTTGCCTTACAGCCGGCGGTACGGCAGCGCCTCCGCCAGGAGTTCGGCCAGGTGGCGGCCCTGGATCCCGCCGCCCAGCTGGTCGATCTGCGTACGGCAGGAGAAGCCGTCCGCCTGGACGAGGGCGTCCGGCGGGGCCTCGCGGAGGGACGGCAGCAACTGCTCCTCGGCGCACGCCACCGACACGGAGTGGTGGCCCGGCTCGAAGCCGAAGTTCCCGGCCAGGCCGCAGCAGCCGCCGCTGAGCGCGCCGGTCAGGCCGGCCCGTTCGCGCAGGCGGCGGTCGGCGGAGTCGCCGAGTACCGCGTGCTGGTGGCAGTGGGTCTGGCCGACGACCAGCCGGTCGAGGCGGGGCGGCTGCCAGGCCGGGGCGTACTCCTCCAGGGTCTCGGCGAAGGTCCGCACGGCCGCCGCCAGCCGGGACGCGCGGGGGTCGTCGGGGAGCAGGGCGGGCACGTCGGCGCGGAGGGCGGCGGCGCAGCTGGGTTCGAGGACGACCACGGGGGCCCGTACGTCGTCGCCGACGGCGTCCAGGGTCCGGCGCAGGACCTTGCGGGCGCGGTCCAGGCGGCCGGTGGAGAGGTAGGTCAGGCCGCAGCAGACGCGTCCCAGGGGGAGGGTGACGGTGAGGCCGGCGGCCCGCAGCACGCGGACCGCTGCGCGGCCGGTCTCGGGGGACAGGTGCTCGGTAAAAGTGTCGGGCCACAACGTGACGGCCGGGCCCAGAGCCGAAGCCGGAGCCGGGCCCCGAGCCGAAGCCGGAGCCGGAGCCGGGCCCCGAGCCGGAGCCGGAGCTGAGCTGCCCTGCGGGCGGCTCCCGGGCTCCGCCCGATCCCGCGCCTCACACCCCGGCGAGGCCGGATCGTGCGGCGGGGGCGGCGTTCCGGGCGGAACCGGCGTGGGCGCCGCGACCCGCGAGGGCACCGGGGCAACGGCCGGGCCGGCGCCGGAGGCGGCCCCCTGCGGGCGGCCTTCCCCACCCCGCCCCTTCCCGGAACCGGGGCTCCGCCCCGGACCCTGCCCCGCCGGGGCTACCGGGCCCCCGCGGCGGCTGCGCCACCAGCGGGTGAACGGCTCGCGGTCCATGGCCGGCAGGGGCCGTTCCCGAGCCAATCCCGGGACCCCGAACCGGCGGGCTGCCGCGTTCGCCGCGGACGGCAGGCGCAGGGCGGCGATCAGCCGGAGCCAGGACGGGAGGCCGCCCAGGGTGTAGTGCGACAGGGGGCGGATGCGGCCCGCCCAGTGGCGGTGCAGGAACTCCGCTTTGTACGTGGCCATGTCCACGCCCACCGGGCAGTCGCTGAGGCAGCCCTTGCAGCCCAGGCAGAGGTCCAGCGCCTCCGCGACCTCCGGCGAACGCCAGCCGCCGGTGATGACCTCCCCCGCCAGCATCTCGTGCAGCAGCCGGGCCCGGCCCCGCGTGGAGTGCTGCTCCTCCCCCGTGACCCGGTACGACGGGCACATGACCGCGGGTCCGCCGGCCACCCCCCTCGACCGGCATTTCGCGACGCCGACGCATGAGGCCACCTCCCGCGCCAAAGAGGAGTCCGGCAGCACCTCGAAGCGGAGGTTCTCGTCGATCCGCGCCGGCCGGACCAGCATCCCCGGGTTCATCCCGCCCGCCGGGTCCCACACGTCCTTGTACGCGCCGAAGAGGGCGATGGCGGCCGGTCCGTACATCCGCGGCAGCAGCTCCGCCCGCGCCTGGCCGTCCCCGTGCTCGCCCGACAGCGAGCCCCCGTGGGCGACGACCAGGTCGGCGAGCTCCGAGGAGAACGCGCGGAAGCCCGCCACCCCCTTCGCCGACGCCAGGTCGAAGTCGATCCGCACGTGCACGCAGCCCTCGCCGAAGTGCCCGTACGGGGATCCCCGCAGCCCGTGCGCCGCCAGCAGGGCGCGGAACTCCCGCAGGTACGCCCCCAGCCGCGCCGGCGGAACCGCGCAGTCCTCCCACCCCGGCCAGGCCATCCCCCCTCCCGGCATCCGCGTCGCCGTGCCCGCCGCGTCCTCGCGGATCCGCCACAGCGCCCGCTGCCCCGCCGGGTCCCTGACCACCACCGCGTCGAGCGCGTCCGCGGCCCGTACGAGCGCACGCGCCGCGCCCTCGTCGCGCATCTCCACGAACAGCCAGGCCCTGCCCCGCGGCAGCCCGCCCGCGGTTGCGGTCCCGGGCCCGATCAGGTCCTCCGCCATGCCCTCCACCGTCAGCGGGCCGTACGCGAGCAGCCCCGCCGCCGCGTCCGCGGCCGCGGTCTCGTCCGCGTACCCGAGGACGGCCAGGGCCGGCGCGGGCGGCAGCTCCACCAGGCGCACCACCGCCTCCGTGACCACGCCGAGCGTGCCCTCGCTGCCGCAGAACGCCCGAGCGAGCCCCACCCCGCGCTCGGGCAGCAGCGCGTCCAGTGCGCCGTAGCCGGAGATCCGCCGTGAGAAGCCCGGCGGCATACCGGTCCGGAGCACCGCCAGGTTCCCCGCGACCAGCTCCCGCAGCCCGTCCGGCGCTCCCGACCAGCCGGTCCCGATCCGGTGGGTGCCGCCCCCGTACGCCGTCACCGCCAGCTCGGCCACGTTGTCCGCGGTGGTCCCCCAGGCCACCGAGTGGGCCCCGCAGGCGTTGTTGCCGATCATGCCGCCGAGGGTGCAGCGGGAGTGCGTGGAGGGGTCCGGGCCGAAGGTCAGCCCGTACGGGCGCACCGCGTCCCGCAACCGGTCGAGGACCAGCCCCGGCTGGACGACGGCGGTACGGGCGGCCGGGTCCACGGACACCAGGGAGTTCATGTGCCGGGTGAGGTCGAGGACCACCCCCACCCCGGTCGCCTGGCCCGCGATGGAGGTCCCGCCGCCCCGGGGCACGACCGGAACCCCCGCCCCGGCGCACACGCGCAGCGCGGCCGCCACGTCCTGCGCGTCGCGCGGGGCGACGACCCCGACCGGCACGCGCCGGTAGTTCGAGGCGTCCATGGTCACCAACGCCCGCGCCGCGGCGCCGAAATCCACCTCCCCGCGCAGTTCCGCCCGCAAGGTCCGCTCAAGATCCCGCATCGAAGCACCGGATGACGTCACGCGACCACCCTGCCACCACCGCGACGCGTCTCATCGGGTGGACGCGGGTCCGACACACGGACCGCGACCGGATACGCTCCGCTCGTGGCTGAGATCCAGATTCCCGCTGACATCAAGCCCGCCGACGGACGCTTCGGCGCGGGCCCCTCCAAGGTGCGGACCGAGGCGCTGGACGCCCTCGCCGCCACCGGAACCTCCCTGCTCGGAACCTCGCACCGCCAGGCCCCGGTCAAGAACCTGGTCGGCTCGGTGCGCCAGGGCCTGCGGGACCTCTTCTCGCTCCCCGAGGGTTACGAGGTGATCCTGGGCAACGGCGGCTCCACCGCCTTCTGGGACATCGCGACCCACGGGCTGATCGAGCAGAAGTCCCAGCACCTGACCTTCGGCGAGTTCTCCTCCAAGTTCGCCAAGGCCGCGAAGCTCGCGCCGTGGCTGGAAGCCCCCTCCGTGATCTCCTCCGAGCCGGGCACGCACCCCGAGCCGGTGGCCGAGGCGGGCGTGGACGTGTACGCGTACACCCACAACGAGACCTCGACCGGTGTCGCGGCGCCGATCAAGCGCGTCGCGGGCGCCGATGCCGGGTCCCTCGTCCTGGTGGACGCGACCTCGGGCGCCGGCGGTCTGCCGGTGGACATCACCGAGACCGACGTCTACTACTTCGCCCCGCAGAAGTCCTTCGCCTCGGACGGCGGCCTGTGGCTGGCGGCGTTCTCCCCGGCCGCCCTGGAGCGCGCGCAGCGCGTGCACGACTCCGGCCGGCACATCCCGGAGTTCTTCTCGCTGCCGACGGCGATCGACAACTCGCTGAAGAACCAGACGTACAACACCCCGGCGCTCGCCACCCTCTTCCTGCTGGACCAGCAGCTGCAGTGGATGAACAGCCAGGGCGGCCTGGAGTTCACCACCGGCCGTACGGCGACCAGCGCGCGCAACCTGTACGGCTGGGCGGAGGCGTCGAAGTACGCGACCCCGTTCGTCGTGGACGCCGACAAGCGCTCCGCCGTCATCGGCACGATCGACTTCTCGGACGACATCGACGCGGCGGCGGTCGCCAAGGTGCTGCGCGCCAACGGCATCGTGGACACCGAGCCGTACCGCAAGCTCGGCCGCAACCAGCTCCGTATCGCCATGTTCCCGGCGATCGACCCGGCGGACGTGCAGGCGCTGACGGCCTGCATCGACTACGTGATCGAGAAGCTCTGACCTCAGGGACGCCTCCGGAACACCTTCGGAACTCCTCCGGCGAAGCCCCCGTTGACTCCGGTCACCGGGGGCTTCGCCCTGTCACGGGGCCGGACCGGCACGCGCGCGGGTGCGGCCGCGGCGCACCGGCCGGGCTCGGCGGGCCCGGCCGCGATACCTTCGGGAGTTCAGGGCCGCGTTCCAGGCCCGGTACTTCTTGGAGGCAGCGGCGTGAACGTGCGAGTGACGGCGGCCCAGAGCGGCGTGGACCCCTTCGGCACGGCCCGGCTGCGGCGCGGGGTCCTCGACGCCTGGGGCGCGGGCCCGTCCCGTTTCCGCGAGGACGCCAACGCCGAGGAGGACCTGGCCCTCGGCGGCTACCGGGACCGGCTGGTCGTCGAGCTGGCGCAGAACGCCGCCGACGCCGCCGCCCGGGCGCGGGTTCCGGGCCGGTTGCGGCTCACCCTGCACCCGGCCGACCCCGCGGACCCCGGCGCGGGCGGGCGGGCGGTGCTGGCCGTCGCCAACACCGGTGCCCCGCTGGACGCGACGGGCGTGGAGTCGCTGTCCACGCTGCGGGCCTCCGCCAAGCGGGACACCTCGCGGGACGCCTCGGGTGACCTCGCGGGTGGCGCCTCGGGGGCTGCCACCGGCTCCGGCTCCGGCTCCGGCTCCGGCGACACCGTGGGCCGTTTCGGCGTCGGTTTCGCCGCCGTTCTCGCCGTCTGCGACGAGCCCGCCGTCCTGGGCCGCCACGGCGGCGTCCGCTGGTCCCTCGCCGAGGCCCGGGAGCTGGCCCGGGGCGCCGCCGTCGGCAGCCCCGGCCTCGGCGACGAACTGCGCCGCCGCGACGGCCACGTACCGCTGCTGCGCCTCCCGCTGCCCGCCGAGGGCACGGCGCCCGAGGGCTACGACACCGTGGTGGTCCTCCCGCTGCGCGACGCCGCCGCCGAGGACCTCGTGGAGCGGCTGCTGACCGGCATCGACGACGCCCTCCTCCTCACCCTCCCCGGGCTGCAGGAGGTCGTCGTGGACACCCCGGCGGCCGGCACCCGCACCCTGCGCCGCCGCGACGAGGGCCCGTACGCCGTCATCGAGGACTCCCGTACGGGCACCAACCGCTGGCGCACCGTCCGCCACGGCGGCCCCATCGCCCCAGCCCTGCTCGCCGACCGGCCCGTCGAGGAACGCCTGCGGCCCGCCTGGTCGGTGTCCTGGGCCGTGCCCGTCGACGCCGAGGGCGCCCCGCTGCGCCCGGCCACCGCGCCCGTGGTGCACGCGCCGACGCCCACCGACGAACCCCTCGGCATCCCGGCCCTGCTCATCGCGACCCTGCCGCTGGACACCACCCGCCGGCATCCCGCGCCCGGTCCGCTGACCGACTTCCTCGTGGAGCGCGCGGCCGACGCGTACGCCGAACTCCTCGGCACCTGGGACCCGGTGAGCACCGCCCTTGTCGACCTGGTGCCCGGCCCGCTCGGCAAGGGCGCCCTGGACGGTGCCCTGCGCGCCGCCGTCCTCGACCGGCTGCCCCGCACGGCCTTCCTGGCCCCCGCCGCCCCGCCCGAGCACGCCGAGGAGCGCCACGCCCTGCGCCCCTTCGAGGCCGAGGTCGTGGAGGGCGCGGGCGCCGAGACCGTACAGGTCCTCTCCGAGGTCCTGCCGACCCTGCTCCCGGCCGGCCTGGAGCGCCGCGCCGAGCTGCGCACCCTGGGCGTGGGCCGGCTGCCGCTGGGCGACGCCATCGAGCGGATCGCCGGCATCGAGCGGACCCCGGAGTGGTGGTTCCGGCTCTACGACAGCCTCGCCGGGGTCGACCCCGACCGGCTCTCCGGCCTTCCCGTGCCGCTGGCCGACGGCCGCACCACCATCGGGCCGCGCCACGTCCTCCTCCCCTACGCGGACACCCCCGAGAGCCTGGCCCGGCTGGGCCTCAAGGTGGCCCACCCGGAGGCGGCGCACCCGCTGCTGGAGAAGCTGGGCGCCCTGCCCGCCACGGCACGGGCGGTGCTGACGACCCCGCAGGTGCGGGCCGCCGTCGCCGCCTCCCTCGACGCCGGGGAGATCTGGGACGAGGACGCCGACACCCTGGACGCCGAGGAACTGGCCGACGTGGTCCTCGGCCTGGTCCGGGACGCCGGTCTGGCACCGGGGGACGAGCCGTGGCTGG
Source organism: Streptomyces sp. NPDC088762 (assembly GCF_044750905.1). Classification (NCBI taxonomy): domain Bacteria; kingdom Bacillati; phylum Actinomycetota; class Actinomycetes; order Kitasatosporales; family Streptomycetaceae; genus Streptomyces; species Streptomyces sp. NPDC088762. Next base: position 112,364 of record NZ_JBIVKT010000011.1, read on the forward strand.
GCGCGCTCGCCCTCCCCGACGAGGACGGCGAGCTCAGCCCGGCGGGTGAACTCCTCCTCCCGGGCAGCCCGCTGGCCTCGGTGGTCCGCGAGGACGAGATCCCCTGTCTGGACGCCGAACTGGCCGCCCGCTGGGACGTGGACACCCTCACCGCCTGTGGGGTCCTGGCCACCTTCCAGCTGGTCCGCGCCACGGACGTGGTCCTCGACCCGGACGAACTGGAGCCACGCGACGGCGATTTCGCCGAGCCCGACGACGCAGGCCTGCTGGACGCGGTGGACGTGTGGTGCGAGGACGTCCTGGACCAGCTGCCGGACCTCCCCGTCCCCCCGGTGGCCACGGAACTGGTCGCGGTCCGCGACCTGGACCTCGTCGACGACGACTGCTGGCCGCAGGCCCTGGCGATGCTGGCCCTGCCCCCGCTCCGCGACGCCCTGACCCAGCCCGTACGGATCCTGCTCCCCGACGGCACCACCCAGTCCGTGCGCCCGTACACCGCCTGGTGGCTGCGCGACCACCCGGTCCTCGACGGCCGTCGCCCGGCGGGCCTGCGCGCGGCGGGCGGCGACCCGCTGCTGGCGGGCCTCTACACGTCGGCGGACGCCACGGGCTTCGAGGACGAGCAGGTCCTGCGCGCCCTGGGCGTACGGACCACCGTGCCGGCCCTCCTGGACGAACCCGGCGGCGCCGCCGAGCTCCTGGCCCGCCTCGCCGACCCGGACCGCGAGGTGACGGGCCGCCAGCTGCACGGCCTGTACACCGCCCTGGCGGACCTGGACCCCGAGCAGGTCACCCTGCCCGACGAGCTGCGCGCGGTGGTGGACGGCGAGGTCCTCGTGGTGGACGCCGCCGACGCGGTCATCGCGGACGCCCCCGACCTCCTCCCCCTCACGGAGGGCCTCCCCCTCCTGCCGGTCACCCCGTCCCGGGCGGCGGACCTGGCGGAGCTCCTGCAGGTCCGCCGCCTCTCGGAGACCGTCCCGGCGGAGGTCACGACCCCGGGCGAGGAGCACGACGTACCGGAACCGGTCCGCATCCTGCTGGGTCCCGCCACCCCGCTGACGTACCTCGAACACGAGGAGCTGATCGCGGGCGGCACCGAACTCGACTGGCGCCTCACCCCGGACGGCACCCTCCACGCGGCCACCCTGGAAGGCGTGGCCGCCGGCCTGGCCTGGTCGGCGGGCCAATGGCCCCGCCGCTTCGAGGTGGCAGCCCTCCTGGAGGACCCGTCCCGCACACCGGAACTGGCCCGCGACCGCTGGTTCGACTAGACGGGCGCGGCCCGGCTACGCCGGGAAGCGGCGGTCCACCCAGCGGAAGGTGAACTCGATCAGGGTGGCGGCGGCCGCGGCGAGGGCGACCGCGGTCCACGGCATCGTGTTGCCCTCGAGCTTGAGCTGGAAGAAGTCCTGCAGCCAGGGGACGACGAGGACGACCAGGAAGGCGCCGGCCATGGCGCCGACCAGGCCGACGCGCCACCACGTGTACGGGCGGGCGATGATCGCCAGGACCCACATCGAGGTGAGGAAGAGGGCCAGGGTCGCCGCGCTGGTCTCGGCTTTGAGGGAGTCGGGGCCGGTGTAGTGGGCGCGGGCGAGCAGGTAGGTGAGGAAGGTGGCCGTCGCCGCGATGACACCGCCGGGGACGGCGTAGCGCATCACGCGTTTCACGAAGTGCGGCCTCGCGCGTTCCTTGTTCGGGGCCAGGGCCAGGAAGAAGGCCGGGACGCCGATGGTGAGCGTGGACAGGAGGGTCAGGTGGCGGGGCAGGAAGGGGTATTCGACCTGCCAGCAGACCACCAGGACGGCGAGGAGGACCGAGTAGACGGTCTTGGTCAGGAAGAGGGTGGCGACCCGGGTGATGTTGCCGATGACCCGGCGGCCCTCGGCGACGACCGACGGCAGCGTCGAGAAGCTGTTGTTGAGCAGGACGATCTGCGCGACGGCGCGGGTGGCCTCCGAGCCGGAGCCCATCGACACGCCGATGTCGGCGTCCTTGAGGGCGAGCACGTCGTTGACTCCGTCGCCGGTCATGGCGACCGTGTGTCCCCTGGACTGGAGGGCTCCGACCATGTCGCGCTTCTGCCGCGGGGTGACGCGGCCGAAGACGGAGTTCCCGTCGAGGGCGTCGGCCATGTCGCCCGGTTCGGCCGGGAGCTTGCGGGCGTCGACGGTGTTCTCCGCGCCCGGCAGGCCCAGCTTGCCGGCGACCGCGCCGACGGAGACCGCGTTGTCGCCGGAGATGACCTTGGCCCTGACGTTCTGGTCCTCGAAGTAGCGCAGGGTGTCGGCGGCGTCCGGCCGCAGCCGCTGCTCCAGCACGACCAGGGCGGTGGGCCGCACGCCGGTGGCGACGGCCGCGTCGTCCAGTTCGCGGGCGGAGCGGGCCAGCAGGAGGACCCGCAGGCCCTGCTCGTTGAGGTCGTTGATCTCGTCGAGGGCGGGGTCTCCGGCGGGGAGGAGGACGTCGGGGGCGCCGAGCAGCCAGGTGTTGTTCTCGCCGTCACCCTCGCTGAAGCTGGCGCCGCTGTACTTGCGGGCGGAGGAGAAGGGGAGCGACTCGGTGCAGCGCCACTCCGCGCTGTCGGGATACGCGTCGATGATCGCCTGGAGACTGGCGTTGGGGCGCGGGTCCGACTCGCCGAGGGCGCCGAGCACCTTCTCGACGTACGAGGTTTCCGCGCCGCCGAGCGGACGGAGCTCGGTGACGTCCATGCCGCCCTCGGTGAGGGTGCCGGTCTTGTCGAGGCAGACGACGTCGACACGGGCGAGGCCCTCGATGGCGGGGAGTTCCTGGACCAGGCACTGCTTGCGGCCGAGGCGGATGACGCCGATCGCGAAGGCCACGGAGGTGAGGAGGACCAGTCCCTCGGGGATCATCGGGACGATGCCGCCGACGGTGCGGGCGATGGAGTCCTTGAGGTTGGAGTCCTTGACGATCAGCTGGCTGACGATGAGGCCGATGGAGGTCGGGACCATCATCCAGGTGACGTACTTGAGGATGGTGGAGATGCCGGAGCGCAACTCGGAGTGGACCAGCGTGAAACGGGAGGCCTCTTCGGCCAACTGGGCGGCGTAGGCCTCGCGGCCGACCTTGGTGGCGGTGAACGCGCCGCCGCCGGCGACGACGAAGGAGCCGGACATGACCTGGTCGCCGGGCTTCTTCAGGACGGGATCGGCCTCGCCGGTCAGCAGGGACTCGTCGACCTCCAGGCTGTCGGCCTCGCCGACGGAGCCGTCGACGACGACCTTGTCGCCGGGGCCCAGTTCGATGACGTCGCCGAGGACGATCTCGGAGGTGGAGATCTCGGCGGTGCGGCCGTCGCGGCGGACGCTGGGTTTGGCCTCGCCGATGACGGCGAGGCCGTCGAGGGTCTTCTTGGCGCGCAGTTCCTGGATGATGCCGATGCCGGTGTTCGCGATGATCACGAAGCCGAACAGGCTGTCCTGGATCGGCGCGACGAAGAGCATGATCACCCAGAGGACGCCGATGATGGCGTTGAAGCGGGTGAAGACGTTGGCGCGGACGATGTCGGCGGCGGAGCGGCTGCTGCGGACGGGGACGTCGTTGACGTCGCCGCGCGCGACGCGCTCGGCCACTTCGGCGGTGGTCAGGCCGCCCGGCTTGAACAGCGGGGCGGGCGGTTTCACCGGGTGCACCGGATCGAGCTCGGCCCCCGCGTCGATGGCGGTGCCGGTGACTCCGGAGCCGCCGCCCCGGTCCGGGTCGGGCCCGTCGGATTCGATCTTCGCCCGCTGCGTCATGCTTTCGACGGTAAAGGGCGTTCGAACGCTTCACCCGCCGAGAAGCCGGAAGATACGACCTCGGGATGACCCGAATCGTCCCTTGGTTCCACTGACGGTGGATGTCAGTGGACCGGCCCTAGCCTCCGCTCCATGAACGCGATGAACGCCGTGAACCCATGAACCCCCTGCACGCCGTCCCCGCGGCCGACGTCATCGTCGAGCTGCGGCAGTACACCCTGCGCCCCGGCGCCCGGGACACGCTGATCGAACTCTTCGAGCGGGAGTTCGTCACCGGACAGGAGGCGGCCGGCATCACCGTCGGCGGCCGGTTCCGCGACCTGGACGATCCGGACCGGTTCGTATGGCTGCGCAGCTTCCCGGACATGGCGGCCCGGGAGCGGGCTCTGCACGCCTTCTACGACGGCCCCGTGTGGCGGGCCCACCGCGAGGCGGCCAACGCGACCATGCTGGACTCGGACGACGTACTGCTGCTGCGCGGGCCCGGCTTCGCCGCCCCGGACTCCGGGGGGCCGGTGACCGCGACCGTCTGCCATCCGCTGGACGCGGAGGCCTTCGGGCGCCACTTCGACCGGCGGATCCGGCCGGCGCTGACCGCCGCCGGCTCCGCTCCGTCGGCCGTGCACCGCACCGAGCACGCGGAGAACACCTTCCCGGCGCTGCCGGTCCGCACGGGCGAGGACGTCTTCGTGTGGTTCACGACCGGCGGGGAACGCCCCGTGCCCGGCCTGCAGGACCCGGCGGACCTGCAGGACCTGGCGGACCTGCCGGAGCACCTGCACACACCACCGCAGCTGCTGCGGCTGGAGCCTACGCGGAGCGGTCCGCCTCCGCGGCGGCGCGTTCCGCCGCGTGCCGCTTGAGGGCCGCGTCGCGCCCCCGGACGTACCAGATGCCGATCAGGCCGAGGAACCCGCCGGCCGCGCAGGTCCAGACCCACCACAGCAGGTCCCGGTCGGCGAACCAGCCGTAGAAGGGCAGCTGGACCACGAACAGGGCGAACCACAGGATCGTGCCGCCGGTGATGGTGGCGACGATCGGGCCCTCCAGGGGCTCGGGCGCCTCGTGCTTGGGGGTCCATTTCGCCATGCCCCCCAGTCTAGGTGCGCCGATTCGAGGTCTACGCGCGGAGATGGACGCCCTTTCGTTCATGTGTTCATACTGAAACGACCTGGGCGAGGCCCTTTTCTCTGTTGAATCACCCCATGAGGACCGTATGAGCACTCCGGCCCCCGCCCCCGCTCCCCTCCGTCCGGACCCCTCCCCCCAGGAACCCTCCGGAGGACTGGACCGCTACTTCAAGATCTCCGAGCGCGGCTCGACCCTCGCCCGCGAGGTCCGCGGCGGTTTCGCGACCTTCTTCGCGATGGCCTACATCATCGTGCTGAACCCGATCATCCTCGGCAGCGCGAAGGACATGTACGGGCACCAGCTCGACGGCGGCCAGCTCGTCACCGCGACCGTCCTGACGGCCGCCTTCTCCACCCTCCTCATGGGTGTCATCGGCAACGTCCCCATCGCGCTCGCGGCCGGTCTCGGCGTCAACACCGTCGTGGCCCTCCAGCTCGCCCCCCGCATGAGCTGGGCCGACGCGATGGGCATGGTGGTCCTCGCCGGCTTCGTCGTGATGCTGCTGGTCGCCACCGGTCTGCGCGAGCGGGTCATGAACGCCGTCCCGCTCGGCCTGCGCAAGGGCATCGCCATCGGCATCGGCCTGTTCATCATGCTGATCGGCCTGGTGGACTCGGGCTTCGTCACCCGCATTCCCGACCTCGCGCACACCACCGTCCCGCTCCAGCTCGGCACGGGCGGCCACCTGCACGGATGGCCCGTACTGATCTTCGTCGTCGGGGTGCTGCTGACCCTCGCCCTGCTGATCCGCAAGACGCCGGGCGCGATCCTGATCTCCATCGTGGTGATGACCGTCGTCGCCGTCGCCGTCCAGCTGGTCACCCAGCTGCCTGCCACCGCCTGGGGCCTGACCGTTCCCGAGTGGCCCGGCAACCCGGTGGCCGCGCCCGACTTCGGGCTCGTCGGCCAGGTCAGCCTGTTCGGCGGGTTCGGCAAGGTCGGGGTGCTGACCGGCGTCCTCTTCGTCTTCACCGTGCTGCTGTCCTGCTTCTTCGACGCCATGGGCACGATCCTGGGCGTCGGCGACGAGGCGAAGCTGATCGACAAGAAGACCGGCGAGTTCCCCGGGATCAACCGGGTCCTGCTGGTCGACGGCCTGGCCGTCGCCTCGGGCGGCGCGACCTCCTCCTCGGCCACCACCTGCTTCGTGGAGTCCACGGCCGGCGTCGGCGAAGGTGCCCGTACGGGTCTGGCGAACGTCGTGACGGGCGGTCTCTTCGCCGTCGCGCTGTTCCTCACCCCGCTCGCCACGATGGTCCCGTCCCAGGCGGCCACGCCCGCCCTGGTCGCGGTCGGCTTCCTGATCCTGGCGGGCTCGGTCAAGGACATCGACTGGAGCGACTTCACCATCGCCGTCCCGGCCTTCCTGGCCATGGTGATGATGCCCTTCACCTACTCGATCACCAACGGCATCGGCATCGGCTTCGTGAGCTTCTGCGCGCTGCGCCTGGCGACCGGCCGGGGCCGCGAGGTCCCGGTGGCGATGTACGTCGTGTCGGCGGTGTTCGTCTTCTACTACGCGATGCCGGCCCTCGGCCTCACGTAGGCACGCGGGCTCACGTCAGCCCGTAGAACTTCTCCGTCTCGTCGACGGCCGCCTTGAAGCGCTCGTCGAAGTCATCGCGAATGAGCGTCCGGACCACATAGTCCTGGACGCTCATTCCGCGTTTGGCGGCATGGATCCGGAGCCTGTCGAGGAGCTCCCCGTCTATGCGCATGCTCAGCACATGTGTCCCCATGCCGCAAAGAGTCGGGGCAGACGGTGGGGACGCGTGTCACTTTCCGCGCCCGACTCACCCGTACGAGTGATGCCGACCCATGGCCGGTTTAACCCCGTTTTCCTTAGCTAGAGTAATGAGTTATTCTAAGGACATGCATGACCTTTCCCATGGCGACGATGCTGCCGCCGTGAACGATCTCCGCTCCGCCGTCATGCGACTGGGCCGGCGCCTGAAGCACCAGCGCGTCGACGAGTCGCTGAGCCCGACCGAGATGTCGGTCCTCGGCACCCTCGCCCGCTGCGGCCAGGCCACGCCCGGAGAGCTGGCCCGCCGGGAGCACGTCCAGCCGCCGTCGATGACACGCATCGTCGCGCTGCTGGAGGCCAAGGGACTGGTCACGCTGGAGCCGCACCCCGACGACCGCCGCCAGAAGGTGGTCCGCCAGACGGAGACAGCCGAGGCGATGCTCGAAGAGAGCCGTCGCAAGCGCAATGCCTTCCTGGCCGGGCTCGCGGCCGAGCTGACCGAGGACGAGTGGGCCAAGCTGCGCGCCGCCGCGCCCGTCCTGGAGAAGCTCGCGCACTTGTAAGGAACGACGCCAGGAGGCGAACGCTTTTGAGTACGGGAACCGGAGCAGACTCCGCACCCGGCCACACATCCACCCCCACCACCGCGGCACCGGCCGCGACCGCGGCTCCCGCCGCGACCGCCACATCGGCATCCGCTGCATCCGCTCCATCCGCTCCCTCCGCGGGCAAGAACTCGATGTTCAGCTCGCTGAAGATCCGGAACTACCGGCTCTTCGCGACCGGCCAGGTCGTCTCGAACACCGGGACCTGGATGCAGCGCATCGCCCAGGACTGGCTGGTCCTCTCCCTGACCGGCTCCGCCTCCGCCGTCGGCATCACCATCGCGCTGCAGTTCCTGCCGATGCTGCTGTTCGGCCTCTACGGAGGCGTACTCGCCGACCGGCTGCCCAAGCGGCCGCTGCTGATCGCCACCCAGAGCGCGATGGGCCTGACGGGCGTCGCACTGGCCGTGCTCACGCTGGCCGGACACGTCCAGGTCTGGCACGTGTACCTCGCCGCCTTCCTGCTCGGCCTCGTCACCGTCGTGGACAACCCGGCCCGGCAGACCTTCGTCTCCGAGATGGTCGGCAAGGAGCAGGTCGCCAACGCCGTCAGCCTCAACTCGGCCAACTTCCAGTCCGCGCGGCTGGTCGGCCCGGCGATCGCCGGTGTGCTGATCACCGCCGTCGGCTCCGGCTGGGCCTTCCTGCTGAACGGGCTGTCGTTCGCAGCGCCCATCGCCGGCCTGCTGCTGATGCGGGCGCACGAGCTGCACCCGGTCGAGCCGCAGCCCCGCGCCAAGGGGCAGCTGCGCGAGGGCCTGCGCTACGTCGCCGGGCGGCCGGAGCTGGTCTGGCCGATCGTGCTGGTCGGCTTCATCGGGACCTTCGGGTTCAACTTCCCGATCTGGCTGTCGGCGTTCGTGAGCGACGTGTTCCACGGGGACGCGGGCACGTACGGGCTCTTCAACACCCTGATCGCGGCCGGGTCCCTGGCGGGCGCCCTGCTCGCGGCCCGGCGCGGGCTCTCCCGCCTGCGGCTGCTGGTGACGGCGGCCGTGCTGTTCTCGATCCTGCTGCTCGTAACCGCCTTCGCGCCCGGCTTCTGGCTGTTCGCGGCGCTCCTGGTGCCGATCGGGATCTTCGGCCTGACGGTCAACGTCACGGCCAACTCCAGCGTGCAGATGGCCACCGATCCGGAGATGCGGGGGCGGGTCATGGCGCTGTTCATGATGGTCTTCACCGGCGGTACCCCGCTGGGTGCCCCGCTGATGGGCTGGATCACGGACACGTACGGCGCGCGGATCGGCATGGCCGCGGGCGGCGTGATCTCGCTGGCCGCGGGGGTCGCCATCGCGGTGGTCCTGGCCCGCGTGGGCAACCTCCGGGTCCGGGTGGACCGGCGCGGGGTGACCTTCGTGCCGGCGGCGCGGCGCGAGCTGGTGCCCGCCGCGTAGGGGCCCGGGGGCGGGGGCGCCGTTAGGGTCGGGGGATGAGACTGTTCGCCGCCGTCCTGCCGCCCGCGGCGGCCGTGGCCGAGTTGCGGGAGGCCGTGGAGCCGCTGCGCGACGACCGGTTGAAGTGGGCCGCGGAGGCCGCCTGGCACTTCACGCTCGCCTTCATGGGCGAGGTACGGGACGAGGTGCTCCCCGAGCTCCACGCCCGCCTCGCCCGCGCCGCCCACCACACCGCGCCCTTCACCCTGCGCCTGCACGGCGCCGGGCACTTCGGGGAGCGCACCCTGTGGACCGGGGCCGCCGGGGACCTGCCCGCGCTGCGGCTGCTCGCCGACCGCGCCGAGGCCGCCGCCTGGCGCGCCGGGGTGCCGATGGGACAGCACCGCCGGTACACCCCGCACGTCACCCTGGCCCGCAGCCGCGACGCCTCCGCCCACCTGCGCCCGTACCTGGACGCCCTCGCCGGCTTCGAGGGCACGCCCTGGCAGGTCGGCACGCTCAGCCTCGTCCGCAGCCACCTGCCCGTCAGCGGTGTGCCCCGCGAACAGCCCCGCTACGAGACCGTCGGGTCCTGGCCCCTGGAGGGCTGAGGGGCCGGTGCCGGGTCGGCCGGCGGCCGCGTTAGGCTCGACGGGTGGATCCCAAGACCAGAAACCGTGTGATGGCCGGTGTGCTCGTGCTGATGTTCGTCGTCGTGGCCGTGGCGGCCGCCGTCGGGCAGTAGCCAGGAGCACTGGACCTCCCGGAAACCGCCCCTCGCCCCGCACCGCGATCACCACGGTGCGGGGCGAGGGCGCGGCCGCTCACCAGGCGAAGGCCTCCGGGGACGGGCCGGGGCCCGGGAAGATCTCGTCCAGGGCCGTCAGGAGCTCGTCGTTCAGCTCCAGCTCCAGCGCGCGCAGCGCGCTCTCCAACTGCTCGCCCGTGCGCGGCCCCACGATCGGGCCGGTCACCCCGGGCCGGGTCAGCAGCCAGGCCAGCGCGGTCTCGCCGGGCTCCAGGCCGTGCTTCTCCAGCAGGTCCTCATACGCCTGCACCTGCGCCCGTACCGCGCTGTTGGCCAGCGCGTCCGCGGACCGGCCCTCGGCCCGGCGGCCGCCCTCGGTCTCCTTCTTTATGACCCCGCCGAGCAGGCCGCCGTGGAGCGGGGACCAGGGGATGACCCCGAGGCCGTACTCCTGGGCGGCCGGGATGACCTCCATCTCCGCGCGCCGCTCGGCCAGGTTGTAGAGGCACTGCTCACTGACGAGGCCGACGCCGCCGCGCCGGGCGGCCGCCTCGTTGGCCTGGGCGATCTTGTAGCCGGGGAAGTTGGAGGAGCCGGCGTAGAGGATCTTGCCCTGCTGGACGAGTACGTCGACGGCCTGCCAGATCTCCTCGAAGGGGGTCCGGCGGTCAATGTGGTGGAACTGGTAGACGTCGATGTGGTCGGTGTGGAGCCGCTTGAGGCTCGCCTCGACGGCCCGTCGGATGTTCAGCGCCGACAGCCGGTCGTGATTGGGCCAGGTCTCGCCGTCGCGGGCCATGGACCCGTAGACCTTCGTGGCGAGGACGGTCTTGTCGCGGCGGCCGCCGCCCTGGGCGAACCAGGTGCCGATGATCTCCTCGGTGCGGCCCTTGTTCTCGCCCCACCCGTAGACGTTGGCGGTGTCGAAGAAGTTCAGGCCCGCGTCGAGCGCGGCATCCATGATCGAGTGGCTGGTGGGTTCGTCGGTCTGGGGACCGAAGTTCATCGTGCCGAGGACGAGTCGGCTGACCTTGAGTCCGGTGCGTCCGAGCTGCGTGTACTTCATGGGTCCCAAGCCAACTGCTTCGAGTGCACTCGAAGCAAGGGCCTCCCGCGGGTCGTCAGCGACGGCGGTACGGCCCGCCGATCCCCCACGCCTGGTGCAGGACCGCCGCGAACTCCCCCGCAAGGCGGTGCTCGCCGGAGGCGTTGGGGTGGGTGCCGTCGTAGGTGTCCCGGTGGATGTCGTACGACTGCGGGCGCGCGGCCAGCAGGATCGGCGAGGCGTCGGTCGTCAGATCGGCGACCGCCTTGGCCAGCAGCTCGTTGAAGCGGGCCACCTCGGCCGCGAAGGGGGCGTCCTCCTCGGCCCGGACGTTCGGGATGACGGGCAGCAGGACCATCCGGACGGCCGGGCGGGCCTCCCGCGCGGCCGCGATGAAGCGGCGGGCGTTGGCGGCCGTCTCGTCGGCGGCGGTGTAGAAGCCGAGGTCTATCAGGCCGAGGGAGACGAGCAGGACGTCGGCCCGGCCGGCGCCGGCGGCGGGGCCGATGAGGGGGGCCATGTGCTGCCAGCCCTCGCCCCAGCCCGCCAGATGGCGGCGGGCTTCCGGCGGGAAGCCGGGGTCGGCGTAGGCGTGGCTGGTGGGCGTGTCGGCGGAGGTGTCGTACAGCTCGCTGCGCGGGCCGACGATCTCGTGGGCGCGGCCGAGGGTGGAGTTCAGGTGCTGCCACATCCGGTAGCGCCAGGTGTAGTCGCCGGCGCGTCCGATGGTCATGGAGTCACCGACGAACATGAAACGCATCCGGTCATCATCGCGGATCACGCGACAGGCACTGTTGTGATGCCGGACACGCCGCGCGGGCTGGCAGGCTGGGGGGATGCGCCTGCTGCCCTCCTCCGCCGCCCTCGCCGCCGGCCCTGCCGCCGTGCTTGCCGCCGTCCTCGTCGTCCTGTCGCCGGGGGGAGCGGCCTTCGCGGCCGGGGCGCCGGCGCCGGTGGCCTCGTCCTTCACCATCACCGACCCGCGGATCAGGGAGTCGAGCGGGCTGGCGGCCAGCCGGATCCATCCAGGGGTCTACTGGACGCACAACGACAGCGACGACGGCCCATACGTGTACGCGGTGGACTCGGCGACCGGCAAGACGGTGGCCCGGGTGACGCTGACGGGCATCGGGAAGCCGCGCGACGTCGAGGCGATCTCGCTGGGGCCGGACGGGCAGCTGTACGTGGGCGACATCGGCGACAACCGGGACGGAACCTGGAACCACGTGTGGATCTACCGCTTCCCGGAGCCGAAGGAACTGGGCGACGTCAGCATCAAGGCGGCGCAGTTCACGGTGCGGTACGCCGACGGGCCGCGGAACGCGGAGGCGTTGATGGTGCATCCGGTGACGGGGCGGGTGTACATCGCGAGCAAGAACGAGAGCAAGGGCGGGCTGTACGAGGGCCCGGAGCAGCTCTCGGCCTCCGGGGCGAACGTGTTCCGGCGGATCGCGGACGTGCCGTGGGTGACCGACGGGGCGTTCTCGCCGGACGGGAGCAAGCTGACGCTGCGGGGCTACTTCACGGCCCGTACGTACGGGTGGAAGGACGGGCGGCCGGAGGGGGAGGGCGAACGGGTGGATGCCCCGTGGCAGGGGCAGGCGGAGTCGGTGACCTACGCGGCGGACGGCTCGGCGCTGATGTTCGGCGCGGAGGGTGAGGCGAGCCCCGTCGTCGCGGTGCCGCTGGCCACCACCGACGAGGAGGCCTCGGCGGCGCCCCAGCCGGGCGCTCCGGCTGCGCCGTCGCCGGGTGGGGAGGGCAGCTTCACGAAGGGTGCCCTCGTCCTGGCGGGGGCCCTGACCCTGGCGTTCGTCGCAAAACGCCTGTTCCGCCGCCGCAGCCCGGAGTAGCCCCCGAACCCCGGGGCCCAGGGCCTGCGGCCCCGGCCCCCCAGGCTGGGTTTGCCCGGCGTGGCCTGCCGGGTACGGCTCAAAGCTCCGGGGCTCCGCCCCGTACCCCGCTCCTCAAACGCCGGAGGGGCTGGATTGGCCGCTTGGCCCGTCCGGCCACTTCAGCCTCGCCGGCGATTGAGGCGCGGGGCCCGGGGCAGCGCCCCGGCAGCGGCGCCGCACACTCCACGCTTCAAGCGCCCGGAGTACTGGCCGGCCGGCCGGCCGGCCTGCCCGGAGGCAATTCCAGCCTCGCCGGCGATTGAGGCGCGGGGCCCGGGGCAGCGCCCCGGCAGCGCCGCAGGGGAAGGCCGCGGGTGGTGCGCCGGGCCGGTTACTCCTCCCGGATGGGGATGCGGCCGTTCGCCGTGCCGTTGGGCGGGGCCGTGGGGGTGGTGGGGGGCTGGGACATCGTGGAGAGGAGCTGGCGGGCCAGGCCGAGGCCCGTGCCGCCCATGGTCAGCGCCTTGGCGAACATCTCCGACATGCCCTCGGCCCCGTTCAGCAGGACCATGTGCTCCACGTTCCCGAACGCCCCGGCCCCCGCCTCCACGATCGCCGGCCAGTTCTCGGCCAGCTGCTGCGCCACCACCGCTTCCTGGTTCTCCGCCAGGGCCGACGCCCGCGCCTTGATCGCTTCCGCCTCCGCGAGGCCCTTCGCCTTCGCCGACTCGGCCGCCGCGAGGCCCTTCGCCCGGGTCGCCGCCGCCTCCGCCTCGCCCGTCGCCCGGGTCGCGGTCGCCGCCGCCAGGCCGCGGGCCTCCGTCGCCTTCGCGTCGGCCGCCGCCGCCGTCGTCACCCGGGTCGCCTCGGCGGCGGCCGCGAGCTCCGTCTCCTTCGCCTTGGCCTGCGCCGCCGAGATCCGCGCGTCGCGCTCGGCCTCCGCCCTGGTCCGGGTCTCGTAGGCCGCCGCGTCCGCCGGCTTGCGCACGTCCGCCTGGAGCTGCTGCTCGCGCCGGTGTGCCTCCAGCTCCGCGACCCGCGTCTCCTGGACCACGACCTCCTGGCGGGCAGCGGCTTCCGAGAGCGGCCCCGCCTGCCGGGCGGCCGCGGCCGCCTTGTCCCGTTCCGCCTGGTAGCCGGCCTGGAGGATCTCGCTGTCGCGCGTCGCCTCCGCCATCCGTGCCGACGCGGCCTGCTCGGCCTCCGTCGCCAGCCGGTTGGCCTCCGCCTGGGCGATCCGCGCGTCCCGCTGCACGGCGGCCGCGTGCGGCATCGCCAGGTTCTTGATGTAGCCGGTCGGGTCCTCGATCTCGTGGATCTGCAGCGAGTCGACGATCAGGCCGAGCTTCTCCATCTCCGTACCGCACGCCATCCGGGTCTGCCCGGTCAGCTTCTCCCGGTCGCGGATCATGTCCTCGACCGTCAACCCGCCCACGATCGAGCGCAGATGGCCGGCGAAGACGATGTGCACCCGCTCGGGCATCATCTTCTGCTGGTCCAGGAAGCGGCGCGCCGCGTTGGCGATGGAGACGAGGTCGTCACCGACCTTGAAGATCACCACGCCCTTGACGCGCAGGGGGATGCCCTGGTGGGTGACGCAGTCCACCGACAGCTGCGTCTCGTTGAGGTCCAGGGACAGTTTCCGCACCGCCTGCACGCCCGGCAGTACGAGCGTTCCGCGCCCGGTGACGATGCGGAACCCCATGCCCTCGCCGATGCCCTCGGTCTTGTGCGCGGACCCGGAGATGACGAGTGCCTCGTTGGGTTCGGCCACCCGCCACATGAGCTTGAACAGGCCGATCAAGGCCACGATTGCGGCGAGAACGATTCCCGCCACGACGCCGACAGCCACCGGCAACGCCCCCTTATCGCGGTGCCGTTCGGCACCGACGAGGGCGAGTCTGCGCCTGTACCGACCCCCGGAGAAGTGGCCGGATCATTCTTGTCGCCATCTTGATACGGACACGGACGCGAGGCCCGCGGGCGGACGCGGTGCCGGGCGTGCGCAGGCTCAGCCGTCGTAGGCGGCCATCACGTAGACGGTGCGCGGCGGCAGGTACTCGACCACCGTCACCACCCTCCCGACGGCCAGCCGTCCGGTCCCCGCGACCGGGTGCGCGAGGAAGTGCTCGGCCCCGCCGCGGATCCGGACGATGACCTCACCGACGAGCCCCGGCCCGACCGTCCCGGTCACCCGCCCGGTCATCCCCACCATGTCCGTGTCGCCCCCCATGGGCCGAGCGTACGCGCGGCGCCGCCGGGGCCGCTAGGAGTGGCCGAGGTCCTCCGCCGGAAGGTCCGAGACGGGGACGGAGCCCGTGTCGGGTTCCTGGACGGCGGGGCGCAGGGGGAAGTCGTCCGATGCCATCGAGTCCAGCACCGGCGGGGCCGGCCGCAGCGGCTTCGGCATGACCGCGGCCTCCGAGTGGCCGCCGCAGCCGTACGACAGGGACACCAGCCGGCCGTCGGCCGGCGAGAACTCGTTCGCGCAGACACCGAAGGCCTGGCCCAGCGAGCCGCCGATCGCGACCAGGAAGCCGCACGACACGCACGACGCCGGCGCCGCCTGCGCCATCGGGGTCTTCGCGCCGAAGGAGTCGTCCCAGCGGTCGGCCGCGCTGTGCAGCCCGTAGCGGGAGAGGACCCGCCTGCGCCGCATGCCCAGTTCCTCGGCGACCGCGGTGATGGAGCCGCGCGCCGGGACGACCACGCGGTCGGTGACGTCGGCGTCCTCCGCCTCGACCAGTTCGGCCATCTCCTCGGAGACCACCGAGTTCGGCGGCGGGGCGTCCTCGTCCGTCCAGCCCGGCTCCAGCCGCAGGTCGTCGGCGTCGGTGGGCAGCAGGTCGCCGGGGCCCATGTCGCCCGGGCGCAGCCGCTCGCTCCACGGCACCCATTCGGGGGCCAGGAGGGCGTCCTCGCCGGGCAGCAGCACCGTTTCGTCGAGGGTGACGTTCTTCGCGCGGGAGGCGCGGGTGACGGTGACGGCCCAGCGCCAGCCGCGGTAGCCCGGCTCCTTGGCCTCGAAGAAGTGGGTGACGACCCGGTCGCCCTCCGCTACCGCGGAGACGTGCTCGCCCACCACGCCGGGGAAGGCGGCCTCCTCGGCGGCCGCGCGGGCGAGGTCCACCGCCTCGACGCACAGGCGGTCGGGGGCAGGGGTACGCGGGGTACGGCTTCGCGTCGTCGCAGCACTCACTGGTCTCGTTCTCTCCTACGCCGTCTCACGAGTGCGCCGTCCGTACTGTCGTCCACAACGACCCGCCGGTGCTGTCCGTACGAAGCGCGGGCGGAGCGGACCAGAGGGCCGCGTCGACGTCCGCACCCGATCGGACTCCGGGCGCACCCACCTGCTATCCATTCTGCGGGATCGCGAAGAGGCGCGCGGCCAAGAGCAACCGCCGGTGGCGCGCTACGCACGCTACCTCCTCCGACGCCCCGGGCCCACATGCAAGGTCCGATTCGCGGACAAGCGGGCGGCCCGCGACGCGCCGGAAGGGGTCCCGGAGGGCCCGGTGGGGCAGTATGGCGAATGTGGCACCCGTACGGTCGTCCGCCGACGGCTCGGGACCGGCCAGGCGGGCCGGCCGGGCCCTGGGGCGTGCGCTGCACCTGCCGATCACCGGCACGGCGCGCGGGATCCGGCGCGCCACACACGCGCACGGGGCCGGTGAGTCGGGTCTCGGCAGGCTGATCGAGCTGCACGCCATCAACGGCGCCGGCGACGTGATGATCACGGTGGCGCTGGCCTCGACGGTGTTCTTCTCCGTTCCGACGGACGAGGCGCGCGGCCGGGTCGCCCTGTACCTGGCGATCACGATGGCCCCCTTCACCCTGCTGGCCCCGGTGATCGGTCCCCTGCTGGACCGGCTGCCGCACGGGCGGCGGGCCGCGATGGCGGCCGCGATGCTGACGCGGGCGCTGCTGGCGCTGATGATGTCGGGCGCGGTGGCCACGGGCGGGCTGGAGCTGTATCCGGCGGCGCTGGGCGTGCTGGTCGCCTCGAAGGCGTACGGGGTCGTGCGCAGCGCGGTGGTACCGCGGCTGCTCCCGCCCAGGTTCTCACTCGTCAAGGCGAACTCGCGGGTGACGCTGGCCGGCCTGCTGGCCACGGGCGCGGCGGCGCCGGTGGGGGCCGCCCTGCACTCGCTCGGCCCGCCGTGGCCGCTGTACGGGGCCTGCGCGATCTTCATCTGGGGGACCTTCGCGGCGTTCTCGCTGCCGCACAAGGTGGACGAGGCGAAGGGCGAGCGCCGGGCCCGGCTGTCGACCCACGAGGCGCACTCGAAGCGGCCGGGGCTGCGCACGGTGAGCCCGTCGGTGCTGTACGGGCTGCTGGCGAACGCGTCGATGCGCGGGCTGTCCGGGTTCCTGATCTTCTTCCTGGCGTTCCTGCTGCGGGAGCATCCCCTGGCGGGCCAGAGCGCGGCCGTGTCGCTGGGCATCGTGGCGGTCTCGGCGGGCGTCGGGAACGCGTGCGGGACGGCGGTGGGGGCGTGGCTGCGGTCCCGGGCGCCGGAGGGGATCATCGCGGCGGTGCTGTGCCTGACGCTGGCGGCGGCGGTGTTCGCGGCGATCTTCTTCAGCGGGTTCCTGATGGCGGTGCTGGGCGCCACGGCGGGCATCTGCCAGGCCCTCGCGAAGCTGTCGCTGGACGCGATGATCCAGCGGGACGTTCCGGAGGCGGTCCGGACCTCGGCGTTCGCCCGCTCGGAGACGCTGCTCCAGGTGGCGTGGGTGCTGGGCGGCGCGATCGGCATCGCACTGCCGTTGAACGGGGTCCTGGGCATGTCGGTCGCGGCCGCCATGGTCGCGCTGGGCACGACGATGGCCCTCCGCGGCCTCCTCACCGGCCCCCGCCACCACCAGCAGGGCACGACCCGGCCCCGAGTGGCCTAGCCGTATGGCCCGGTGCGGGTTCACAACCGGGGCTCCGCCCCGCACCCCGCTCCTCAAACGCCGGAGGGGCTGGATTTTGCCCGCCTCGGTGCACGGGTGCGGGCACAGACGGCGCCGCGCCCGACAGTCGGCGGGGGCAAATCCAGCCTCGCCGGCGTTTGAGGCGCGGGGTGCGGGGCGGAGCCCCGGCAGCGGCGCCGCACCCGCCGCCCACGGGCCACCACGGCATGGTCGGGGGAGCGACGCCGCAGGCGGGACGCGCCGCGCCGCAGGCCGGCGATGGGACCCCTGCTGCGGCGCAGCCGACGGGCCCGATAGCCTTCGGCTCATGACCGCACCGCTTTTCTCGGGTAGGGCCCACCGCAGCGTCGCGGCCCTCGGAGCCGTGTCCGCCGGCCTCCTCCTCCTCTCCGCCTGCGACAAGCCGACACCGCTGGCGACCGTGACGGTGGGCGGCTCCTCGGTGTCCGCCGAAGCCGCCTGCCACGGCGGCAAGGAGCCGCTCTCCATGGACAAGGTCCAGGAGTGCCTCACGAACCTCAAGGACGCCAAGACCGTCGAGTACGGCCGCGGCGACACCCTGCGCCTCGGGGTCGAGCCCGACGTCGTCGAGGACGGCAAGAAGTGGCAGGCGGTCCTGGACGGCCAGCCCATCACCGAGCCGTCCGAGAACACCTACCGCAGCTTCCCCGGCGCCGACGTCTTCGCGACCGGCGGCCAGGGCGAGGCCCCGGCCTCCAAGAAGCTCGCGTTCGTCCAGGTCGCCGAGGACGGCAAGCCGCTGTCCGTCTGGACCTTCAACCTCAAGCTCAAGTAGCCGGACGGCACCGGTGCGCGTGCTCGTCGTGACCGCGGTGGCGGCGGAGGCAGACTCCGTCGTCAGTGGCCTGACCGGGTCCACCCCTCATCCGGACCTCCCCGGTCACGAGCCGCGCACCCTGCCCGGGGGCTACCCGATCATCCGGCGGGACCTCCCCGGCGCCGCCTTCGAGGTGGTCGCCGCCGGCGTCGGGCCGGCCGCGGCGGCCGCCGGCGCCGCGACCGCGCTCGCCCTGGGCGAGTACGGCCTCGTCGTCTCCGCCGGCATCGGCGGCGGGTTCCAGCCCGCCGCCCCGCTCGGCTCGCTCGTCGTGGCGGACGCGATCGTCGCCGCCGACCTGGGCGCCGAAACCCCCGAGGGCTTCCTCGACGTCCAGGCGCTCGGCTTCGGGCACAGCGTGCACCTGCCGCCCGCCGAGCTGGCCGCCCGCGCCGCCGAGGCGACCGGGGCGCTGCTCGCGCCCGTGCTCACCGTCTCCACCGTCACCGGCACCGCCGCGAGCGCCGCCGCGCTCGCCGCCCGGCACCCGATGGCCGGGGCCGAGGCCATGGAGGGCTTCGGGGTCGCCGAGGCGGCCGCCGCGCACGGGCTGCCCGTGCTGGAGATCCGCGCCGTGTCCAATGCCGTGGGCCCCCGCGACCGTGCCGCCTGGCGGATCGGCGACGCGCTCGCCGCCCTCTCCGACGGTTTCCGCGCCCTGGGGCCCGTACTCGCGAACTGGGGAGAACGCCATGACCGGTAAGGCCGGCGACGCCGTGCAGATCGCCTACTCGCCCTGCCCCAACGACACCTTCGTCTTCGACGCCTGGGCGCACGGCCGCGTCCCGGGGGCGCCCGCCCTCGACGTCACCTTCGCCGACATCGACATCACCAACGGCATGGCCGAACGCGGCGAGCTGGACGTGCTGAAGGTGTCGTACGCCGTCCTGCCCTGGGTGTTGGAGGATTACGCGCTGCTCCCCTGCGGCGGGGCGCTGGGGCGCGGCTGCGGACCGCTCGTGCTCACCCGCGAGCCGGGCGTGGACCTGGCCGGCAAGACGGTCGCCGTGCCGAGCGAACGCTCCACCGCCTACCTGCTGTTCCGGCTGTGGGCGGCGGACGTGCTGCCCGACGGCGTCGGCAAGGTGGTCGTGCTGCCGTTCAACGAGATCATGCCCGCCGTGCGCGACGGCCGGGTGGACGCCGGGCTGGTCATCCACGAGGCCCGCTTCACCTATCAGGACTACGGGCTGCACTGCCTGGCCGACATGGGCGAGCACTGGGAGTCCACGACCGGACTGCCCATCCCGCTGGGCGCGATCATCGCCAAGCGCTCGCTGGGCGAGGAACGGCTGCGCGAACTGGCCGCCTCCGCCCGGACGTCGGTCCTGATGGCCTGGGAGGACCCGGAGGTCTCGCGCCCCTACGTACGCGCCCACGCGCAGGAGCTGGACCCGGACGTCGCCGACCAGCACATCGGGCTCTACGTCAACGAGTTCACCGC
The DNA here is from genome assembly GCF_044750905.1 of Streptomyces sp. NPDC088762. NCBI lineage: Bacteria > Bacillati > Actinomycetota > Actinomycetes > Kitasatosporales > Streptomycetaceae > Streptomyces > Streptomyces sp. NPDC088762. The sequence continues at coordinate 131,817 of NZ_JBIVKT010000011.1, forward strand.
CGGCCTCGGCGAGGACGGCTACGCGGCCGTACGCGGGCTGCTGACGCGGGCCGCGGCCGAGGGGCTGGTACCGGCCATTGCGCCGGACGCGCTGAGCTTCCCGTAGCCCCGCGACGGCTGTGCCCCGCCGCTCTTGCGAGTGGCGGGGCACAGGTCGCGCGAGGATCAGACGTCGAGCTGGTCGGCCACCGCGCGCAGCAGTCCGGCGATCTTCGTGCCGTGCACCTTGTCGGGGTAGCGGCCCCGCTCCAGCATCGGCGTGATGTTCTCGAGCAGCGTCGTGAGGTCCTGCACGATCGAGGCGAGTTCGTCGGGCTTGCGGCGCTGCGCGGCCGCGACCGACGGCGCCGGGTCCAGGACCGTCACGGAAAGTGCCTGGTCACCGCGCTGGCCGGCGACGACCCCGAACTCGACGCGTTGGCCGGGCTTGAGGGAGTCGACCCCGGCAGGGAGCACCGACGAGTGGACGAAGACGTCGCCGCCGTCGTCGCGGGAGAGAAAGCCGAAGCCCTTCTCACTGTTGAACCACTTGACCTTGCCGGTAGGCACGTCCGTCCTCTGTCCTTGTGCTCGTCGGGGTCCGGAGTCCGCGGAACGGCTCCGGATAACAGCGCAGCGGGTCATGTGTGACCCGCCACCTCAAGGCTAATGGTCGGGGGCCGTGTGACAAGACGTTCCCCGGCCCCACGCCGTCGGCTGCTTCAGGCAGGGGAACTACCCTGGTGAGGTGACTGTTACTCCTCGTTCCGACGAAGCGCGGCCCGGCGACGCATTGGTCCGGGCCGGCGGCATCGTGTTCATCGCGGGCGCCGTCGCCACGCTGGTGACGATGGCCCCGCTCTTCCTGGGCACGGACCCGTTCCCGTCGTACGCGTGGGCCGTGTGCATGCTGATGGGCGTCGGCTTCGCCATCTCCGCGGCGGGCGTGCTGCGCTCGGCCGCGGCGCAGCGGCGCGAGGCCCGCGCCTCGCAGGCCCGGGCTGCGGCGGCGCAGGCTGCGCGGGGCTAGGCCTCGCGGGGCTAGGCCTCGGCGGCGCAGGCTGCGGGGGCCTGGGCTTCGGCCGGCTGGGCGGTGGGGCCCGCCGGCAGCTGCGCGACGTACCGCGCGAGCCACTGCGGCAGCTCGGTGAGGTCCCTGAGCACCACGTCCGCGCCCGCCTCCCGCAGTTCCGGCTCGGGGCACGGCCCCGTCGGCACCGCCACCGACAGCGCGCCCGCCGTACGGGCCCCGCGGACGTCCCCGACGTGGTCGCCGACGTAGACCTGGGCGCCGTACTCGCGCAGCGCACCGGCCTTGGCCTCCGCCCAGAGCCAGCCCACCACCGCGTCCGGCTCGATGCCCAGGTGCTCCAGGTGCAGCCGGGCGTTCGGCTCGTGCTTGGCGGTGACGACGATCGCCCGCCCGCCGAGCGCCTGTACGGCCTCGATCGCCTCGCGCGCGCCCGGCATCGCCGGGGTCGGCTCGATGGCGAATGTGGGATAGATCTCCCGGTAGCGGTCCGCCATGGCGGGGATCTCGGCCGCCGGGAACCAGTACGCCAGCTCCTCGTCCAGCGGCGGCCCGAGCCGCGTGACCGCCGCGTCGGCGTCGATGAACGTGCCCGTCTCGGCCGACAGGGCCTGGTAGGCGGCCCTGATGCCCGGCCGGGAATCGATGAGGGTCATGTCGAGGTCGAAGCCGACGGTGAGGTTCATACCGCCCATTGTGCCGAGGCGGCCGGCGCGGCGGACCGCCCGCGGGGCGAAGAGCGGGGGAACGACCGGGGCGGCGCGAAAAAGCCGGGAAACCGTCTCAACCTTTTGCGGGCGGCAGGACTCGGGACAGGGATGAGAGACACGATGGAAGGGGAGGCCAGATGCCGCCAGGCACCGCGCTTGACTCCGGGCACGACTTCGAGACCTTTGCCCGGGCGAGTCAGCGCAAGCTGTACCGGACCGCGTACCTGCTCTGCGGCAACGCCGACGGTGCGCGCGACCTGACCCAGACGACGCTCGCGAAGCTGTTCCAGCACTGGCGGCGGGTCGCCGCCGCCGACCACCCCGACGCGTACGCCAGAACCGTGCTGACCCGCACCTTCCTCGCCGAGCGGCGCCGCCGCCTGCGGGACCTGCTGGCGCACACGAAGGCCGGCCCGCCACCGATGCCCGAGCACGCCGAGCTGCGCGTCACGCTGCTCGCCGCGCTGGCCGAACTCCCGCCGCGGGCCCGGGCGATGGTCGTCCTGCGCTACTGGGAGGACCTGAGCGTCGAGACCGTCGCGGACCTGCTGCGCTGCAGCCAGGGAACGGTCAAGAGCCAGTGCTCGCGCGCACTCGCCCGGCTGCGCACCCAGCTCGGCGAGGTCCACCTCTACGCCACCGAGAACTGACCGAAGGAGACGGAGCTCATGGGTATCGACGAAGACCTCGTCCGGGACGCGATGGAACGGACGACCGCCGACCTGCCCCCGCTGCCGGACCTGACGGGTCCGGCCCGCGCCCAGGGCCGGCGCCGCAAGGCGCGCGCCCGGGCGGCGATGGGCGGCGCGGTGCTGGCCGTCGCCGCGCTCGCCGCAGCCGGGGGGCTCGCGCTGCCGGGTGGGGGCGAGGGCGCGCGGGGCGCGACCGGGGTGGCCGCGGTGCCCCCGGAGACCGCCAAGCCGCAGCCGCCCGTCCACCTGGAACCGACCCCGGGCGAGACACCGATGTCCGCGCTGCCGCCCGACGTGCGGGCACGGCAGGAGAACTTCCAGAACCAGGCGGTCGGCGTGCTCCGGGGCCTGTTGCCCGGGGCTTTCGGCACCCTGCAGCGGACCGACCTCAACGTGCGCCTCTACCAGCTCACCAAGGACGGCAAGACGTTCACCGTCGTCTTCTCGGTACGCCCTTCGGAGGCAGGCAGGAACGACAAGCCCTGCCTCGAGGTGAAGGGCCAGACCTGCGCGAAGGCCACCTTGCCGGACGGCACCGAGGTCAGCGCGGCGACCGCGCCGGTCAACTCCGCCACCGTCACCGAGTCCCGTGTCTTCTTCCACTACGGCACCAGCGACGTCGTGCTGTCCGTCGGCTCGCACGAAGCCTCGAACACCTCGGCACCCGTCACCAAGGAGCAGCTGCTGGAGGTCGCCAAGGCGCCCGCCTTCCTCGACCTGGTCAAGGACGCCGACCGGCAGCCGGTGCAGGAGAAGCAGACGGTCGTCCCCCTCGGCTGAGACCCGGGCGACGCCGCGGCCGGCCCGTCAGCGCCGCCGGGCCCGCCACACCAGGTACAGCACGGACGCCAGGGCCGCGCCCCTCAGCAGCCACGGCCACATGCCCTGCAGGACCCCGCTCAGCTGGTCCTCGGCGAGGGATTCGCCCCACTTGCCGTTCATCCGGCCCCACAGCCACACGAGCGCCCCGGTGAGGACCACGCCGGGCGGACCGAGGACGGCCCACTTGCGCTCGGCGGGCCCCAGCACGCGGGAGGCGTACGGAAGGAGCCAGCCGACGACGAGCAGCAGCCAGTAGCCGGTGACGACGCCGACGACGAGGACGGCCGCGGCCAGCATCAGGAACGCGTTCGGCCGCGGCCGGGGCGCGGCGGCCGCCCCGGCGGCTCCCGGCCCGGCGGCCTCGGCGGCCTCGGCGGCCGCCGCCTTCTTCGCACGCCGCCGCTCGCGCAGGAACCGTACGAGGGACCGCCCGCGCCCTTCCTCCTCGCCGGGCGGCGGCGTCGCCGGCTCCGCGGTCTCCTCCTCCGGGTCCTCCTTGAACAGGTCCGGGATCTCGATGCCGCCCGCGAAACCCTCGACCTGCGGGCCCGACCCGTAGGCGGCCGGAGCCACCCGCCACCAGTCGGGCTCCTCCCCGCCGGAGGGGCCGAGTTCGTCGAGACCGGCCAGGTGCGGCGGCACGTTCCGCGGCTCCGCCGCCGGGCGCTGCGGCGGCACCTGCTTGCGGCGCAGGGCCCCCGGACTCCGCTGGGCCGGTACCCCGGCGGGCGGTTCGGGCGTGGCGGCGCGGGCGGGCTCCGGCGCCGAAAGGGTGCCGAGCGTGTCCAGGACCTCCTCCGGCGTGCCGATGCGCTCCAGGATGCGGCGCACGGCGGCCGGGGTCTCCGGGTCGTACCGGGCGCGCCGACGGTCGATCTCGTCCCTCAGCCCCGCGACCAGCCGCATCCGGTCGCCGGAGGACAGCTGCCGCTGCTGCGCCAAGTCCCCTACCCGGCTCAGATATTCGTAGACCAGATGGTCGCTTTCGATCCCCATGCCCCGGCTCCTCCCGTACCGCCTCTGCGAAAGGTAGCGCGTGCGCCCGTGGAGCTGCCGCGGGCGCAGCGGATACCGTTGGCCGGATGGGAACCGGCCGACGGTCCGGCCGACGCGACCAGGAGGCGACTGTGCCCGAGGCAAGCACTGCGGGAGGATCCGGCGGAAGCGGAGCCCCGCGCTCCCTCGCCGAGGCGCTGCGCGCCCGCGACGACGCGGCGCTCGCCGCCCTGCTGCGCGCCCGCCCCGACCTGCTCAACCCGGTGCCCGGCGACATCACCCAGCTCGCCACCCGCGCCGGGACCCGGGCCTCGGTGGTGCGCGCGCTGGAGCGCCTGGACCGGTTCGCGCTGCAGACCGCCGAGGCCCTCGCCGTGGCTCCCGACCCGTGCCCGTACGAGGTGCTGGAGTCCCTGCTGACCGGCGAGGAGGGCACCACCGGGGAGGACAACGGGGCCCGCGCCGCACTCCCCCGCGCCCTGGGCACCCTGCGCGACCAGGCCCTGGTGTGGGGCGGCGAGGACCGGCTGCGCCTGGTGCGCACCGCCCGCGAGCTGCTCTCGCCGTCCGCCCAGCGGCCGTCCCCCACCGGCCTGGGGCCCACCGTCGCCGAGGCCACGGCCGGGATGTCGCCGACCCGGATCCAGGAGATCGTGGCCACCGTCGGGTTGCCCGCCACCCATGATCCGGTGTCCGCGGTGAACGCGCTGACCGGGCTGTTCACCGACCCGGAGCGGATGTCCGCCCTGCTGGACGAGGCCCCGGCCGAGGCCCACCAGGTGCTGGGGCGGCTCGTGTGGGGGCCGCCGTACGGCGAGGTGACCCCGAACCCGACCGCGCCGGTGCGCTGGCTGCGCGACCACGGGCTGCTGCTGCCGGCGTCCGCGCGGACCGTCGTACTGCCGCGCGAGGTGGCGCTGCACCTGCGCGGCGGCCTCGCGCACCGGGACACCGCGCCCGTGCCCCCGCCCGTGCCGGCGCACCGCGAGCACCGTCCACAGCTTGTGGACGCGAACGCCGCCGGGCAGGCGCTGGCCGCGCTGTCCACCGTCGAGGAGCTGGTGAAGTCCTGGGAGCACACCGGTCCGCCGGTGCTGCGGGCGGGCGGGCTCTCCGTACGGGACCTGAAGCGCGCCGCGGCGACCCTGGACACCACCGAGCAGTCGGCGGCGTTCTGGATCGAACTGGCCTACGCCGCTGGGCTGCTGGCCGGTGACGGGGAGGTCGACGAGCGGTACGCGCCCACCCCCGCCTTCGACGACTGGTGCGAACTGCCGCCTGCCGAGCGGTGGTCGGCGCTGGCGTCGGCCTGGCTGCCCGCCACCCGTACCGCCGGGCTGGCCGGCGAGCAGGACGCCAAGGGCCGCACCCTGTCGGTGCTCGGCCCCGAACTCGACCGCTCCGCCGCCCCCGAGGTGCGCCGCCGGGTCCTGGAGCTCCTCGCAGAGCTGCCCGAGGGCGCCTCCCCCGACCCGGACGCCCTGCTGGACCGGCTCGCGTGGGAACGTCCCGTACGCAGTGCGAGCGATCTGCGGGCCCGCCTCGCGCACTGGACGCTGACCGACGCGGAGGTCCTCGGCGTCACCGGCCGGGGCGCGCTGAGCGGCTTCGGCCGCGCCCTGCTGGAGCACCGCGACCCGGCGCCGCTGCTGGAGCCGTTGCTTCCGGAGCCGGTGGACCACGTCCTGCTCCAGGCCGACCTGACGGCGGTGGCCCCGGGCCCGCTGCGCCGCCCGCTCGGGGACACCCTGGCGGTGCTGGCCGACGTGGAGTCCAAGGGCGGGGCGACGGTGTACCGCTTCACGCCCGGGTCGGTGCGCCGCGCCCTGGACGCCGGGCACGCCGCCGCGGACCTGCACGCCTTCCTCAAGGAGCACAGCCGCACCCCGGTACCGCAGCCGCTGGCCTACCTGATCGACGACGTGGCCCGCCGCCACGGCCACCTGCGGGTCGGCGCGGCCTCGTCGTACGTCCGCTGCGACGACGACGCCATGCTGGGCGAGATCCTGGCCGACAAGCGCTCGGCCGGTCTGGGCCTGCGCCGCCTCGCGCCGACCGTGCTGGCCGCGCAGGCCGAACCGACCGCCCTGCTGGAGGGGTTGCGGGCGATGGGCTACGCGCCGGCCGCGGAGTCCCTGACCGGCGACGTGCTGGTCGCGCGGGCCGACGCTCACCGCACCCCGCCCCGCTCGGCGCCCGTCCCGGTGCCGGACGGGCCGCCGGTGCCGGACGACACGCTGCTGGGGGCGGCCGTCCGGGCCGTCCGCGCGGGCGACCTGGCGGCGACGGCCGTGCGCAAGGAGCCCGCTTCGGCCGCGGTCGTCCCCGGCGAACTCCCGCGTACGAGCGCGGCGGAGACCCTCGCGACGGTGCAGGCGGCCGCCCTGACGGGCTCGGCCGTGTGGATCGGCTACGTCAACGCGGACGGCGCGGCGAGCCAGCGGGTCATCGCCCCGGTCCGGGTGGAGGGCGGCTTCGTCACGGGCTACGACCACACGGCGGACGAGGTCCGGACGTACGCACTGCACCGGATCACGGGCGTGGCAGAACTGGCGGAAGACCACCTCTGACCCTCTTCAGCCCCGCCGGCGTTTGAGGCGCGGGGTCCGGGGCAGCGCCCCGGCAACGGCGCCGCACCCGCACGAAAACGGCTCGCCACCGAGACCCACCCCGCCGCACCCTAAACGCATGCCAGACGTACCCAACCGCCAGATCCGCGCCCACCACACCGACACCACCATCACCGTCTACCAGGCGTACGCCCCCCACCTGGGGGAACCAGCCGCCCGCGACAACCGCTTCCCGCCCGCCTGGAAGCGCGAGCGGATGACGTGGGTCAAACCGTCGTTCCTGTGGATGATGTACCGCTGCGGCTGGGCCACCAAGGCCGACCAGGAGACGGTGCTCGCGATCGAGATCACCCGGTCCGGCTTCGACGAGGCGCTCCGCCGCGCCTGCCTGTCCCACCACGAGCACGGCGTGCACGAGGACCACGAGGCCTGGCAGCGGTCGCTGCGCTCGGCCCCGGCCCGCGTCCAGTGGGACCCCGAGCGGGACCTGCACCTGAACCCGCTCCCGTACCGCTCCCTCCAGCTGGGCCTGTCGGGCCCGTCCTCCCGCGCGTACGCCGACGAATGGACGGTCGCCATCCGCGATGTGACACCGCTGGTGCGGGAGATCCACGGACTGCTGCGTTCCGGTCAGGAGGCCGCGGCCCGCGCCCTGCTCCCGGTCGAGACCCCGTACCCGTCAGGGCCGTTGCCTCACCTGGGCGCGTAGTCGATCCGCCCGGCGTCGAAGGGCCACACCTCGCGCAGCCAGCGGCTCACCGCCTCGTAGAGCGGGACGTCGAGGTGGGCCCGGTCGGCCCGTACCCAGGAACTGACCTGCACCCGCTCGGGCTGCTCCTTGCCGGGGTAGACGTACAGGCACCCGATGACCTCCGTCTCCCCCTCCAGCACGCTGTACGTGAATCCGCGCCGCTCGGCGAAGTCCTGTGCGTGGCGCACCAGATCGGCCAGGTTCGCCTCGGCGGACATCCCTTCCAGCGGCGGCCAGTTCCGCCCGAAGCCCGGGGTGGCCCGGATGTGCCCGATGCTCCCGCTCCAGGCGGCGAGGTCCCGCTCGTTGTGCTCGGCGCCGAGCGGCTCCAGCCGGAAACCGTCGCCGAGCAGGGTCGTGGGCACCTCGAAGCCGTCGGGCACAAAACGCTGCTGCTCATCGCTCATGCCGGGACCGTACGCGCCCGCGCGACCAGCTTCAGCAGCTTTTCGTACGCCGAACTTCCCGTACAGCCGCTCATCCGGGTCGCGATCACCGTGAACGGCAGGACGGCCGCGTGCGCGCGCAGCTCCGCGGCGGTCGGATGGAAACGACTGTTCCGGTAGATGACCGAAGCCTTCCGCAGCGCCGAACCTCACCCCGGCCCGCGAGCCAGACGGTGACCTGACCCTCCTCCCGTGGGCCTGGGATCAGGCTCGTTCGGGCAGTTCGAGGTCGATGAAGGGCACGGCGTGGCCGGGCAGCAGGTACCGCTCGACCTCCACGAAGCCGTGCGCGAGCGCGAACCGCAGCCCCTGTGGATTCGACTCGAGCACCACCGTCTGGATCCGCTCGGCCCCCAGGTCCCGCGCCTGCGCCAGACCGCGCCCGTATAGGAGCGCCCCGTAGCCCCGGCCCCGGTACGGGGGGAGCACCCGCGCGATCACGGTGGCCACCGGCTCCCCGTCCCGGGGCGGCCGCACGGTCGTACAGCCGACCGGCGCGTCGCCGAGGTACGCGATCTCCAGCACGTTGCGCCCGGCCCGCTCCCGTACGTCCTCGGCGGAGAGCGGGTCGGTGGGAATGATCAGGTTGTGGATGTGACGCCAGTCCCGGAGCGTGACGTCGCAACCCACAGGCTCAATACGAAGATCGGACATTCCCCCAGCGAAACCGCCCCTCCCCACCCCGTCAAGCGCCTTCCGGCACGCAGCATCCCCCGGCCCGCGCCAGGATGCGGCAGACTGGAGGTTTGGCCGTCCGCGTCCGGGCGGCCACCCCACGCCGGAAAGGGACGTGTGTGAACGGGCCTCTCATCGTCCAGAGCGACAAGACCCTCCTTCTCGAGGTCGACCACGAGCTCTCCGCGGCCGCGCGGCGCGCCGTCGCCCCCTTCGCCGAGCTGGAGCGCGCTCCCGAGCACATCCACACCTACCGGATCACCCCGCTCGGCCTGTGGAACGCCCGGGCCGCCGGGCACGACGCCGAGCAGGTCGTCGACGCGCTCGTCGAGTACTCGCGCTATCCCGTCCCGCACGCGCTGCTCGTCGACGTAGCCGAGACCATGGCCCGCTACGGCCGCCTCACCCTCTCCAAGCACCCCGTGCACGGCCTGGTCCTGACCAGCACCGACCGGCCCGTGCTGGAGGAGATCCTGCGCTCCAAGCGGATCACCCCGCTCGTCGGGGCCCGGATCGACCCCGACACCGTGGCCGTGCACCCCTCCGAGCGCGGGCAGATCAAGCAGACGCTGCTCAAGCTGGGCTGGCCCGCCGAGGACCTCGCCGGATACGTCGACGGCGAGGCGCACCCGATCGACCTGGCCGAGAACGGCTGGGCGCTGCGCCCGTACCAGCAGCAGGCCGTCGAGGGCTTCTGGCACGGCGGCTCGGGCGTGGTCGTGCTGCCCTGCGGCGCCGGCAAGACGCTCGTCGGCGCCGGGGCCATGGCGAAGGCGAAGGCGACGACGCTGATCCTGGTCACGAACACCGTCTCGGCCCGCCAGTGGAAGCACGAGCTGGTCAAGCGGACCTCGCTGACGGAGGAGGAGATCGGCGAGTACTCCGGCACCCGCAAGGAGATCCGGCCCGTCACGATCGCCACGTACCAGGTCCTGACGACGAAGCGGAAGGGCGTCTACCCGCACCTGGAGCTCTTCGACTCCCGGGACTGGGGCCTGATCGTCTACGACGAGGTGCACCTGCTGCCGGCGCCGGTCTTCAAGTTCACCGCCGACCTCCAGGCGCGGCGCCGCCTCGGCCTGACCGCCACCCTCGTACGGGAGGACGGGCGCGAGTCGGACGTCTTCTCCCTCATCGGGCCCAAGCGGTTCGACGCGCCGTGGAAGGAGATCGAGGCGCAGGGCTACATCGCCCCGGCGGACTGCGTCGAGGTCCGGGTCAACCTCACCGAGTCGGAGCGGCTGGCGTACGCGACGGCCGAGACGGAGGAGAAGTACCGCTTCTGCGCGACGACGGCGACGAAGCGGAAGGTGACGGAGGCGCTGGTCCGCAAGCACCAGGGCGAGCAGACCCTGGTCATCGGACAGTACATCGACCAGCTCGACGAGCTGGGCGAGCACCTGGACGCGCCCGTCATCAAGGGCGAGACCTCCAATGCGCAGCGGGAGAAGCTCTTCGACGCCTTCCGCGAGGGCGAGATCAGCGTGCTGGTCGTGTCGAAGGTCGCGAACTTCTCCATCGACCTGCCGGAGGCCACGGTCGCCATCCAGGTGTCGGGCACCTTCGGGTCCCGGCAGGAGGAGGCACAGCGGCTGGGCCGCGTGCTGCGGCCGAAGGCGGACGGGCACGAGGCGCGGTTCTACTCGGTGGTCGCGCGCGACACCATCGACCAGGACTTCGCGGCGCACCGCCAGCGCTTCCTCGCCGAACAGGGCTATGCCTACCGGATCATGGACGCCGACGAGCTGCTGGCGAGCGACTGAGGAAGGCAAGCAGCGGGACGCACCAGACCCACAGGTGCGGCCAGTGCAGGAGCAGGGCCCGGCCGGTGGCGGTGTCGGCGAAGTGCCGGGCCCAGAAGTCGGCGGAGGCCTGCGGGAGGACCAGCAGGCCGAGCAGGACGGTGCCGCCGAAGGCGGCGAGGGCCGTCAGCCCGGCGCGCACGCGACGGGTGAGCAGCAGGTACGGGATGAAGAGCGCCGGGGTCAGGGTGATCCCGGCGGCGGTGCCGAGCGCGAAGCCCTTGCCGAGCGCGGCGGCCGGCCGGCCCAGGTCCCAGACGGCCAGGCAGGCGAGGGCCAGGTTGACCTGCCCGGGCAGCGGGGCCTGGAAGAGCGGCTCCAGCCACAGCCCGCCGATGGTGGCGGCGAGCACGGGCCCGGGCCGGGCCCGCAGCCCCGCGAGCCGGCAGGACAGCAGGACCAGCAGCGCGAGCAGGCCGGCGTTGCCGAGGACGAGAACGGCCTTGAGCAGCCCGGTCGGCAGCCAGGCGGCGGGCGTGAAGAGGATCGCCGCGAACGGTGGATACGCGGCGGGCGGCTTCCACTCGGCGGCGGAGAAGCCCTGGACGAGGGCGTCGGCCATCGGCACGCGCAGAGCGATGCAGAGCACCCCCAGCACGAGCAACGACCCCGCCACCAGCCCACCGGCGAACGGCGACGGCGAGCGACCGGAAAGGGGACTGTGGGTCACGGGCGTGAATGTAGTGGATCGGCCCCGCTTGTCTGCGCGGCCCGGCCGTATCCGGACATCCGCCATCGGCCACCAGCCACAGGCCATCGGCCATCGGCCATCGGCCATCGGCCGTCCGCCCGGATCAGCGGCGTATGACGCCCGTCTCCTCGGCGTATTCGCCCAGGACGACGACGCTCACAGCGGTGGCCGCGAAGACCTTGGCGGCCCGCAGCACGCTGCCGAGGGTGTGACGCGGAGGGACGTAGGAGGTGGCGGTGGCGCCGCTAGGGCGGCCGCCCTGGATCGGAGTGAGGGTTGCGGTGCTCATGTGTCCATGGTGCGTTTTCCGCCGCCCCCTCGCATCGCCCCGCAGGCGGAACCCCAGGGCCCCCCGCCTCCTCCTCGGGGCTCATGCCACCCCCGGGTACCCCTGCCCCAGGTCTGACACTCCCAGGTATGACACCCGTACGGGCGTCCCGCCCCAGAGGACTTCCGGCCCCCTCAAATCCATTCGCGCCACCCCACACCAGTGGCTAGAATCTCCGCTCTTGCCGCCTCCCGCAGCCCCATCGGGGAGAGCCGCCCACCGGCCGGTACCGGCGGGCATCTGTTCCTACCCCAGCAGCTGGAGGCATCCCCGTGCCCGCGCACGCCCCCGAAACCGCCCCCGAAACCGCCCCCGAAACCGCGCCCGAAACCGCGCCCGAAACCGATCCGCTCGCGCGCGAGCGCGCCCACCTCACCGCCTCCCGCGCCGCGCTCCGCGCCATGCGCGAGGACGTCGAGGCCCTCGACATCCGCGACGTCACCGCGAACTGGGTCAACGCGATCGTCCTCCAGGCCCAGATCGACGACCGCATCAAGGCCCTCGCCGACCTCGCCCACACCCCCCTCTTCTTCGGGCGCCTGAACTACCTGCACGCCCCGGGCGCCGAGCTCGCCGAAGGCGCGGAGGGCGAGCAGTTCTACATCGGCCGCCGCCACGTCCACGACGCCGACGGCGACCCGATGGTCATCGACTGGCGCGCCCCCGTCTCCCAGCCGTTCTACCGGGCCTCCAAGACCGACCCGCAGGACATCGCGCTGCGCCGCCGCTTCGGTTACACGGGCGGCGAGCTCACCGCGTACGAGGACGAGCACCTCTCCGACCCCGCCGAGGCCGCCGCCGTCAGCAAGCTGCTCCAGCAGGAGATCGAACGGCCGCGCGTCGGCCCCATGCGGGACATCGTCGCGACGATCCAGCCAGAGCAGGACGAGATCGTCCGCTCCGGCCTGTCCGGCTCCGTCTGCGTCCAGGGCGGCCCCGGCACCGGGAAGACGGCGGTCGGCCTGCACCGGGTCGCGTACCTCCTCTACGCGCACCGCGAGCGGCTGGCCCGCACCGGCACGCTGGTCATCGGGCCGAACCGTTCCTTCCTGCACTACATCGAGCAGGTCCTGCCCGCCCTGGGCGAGCTGGAGGTCAAGCAGGCCACCGTCGACGACCTGGTCGCGCGCGACGGCCTGGAGGTACGCGGTACGGACCCGGCCGAAACCGCCGTGGTCAAGGGCGACGCCCGGATGGCGGAGGTGCTGGGCCGTGCCGTCCGCTCGCACGTCACGGCGCCCACCGAGGCGCTGATGGTGGTGCGCGGTTCGCGCCGCTGGCGGGTGCCCGCGTACGAGCTGGCCGAGATGGTCGAGGAGCTGCAGAACCGCGACATCCGCTACGGCGCGGCCCGCGACGCGCTGCCGCAGCGCATCGCGCACGCGGTGCTCGTACGGATGGAGCAGGCGGGCGAGGCGCCCGACGACCGCGTCCAGGACGCGGTGGCGCGCAACGCGGCGGTGAAGGCCGCGGTGAAGGAGATCTGGCCGCCGGTGGACCCGGCGAAACTGGTGCTGCGGCTGCTCTCCGACCCGGAGTTCCTGGCGCTGCACGCGGAGGGCGTCCTCACGGCCGACGAGCAGAAGCTCCTCCTGTGGCAGAAGCCGTTCCGGAGCGTGAAGTCGGCGAAGTGGTCGGCGGCCGACCTGGTCCTGGTCGACGAGGCGGCGGACCTCGTCGAGCGCACTCCTTCCCTCGGCCACGTGGTCCTCGACGAGGCGCAGGACCTGTCCCCGATGCAGTACCGGGCGGTGGGCCGGCGCTGCACGACCGGCTCGGCGACGGTGCTGGGCGACCTCGCGCAGGGCACCACGCCCTGGGCCACGCGCAGCTGGGACGAGGCCCTGAGCCACCTGGGCAAGCCGCAGGCGGTACTGGAGGAGCTGACGGCGGGCTTCCGCGTGCCGCGCGAGGTGATCGCGTACGCGTCGCGGCTGCTGCCGGCGATCTCCCCGGGCCTGGCCCCGGTCTCGTCGGTCCGCGAGACTCCGGGCTCGCTGCGGATCGCCGAGGCCGAGGACCTCACGGCGGCGGTCGTCGGGGCCTGCCGCTCCTCCCTCTCCCACGAGGGCTCGATCGGCCTGATCGCGGCGGACGCGCGGATCCCGGTCCTGGCCGATGCCCTGCGGGCGGCGGACCTGCCGTACCTCTCGCCCGGCGAGGAGACGACGGCGGAGGCCCGCCTGACCCTGGTCCCCGCCTCCTTGGCCAAGGGCCTGGAGTACGACTACGTGGTCCTGGACGAGCCGGCGGCGATCGTCGACGGCGAGCCGGACGAACGGACGGGCCTGCGCCGCCTGTACGTCTGCCTCACCCGCGCGGTGTCGGGCCTCTCGGTACTGCACGCGGCCGATCTGCCGTTGGCGCTGCGCTGACCTGGCCGTCCAGGCGCGGCGCCGCTGCGGGGGCTCCGCCCCCGAACCCCCGCGCCTCAAACGCCGGCGAGGCTGGATATGCCCATCCGCCGGCGCTTGAGCGGCCAAAATCCAGCCTCGCCGGCGTTTGAGGCGCGGGGTCTGGGGCGGAGCCCCATAGGGGCCAGTGCCTAGGCCAGGGCTTCGCGCCACTCGGCGACGGCCGCCGCCGAGACCGGGCCGTCCCAGCCGTCGGGGCGGGCCGCACCGCCGATGTGGAAGGCGTCGATGCCCGCCCCGCGCAGCACCGGCAGGTGGGACAGCTCCAGGCCGCCGCCGACGAGGATCCGTGCCCCGTACCCCGGCTCGCCCCTCCGCGCCGCCTCCGCCACCAGCAGCGGCACGCCCTCCTCGACCCCGGCCGCCGAGCCCGCCGTCAGGTACGTGTCCAGGCCCGGCAGGTCCGCCAGCGCCTTGCGCAGACCGTCCCGGTCCGCCGCGCGGTCGATCGCCCGGTGGAAGGTCCAGCGGCAGCCGCCGAGCTCCGCCGCCAGCGCCTCGACGGCGGTCAGGTCGGGGGTGCCGTCCGGGTTCAGGAAGCCGAGGACGAACTCCTCCGCCCCCTCGGCCCGCAGCTCCCGCGCCGCAGCGACCAGTACGGAGAGGTCACCGGCCGCGAACCCGTCCGTCTTGCGGAGCATCACGCGCAGCGGGATGTCGACCGCCGCCCTGATCGCCGCGAAGGTCTCGCGCGGCGGGGTGAGCCCGTCGGCGGCCATGTCGGTGACCAGCTCGAGTCGGTCCGCCCCACCGGCCTGGGCCGCGACCGCGTCCTCCACGTCGAGGGCGATCACCTCCAGGAGCGCACGGTTGCTCATTCGATCCCATCCTTCGGAAAACTGCCCGTATGACCCATGACCCGCACGGCGAGATCCGTCCGAAAAATAGGTCTAGTCCAATATCAAGGGTACGGGCCTCCGCCACCGCTCCACCAGCACAATCACGCCACCCCCACAATGTGCCCATGGACACAGGCATCCCGGGCACCGACACGACCGACACCACCGCCCTCCGCGCGCGCTGGCGGGCGACCGTCACCGCCGCCGGAGCGAGCGGCCGCCCCGGCCCCGACCCCTACGCGGACCGGCTCCTCGCCGCCTGGGCGGAGCCGCAGCGCCGGTACCACACCACCGCGCACCTGGCCGACGTACTGGCACGCGTGGACGTCCTGGCGGAGCACGCCGACGACCCCGCCGCCGTCGAGCTCGCCGCCTGGTTCCACGACGCCGTCTACCGCCCCGACCGCTCCGAGAACGAGGAACGCAGCGCCGCCCTCGCCGAGCGCGCCCTCCCCGAGCTGGGCATCGACCCCGGCCGCACCGCCGAGGTGGCCCGGCTGGTCCGGCTCACCGTCACCCACGACCCCGCCCCCGGCGACGCCAACGGCGAGGTGCTCTGCGACGCGGACCTGGCCGTCCTCGCGGGGGACGGGGCGGCGTACGCGGCCTACGCCGCCGCCGTCCGCGCCGAGTACGGTTTCGTCCCCGACGACGCCTTCCGCACCGGCCGCGCCGCCGTCCTGCGACAGCTGCTCGACCTGCCACGGCTGTTCCGCACCCCGTACGGCGCCGCCCACTGGGAGGCCCCGGCCCGCGCGAACCTCTCCGCCGAGCTGGACGGCCTCGCCGACCGCACGGATCTCACGGATCTCACGTGATGTCACCTGATGTCACACACCTGACACACTCCCGGGGAATTTGATCCCCTTCGCCATGGTTGGTGACAGTCATGCCCGCAGCCGCCGCACGCCCCCGCATGCCCATAGCCGTCTACGTCCTCGGTCTCTCCGTCTTCGCGCTCGGGACCAGCGAGTTCATGCTCTCGGGGCTGCTGCCACCCATCGCCGCGGACATGGGCGTCACCATCCCGCAGGCCGGCCTGCTCATCTCGGCGTTCGCGATCGGCATGGTCGTCGGGGCCCCGCTGCTGGCCGTGGCCACCCTGCGGCTGCCGCGCCGCACCACCCTCATCTCCCTCATCAGCCTCTTCGGCCTCGGGCAGGTCGCGGGCGCGCTGGCCCCCTCGTACGCGCTCCTCTTCGCCTCCCGCGTCGTCTCGGCCCTCGCCTGCGCCGGCTTCTGGGCCGTCGGCGCGGCCGTGGCCATCGCCATGGTCGACAAGGACCAGCGGGCCCGCGCGATGGCCGTCATGATCGGCGGCCTGTCCATCGCGAACGTCCTCGGCGTGCCCGCCGGCGCCTTCCTCGGCGAGCACCTGGGCTGGCGCTCGGCGTTCTGGTCGGTCGGCGCGGCCTCGGCGATCGCCCTCGCCGGCATCCTGGCGCTGATCCCCACGATCCCGCTGCCCGCCGAGAAGCCCTCGCTCGGGCGCGAGCTGCGCATCTACCGCGACCGCCAGGTGTGGCTCGCCATCGGCATCACGGCCCTGGCCGCGGGCGGCGTCTTCTGCGCCTTCAGCTACCTGTCGCCGCTGCTCACGGACGTGGCCGGGCTGGACTCGGGCTGGGTTCCGTGGATCCTGGCGCTGTTCGGGACCGGCGCCCTCGCGGGCACCACGGCCGGCGGGCGGGTCGCCGACGCGCACCTGTTCGGCGTGATGATCTGGGGCATCACCGCCTCGACCGTCTTCCTGACCGCGCTCGCCTTGCTGGCGTCCTTCCAGGTCGCGGCGATCGCCCTGGCCTTCCTGCTCGGCTTCTCGGCGTTCTTCACCGCCCCGGCGCTCAACGCCCGCATGTTCAACGTGGCCGGCGCCGCCCCGACCCTGGCCGGCGCCACCACCACGGCCGCCTTCAACCTCGGCAACACCGGCGGTCCCTGGCTGGGCGGCACCGTCATCGACGCGGACCTCGGCTTCTCCGCCACCGCCTGGGCGGGCGCCGCCATGACCCTCACCGCGATCGCCCTCGCCGCCGCAGCCCTCCGCCTGGACCGCCGCCCGCCCGCCCCGACCCGCGTAGTCGCCTCCTCCACGACGACACTCCCGACCCCCGTGTCCGAACGGGTCTAGGGGGCCGACAACCCCCGCCGGGCTCAGCGGCAGAGCTCGTCCAGGTCCTCCTCGAAGGACGCGAACTCCGCCTGGGCCTCGGTGATGATCTCCCGGGCAGGTCGGCGCGGTGAGGTGGCGTGGCGGGCGGCGATCTCGGACAAGACCGCGTCCGGCCGCGCCTCGCGCTCCCGGTGCAAGGCGGCCTCCCGCGGCCCGAAGCCGTCGGCCAGCACCCACAGGAGACCTGACAGGTCCCCGGCCACGACTCCGACCTCCCCCTCCGAGCCCATGAACACCACGGGCTGCTCGGCGAGGGGCCGCCCCGGCCGCACGCGCCAGATGGCGGCGAGCCCGCCGGAACCGTCCTGGCCGAAGACCCGGTAGGCATCGCCGTCAAGGTCGTGGTTCCCGGTCCAGTGGCGTAGCCAGTCGGTGGTCTCCGCTGCGGAGCAGAAGGCCTGGTAGGGCTCGAAGTCGACGCCCTCGCCCTCTTCGCCGTACTCGAACGTCACCCGCGCCACATCGGCCAGCGCGGGCGGGAGGAGGCGGTCATCGCCGGTCTTTTCGATCATCCCCGCAGGCTAACCGGGCCGACTGACACCCGGCCTACGCCTGCGGCCGGCCCTTCGGGCGGCGCAGGCCCGCCGCCGTGATGCGGCGGACCAGCTCCTTGCTGCCGACCTCGACCGCGCCCGCGGCGACCGCGGCGGCGTAGCGGTGCGACGGGACGTCGTAGTGGTCCCGCTCGAAGGCGCGCGGCGGGCAGCCGATGGCCGCGGCGAAAGCGTGCAGTTCCTCGTACGAGACATCGCTGACCAGGTGCGACCACATGCGGCCGTGGCCCGGCCAGGTCGGCGGGTCGATGTACACCGTCACCGACGGCTCACCGGCCCGGGTGGAAGACCGGGCCCAGCGCGCCCACGGCCGCCACCCGCACACCGGCCTCCGAGCACACCCAGTGCGGGTCGGGGCCCAATTCCGGCTCCACGTCCAGCGCGTGCGGATCACCGTGCTCGCAGACCGGGCACAACGGCCAGCGCCCGTACTTCTCCAGCAGCGCGTCCTGCACGTCCTGGGCGACGAGTCCGGCGAGGTAGCCGACCCCCTCGGGCCACTGCTCCACCCACCACCGGCGGTGCGTGACCGAGTCCTCGACGAGGGAGACGACATCGGCATCGGCGACCTCTCCGGCAGAGAGATCGGCGAGAACAAGTGCACGAGCGACGTGCAGCGCCTGCTCCAGGGGGGTTGCGTGGTCCATGCGCTCAGTCTGACCCCTTCCCGCCCATAAAGGGAGGGGATGCCCGGCTCACGCCGCCCGGCAGACCCGCAGACCGGCAGACCCGCAGACCCCGCCAACGCAGTGGACGACACACGAAGCCGGGCGGTGTACCGGGCGCGCCCGGCCTCCCCGGGCTTCGTCGGTGCCACCATGACGCCAACGCAGGAGCCGTAGCCCGCCGCCCCTGCCGGAATCCCCGGGACCGTTCCTCTCTGCGCCCCAACACCGCCAAGGGGGGCGTCCCGCTGATCCGGCCTGATCGGCGAGACACCCCCCTAGGAGGCCCCGTCCATGACCACCGCGCACGCCGCGCTCCGCGCACAGCTCGACACCCTGACCACCGAGGCCTTCCGCCCCGAACTCGCCGGGATCGACCGGCTCTCCACCCTGGAGATCGCCCGGGTCATGAACGCCGAGGACGCCACCGTGGCCACCGCCGTCGGCGGGCAGCTTGAGGCGATCGCCGCCGCGATCGACGCGATCAGCGTACGGATGGCACGCGGCGGACGGCTCGTCTACGCGGGCGCCGGCACGGCCGGGCGGATGGGCGTGCTGGACGCCAGCGAGTGCCCGCCCACCTTCAACACCGACCCGGCCCAGGTCATCGGCCTGATCGCGGGCGGCCCCTCCGCCATGGTCAAGGCCGTCGAGGGCGCCGAGGACTCCAAGGAGCTGGCGGCGCACGACCTCACCGCGCTGCACCTCACCCCCGACGACACCGTGATCGGCATCTCGGCATCGGGCCGCACCCCGTACGCGATCGGCGCCGTCGAGCACGCCCGTACGCGCGGCGCGCTCACCGTCGGGCTCTCCTGCAACGCCGGCTCCGCGCTCGCCGCGGCCGCCGACCACGGCATCGAGGTCGTCGTCGGACCCGAACTGCTCACCGGGTCCACCCGCCTGAAGGCCGGCACCGCACAGAAGCTCGTCCTCAACCTCATTTCGACGATCACCATGATCCGCCTGGGCAAGACCTACGGGAACCTCATGGTCGACATGCGCTCCTCGAACGAGAAGCTGCGCGCCCGCGCCCACCGCATCGTGGCGCTGGCCACCGGCGCGCCCGACGAGGAGATCGAGGCCGCGCTCACCGCCACCGGCGGCGAGGTCAAGAACGCCGTGCTCGTCATCCTCGGCGCCGTCGACGCCCCGGCGGCCGCCGGCCTCCTCTCCGCCGCCCGGGGCCACCTCCGCGAAGCCCTCGCCCAGGCCTCCCGGCCGCGCTGACCCGCACGCCCGTCCACCCCCAACGGCAAGGCGACCTCCCCATGTCCACTGACAAGAACCGCGCCACAGCCGCCGCGATCCTCCCTCTGGTCGGCGGCCCGGACAACATCACCTCGATCGCGCACTGCATGACCCGGCTGCGCATCGCGCTCCGCGACCGCTCGCTCGTCCAGGACGAGGCCCTCAAGGCCCTCCCGGCGGTCCTGGGCGTCGTCGAGGACGACACGTACCAGATCGTGCTGGGCCCGGGCACCGTCGCCCGCGTCACCCCGGAGTTCGAAGCGCTCGTCCGCCAGGGCCGTACGGCGACCGGCACCCCCTCCGCGCCGCCCGCCGTCACCGCCACCGAACTGGCCGACCGAGGAGCCGCCCTGAAGGCGGCTCAGAAGGCCCGCAACGCCACCCCCGTCAAACTGCTCCTGCGCCGGGTCGCGAACATCTTCGTCCCCCTGATCCCGGCACTGATCGGCTGCGGCATCATCGCGGGCCTGAACGGCGTCCTCACCAACACGGGCCGGCTGCCCGCCCTGGTCCCGGCGCTCGCCGCCATCGCCTCCGGCTTCATGTCGCTGATCGCCGTCTTCGTCGGCCACAACACCGCCAAGGAGTTCGGCGGCACCCCCGTCCTGGGCGGCGCGGTCGCCGCGATCATCGTCTTTCCGGGCATCGGCAAGATCGACGCCTTCGGCCGGCACCTCTCCCCCGGCCAGGGCGGCGTCCTGGGCGCGCTCGCGGCCGCGCTCCTCGCCGTGTACGTGGAGAAGTGGTGCCGGCGCCGGATCCCGGAAGCCCTGGACGTCCTGGTGACCCCCACCCTCACGGTCCTGGTGTCGGGCCTGGTCACCATCTTCGGCCTCATGTTCCTCGCGGGCGAGGCCTCCACCGCCATCGGCACCTTCGCCAACCGGCTGCTCGCCTCCGGCGGCGCCTTCGCGGGCCTGGTCCTGGGCGGCCTCTTCCTCCCCCTCGTGATGCTGGGCCTGCACCAGGCCCTGATCCCCCTCCACACCACCCTCATCGAGCAGTCCGGCTACACCGTCCTGCTGCCCATCCTCGCCATGGCGGGCGCGGGCCAGGTCGGCGCGGCCATCGCCGTCTACTGCCGCCTCCCGCGCAACCGTTCGCTGCGCACCACCATCAAGTCGGCCCTCCCCGCGGGGTTCCTGGGCGTGGGCGAACCCCTCATCTACGGCGTCTCCCTGCCCCTCGGCCGCCCGTTCGTCACCGCTTGCGCCGGCGGCGCGGCCGGCGGCGCCTTCGTCGGCCTCTTCAACCAGCTCGGCGTCTCCTTCGGATCCACCGCCATCGGCCCCTCGGGCTGGGCCCTCTTCCCGCTGCTGGACGGCACGTCGGGCATCGGCGCCGCCCTCGCCGTCTACGCGGGCGGCCTGGCGGTCGGCTACCTGGTGGGCTTCGCCGCCACCTTCTTCTTCGGCTTCACCGGCCAGATGCTGACCGACCTCGACACGGACCCGGAACCGACGACCGCCTCCCCCGCCGACCCCTCGCGCGCACCGGCCCTGACCTGAACGCCCGGGGGGCCACCGCGCGGCCTCCCCGATTGAGTCCGGCTACCCACACCACCTGAGTACGGCGGCCGATCAACCGGGGAGCGCCGCGGGATCCAATGGGGCCATGAACGCCACCGTCCCCACTCCGGACCACGCCGCGCCCCAGATCCAGGACCGGGAACCGGACCGCCGGGACCGCCGCCTGCGCGTGGCGGCCGGAATCGCCCTCGGTCTGCTGGTCCCGAGCCTGATCGCCGCCTACATCGCCCTGCTGGCCTCCCCGCGCGCGGGCCGCTGCATCGCCTACGCGGAAGACTGCGCCCCCGGAGCACCGGTCACGTGGGTGCTCTGGGCCGTGGCCGTCACCACCGTGGCGGGCCTCCTGGCGGTGTGCTGGCCGGCGCGGCGCCTGCCGTCCCCCGGGGCGCGGGCCTGGATGACCGGCCTCCAGGTCGCGTCGCACGTCGCCGCCCTGCTGTTCATCCTCAGCCACTACGCGTAGGACGTCACTCGGTCGCGGGAACTCCGCGCATTCGACTCGACACGTGGAGTCATATGCCAGGAGGGTATGCACCATGTACTCCTTCGCCCCTTTCTCCGATTACGGCGGTGGCATCGGAAGTAGCATGGGTGGCATGAGCGAGCCCACCCAGAAGTACTCCATCTCGATGCCCCGTGACGTCGCAGAGGCCGCTCGCGCCCGCAGCGGCCCTTCGGGCCTGTCCGCCTACGTCACCGCCGCGGTGGCCCGCCAGATCGAGCGGGACAACCTGAACGAGCTCATCGCCGCCGCGGAGGCCGAAATCGGCCCGATCACCCAAGAAGAGATCCAGGCCAAGGCCGACATCCTCCTGCGCGCGCGCCAGGAGCCGTCAGCCACCAGCGAGAGCGAGTCACAGGCCGCATGAGCCCAGCATCCGTCACGCCCGCGGGCACGCTCGTCCTGGACAGCGAGGGGCTCGCCAAGTACGTCCTCCGGGACCGGGAGGTCGTCGGATGGCTGGCGGCCGCCGGCGCCCGGGACATCCGGGTCATCACCAGTACGGCAACGCTGGTGGAGGTGATGCACCCGCGCATCAACCAGGCGGCACTCTCCTGGGCCCTGTCCCGGGTCGTCATCGAGCCCGTCACGGAAGAGGTCGCCCGTCGTGCCTCAGGCCTCCTCCGGGAGGCCGGCCTGCACGGACACAAATACGCAATCGATGCGATGGTCGCCGCCACCGCACTCGCGGCGCCGGGACCCGTCACCGTCCTGACGTCGGACCCCGAGGACCTCACCGCCCTCTGCGGCAAAGCCCTGCTGGCCGTCAAGGTCTGACCCCCACCCACCCCTCAGGGGCCCGACACCTCACGCTCCGGCGGCCTCCCGCAGAAAGCGGACCAGGTCGTCCACGGAGTACCCGAGCTTCGGGCCCCGTTCCGCCGCCATCAGCAGCAGCTGACCCACGATCTCCGCACCCCAGCCGTCCGTGCCGTCCGCCGACCACTCCCACAGCTTCTCGATGCCGAGGTCCGTCATCAGCACTCCGTACTCGCCCCGGACCTCCCGGCACGTCCCGGCGACGGCGTCCAACAGCCGTACGCCCGGCCGCTCGCAGCGCAGCGCGAAGTACCCGCCGATCTCCTCGACCGCGCACCCCTGCGGCGGCCGCGCCTTGATCCGGTCGTAGCGCGGGTCCTCGAAGCCCGGCCGGTCCCCCACCGGACAGTGGATCAGCGTGAACCGCTGCCATCCGGGCGGCGGAGGCGGCAGCGGCGCCACGCCGTGAGGCCGAAGGCCTCGTGCACCAGGGCCGTCGCCTCATCGGCGCTGTCCGCCGTACGCGTTTCCCGCCGCTGCCCGTCGTCCCCGACGGCCGTCCACGACCGGCCGCCCTCGTTCCGCTGGACCCGCACGGACAGTCCCATCCCGCCTCGCTTCCATCCGCCGCAGAGCGCCGCCTCCAACGCGTGGAGTTTCCAGCCGAGTTCGAAGCCCCACTCCAGCGCCTCGCTCACGCGCGGGCCCGCTCGTGGAGTACGGCGGCCAGCCGGAGCGCGGTGTCCAGGTTGCAGCGACCGAGGTCGACGAGGGGCAGGCCGTACGTCCCGGCCGCCGAGACCCGTTCCACATCGAGGGAGGGGAAGACGACCCCCACCCCGGCCAGGGATTCCCTCAACTGCTGCACGGCCTCCTCGGCCGCCCGCATGCGCTCCTTCGGCGTGAGCACCATGACATGTCACCTTTCTACTCTGCGTATCCGACTTCGGTACCCAGAGTGGCGACGCCCTCGCTAGCCTTTCAATGCGGACGCCGCAACAACCGCATGTGTTGGTCAGGGAGTTGCCATGGCAGGAAAGAACCTCGACCCGTCTTCCTCACCCCGCGCCCTGCTGGGCGCCGAACTGCGCGTGGCGCGTGAGCGCGCCGGCTTCAGCCAGGCCGAACTCGGCGAACCGCTCTTCGTCAGCGGCTCGTTCGTCGGCCAGCTGGAAGCGGGGACGCGGCGCATGCACCTCGACTTCGCCCGTCAGATAGACGACATCCTCGGCACGGGCGGCTTCTTCGCCCGCAACTGCGGGGCCGCCGCCAAGTCCAAATACCCCGACCACTTCGCGGCGGCGGCCGAGGCGGAAGCCCAGGCGGCGGCGATCCGGGAGTATGCGCCCCTACTGATCCCTGGTTTGCTCCAGAAAGAGGCCTACGCGCGGGCCGTCTTCCGCGCCTACCAGCCGACGGCACCGGAGGCGACCCTCAATGAGCTCGTGGATGCCCGACTGGCCCGCGCCGCTGTACTCAGTGATCCAACAACGCCACTGTTGTGGTGTGTCCTTGGGGAGGCAGCACTGCGATGTGAGGTCGGCGGCCCGGCGGTGATGGCCGAGGCCTTGCGTCACATCGCGTCTCTGATGCGGTCCCATCGGATCATCGTTCAGGTGCTGCCGTTCAGTGCAGGTGCCCACGCGGCAATGCTCGGCTCCCTCAAGCTCATGTCCTTTGATGACGCTCCTCCGCTCGCCTACATCCAAGGCAATGGAACAGGCCAGCTCTTTGATGATCCGGCTACCGTCACTCGGCACACGCTGACCTACGATCTCGTCACGGCCAACGCGCTGTCTCTCAGCGACTCACTGGCCTTGATCGAATCCGTGGCGGAGGGGTACGAACATGACGCGCACACCTGAATACGACCTGTCCGCAGCCATCTGGCGCAAATCCAGCTACAGCGCCGGCGACGGCGGCAATTGCCTCGAAATGGCCACCTGGCGGAAGTCCACGTACAGCGGCGGCGACGGCGGTGACTGCGTCGAGGTCTCCGACGGCCACCCCGACATCGTCCCCGTCCGGGACTCCAAGGACCCGGACGGCCCCCACCTCGCCTTCAACGGCCCGGCCTGGACGGCCTTCGTCGGCTCCCTCTGAGCCACCCCAGCCGGGCTCACATCGGACGTCGGCAGGAGGGTGTGGGTGGGTCGGGATAGCCCGGGAGACGCGTACCGTGCCCCGCCCCCGGCGGCGCAACCCCGGTCGCACCCTCGCGGCCGGGGGCCCGGTCACGGGGCCCGGTCCACGGTCCGGGGGCCCGAAGGCCTCGGGATGCGGCCCGGAAGGCCCCCGCGGGTCGGGCGGGAGACCTGCAGCCGCGACACCTCGTACGACATCTCCTCGACCCCGGGGTCGGGAGCCGGGTGGTATCTCCCGGCGCAGACCGACAGGTTGACGATCAGGTACGCGTGCCAGCCGCGGCCGACGCCCCTGCCGTCGCTGAAGACGCGTACGCCGTCCACCCACCAGACGACCGAGTTCCTCCCGAATTCGACCTTGAGCTCGATCCAGCCGCCGGGCCGCACCGAGGGGTCCCGGTGGTAACGGTGGGCCTCGCGGACGTGGTTGGAGAGCTCCAGGAGATCCGGGTTGTCGGGGTGGTACTCGAACACGTCGATCTCCTGGCCGCCGTCCCGCCAGGTCCAGATCGCCGGCCAGGCGCCCGTCTCCACCGGGAGACGCACCCGGGCCTCCAGCACGTCGCCGGTGCGCACCATGAAGCCCTCGTCGCTGCCCTCCGTGGTGAGGAGCCCGGTGTCCCAGTTGCCGTCGGCGCGGAGGGTCGCGCGGAAGACGCCGCTGCGGCTGTAGGCGGGGTCGGCGACGAGGTGGTCCAGCTTGTTGTCGCCCGGATTGGTGGGGCCGCCGTCGGGATAGGCCCACGAGCGGCCCGCGACCCATTGGGCGGGCGAGGTGAAATCGGCGGTGAAGACGGGGGTGAGGCGCGGCCTGAACGCGACCGCGACCGCGCCCTCGCCGCCGACCGCCGGGGCGAGGCGGGACGTCAAGCGCCGCAGCCAGCCGAGTGGTTCCGAGTCCATGCAGGGTGTGTGCCCTGGTTCGGACGCGGCCATGCAGCCAGAATCACCGAGAGTAAGCGCATGGAAGCATTCAGCGACGGGTGCCGCGCGCCGCCTCGATGAAGGCGCGGATCAGCTCCGGCGACTTCACGCCGCGCTCCCGCTCCACCCCGCTGGACACGTCCACGCCCCAGGCCCCGGTGGCCGCGAGGGCCTGCCCGACATTGCCCGGGTTCAGCCCGCCGGCGAGCAGCCAGTGCCCCTCGGGCGCGGTGAAGTCCGCCGCCCCCCAGTTCCACGGCTTGCCGGAGCCCGGGTCGGGCGCGTCGAGCAGGAGCAGGTCCTCGCCGTACTCCCCGCAGCGCCGCACGTGCTCGGCGGTGGCCCGCAGCAGCGTCCGGCCCTCGGCGCGCAGCGCCGCGAAGTCCTCCGGGCCCTCCTCGCCGTGCAGCTGCACACCCCGTACGCCGCTCTCCTCGGCGAACCGGCGCACTTCCTCGACCGACTGCCCCCGAAACACCCCGACAGTGAGCACCTCATCCGGCACCAGCGCGGCGAGCGCCCGCGCGGTCGCCGCGTCGACCGTACGGGGGCTGCCGGGCGCGAACACGAACCCGACGGCATCGGCCCCGGCCTCGACGGCGGTTTCGATGTCCCGCCCGGTCCGCAGCCCGCAGATCTTGATGAACACGTCGCTCACGTCAGTCATGTCAGCAGTCAAGCAGGTCAGGCGGGGACATCGACGGACAGTCCCGCATCGCGGGCGGCATCGGCCAGGCGCTTGTCGTAGGTGACGAACGAGGTCAGCCGCTCACCGATACTGAGCGCCGTCGCCAGATGGATGGCGTCGAGGCTGCGTACGGTGGCCGGCCGCACGGTCTGGGCCAGGATCCGGATTCCGGGATCGAGGTCGATCAGGTCGATCAGGTCCAGGACCAGATGGAGCCGCACGGCGGCTTGCGGGGCATGGCGGGCCAGCGCCCTGAAGGACTCCACCTCCGCCAGTGCCGAGCTGACCCATCCGGTCTCCGCCCTCTCGTCCAGCCAGTCGCGCAGTGCCTGCGACTCGGATTCGGCATGGACCAGCTTCACGATCGCGGCGGAGTCGAGGTAGATCATCAGCGCTCTTCCTCACGATTCCGGGAGAGCTCCGCCGCGACGTCGATGCCGTCGGGCTCGCCGATGGGCATCCGCAGTACCGCGCGCCGCAGGGCGGCGGCCCGCTCCTTGCGGAGGGCCGCCTCCAGCACGGCCGCTCTTATGGCCACGGACCGCGAGCTGCCGTCCCGGGTGAGTACATCCAGGGCGTGCTCGGTCTCCGAGTCGGTGCGAATCGTCACGGTGTCAGCCATCCCACCAGCGTAAGACAAAACGTCTTACGCCGCCAGAGGCCACCCGGTACACGGTTCGCCGCATGAAACGCCCGAGGGCGGCACCCCCTTGTCAGGGAGTGCCGCCCTCGGCACGTGAAGCGAACAGCCGATCAACCAGGGCCGAAGGCCCGCGGTGGATCAGAAGTCCATGTCACCGCCCGGCATGCCGCCCGGGGCGCCGGCGCCGGCCTTCTCGGGCTTGTCGGCGATGACGGCCTCGGTCGTCAGGAACAGGGCCGCGATGGACGCCGCGTTCTGCAGGGCAGAGCGGGTGACCTTCGCCGGGTCGATGATGCCCTCGGCGATCATGTCGACGTACTCGCCGGTCGCGGCGTTCAGGCCGTGACCGATCGGCAGGTTGCGCACCTTCTCCACGACGACGCCACCCTCGAGACCACCGTTGACGGCGATCTGCTTGAGCGGGGCCTCCAGGGCGAGCTTCACGGCGTTGGCGCCGGTCGCCTCGTCACCCTCGAGCTCGAGCTTCTCGAAGACCGCGGAGGCCTGCAGCAGGGCCACGCCACCACCGGCGACGATGCCCTCCTCGACGGCCGCCTTCGCGTTGCGGACGGCGTCCTCGATGCGGTGCTTGCGCTCCTTGAGCTCCACCTCGGTCGCGGCACCGGCCTTGATGACGGCCACGCCGCCGGCCAGCTTCGCGAGGCGCTCCTGGAGCTTCTCGCGGTCGTAGTCCGAGTCGGAGTTCTCGATCTCGGCGCGGATCTGGTTGACGCGACCCTGGACCTGGTCGCTGTCACCGGCACCGTCGACGATGGTGGTCTCGTCCTTGGTGATGACGACCTTGCGGGCGCGGCCGAGCAGGTCGAGACCGGCGTTCTCGAGCTTGAGGCCGACCTCCTCGGAGATGACCGTGCCACCGGTGAGGATGGCGATGTCACCGAGCATGGCCTTGCGGCGGTCGCCGAAGCCCGGGGCCTTGACGGCGACGGACTTGAAGGTGCCGCGGATCTTGTTGACGACCAGGGTCGACAGGGCCTCGCCCTCGACGTCCTCGGCGATGATCAGCAGCGGCTTGCCGGACTGCATGACCTTCTCCAGGAGCGGCAGCAGGTCCTTGACCGAGCCGATCTTGGAGTTGACGATCAGGATGTACGGGTCGTCGAGGGCCGACTCCATACGCTCCATGTCGGTGGCGAAGTACGCCGAGATGTAGCCCTTGTCGAAGCGCATGCCCTCGGTGAGCTCGAGCTCCAGCCCGAAGGTCTGGGACTCCTCGACGGTGATGACGCCTTCCTTGCCGACCTTGTCCATGGCCTCGGCGATGAGCTCGCCGATCTGGGTGTCGGCGGCGGAGATGGAGGCCGTGGAAGCGATCTGCTCCTTGGTCTCGACATCCTTCGCCTGCTCCAGCAGGGCGCCGGAGACGGCCTCGACGGCCTTCTCGATGCCGCGCTTGAGGGCCATCGGGTTGGCGCCGGCGGCCACGTTGCGCAGGCCCTCGCGGACGAGCGCCTGGGCGAGCACGGTGGCGGTGGTCGTACCGTCGCCCGCGACGTCGTCCGTCTTCTTGGCGACTTCCTTGACCAGCTCGGCGCCGATCTTCTCGTACGGGTCCTCGAGCTCGATCTCCTTGGCGATGGAGACGCCATCGTTGGTGATCGTGGGCGCGCCCCACTTCTTCTCAAGGACGACGTTGCGACCCTTGGGGCCAAGGGTGACCTTGACGGCGTCGGCGAGCTGGTTCATCCCACGCTCGAGACCGCGCCGGGCCTCCTCGTCGAACGCAATGATCTTGGCCATCTGAAGTGGTCCTCCCGGACAGCGGTGGATTGCTCCCAGGACCGCGCCCGCGCCCGCGACGGACGGCCTGCGTGCCCGGCGGTTCCTTCCCGCCGGACCCTGCGGGCCTCACCGACCCGGTCCTCGTTCAGTAGCACTCTCACCTGGAGAGTGCTAACGCCAATGATTAGCACTCGACCCCCGCGAGTGCAAGCGGCTTGGGCGAAGACCCCAATGAACACACCGGTGACGCGCGAGGGGCCCACATCCCGTGTCCAGGATGTGGGCCCCTCGTACGTCTTGAATCAACGCTGTCGCGTCGGCGGTCGATCGCGCCAGGACTAGCCGATGGCGAGCTTGACCATGTCCGCCTGCGGACCCTTCTGGCCCTGCGAGATCTCGAACTCGACCCGCTGACCCTCTTCAAGGGTGCGGTACCCGTCCATCTGGATGGCGCTGTAGTGGACGAACACATCCGCACCACCGTCGACCGCGATGAAGCCGTAGCCCTTCTCCGCGTTGAACCACTTGACGGTGCCCTGAGCCATGCCTAACTCCCCTATTACTGGCCCTTGCGCAGGAACGCACTTCGCGGTCCCGGGTCAGAACTTGCGTCGGAACGCGTCGACCGAGGCTGAATGTATCTGCGCGGGTGCTGTCTGCAACAGGTCAATCCGACGAGAAATCTGGACACCCAGATAGATTGAAATAGAGTGAAAATTTGGCATGTTCCCGGGCAAGTCGGGCCCGGCATATCTCGCCAAACACCCATACCGCACTTGCACATTGACCCGATGTCGACCCTCACGCGGCCCGTTCATATGCAGCGGGCAAGAACAGCGGAGGGGACTTCCCCAACTCTACCGCGCCCAATCAAACAGAATTACCCCCTCCGCTTTTAGCGGAGGGGGTAATTCTGGTTTGCGCGTGTCACCCGGAAGGTGTTCAGCAGCCGCCCGCGACGGCCGGGATGATCGAAACGCCGGCGCCGTCCGGCGTCGCCGCCTCGAGGCCGCCCTCAAAGCGCACGTCGTCGTCGTTGACGTACACGTTGACGAAGCGGCGCAGCTTGCCCTGGTCGTCCAGGACGCGGGCGGCGATGCCCGGGTGGTTCTTCTCCAGCGACTCGATGACCTCGGCCAGGGTCGCGCCCTCGGCCGGGACCTCGGCCTGGCCGCCGGTGTAGGTGCGCAGGATGGTGGGGATGCGGACGTTGACGCTCATGGCGCTACTGCCTTTCCGGGGCGAGGGGGAAGAAGATCAGGCCAGGCCGGCGGCGCGGAACGCGTCCAGGCTGGGGCGGATGGTGGCGGTCTGCCCGCTGTCCGCGGCCACCGCCTCCAGGGTCTTGAGGCCGTCACCCGTGTTCAGGACGACGGTGGTCAGCGCCGGGTCGAGCAGCCCGTTCTCGATGAGCTTCTTCGTGACGCCGACGGTCACGCCGCCCGCGGTCTCGGCGAAGATGCCCTCGGTCTGCGCGAGGATCTTGATGGCCTCGACGACCTGCTCGTCGGTCACGTCCTCGACGTAGCCGCCGGTGCGCCGCGCGATGTCCAGGACGTACGGGCCGTCCGCCGGGTTGCCGATGGCCAGCGACTTGGCGATGGTGTTCGGCTTCTGCGGGCGGACCACGTCGTGGCCGGCCTTGAAGGCGGTGGACACCGGGGAGCAGCCCTCGGCCTGGGCGCCGAAGATCTTGTACGGCTTGTCCTCGACGAGGCCGAGCTTGATCAGCTCCTGCAGGCCCTTGTCGATCTTCGTCAGCTGGGAGCCGGACGCGATCGGGATGACGATCTGGTCGGGCAGCTGCCAGCCGAGCTGCTCGCAGATCTCGTACGCGAGGGTCTTGGAACCCTCGCCGTAGTACGGGCGCAGGTTGACGTTGACGAAGCCCCAGCCCTCGCCCAGCGGGTCGCCGATGAGCTCGGAGCAGAAGCGGTTCACGTCGTCGTAGTTGCCCTCGATGCCGACCAGGTCGCCACCGTAGACACCGGCCATGACGACCTTGCCCTGCTCCAGGTCGTGCGGGATGAACACGCAGGAGCGGAAACCGGCGCGGGCGGCCGCGGCGCCGACGGCGCCGGCCAGGTTGCCGGTGGAGGAGCAGGACAGGGTGGTGAAGCCGAAGGCGCGGGCGGCCTCGACGGCGATCGCGACGACGCGGTCCTTGAAGGAGTGCGTCGGGTTGCCGGAGTCGTCCTTGACGTAGAGCTTGCCGGTGACGCCCAGCTCCTTGGCCAGGTTCTGCGCGTCCACGAGCTTGGTGAAGCCGGGGTTCAGGCTGGGCTTGGCGGCCACGTCCGCGGGGACGGGCAGCAGCGGCGCGTAGCGCCAGATGTTGGCGGGGCCGGCCTCGATCGCCGCGCGCAGCGCTTCGGGGTCACCGGTGGGGAGCTCGTAGGCGACTTCCAGCGGTCCGAAACACTCGACGCACGCGAAGATGGGGCCGAGCTCGAAGCGGGTGCCGCACTCGCGACAGGAGAGGCCCGTGGCGGGTCCGAGATCAACAGAGGTGGCGACAGTCTGTGCAGCCATGATGGCGAGGCCCTTTCTCCTCATCTTCCCCATGGCGCACTTCGCCATGAGACGGAATTGGCACCTTCCCTAGCCGGGGACCTCGCGGGGGTGCGTCCAAGACGCATCGCGAGAACCGACTGGAGGGTTGCCGGGGCTTCAACGGGCCGTGTCCCTCTGCCCCTCT
This sequence comes from Streptomyces sp. NPDC088762, assembly GCF_044750905.1. Taxonomy (NCBI): domain Bacteria; kingdom Bacillati; phylum Actinomycetota; class Actinomycetes; order Kitasatosporales; family Streptomycetaceae; genus Streptomyces; species Streptomyces sp. NPDC088762. The sequence continues at coordinate 162,835 of NZ_JBIVKT010000011.1, forward strand.
GGATGAGCGGTATGGCACCGGCACACGCGCTCTATGGCGCGCCGGTGCGTTTGTGCGCGAGGACCCCCGGCATGCGGTGGTCCTTCGCGTTGTTCAAGACTGTAACCGAAGGGCCGGACCGTTGAGACAGCCGTCCGAACCGCGAGATGGATCACTTTTCGGTCAAACCGACCAAGCGGCAGGCCAACCAAGGTGCAAGGGAGTCCGAAGGTGCTGGAAGAGGTGGAGCGCTGGCTGGCCGGCCGCTCCTGGGCCGCCGCCGACCGACCGCTCGACCAGCTGCTGGAGCGCAAACGCGCAGCCGGGACCACGGTCAGCGTGGTGCTGCCCGCGCTCGACGAGGAGGCGACCGTCGGCGCGATCGTCGAGGTGATCCGGCGTGAGCTGATGGAGGGACTGCCCGTCCCGCTGGTGGACGAGCTGATCGTGATCGACTCGGGCTCCGGCGACGCCACGGCGGAGGTGGCGCAGAAGGCCGGCGCGCGCGTGGTGCACCGCGACGACATACTGCCGCGGATCCCGGCGCTGCCCGGCAAGGGCGAGGTGCTCTGGCGTTCCCTGCTGGTGGCCACCGGCGAGATCGTCTGCTTCGTCGACGCCGACCTGCGGGAGTTCTCGGCCTCCTTCGTCTCCGGCATCGTGGGGCCGCTGCTGACCGACCCGGAGGTGCAGTTCGTCAAGGCGATGTACGACCGCCCGTTCGGCGGCGCCCCCGGGCAGGGCGGCCGTCCGGGCGGAGCCGAGCAGGGGGGCAGGGTCACGGAGCTGGTCGCCCGGCCCCTCCTCAACCTCCACTGGCCACAGCTGGCCGGCTTCGTGCAGCCGCTGGGCGGCGAGTACGCCGTACGGCGCTCGCTGCTGGAGCGGCTGCCGTTCCCCGTCGGGTACGGCGTTGAGCTGGGGCTGCTGGTCGACGCCCTGCACACGGTCGGGCTGGACGCGCTGGCCCAGGTGGACGTGGGCGTACGGGTCCACCGCCATCAGGACGGGCAGGCGCTGGGCCGGATGGCCGCGGCGATCTACCGGACCGCCCAGGTACGGCTCTCGCGCGGGCACCTCGTACGGCCGGAGCTGACGCAGTTCGAGCGGGGGCCCGAGGGCTTCGTGCCGCACACGTATCCGGTGGACACCGAGGAACGGCCGCCGATGCTGGGCGTCAAGGAATACGCGCTGCGCCGCGTGGCCTGACCGGCGACACCCGGTACGCACGGACGTTTGAGGACGCGCGGGCCGGGCTAGGTTGGCCGCATGGCTTCTCAGGTACTCGTTGCAGCGAACCGCGGCCCGCTCTCCTACGCCCTCGCCGCCGACGGCACGCTCAGTGCCCGGCGCGGCGGGGGCGGTCTCGTCTCCGGCCTCTCCGTGGCGCTCGCGGAACAACCGGACGCGCTGTGGATCTGCGCGGCCCTCTCGGAGGGGGACCGGGAGGCGGTGCGCCGGGGTGTCGCCGAGCCGGGCGTCCGGATGCTGGACATCGATCCCACGGTGTACGACGACGCGTACAACGGCATCGCCAACTCGGTGCTGTGGTTCACCCACCACCACCTGTACGACATCCCGCGCGAGCCGGTCTTCGACGCGGAGTTCCGGCGGCGTTGGGGCGCGTACACGGAGTACAACCGGGCCTTCGCGCAGGCCATCGCCCAGGAGGCGGCGGAAGGGGCCTGCGTGCTGGTGCAGGACTACCAGCTGGCGCTCGTGCCGGGCTTGCTCCGGGAGCTGCGGCCGGACCTGCGGATCGGGCACTTCACGCACACGCCGTGGGCTTCGCCCGAGTTCCTGCGGATGCTGCCGGAGGACATCCGCACGCGGCTGCTGTGGGGGATGCTGGGGGCGGACCGGCTGGGCTTCCACACCCGGGCGTGGGCCGCCGACTTCGTCCGGGGCGCGGGCATCGACGACGGGAGCGGGGCCGCCGAGGGGGTCTGGCCGAGCGGGGGCACCCCCGGGGTGTGGCACCGAAAGGCGGCCCCGGACGGGAGCGGGCTGCTGGAGCGCCGGTTCACCGAGGTGGCCACGTACCCCCTCGGCGTGGACGCGGACGAGCTGCGGGCGCTGGCGTACCGGCCCGAGGTCGACGACAAGCTGGCGGCGCTGCGGGCGGAGGTCGGCGACCTGAAGACGATCGTCCGTGTGGACCGCACGGAGCTGTCGAAGAACATCCTGCGCGGCCTGCTCGCCTACCGGGAACTGCTGGTCGCGCACCCCGAGTGGCGCGGGCGGGTCGTGCACATGGCCTCGGCGTACCCGTCCCGGCAGGACCTGGAGGAGTACCGCTCGTACACGGCGGCGGTGCGGGAGCTCGCCGACGAGATCAACGCGGAGTTCGGCGAGGAGGGCGGCTGGCAGCCGGTCCTGGTGTCGGTGCAGGACGACTTCGCGCGGTCGCTGGCGGCGTACCGGATGGCGGACGTGGCGCTGGTGAACCCGGTGCGGGACGGGATGAACCTGGTGGCGAAGGAGATCCCGGTCGTCTCGGAGGCGGGCTGCGCGCTGGTCCTGTCGACGGGGGCGGGGGCGTACGGGGAGCTTCGCGAGGACGCGCTGACCGTGAACCCGTACGACGTGTCGGCGACGGCCGAGGCCCTGCACGCGGCCCTCTCGATGCCGTCCGCCGAGCGCGCGGAGCGCACGAAGCGTCTGGCCGCCGCCGCCACGGCCCTTCCCCCGACCCGGTGGTTCGCGGCCCAACTGGCCGACCTTCGCGGCTGAGGCGGACGCGCCCCGGTGCCGGCCGAGGAACGGGCCGGCGCCGGGGCGGGTCTGTGCGGTGTTACGTCGTGTAGTAACCGGCGACGTCGGCGATGAGGTCGACCGAGCCCGCGTTGTTGTAGAAGCTGACCTTCCCGTTCACCACCGGCACGACGACCAGATTCGGAATCGTCTGCCCCGCGACGAAGTTCAGGTTCGACGCACTCGTACGCGTCGTCCCGTTCGGATACACCGACACGTAACTACCGGCCGTCGGATCGGTCGCCGTGACGTTCAGGACCACCGCCGTCACCCCGGTCGCCGGAATCCCCGCCGTACCCGTGACCTGCAAGGTCACCGTCCCGCCCTGACCCACCTTCGCCTTCGGCACACCCAGACCCTCACGGGTGTCCATCAACCGCGTCGGCGTGATCGGCTTGTACGTGGAGCCCGTGCCATCGGTCGTGTAGTAACCGGCCACATCCGCGATGAGGTCGACCGAGCCCGCGTTGTTGTAGAAGCTGACCTTCCCGTTCACCACCGGCACGACGACCAGATTGGGAATCGTCTGCCCCGCGACGAAGTTCAGGTTCGACGCACTCGTACGCGTCGTCCCGTTCGGATACACCGACACGTAACTACCGGCGGTCGGATCGGTCGCCGTGACGTTCAGGACCACCGCCGTCACCCCCGACGCCGGAATCCCCGCCGTACCCGTGACCTGCAAGGTCACCGTCCCACCCTGACCCACCTTCGCCTTCGGCACACCCAGACCCTCACGAGTGTCCATCAACCGCGTCGGCGTGATCGGCTTGTACGTGGAGCCCGTGCCATCGGTCGTGTAGTAACCGGCCACATCCGCGATGAGGTCGACCGACCCCGCGTTGTTGTAGAAGCTGACCTTCCCGTTCACCACCGGCACGACGACCAGATTGGGAATCGTCTGCCCCGCGACGAAGTTCAGGTTCGACGCACTCGTACGCGTCGTCCCGTTCGGATACACCGACACGTAACTACCGGCGGTCGGATCGGTCGCCGTGACGTTCAGGACCACCGCCGTCACCCCCGACGCCGGAATCCCCGCCGTACCCGTGACCTGCAAGGTCACCGTCCCACCCTGACCCACCTTCGCCTTCGGCACACCCAGACCCTCACGAGTGTCCATCAACCGCGTCGGCGTGATCGGCTTGTACGTGCCCTGGCCGGAGCCCGCGGGCGGCGTCACCGTCAGCGTGCCGCGCGAGTACTGGTGGTTGAGCGCGTTGACGGTGATGTTCCAGATGCCGGCGGGGGCCGTGCGCAGGTCCACCGTCGCCTTGAGCGTCCGGGCGTCGGCGGAGACCGAGACGGTCTTGGCCGTCAGCGGCGCCGGGCCGCCGGTCAGCTGGACGGTGGTGTTCATGCTCAGCGCGGTGCCCTGGACGGTGAGGGTCGCGACCGTACCGCTCTGGGCGGTGTTCGGCGTGACCGCCCCGACCGACAGCTCCTCAGGGCCGCAGGGCGCGTTGGTGCAGACGAGCTCGGCGCGGTACGCCGTACGCTCCGCCCGGTCCGGCAGCGCGAGGACGAACAGGCTCTGGTCGACGCCGTCGCACTTGTAGGGGGACGAGCTGCCCTGGCACAGGTTGCGCCCGGTGCCGTTGTACAGCGCGGGCTCCGGGGTCGACTGCCCGCCGTCCGTGGCGGTGATGTCGGCCCTGAACTCGTCACCCTGGACGCTCGGCAGGACGGCGCACACGCCGGTGCGCTCCGCGGAGAGAGTGCCGGTCAGGGGCCCGTACCCGTACGCGACCGACCCGGCGCGCGTGCACTCGGGCGCGGGTCCGGCGGCCGTGGCGATCCGCCAGGCGTCGAGGCGGTAGGAGGCGGGCAGGGTCCAGTTCTCGGGGACCTGGGTGACGACCTGGTAGCCGGTGGAGCCGGTGAGCGGGCATGTCCAGGTGGTCGGGTGGCAGGCGATGCCGCCGCCGTTGTCCATGATCAGCATGTGCGTGCTGTCGTGGGCGTCCCGGACGTTGACGTTCAACCGGTCCGTGGCGGCGGCGGTGGTGATCCGGTGGCAGCGCAGGGTGCCGTTCTGGCCGGACGTTCCGGTCGTGGCAGGGGCCCCGATCGCCGTCGCGGCGGAGGTGGTGCAGCCCTTGGCCGTGGCGGTGACGTCCCGGCGGTCCAGGGTGTGGCTGCGCGGGGCGTCCTGGCCCTCCAGGAGCACGGTGTACGCCTTGCCGGCGGTGAAGTAGCAGCTGGTGAGGCCGTCGGTGCGCAGCTGCTGCCCGGGGGTGGGGTGGCTGTAGCAGGACGGCCCGTTGCCCTCGGTGTCGATGATGCTGACCGCGTAGTCCGGGAACAGCTCCGTGTCGTCCGGGAGGCCGTAGCGGGTACGGAGGAGCTCGGAAGTGGAGTGCGCGGCGGCCGGGATCGTCAGGCAGTGCGAGAAGACGCCGTTGCCGGTCTCCAGCCGCACGGCCGCGGTGTCATCGGCGAAGCTTCCCGCGGACCAGACCGGGCAGTCCGCCTGGAGTACGTCCGTACGGACGAAGTGGACGCCGTACGGCCCGGTCGCGGCGGTGTCGTCGGCGTGCACGAGGGCACGGAACGGCGCCGTCCCGGTCAGGGCGCACTCGCCCCGGACGAGATCGCCGGCGGCGCACTGGGCGGCGCCGTTGCGGTCCACCACCTCGACCTGGACGCTCACGCCCGCGCCGCCACGCGAGGTGAGGGCGGCGATCCGGGCGCCCTGCGGGCTCGGCAGCTCCAGGCAGTGCGTCTGCCCGGCGGTGGCGAACGTACCCGAGTACCGTCCCGCGGCGACGGCGACGCAGTTCTCGGCGGCCGGCGCGGCCTGAGCGGCGCCCACCGGCAGGAGGAGTGTGGCGAGGACGGCGAGAAGGAACGTCAATACGGCGGGAATCGGGCGTCTCTCGGACACCGAAGACATTGGCATGAACCCCCCAGGGTGATGTGCGACGAGTGATCGTCGCACACCCCTCCCCGGGGCTCCGCCCCGGCTGCCCGGGCCCCGCCCCGCACCCCGCGGCGGTCAGGCTCGGAGGGTGCCGGCCAGGGTGGCCAGGAAGGACGCCACGGCGGCCGGTCCGGGGAGGACCAGGTCGGCGCGGGCCGCGAGCTCCGGGACCTCCGCCGAGCCGCTGCACAGCAACAGGCCCGGCAGACCGTCCGCACGCCGCTTCTCGACCGCCGAGTACGCGGCGAGGTCACCCAGGTCGTCCCCGGCGTACAGCACCGCTTCCGCGTCCGTCTCCGCCAGGAACTCCGTCAGGGCGACCCCCTTGTCCATCCCCGGCGGCCTGAGCTCCAGTACCGCCCGTCCCGGCTCGACCATCAGCCCGTGCCGCGCGGCCAGCTCGGCCAGCGGTTCCCGCAGGGCGGCGAAGGCCGCCTCCGGGTCGGCCGCCCGCCGGGTGTGGACGGCCAGGGCCCGGCCCTTCTCCTCGATCCACGTGCCGCGCCAGGCCCCGATCGACTCCAGGAACCCCGGCAGCTCGGCCCGGACCGCCGCCACACCGGGGTGCTCGGCGGGTGCCTGGACGATGCCGGTGACGGCGTCCCACCGCTCGGCCCCGTAGTGGCCGAGGACCACCAGGTGTTCCAGTCCGGGGACCCCGGCGAAGCCCCCGTAGCGGACGGCGACCCCCGCCGGCCGGCCGGTGACGACGGCCACCGACGCCACCTCGGGGGCGAGTGCCGCAAGGGCGGGTACGGCCCCGGGGTGGGCCCGGGCCTGGTCCGGGTCCGGGACGATCTCGGCGAGGGTGCCGTCGAAGTCCAGGGCGATCACGGATCGGCGCGGTGCGCGGAGCAGGGCTTCGAGTCCCTCGCGTCCGGCTGCGGTGACGGGCATCGGCAGGTCGCGGTCGTTCGGCTGGCTCCCCATACGCACGACCCTAACGGCCCCGCCCGAGGACGGCTACGGTGCCTACCGCCTGGCCCGCTGGGCCTCGCGGATGCGCCGCAGCCGGTTCACCGTGCCCGGCGCGTGGGCGAGCGCGCGCGGGTCGTCCATCAGTACGTTGAGCAGCTGGTAGTAGCGGACCGGGGTCATCCCCAGCCCCTCCCGTATCGCCCGCTCCTTGGCGCCGGGCCCGGGCCAGGTGCGTGCCTCGTACGCGAGCACCGCGGCCTCGGTGGCCGTCAGCTGCCCCTCGTCCGTCATACCGCCAGATTAACGCCGACCGCTGACACCGCGGCGGCCCGTCACCGCCGCCGCCGCTGCCGCCGCCGTCACCGCCCTCACCGCCGTCGCCGCCGTCACCTCTGGTCGGCCGCCCGCGCCGCCGTCGCGATGTCCTCCAGGACCTTCGCCGGCTGTCCGCCCGGCTGCACGCTCGTGCCGATGTTCCGCTTGATGTCCTCGCTGACGCCCGCCCAGGACTTCTTGCCCACCGGGTACAGCTTCGAGGTGGGCAGCGCGTCGAGGAAGGTCTTCAGCTGCGGCGCGGAGCCCGCCGTGCCGTTCGCCATGGCCCGGTACCCGCTCGTGGTCGCCGGCAGCAGGTCGTACGTGTTGGTGAAGGCGGTCACGTTCTTCGGCTCGTACAGGCGGTCCAGGAACTTCCCGGCCTCCTTCCGGTGGCCGTTCTTGAAGGCCATCACCCAGTCCGCGACGCCCATCGCCGAGTGCTCGGTGCCGTCGGCGGTCGGCATGGTCACCATGCCGAACTTGACGCCCTTCCCGGCCGCCTGCTTGAGCAGCGTCGGGTGTCCGTTGAGCATGCCGACCTCGCCCCGCGTGAAGGCGTCGAAGGCGGCCTGCCGGTCGAGCTTCGCCGGTTCGACCGGCCCCGTCAGCCCCTGCCCGACCATCCTGTCGCGCAGGAACTCCAGCGTCCGGACGTTCTCGGCGGAGTCGAGGGTGTACTCCTCCTCGTTGTCGGTGTAGCCGCCACCGCCCGCCAGCATCCACATCATCGTCTCGGCCTGCGCCTCCTCGCGGCCCAGCGGCAGCGCGAAGGGGGTCGCGACGCCCGCGCCCTTGAGCTTCTTGGCGGCCGCCTCCAGCTCCGCCCAGCTCTTGGGCTGCCAGCCGGCCTTGGAGTCCTTCGGGATGACCCCGGCGTCGGCCAGCAGCTTCTCGTTGTAGAAGAGCAGCCGGGTGCTGGCCACGAAGGGCAGCCCGTACTGGACCCGCTTGACCTTGCCCGCGTCGGCGAGCGGCCCGAGGAAGTCGGCCTCGGTCTTGACGGAGAGCAGCTCGTCCGCCGTGTAGAGCTTGCCCGCCTCCGCGTAGTCGGCGTAGGCGCCGATCTGCGCGATGTCGGGGGCCTTGCCCGCCTTGACCATCTCGGCGACCTTGGCGTCGACCTGCGACCAGGAGTAGACGCTGACCTCGACCTTCACGCCGGGGTTGTCCTTCTCGAAGCCGTCGGCGAGGCCCTGCCAGTACGTCTGCGAGGAGTTCTGCGGATTGTCCCCGTAGTCGGCCGCCACGACCCGCAGGGTCACCTCGTTGTTCCCGGTGAGTCCGCCGGCGGCGCCACAGCCCGTCAGTGTCGCGGTCAGGCTCAGCGCGGCGCAGGACGCGGCGAGGCCCGGCAGGTAACGGCGCTTCACAGTTCTCGTTCCACCCCTTGTTGTACGTACGATCCACGTAAGGTCTACACCACTTTGGCGGCTGTTCCACATCCGGCTCCCCACCGGGGCCTCGATTTGTATGGCCGCTCAACAATCCCTCTCAATGGACTAGACCTTTCCCCGCCGAGCACGCGAGACTGTCCCCTGTGAAACCCGTGAAACACGTCATCGCCCTCGATGTGGGCGGCACCGGGATGAAGGCCGCCCTGGTCGCCGCCGACGGCACCCTGCTCCACGAAGCGCGCCGCGCCACCGGCCGCGAACGGGGCCCCGGGGCCGTCGTCGAGACGATCCTCGACTTCGCCGCCGAGCTGCGCGACACCGGCCGCGAGCACTTCGGGCAGCCCGCCTCGGCCGCCGGCGTCGCCGTCCCCGGCATCGTCGACGCCGACAACGGGATCGCGGTCTACGCGGCGAACCTGGGCTGGCGCGACGTACCGATGCGGGAGCTCCTCAGCGCCCGCCTCGGCGGGATCCCGGTGGCCCTCGGCCACGACGTGCGCACGGGCGGACTCGCCGAAGGCCGCATCGGCGCCGGCCGGGACGCCGACCGCTTCCTCTTCGTCCCCCTCGGCACCGGCATCGCCGGAGCCATCGGCATCGCCGGCCGCATCGAAGCCGGAGCCCACGGCTACGCGGGCGAGATCGGCCACATCGTGGTACGCCCCGGCGGCCCCGCCTGCGGCTGCGGCCAGCACGGCTGCCTGGAGACCCTCGCCTCCGCCTCCGCGGTCAGCCGCGCCTGGGCGGCCGCCTGCGGCGACCCCGACGCCGACGCCGCCGACTGCGCCAAGGCCGTCGCGTCCGGCGACCCCCGCGCCCGCGAGGTGTGGCTGGCCGCCGTCGGCGCGCTCGCCGACGGGCTGGTCACCGCGATCACCCTGCTGGACCCGCGCACGCTGATCATCGGTGGCGGGCTCGCCGAGGCGGGGGAAACCTTGTTCACACCACTACGGACGGCCGTGGAGGAGCGCGTGACGTTCCAGCGGCTCCCCCACATCGTGCCGGCGGCCCTCGGGGACACCGCCGGATGCCTGGGCGCAGGGCTGCTCGCCTGGGACCTACTCGCCACGGAGGTACCTGCCTGATGTCCGGAAGCGGAAGCGAGCACAGCACTGTTCTCTCCGGCGCCAGGGTGGTCCTGCCCACCGGAACCGTCGCGAACGGCCGGGTCATCGTCGACGGCGACCGGATCGCCGGCAGCGCCCGGGAGGGCGCGCGGGTCGTGGACCTGTCCGGGCACTGGGTCGTCCCCGGCTTCGTGGACATGCACAACCACGGCGGCGGCGGCGCCTCCTTCACCTCCGGCACCGCCGAGGAGGTCCTGAAGGGCGTACGGACCCACCGCGAGCACGGGACCACCACCCTGGTCGCCTCCACCGTCACCGGGGACCTGGACGGACTGGCCCGGCGGGCCGGGCTGCTCGCCGAGCTGACGCAGCAGGGCGAGATCGCCGGCATCCACTTCGAGGGGCCGTTCATCAACGCCTGCCGCAAGGGCGCGCACAAGGAGGACCTGCTCCGGGACCCCGACCCGGCCGAGGTCCGCAAGCTCATCGACGCCGCCCACGGCGCCGCCCGCATGTTCACTCTCGCCACCGAACTCCCGGGCGGCCTGGACTCCGTACGGCTGCTGGCCGAGCACGGGGTCATCGCGGCGATCGGGCACACGGACGCGACGTACGAGCAGACGCGCGCGGCCATCGACGCGGGCGCGACCGTGGCCACCCACCTCTTCAACGCGATGCCGGCCCTCGCCCACCGCGAACCGGGCCCCATCGCGGCCCTGCTGGAGGACGAGCGGATCACCATCGAGCTCATCAACGACGGGACCCACCTGCACCCGGCCGCCCTGGAGCTGGCCTTCCACCACGCGGGCGCACACCGCGTGGCGCTGATCACCGACGCGATGGACGCGGCCGGTTTCGGCGACGGGACGTACCACCTGGGCCCGTTGGAGGTCGAGGTCAAGGACGGCGTGGCCCGGCTCGTGGAGGGCGGCTCCATCGCCGGCTCGACGCTCACCTTGGACACCGCCTTCAAGCGGTCGGTGACGGTCGACAAGCTGCCGGTGGAGTCCGTGGTCCAGGCGATCTCCGCCAACCCGGCCAAGCTGATCGGCCTGTACGACGAGATCGGCTCGCTGGAGCCCGGCAAGTACGCGGACCTCGTCGTCCTGGACGCCGGCTTCTCGCTCAAGGGCGTCATGCGGCGCGGCGAATGGGTCGTCAGCCCGGGGGCACCGCCCGCCCCCTGACGGCCAAGCGGCTGTACGCACGGGGCGGTCGGCCCACAGGACTGGGCCGACCGCCTTCTGTTTGGCATGATCCCGGCAGCAACAACCCCGGGGGTGCCCTTCATGATCCTGACCGTGACGCTCAACACCGCGCTCGACGTCACCTACCGTGTGCCGCGGCTGCTCCCGCACGCCTCGCACCGGGTCTCCGACGTCGCCGAGCGGCCCGGCGGCAAGGGGATCAACGTGGCCCGGGTGCTGGGCGCGCTCGGCCACCCGGTGACGGCGACCGGCTTCGCGGGCGGCCCGGCGGGCGTCCTCGTACGGGAGTTGCTGGCGCGGCGGTCCCCGGAGGTCGTGGACGCCCTGGTGCCCTGCGCGGGCGGCACGCGGCGCACGCTCGCCGTCGTCGACGAGGCCTCCGGCGACACCACCCAGTTCAACGAGCCGGGCCCGCTGATCACTCCCGCGGAGTGGACGCGGTTCCTCGACCGGTACGAGTCCCTGCTGGCCGGCGCGGACGCCGTGGCCCTGTGCGGCAGCCTGCCCCCGGGCGTGCCGGTGGGCGCGTACGCGGTGCTCGTACGGGCCGCCCGCGCGGCCGGGGTCCCGGTCCTGCTGGACACCAGCGGCGAGGCCCTGCGCCGCGGGGTCGCCGCCCGCCCCGAGATCATCAAGCCGAACGCCGCCGAGCTGGCCGAGCTGACCGGCTCCCGCGAGCCGCTCCCCGCCACCCGCGACGCCCGCCGCCGGGGCGCCCACGCGGTGGTCACCTCGCTCGGCCCGGACGGGCTGCTGGCCGCCACCCCCGAGGGCACCTGGCAGGCGGCCCCGCCCCGCGCCCTGTCCGGCAACCCCACCGGAGCCGGCGACTCCGCGGTGGCCGGCCTGCTGTCCGCCCTGACGGAGGGCCTGGACTGGCCGGAGCGGCTGGCCCGCGCGGTCGCCCTCTCGGCGGCCACGGTGCTCGCCCCGGCGGCGGGAGAGTTCGACCCCCGCACCTACGACGAGGTACGGGGGTCGGTGAAGGTCACGACGACGGCGGCCGTCTAGACGGCCTTGGCCGGGGAAGTGGACCGGCTCAGCCCTGTTCCAGCCAGAGCTGGTCGAGCTTCACGTCGCACTGGTTGCCCGCCTCGCACGAGATCCTGATCGTGTTGGCGCCCTGCTTGAGGTCCACCAGTGAGTAGGTGTTGGTCCAGCCCTTGGCCCAGTCGCCCTCGGCGGCCTTGGAGAAGTTCTTCATGTTGATCGGCCGGGTCTGCGCCTCGCCGTTGACGGTCAGCGTGGTGTTGGCGTCCTTGCCCGGCACCCCGTAGGTCATCTTCAGCTTGTACTTGCCCGCCTTGGGGACCTCCAGCGACCAGGTGGCCGCCGCGCCCAGCTGGTTGAGGCCGCCCACGTACTGGCCGCCCGCGCTCTTCGCGCCCGGCACGACGCTCTCCAGGGCGGCGCCGCCGGTGAGGGACATGCCCGCGCCGGCGAAGTCGGCCTTCGGCAGCGGAGCCTCGGACGGCTTGGGGCTGCCGCTCGGGGCCGGCTGCGAGGCGTTCTGCGAGGGCGCCGTCTGGTTCTGGCCGGCGTTCGCGGCGTCGTCGCGCTTGTCCTTGTCCTTGTTGCCGAAGGCCAGGGCGGCGCCGATGCCGATCACGACCGCGCCGACCACCGCGACGGCCGCGATGAGCAGGCCCCTGCGGCTGGAACCGCCGCCGCCGTGGCCGCCGTGACCGCCGGAGTGGCTGATCGACTGCGTCTGGTGCTGCGGGGCCTGCTGCTGCGGCGGAACGCCGTAGCCGCCCGCCTGGAGCGCCTCGGGGGCCTGGTACTGCGCCTGGTAGGCCGGCTGCTGGGCCGGCACCTGTCCGCGCTGACCGCCGGCGTTCCTGCGCTCACCGACCGTGCGGACCTGGTGGTGGGAGGTGCGCGGAACTCCGGGCTGTGCGCCGGGATGACCACCGGCCGCGGGGCCCGGGTAGCCGTATCCACCGCCCGCAGCGGGCGGGGCGGCACCGGCCGCCTGGCCGTCCGCGTAGAGATAGCCGAACGGATCATCGTCCTCGGGCTTGTTCGCCCCACCGTGCGGGCCGTTGTTCGCGGGCGTCGTCATCGCAGGTCACTCCTTTCGACCCCCGGGAGCCTACCCCGAACACGTGCGCCCACGGGCGTCCGATCACCTCAGCCGGCCCGGCGGTGCGCCTTCGAGCGGGACCTCTTCTCGATGTACATCCGCTGGTCGGCGGAGCGCAGGACCTCCTCCGCGGACATGCCGCAGCTGGCCCAGCCGATGCCGAAACTGGCCCCGACACGCACCGCACGCCCGTCCACCCGGATCGGCGGGATGATCGCGTTGCGCAGCCGGACGGCGAGATCGGCGGCGTCCGCGGCGCCCAGTCCGTCGGCGAGGACGACGAATTCGTCACCACCCAGCCGGGCGACGGTGTCACCGTCCCTGACGCCCGTCGTGAGCCGCCGGGCCACCTCGATCAGGACCGCGTCCCCCGTGTGGTGCCCGAACCGGTCGTTGATCGACTTGAAGCCGTCGAGGTCGCAGAAGAGCACCGCGAGCCCCTTCGTCCCGTCGTCGACGTCGCTCGCGGGCGCCACGGTGTGCACGTGGTGGTCGTACGGGCCGTCCGTGCGGGCCGCGGGCACCCCGGAGTAGGCGAAGGAGTCCCCGCCGGGCCCGGCCCCGGGGCCGGGCTGCTGCTCGGAGACGTCGGGATGAAAGCCGTGCTCGCCGGCACCACCCGCCCCCGCTCCGACGCGTACTTCGTGCCCGCCGTACACCGCGTGGTCCTCACGCCCCTCGAAGGCCGCGTCCAGGGCCTCGACCGCGGTGGCCCGTACGGACTGCGGCCTGCGGCAGAGCCGCGCCCCGAGCCGTGCGCGCAGCTCGGCGCTGTTGGGCAGCCCGGTCAGCGAGTCGTGGCTGGCGCGGTGGGCGAGCTGGAGCTCGTGGCGCTTGCGCTCCTCGATGTCCTCGACGTGCGTGAGCAGGAACCGCGGCCCGTCGGCGGCGTCCGCCACGACGGAGTTGCGCAGCGAGACCCATACATACGTGCCGTCGCGCCGCCCGAGCCTCAGCTCGGCGCGGCCGCCCTCGGCCGAGGTCCGCAGCAGCGTCCCGATGTCCTCCGGATGCACCAGGTCGGAGAAGGAGTAGCGGCGCAGGACCGAGGCCGGTCGGCCCAGCAGCCGGCACAGCGCGTCGTTGGTCCGCAGCAGCCGGCCGTGCTGGTCCCCGCCCATCTCGGCGATGGCCATGCCGCTGGGCGCGTATTCGAAGGCCTGCCGGAACGACTCTTCACTGGCCCGCAGCGCCTGCTGCTCGCGCTCCAGCCGGACGAGGGCGCGCTGCATGTTGGCGCGGAGCCTGGCATTGCTGATCGCAATCGCCGCCTGGAAGGCGTACATCTGGAGCGCTTCGCGGCCCCAGGCGCCGGGCCGGCGCCCGTTGCGCGGTCTGTCCACCGAAATGACACCCAGAAGTTCCCCGCCGGACGCATACATGGGGGCGTAGAGCCGGTCCTCGGGGTGCCACTCGTCCTGGAACCGCGGTTCGGGGCCCTCCGTGTGCCACTGGGGGACGTCGTCCTCCATGAGGACCCAGCCCTCGGTGTGCGCGATGAAGCGGAGGCCGTCCCAGTTCTCGCCCATCGCCAGGCGGCGTTCCCAGGAGGAGCGGGAGCCGACGCGGCCGGTGATGAGGGCCTCGGCGGCGGGGTCGCCGGCGAAGGCGGCGACGACGAGATCACCGTCCGGGCGTACGAGGTTGACACAGGCGAGTTCGTAGCCGAGGCCCACGACGATGCCGTCCACGACGGTCTGCAGAGTGTCCGCCAGGCTCCTGGCCGTGTTGAGTTCGGCCACCACCCGGTGCAGCTGCCGCAGGGTCGCAAGACGGACGTACGGCTCCGACTCGGTCTCCATTGCTCGCTCTCCCCGAGACCTCGACAGCAACTCCAGGTTTGTCATCGGCGTTTCGTTGCGGTGTCCCGTCCACTGAATCACAGTGAGCTGTGCGGCAGGTACACAGGGTCAACAAATCTTGCCCTGTGTGACTCAAGTCACATGAGATGAATAACGAGGCCCGACGCGCCGGGTGAGGACTGGGAGCGCTCCCCGCCCTTCCCGAGAGCAAACGATACGCCCGGGCCTAGTCCCAGGGGCGGGGACGCGACTCGGACCGTGGCCCGATGTGCCGGACGGAAGGGCGAGATTAGCGTTCGACCGTGCCGAAAACGACCCCCGCACCGCTGCCCGTGCCGACGCCCGTACCCACCCGGGTACCGGCCCCGCCCCGGCCGACCCCGCATGCTGAGGGAGTGAGCAACGACGAATTCCGTGCCGCCATGTCCCGGCTGGCGGCGGGCGTGTGCCTGATCACCGCACACGAGCCCGCCCTGACGGCGGACGGCCCGCGCGGCGAGGACGTCGGCATGACGGCGACCGCCTTCATGTCCGTGTCCCTGGACCCGCCCCTGGTCCTGGTCAGCCTGCGCGAGGGCTCCCGGATGGACGACCTGCTGGCCGAACAGCCGCTGTGGGCCGTCTCGGTCCTCTCCGAACACCAGCTCCAGGTCGCGGGCCGCTTCGCGATGAAGGGCCGCATCAGCGACCGGCTGCTCTTCGCGGACGTCGCCTACGAACGCGGCGGCGCCTCCGGCGCCCCCCTGCTGACCGGCGCCCTGGCCACCCTCGAATGCCGCACGGAGAACCGCGTCGAGGCGGGCGACCACACCCTGGTCATCGGCCGCGTCCTCACCGCCGCCCAGCCCAACCCGGACGCGCAGCCCCTGACCTACTTCCGCGGCCGCTACCGCCACTTGGGCGCGTGACGCCGTGACGCCGTGACGGTCCGCCGGGGCCCGGCCGCGGAAAGCGGCGCGGCAGCGGGCCGTCCGGCGCCTACCAGTCCCGGCCGGTGCGCCCCCGCTTGGTCTCGGCACGGGCCTTCTTCTCCCGCAGCCGACGCTCGTTGATCCCCCGCGGAATCTTCGTCGCCCGCCTCGGCTTCGGCGGCGGTGCCGTCGCCTCCGCCAGCAGCGAGGCCAGCCGGACCAGCGCCATCTCCCGGTTGCGGAACTGCGACCGGTGCTCGGAGGCCCGTACGGTCACCACCCCGTCCACCAGACGCGACGCCAGCCGCTCGAGCGCCCGCTCCTTCCACACCTCCGGCAGCGCCTTCGTCGCCCCCAGGTCGAACAGCAGCTCCACGCGCGAGTCCGAGGTGTTCACGTGCTGCCCGCCCGGCCCCGAGGACCGCGAAAAGCGCCAGGCGAGCTCGCCCTCGGGGAGCACGACCGAACCGCGGATGACATAAGGACCAGGCATGCCCCCTATGATCCGCCCCCGCCCCACCGCCGTCACCCGCATTTCGCCCGGGAACCCGACCGCCCCCTCGTCGCGTTATAGAGGTCAGCGGTAGTTTGACCGCCTGTACGTGCATGTCGGATGAGGAAAGGGACATTCCCATGGCTGTCAGCCTGTCCAAGGGCGGCAACGTCTCGCTCACGAAGGAGGCCCCGGGCCTCGCTGCCGTCACGGTCGGCCTCGGCTGGGACGTCCGGACCACCACCGGTGTCGACTTCGACCTCGACGCCTCGGCCATCGCCGTGAACGCGATGGGCAAGGTCGTCTCCGACGGCCACTTCGTCTTCTTCAACAACAAGTCCACCCCGGACCAGACCATCGTCCACACCGGTGACAACCGCACCGGCGAGGGCTCCGGCGACGACGAGGCGATCAACGTCAACCTCGCCGGCCTCCCGGCCGACGTGGACAAGATCGTCTTCCCGGTCTCCATCTACGACGCCGAGACCCGCAGCCAGAACTTCGGCCAGGTCCGCAACGCGTACATCCGCGTCGTGAACCAGGCCGGCGGCACCGAGATCGCCCGCTACGACCTCTCCGAGGACGCGGCGACCGAGACCGCGATGGTCTTCGGCGAGCTCTACCGCAACGGCGCCGAGTGGAAGTTCCGCGCGGTCGGCCAGGGTTACGCCTCCGGCCTCACCGGCATCGCGCAGGACTTCGGCGTCAACGTCTGAGCCGTCCCACGCGTCCGCGGCTGAAAATTCCGCGGTGAAAGCCCCCTCTCGCCGTCCGGAGAGGGGGCTTCGCTACCGTTCACAGGTGATTCTCCAACCGCTCGTCCCCGTGGACGGCGCCCTGCCCGGCCCGGTCCTGACCGAGATCGCCGCCCTGTACTCCACGAACCACGCCTTCTTCGAACTGAGCGGCGACTTCCCCGACCCGAACCGCATCACGGTCGAACAGGTCGCGGCCTCCCTCGCCGGCGAACTCGCCCACGACGGCGCCGAGATCCTCCTCGCCCGCTCCGCCGGCCGCCTCGTCGGCCTGGCCGCCACCCTCGCCCACCACCCGGACCCTGCCTCCGAGGACCCGGACCCGTGGATCGGCCTGCTGTTCATCGACGCCACCGCGCACCGCGAGGGCTACGGCCGCGCCGTCACCACCCTGCTCGAGGACCGCTTCCGCGCCGCGGGACGCACCGGAGTGCGGATCGCCGTACTCGACGACAACCCCACGGCCCTCGCCTTCTGGCAGTCGCGGGGGTACGCCCCGCTGCGCCGGGCCGAGGACCGCGAACGGGGCCGCGCGTGCACGGTGTTGCGCAAGCCGCTGGACCAAGGGGTCTTGAGGGTTTAGCGGGTCCAGGGGGTCGAGCGGGTGTCGCTCAGCGCGGGCGGTCCTTCCCGTACAGCCACACGTCCCAGACCTCCTTCAGGTCGTGGCCCGTGCGCTCCTCGGCGTAGGCCGTGAAATCGGCCGTACTCGCGTTCCCGTGCCGGTGGTCGGCGGCCCAGCCGCGAACCAGCGAGAAGAACTCCGCATCGCCCACCTCCTGGCGGATCCGGTGCAGGACCATCGCACCGCGGTAGTACACCGGGTACCCGGAGATGTACTCGGGCCCCGGCGGGGCGGCGGGCGGGAAGCCGGCCCAGTCGGAGCCCGCGTCCTCGTCCACGTCCGTGTCGCCGGTCAGGAAGGCCCGGAAGTACTCCTCGGCGGTGTGGCCGCCGTGGTCCTCGGACCACAGCCACTCCGCGTAGGTGGCGAAGCCCTCGTTGAGCCACATGTCCTTCCAGGACTTCGGCGACACCGAGTCGCCGAACCACTGGTGGGCGAGCTCGTGCACCACCAGGTCCTCCTCCGCGGGCGCACCGGAGAAGACGGGCCGGGTCTGGGTCTCCAGCGCGTAGGTCAGGCTCCCCTTCGGCAGCACGATCGCACCCGTCGTGGTGAAGGGGTACGGTCCGAACCGGCCGCCGGCCCACTCCATCACCTCCGGCAGCCGCGCGAGCGCGCCCTCGCTCGCGGCCACCTCCCCCGGCGCCACCGCGTTGTAGACGGTCACGCCCGACGGCGTCTTCCCGGTCGTCACCTTGTACGGACCCACGACCGCGGTCGCAAGGTAGCTCGCCATCGGCTCGGGGCTGTGCCAGGCGAACTCGGTCCGCCCGTCCCCGGTGTCGGTGCGGGAGCGCAACTCGCCGTTCGACACGGCCTCGTAGCCGTGCGGGACGGTCAGCGTGATGTCGTACGTGGCCTTGTCGCTGGGGTGGTGGTTGCCGGGGAACCAGGCCATCGAGCCGACGGGCTCGCCGACGCCGACCGCGCCGCCGGGGGGACGGCCCTCTGTGGGGATCCAGCCCTCCTTGGCGCCGTCCCGGTCCGCGATGGTCAACGGCTTGCCGCCGTAGTCGACCTCGACGCGGAAGACCTCGCCCTTCTTCAGGTCGTCGGCGGGCCGCACCGTCAGCTCGTTGCCGGTCCGGTTGTGGCGGGCCGGCTCGCCCTGCACGCTCACGCCCTCGACCTTCAGGCCGCTCAGGTCGAGGTTGAAGGAGCTGAGCCCCTGCTCCGCACGGGCCGTGATGACGGCCGTGGCCCGCAATTCCCCGTCGGCCGGGTCGTAGTCCAGGTCCAGGGCGTAGTGATCGACCTGGTAGCCGCCGTTGCCCGCCTTGGGGAAGTACGGATCGCGCAGCCCCGACGCACCCGGCCGCCCCTGCACGGGGCCCCCCGTACACGCCGTGGTGAGGGCGAGCAGGGCGGCCGCGGCAGGGGCGGCGAGGCGGGAGAAGGCGCGGAGTTCCACGCGTTCGATCCTAAGCGGGGGGCCTGCGGAAACTACTGGGCGAGGGCCTCGACGCCCGCCTTGGCGAACTTCTCGTCCAGGTCGCCGCTCGGGGCGCCGGCCACGCCGATGCCCGCGACCGGGGCGCCGTCGGCCTGCACCGGGACACCGCCGCCGAGGAAGAGGGTGCCGGGGATGTCCTTCAGGTTCGGGGCCTGGGCGAGGCGGCCCACGAGCACCGAGGTCGGGGCGTTCCAGGACACGGCGGTGAAGGCCTTGCGCGTGGCCGACTCGTAGGACTGCGGGCCCGCGCCGTCGCCGCGGAGGGTGACGATGGTGTTGCCGTTGCGGTCCACGACCGCGACCGTCACCTTCTGGTTCTCCTTCTGCGCGGCGTCCAGAGAGGCCTGGGCGGCGCGGGTGGCGGCGTCGATGGTGAGGTGGGTCGTGGTCGTGAAGTTCTTGCCGTTCACGTCCTTCTTGGCGGAGGCGGCGGCCGGCGCACCGGCCGGGGCGGCGCTGGCGGTGGCACTGACGGCCCCGAAGGTCCCGGCGCCGAGCGCGAGGGCGAGGGCGGTACCGGTGAGGACGCGGGTACGGGTGTTCATCTCTGCTCCTGAGAACGACTGCGGAGAGGTCGCATGCCGCAGCAACACCACGGCAGCACGACCAGGCCTGGAACTGGACTGGGACTGGGAGTGCCGGTGCCCCGGCGGCACTGACCCGCCCGGCTCCTTCACTGCTCCCAGCCTGTCCCGCATCCCCCCGCTCCCCCGTCCCCGTACCGGCTCCCCCCACCAACCACACCGGCTGACCCAAGGGTCATCCGATCGGTCGATGCGCCCGCCACCCCCGGCCCTATTGGCTGGTCCCGGCCCCCGGGGCGAAGCCCCCATCCCCGGAGCCCGGGGCACAACCCCGAGGAGCGAAGCCCGGGGCGGAGCCCCACCCGGAACCCGCACCCACCCACCCCACCGAGCCAAAACCAGCCCCGCCGGCGCTTGAGGCGCGGGGCCCGGGGCGGAGCCCCGGAAACGGCGCCGCACCCGGCTCCCCACACCGGGACCCGGCAAAATGGACACACGCCGCCACCCCAGGAGCCCCCGTGACCCCCGCCCCGCAGCCTCCCCCGCCGCGGAACCCGAACACCCGCACCCTGGCCACCGTCATGCACGCGGCGTTCTTCCTCCTCCTCGGCGCCTCGGTGGCCCGTTTCCTCCTGCGCCACCCCGGCGAACCCCGCACCCCCTGGGTCATCGCCCTCAGCATCGCCCTGGCCCTGCTCTACGTCCTCGGCCCCGCGGTCGGCGCCACCCAGCCCCCCGCCACCGACACCCGCGCGACCCGCGCGACCGGCGCGACCGGCGCGGCCCGCGCGACCCATCCCCCCAGCCGCCTCCTCTGGCTCGGCCTGGTCGTCGCCACCTGGGTGGTCCTGGTCGTCCTGGCCCCCAGCTTCGCCTGGTGCGCCGTCCCCCTCTTCTTCACCGCCCTCCGCACCCTCCCCCCACGCGCCGCGATCGTCCTCGTCGCCCTCCTCACCGTCTTCGTCGTCATCGCCCAGCTCCGCCTCGCCACCGCCTTCGACCCCAACCTGCTCCTGGCCCCGCCCGCCGTCGCCGCCCTCGCCACCGCCGTCTTCGTCCACATGGAGCGCCAGGCCCAGGCCCAGCGCGCGCTGATCGACGACCTGATCCGCACCCGCCGCGAACTGGCCGCCACCGAACGCCGCGAAGGCACCCTCGCCGAGCGCCAGCGGCTGTCCATGGAGATCCACGACACCCTCGCCCAGAACCTGTCGAGCCAGCAGATGCTGCTCCAGGCCGCGGACCGCACCTGGGAGACCGACCAGGCCACCGCCCGCGCGCACGTCCGTACCGCCACCGGCATCGCGGCCCGCGGCCTCGCCGAGGCCCGCCGGCTCGTCCACGACCTGGCCCCGGCCGAGCTCGCCGGCGGCGCCGGACTCGCCGACGCCCTGCGCGCGCTGGACGCCGGCCCGGACATCGAGGTCCGCTTCCACCTCGAAGGCAGCCCGGCCCCCCTCCCCGACCGCGTCCAGTCCGCCCTGCTGCGCATAGCCCAGGGCGCGCTGGCCAACATCCGGGAGCACTCCGGCGCCCGTACGGCGGCGCTCACCCTGAGCTTCCTGGGGGACCAGGTGGTCCTGGACATCGCCGACGACGGCCACGGCTTCGCCGAACCCCGCGCCGCCACCGCGCAGCGCGGACACGGCCTCCCGGCGATGCGCGCCCGCGTCCGCCAGCTCGGCGGCACCCTGACGATCGAATCCACGCCGGGCGAGGGCACGGTCCTCTCCGCGGCCATCCCCTTGGAGCCGGCCCCATGACGACGATCCTGCTCTGCGACGACCACGTGGTGGTACGCGCCGGCCTGCTCGCCCTGCTCGGCAGCGAGCCGGACATCGAGGTGCTCGGCGAGGCGGGCAGCGGCGAGGAGGCCGTCGCCATGGCGGCCAAACTGCACCCCGACGTGGTCCTGATGGACCTCCAGCTGGGCGAGGGCATCGACGGCGTCGAAGCCACCCGCCGCATCACCGCCCTCCCCCGGCCCCCGCACGTGCTGGTCCTGACCACCTACGACACCGACGCCGACATCACCCGGGCCATCGGCGCGGGCGCCACCGGCTACCTCCTGAAGGCGGAACGCCCCGAGGAGCTCTTCGCGGCGATCCACTCCGCCGCCCAGGGCCGCACCACCCTCTCCCCGCCGGTGGCCAGCCGTGTCATGGCGCACATGCGCGGTACCCGCCCCACCCTGACCGACCGCGAGCTGGACATCCTCGGCCAGCTGGCCCGGGGCCTCGGCAACCGCGACATCGCCCGTGCCCTGTTCATCAGCGAGGCCACCGTGAAGACCCACCTGGGCCGCATCTACGACAAGCTCGGCGTCGACACCCGCGCGGGCGCGGTCTCGGTGGCGAAGGAACAACGCCTCCTGCCGTCCTGATCGGCCGGGGGTGAGGGCCGCCGACACCCGTGACACCATCGGGTACGTGCTCGACATCGGCTACTCCCTCTCCCGGCGCTTCCCCGACCCCCCGCAGACCGACTACCGCTCGGCGGACGTCCACAGCCTGCGCCACGACCTGTTCTGCGGGGACGTGTACCTCGCCGACACCCACGCCGACCGCGAGGTGTCCACGGCCTGGGGCTGGGTGCCCGTACTGGACTTCGCCTGGGCCCTGTGCGACATCGTCGAGCAGCTCGACCAGGACCCTCGCGGCAGCCGCTCCGCCAACCGCCAGTACGCCGAGCTCGACTTCACCGAGTCCACGGACCGCATGCTCTTCGAGCGCCGCTTCGGCTGGGTCGACATCGAGGCCGACTGGATGCCGGCCGAGGAAGCGCCGCTGACCTTCAGCCACCGCCTGCTGCGCCGCGAGGCCCGTGACTTCCTGCACGACCTCATCGCGGACCTCACCGACATGCACGACGGCCTGGCCGACAACCCCGCCATCTGGACCCTCCAGGCCCGCTTCCCCCGAGTCCCGGCGTAGCCGGCCCCCGCCGAAACCAGAGGCCTCCCGCAGACCGAGATCCCGGCGGGAACGGGTGTGCGCCGGAACGCCCCCGCGGCAGGACGCGCACCCAGATCCCAACGGGGACGCGCGCGTGCCGGAACGCCCCCGCGGGGCGCGGCCCCAGGTCCCGGCGGGGACGGGTGTGCGCCAGGACGCGCACCCAGGTTCCGGTGGGGACGGGTGTGTGCCGGGGCGCCCCCGCAGGGCGCGGCCCAGGTCCCGGCGGGGACGGGTGTGCGCCAGGACGCGCACCCAGGTTCCGGTGGGGACGGGTGTGTGCCGGGGCGCCCCCGCAGGGCGCCGAACACTGTCCCGCAGAACTGCCCACCCCCTGGCCACGTTCGGCGCCCGAGGAGGTGCCCCGGCGCGCGCCCGTCCCCGCCGGAACCACCCCGCCCCCGGCACGAACGCCCCGCTGCGCGCAACACGGCCGCCCCCGCCCGGACGCAGCCCGAACCCCCGCCGGGGGTACCGCGCGGCCGCATCGCCGCGCAGCCGCCCCACCCCCGGCGCGGGGGCGCACCCCCAACGCCCCGCCGACTACGCGATCACCCGTACCCCCAGCTGCGCAGCAAGCGCCGGCGCCAAGTCGAACAGCTGCGCCGGACTGATCACCGCCCCGGCCAGCGCGTCCACCCCGCGCGCGATCTCCAGCACGCCCGCCGCCCGCAGGTCCACGTCCGTCATCCGCGCCCCGCTGAAGTCCACCCCGCGCACCACGCAGTCCCGGAACTCCACCCGCTCCAGCACCGCCCCCGCGAAATCCGGCTCCACCAGCACGCACCCCTCGAAGACCACGTCCTTCAGCCGTGCCCTCCGCAGGTTCAGGTAGTCGATCTTGCCGCCCCGCACCACCACCCGCTCCAGCACGGCCCCGTGCAACTGCACCCCGCCCAGCCGCGCGTCCACCACCTCCACGTCCCGCAACGACGCCTCCGACAGGTCCGTGCCCACGCCCCGGACCCCCTCCAGGACCGCGTCCACGAACCGCGCCTTCGCCAGCCCCGTCCCGTCCAGCACGCACCGCCGCACCGCGCAGTCCATGAACCGGGCCCCGACCCCTTCCTGCCCCGCCCAGTCCAGATCCGCGAACTCCAGCCCGTCGTAGTCCCCGTCGGGCTCCAGCTCGCCGCCCTCCCACACCGCCGGCTCCGGCAGCCGCACCTCCGGCCGCCGCGCCGCCTTCACCGTTTCCTGCCCCTTGCGCACCATGTGCCCATCGTGACGGACCCCTCTGACAACGCCGCCCCTTGACCTCAACCACGCTTGAGGTCACACGCTGACGCCATGTCCACCACCATGCGAGCCATCCGCCTCCACGCCTTCGGCCCCGCCGAGAACCTCTCCCCCGAGACCGCCCCCACCCCCGTACCCGCCCCCGGCCAGGTCCGCATCGCCGTCGCCGCCGCCGGCGTCCACCTCCTCGACACCGCCCTCCGCCAGGGCATCCAGGGCCCCGCTCCCGCCCTCCCCGAGCTGCCGACCATCCCCGGCCGTGAAGTCGCCGGCACCGTCGACGCCCTCGGCCCCGGCACCGACCCCGCCTGGCTCGGCCGGCCCGTCACCGTCCACCTCGGCTTCGCCCCGGGCGGCTACGCCGAGTACGCCGTGGCCGACGCCGACCGCCTGCACCCGATCCCCGAGGGCCTCGACCCCGCCGAGGCCGTCGCCATGATCGGCACCGGCCGCACCACCCTCGGGATCCTCCAGTTCGCCGACCTCGGCCCGGAGTCCGTCGCCCTGGTCCCCGCCGCCGCCGGCGGCATCGGCACCCTGCTCGTCCAGTACGCCAGGAACGCCGGAGCCATCGTCATCGCCCTCGCCGGCGGCCCCGCCAAAACCGCCCGCGCCGCCGCCAACGGCGCCCACCTCGCCCTCGACTACACCGCCCCCGGCTGGGCCGAAGCCGTACGCGCCCACCACCCCGGCGGTGCCACCGTCCTCTTCGACTCCGTCGGCGGCGCCACCGCCCGCACCGCCCTGGGCCTCCTCGCCCCCGGAGCCCGGCACCTGGTCTTCGGCTGGTCCGAAGGGCCCCTCGCCCTGACCGACTCCGAACGCGCCGGGCTCACGGCCCGCGGCATCACGACCGAGAACGTCCTCGGCCCCGCCATGTTCCGGCGCGTCGGCGCCCCCGCCCCCCTCCGCGTCCTGGAAACCCGCGCCCTCGCCGAAGCCGCCGCCGGCCGGCTCCGTCCCGCCGTGCAGCGCTACCCGCTGGCCGAAGCGGCCGCCGCCCACCACGCCCTGGAAACGCGCGCCACCACCGGCAAGGTCGTCCTCGAACCCTGAAACGTGCCCGACGGGGCCAGGCTCACCCGGCCCCGCCCAGCCGCCGGAGCGCGCCGTCCGTCAGACGGTTCACCGTCCACTCGTCCATGGGCACCGCCCCGACCGAGCGGTAGAAGCCGATGGCGGGCGCGTTCCAGTCGAGGACCGACCACTCCAGCCGCTCGTAACCCCGCTCCACGCACGTCCGCGCCAGCTCCGCGAGCAGCGCCTTGCCGTATCCGCCCCCGCGCGCGCCCGGCCGTACGTACAGGTCCTCCAGGTAGATCCCGTGCGCCCCGCGCCACGTCGAGAAGGAGAGGAACCACATCGAGAAGCCGACCACTTCCCCGTCCGCCGTCTCCGCGACGTGCGCGAACACCGCAGGCCGCTCCCCGAACAGCGCCTCCCGCAGCTGCTCCTCGGTCGCACGCGCCTCGTGCGGCACCTTCTCGTACGCGGCGAGTTCGCGGATCATCGCCCGGATGACCGGGACGTCGGCAAGTGCAGCACTACGGATCATCCCCGCACCCTAGGTCGTGCCGTCGGAGTCCCGCCTGCGGGGTCCGGCACGCACGCTCGCCGCGGTGTCATCCGCGCCCGAGCAGCAGCTCCCCCACCGCCCTCTGTACCCCGTCGAGCCGCTCCTCCCCGTCCTCCACGTCCCACAGGCAGTTCTGGAGCACCCGCCCCAGCGTCCAGGCCCGCGCCCGTTCCCGGTCCAGTCCCAGTACCTCCGTCATCAGGTCGAAGCGCCACCGCACGTCCCGCGCCCGGAAGTTGTTCACGATCGCCGGCAGCAGATCGAAGCCCGGATCACCGGCCAGCGGCTTCGGGTCGATCGCCAGCCACGGTTCCCGGCCGCCCGCCAGCACGTTGTCGTAGTGCAGGTCCCAGTGCAGCAGCCGGTCCCCCGGCTCGCCCGCGACCTCCGCCACCGCCGCCGCGCAGTCCCGCAGCAGCCGCCGGTCCCCTTCGTCGGCGAGCCGCCGCAGCGCCTCCGGTACGTCCGCCGGCATCCCCGCGACGATCTCCCCGAGCCCGCGCAGCCCGGCCGGCGCCGGCGCCGCCGTCAGCCGCGCCAGCAGCTCCGCGACCACCCGCACCGCCTGCCGCGCGTCCCGCTCCGCGAGCGCCGACAAGGGCCGCGTCTCGTCCAGCCGTTCCAGCAGCATCGAGCCCGTCTCCGCGTCGTGCTCCCACAGCCGTACGCTGCCCGCCCCGTCCCAGGCGCGCAGCGCGAGCGGCTCCCCCGCGCTCTCCTCGTCCGGCAGCGCCAGCTTCAGTACGGCCGCGGTCCCGTCGGCCCGCTCCACCGGCAGCACCAGCGCCGTCACCCCGTGCATCACGGGTCCGGTGCGGCGCAGCTCCCACTGCGCCAGGAACCGCCCGGCCAGCGCTGGCAGCCCCGCGATGAACTCCCGCCCCGCGTCGCCGTTCCACCTGAGCTGCGCCCGGACCAGCCCGTCGGGGATCTCCACGATGTCGGTCATGGCCCGACCCTACGACCGGCACACCTCCACGCCGTACCGGCAGCCGCCCCCGCCGCATCAGCCACAACGCCTCGATTCACCCCCCGGAACCCGGCATCCCGCACCTGGACACCCCTCCGGAACCGGGTGTACCAACTCCCCCATGACGATCAACGGCGGCATTTCCTTCTGGTACGCGACCGACCGCACCGCACCGGCCGCGCCACCCCGCGCGCCGCTCACCGCCCACGCCACGGCCGATGTCGTCATCGTGGGCGGCGGCTACACCGGCCTGTGGACCGCCTACTACCTCAAGCAGGCCGCCCCCGACCTGCGCGTCACCGTCCTGGAGCAGAAGTTCTGCGGGTACGGGGCCTCCGGCCGCAACGGCGGCTGGCTCTACAACGGCATCGCCGGCCGCGACCGCTACGCCCGCCTCCACGGCCCCGACGCCGCCCGCCGCCTCCAGCGGGCCATGAACGACACCGTCACCGAGGTCATCGACACCGCCGCCAAGGAGGGCATCGACGCCGACATCCACCGCGGCGGCGTCCTCGAAGTCGCCCGGACCCCCGCCCAGCTGACCCGCCTGAAGGCCTTCCACGCCGCCGAACTCGCCTTCGGCGAGAGCGACCGCGAGCTCTACGGCGCCGCCGAGACCCGCTCCCGCATCGACATCGCCGACGCCGTCGGCGCCGGCTGGAGCCCCCACGGCGCCCGCATCCACCCCCTGAAGCTGCTCCGGGGCCTGGCCGCGGTCTGCGAACGCCTCGGCGTCGTCATCCACGAGTCCACCCCGGTCACGGAGATCACCGCCGGGAAGGCCGTCACCCCGTACGGCACCGTCCGCGCCCCCCACGTCCTGCGCTGCACGGAGGGATTCACCGCCGCCCTCAAGGGCCAGAAGCGCTCGTGGCTCCCGATGAACTCCTCGATGATCGTCACGGCCCCGCTCCCCGACCCGGTCTGGGACCGGCTGGGCTGGTCGGACGCGCCGGTCCTCGGCGACATGGCCCACGCCTACATGTACGCCCAGCGCACCGCCGACGGGCGCATCGCGATCGGCGGCCGCGGGGTGCCGTACCGCTTCGGATCGCGTACGGACAACGACGGCCGTACCCAGCCCGCCACCGTCGAATCGCTGCGGGAACTGCTGTTCTCCTTCTTCCCGGTCCTCACCGGTACGGAGATCACCCACGCCTGGTCCGGGGTCCTCGGCGTCCCGCGCGACTGGTGCGCGACCGTCACCCTGGACCGCGCCACGGGCCTCGGCTGGGCGGGCGGCTACGTCGGATCGGGCGTGGCCACCGCCAACCTCGCCGCCCGCACCCTGCGCGACCTGGTCCTCGGCGACTCCACCGTGCTGACCGCCCTCCCCTGGGTGAACCACCGCGTGCGCGGCTGGGAGCCGGAGCCCTTCCGCTGGCTCGGCGTCCAGGCGCTCTACGCCGCCTACCGCGAGGCGGACCGCCGCGAAACCGCCACCCGCCGCCCGACGACCACCCCCCTGGCCCGCCTCGCCGACCGCATCTCGGGCCGCCACTGACCACCACCGACGGCCGGCCCGGGCACGCGAAAGGCCCCGGACCTGAACGGTCCGGGGCCTCTCGTCAGCAGAGCCCCCTGTCGGGTTCGAACCGACGACCCCCGCTTTACAAGTTCGATCGGTGCCACTGCGCTTGCTGCTGACCCACAGCCCTGACGACCGGACGGGGGTGCCGGGGTACCTCCCCGTCCTAGGCCGTTGATGTCAGGTGCGGATGTCAGAACCTTCTGATCCGTAGCTCTAGCGAGACCGGTCAACGACGGTCATTCCGGCCGCATCAGAGCCTCGTCGCGGCATAGCAGGTCAGGGGCGATTGCCACGGTTGCGGTACGCGACTGCTGTGCCGCCGCTTGCGAGAGCTGCCGCCAACGCCATCGCGTTCACGTAAACGCCGACAGCTTCAACGGCGGCTGGCCAGAAAACCAGCACGATGACGATGACCGTGACTAAGCCGTAAATCCGCCCGGGATTTGACTCCTGGCCACACAGGGTCAGACTCGACATGGAACCTCCCATGGTTCTGGCCCACTCCCACCGTTGCGGTTGCAGCCCAGGCGGTCGGGGGTGGGCGATCGAGCTCTCATCATGAGCCCTGCTACCGGCCTCGCTCCGTCGCCGAATTTGCGAGATTTGCGACTGCGCGGCGCGGATGAGTGCGCACGCATTCGTGATCAAAATGCAGGGAATCTTACATCGCGGGAAGTCAAATACTAGGTATGGACCTGAAGCCGCACTTCAAAGCGTTGCACGCGCGCAACGATTGCTTGCATGCACGCAAGAAGCGAATCGAGCCGCGGAGCGGCATCGCGCCGCCATAACTGGAGCAATGGAGCTTGATGTGACGTACCTCACACTAGGCTTTCGTTGGGCTCCGGCATCCAGCGTTTTTGCATCGACACTCGCGACCGCTCCGCTCGGTTCGCCGAGAAGGTTCCGCCGGACAACAACGACGGGCGCTGAGCTGAGCCACCAAGGCTCGTCCCAACGCCCGTCCTTCACCGTCTGGACCTGACAGGCACGCCGCCTTCCGCATCGCGCCCTTACAGAGCGAGATAAGAACAGGCCCTCGCGGACATCAGCCGCCCGTGCCGCGGAGAGCGGCTGCCACACCCCCGGCCCCTATGAGCAGGCCGGCTACAGCGGCGGCGTTCGCGTACAGCCCTGCGATCTCGGCCGCCGCCGGCCAGAGGCCAAGCACGATGACGATCACCGTGACTACCCATCCTGCGGGAATGGGGTTTGACAGGTACTGGGGATTAAGGGCCACACTCGTCATTGAGCCTCCAAGGGTTCCTGGCCCACTCGACTGTGCATGCCGCCAAGCCGTGCAGCCGAGGTGGGCCTTCTTCGTGGTGGGAACCATGGTGGGGCTTCAACCCCGGTGCGACGCAACGTAATCTTCTTGCGCACCAACGCCTTCTTGATGTGGAAGAGCGCTGTGCTCGGAGGTAGAGCGAAGCCCAACCCCTGGGCTGAGACCTGCGTAAATGCGGGTGGAGCTTGCGGCCATAGCACACACCACCGACAAGCGCGCCGCTGTGCTACGGAGATTTCCGAGGAAAGGCCAGTTTGCACCGATTCTGTATTTACCTAGCCTTTGCCGATTGTCGTAGGAAACCTACGTCGAGAACATCAGAAACGACGGCTATCTGCGAAGCGGTAGCGCCTAAACGCGCTTTCGTGCCAGCGCGCTAGCCATACGGGTCCCCGGCTGTCATCCCGTCTGCCGTCGACCCACACGTATGTGGAGCGGACGCGGGTCCTGGCGTCCAGGTGGAGCGCGCCACTGTACGAACGACCTGGACGCCAGGGCCCGTGTCTGCTCGGCTTGCCTGGGTCGACGGCAGACGGGATGACAGCACCCCACCCCCACCACGAACCCGCCCGCAGACGCAGGACTGGCCCCCGCCATCCCGGAGCCTGAGCGCCCCCGCCGGAGGCATCAGATCTGACTGTCAGCCGACAGATCAACCGGGTTCACCCATCAAGCCCTCAGCCCAGTGGCGCGCGGCCGGCGTCCCGGGCTGGAGCGGGGCGCAGACAGGAGCGCAGGCCCGGGGCGACGGGCGCGCGACGCCGCCTTGGCGGCGGAAGCGCCCTTGATGAAGTAGGGAAACTTTGACCCCACGCCGTACGGCCTGGCCCCGGTCCCCTGTCCCCATGCCTGCTCGCTGGCTACGCTGATGCGGTCCAGTGAATGAGCAGGGGAGTGTGCTGAACGTATGGGGCCGAAGTCGGAGCGGGTCTACCGCACGATCCGTGAATGGATCTCGACGGGGAAGTACCTGCCCGGGGCCAAGCTCCCTTCAGAGCGTGCGCTCTCCGAGGAGCTTGAGATCGGTCGTACGCAGCTCCGCCAGGTGCTGGCCAAGCTCGTTGCCGAGGGCGCAATCGAGGTCCACGGTCGTAGCGCGTACCGCGTGCCCGACATGGCGGTGTCCGTGACTGCGCCCACGGACCTGGAGCCGTGGCAGATCCATGGTGAGCGGATCCTGTACGACAACCGCTGGGTGAAGCTGACGCTCGCCGACGTGGAGCCCCCTGGCGTGGAGCGCTTCGAGCACCACGTGGTGCGGCTCCAGCACGTGGCGATCGCCGCAGTCCTGGACGATCAGGACCGTGTCCTCATGCTGTGGCGGTACCGCTTCGTCCCTCAGTCCTTCGGCTGGGAGCTGCCCGGCGGCATCGTGGATCCCGGCGAGGACCCTGCGGCTACGGCCTTTCGCGAGGTGGAGGAAGAGACCGGGTGGCGTCCCGAGGCTCTTGAGCACGTGGTGACGTACCAGCCCATGGTCGGCATGGTGGATTCACCGCACGAGATCTTTGTGGGACGCGGTGCTCAACTTGTCGGTGCGCCCACGGACCTGGAAGAGGCGGGTCACGTTGCTTGGGTACCGCTGGCCGACATTCCGGGGCTCATGTCCCAGGGTGAGCTGATGGGCTCCGGCACGCTGGTCGCGCTCCTCCACGTGCTCGCCTCGCGCGCGGCCGGGGCGCCCCCTACAGCTGCTGCGTGAGCTGCTCGATCCGGCGGCGCTGCCGTACAGATCCGGTTCGGTTCGCGAGCAGGCGGGCCTGCTGAAGGTGCTCTTGGCCTTGGTCGTACTCGCCGCGGGCGAGATGCGCTTGAGCCAGGTCGCAGCGCAGACCTGCCGCTGCCCGGATGAACGTGGGGTCCAAGGCGCCGAGCGCGTCATAGAGGCTCTCCACCGCGTCATCGTCGCCGAGCAGCGCTAAGGCATTGCCTCGCCACCGGCGCAGATGCCCTTCGTTCAGGAAGATGCTCAGCATGTCGGGATCGCGGGCTGTCTGTCCCTCGGGCAGCCAACGCGCGGCTTCATCCAGTGCGCGTCGGCAGTCGTTCGCCAGTCCCGCCTTGGCGCAGATCTCGGCCTCAGCCGCGTACAGCCATGCCTTGAGCCGCGGGGACATCTTCGAGCCACCGACTCGGATGGCGTCACGGACCAGCTCGACGGCTGTGGCCGGCCGCCCGGCGTCGCAGAGCACGTAAGCCTGCTCCGCAGTGGCGTGCGCGAGGTACATAGGCTCTCCGGCCTCCTGCGCTGCGCGCTTGCCTAACTCGTAGTTTCGCCAAGCTCGTTCCACAGCGCCCGAATCGAGGGCCTGCCATGCGGCGAGCGTCGCGGCGCCAGCGAGAGCCCGGGCAACTGGACGCCTGGTCTCCGGTAGGACAGCAAACGTGAGTGCGTCCTCAAGCGTGGCCAAGTGTCCGGTCATCTGGTCGACCAAGCCCGCCGCACCCATCTGACGGTCCACGGTCCGCAGTAGCTCGGTCTGCTCCATGAACGTCTGCACCATGGTCACGCTGACGTTGCGGGCTGCGTCGATACGGCTCACGAGCTCGTCGTACCCGTCCACCTCGGGTGGGCCCGCGCTGGTCCGCCGGCCGTGAAGCTCGTCGTCCGTGACCCCGAGCAGCGCTCGCAGGATCCTGGCGTACCGCTCCGAGATAGGCCGTCTGCCGTTCTCCCATTCCGATACGTAGACGTGCAGGCTCGCTGTCGAGGCGACCGTCAGTGCGTGCTGGCGCGCATGGCGCTCGATCTCGCGAACCAGTCGCTCCTGCGACCACTCGCGCGCGTTCCGTGCTGCCCGAAGTCCGTTGGTCACGTGCACCGCCCTGCATGTGATTTCTGAGCCGTCCAAGCAGCATGCCCGACGTCGACGCAGGTCGGCAGGGGTTAACAGGAAGTTGGTTAACCCCTGTTGGCTACCGGTCCGTTGGGGCCTGAGGTCCTCTAGAAGGGTCGCAGGAAGGCGAGTTGAAAAGCCCGAGCCGCGACACCGCTTGACATCTGGTGCGCACCAGTTGCAACCTGTTGGTGCGCACCAGTTGGGAACCAAAGGGCTCGAAGCCGAATGGCTCGGGCCAAGCCAACGCAATGGAGCGGCGACCCACCGCCAAGTAGCCCGCCGCTCCCGCCCCTCCGAAAGGGAGTTCCATCATGCGTCAGATTCCCGTCGACACCTCCGCCGCCATGGTGATGGTGGCCCAGCCCCCGGCCCCGAAGGTCAAGGACCGTCGTACCGGTGAGATCGCGACCGACCCGGACACCGGGGCCCAGATGATGACCGTGGACGTCCTCTTCGCCGCTTACGGCGAGGCCGAGGTCCTGTCGGTCGTCGTCCCGGGGCCCGGCATCTCCGGAGACCTGGTCATGGGTACCCCGGTGGCGCTGACCGGTCTGGTCGCCCGTCCGTGGGAGAACGAGTTCAACGGCCAGAAGCGCCACGGCATCAGCTTTCGTGCCGTCGCCGTCACCTCGCTGGCCGGGGACGTGTCCAAGGCGAAGGCGGCCTGACCGTGAACTGGTTAACAGTCACGCTGCTGCTGGTCGCCGCGCTCGCGCTCATGCTTCGGTGGCGGCGCCCGGCCTGGTACTGGCTGACCTTCGGGGTCACCTTCGCCGCCCTGCGGGTGCTGCTCCGCTACCGGTCGGTGATGGAAGCCTGCGGGCTCACCGTCCAGCCGGCTCGATGGCGCCTGGCCCTGGCCCGCTGGTCCAACCGCCCCATCCCGGAATCCCGGGCCCCTCGGATCCTGCGGATCCGGCCGACCCGAACGGGCCTGGTCCTGCGTCTCAAGCTCCGGCCCGGTCAGGACGCCTACGACGTCGCCGCCGCCACCGACCGTCTCCGCCACTCATTCGCCCTCCACAACGTCACCGCCAGGGAGATCAAGTCCTCGGTGATCGAGCTGCGGATGACCGGCTACGACGTCCTCAAGCGCGTGCAGATGCCCACCCGCGACACCCACGAACCGATGAGTATCCCGGTCGCGCTGCGGGAGGACGGTGAGGTGTTTCGCCGGGACTACCTGCAAGTCCCGCACGCCCTGAACGTGGGGGCCACCCAGTCAGGGAAGTCCGTCTACCTCCGCAACCTCGTGGCCGGCCTCGCCACCGAGCATGTCGCCCTTGCCGGGATCGACTGCAAGAACGGCGTGGAACTCGCCCCACTGGCCCGCCGCTTCACCGCGCTCGCCGACAACCCCGACACCGCCGCCGACCTGCTCGCCGCACTCGTCCGCTACATGGCCCGCGTCTACGACATCATCCGGCGCGAGCAGCGCATCAGCGCCGACATCCCGGACGCGGAGATCACCGCGCACATCTGGGACCTGCCCAAGCACCTGCGCCCGGTGCCGGTCGTGCTCCTGGTCGACGAGGTGGCAGAGCTCGCCCTCTACGTCACCAAGGCTGAGGAGCAGCGCCGCGACCAGATCATCACCGACCTTGTCCGCCTCGCCCAGCTCGGCCGGGCCGCCGGCATCTACCTGGAGATCTGCGGTCAGCGCTTCGGCTCCGAACTCGGCAAGGGCATCACCATGCTCCGCGCCCAGCTCACAGGCCGTACCGCCCACCGCGTCAACGACGAGACCTCGGCCAACATGGCCTTCGGGGATATCTCCCCGGACGCCGTCCTGGCCACCGTCCAGATCCCCACCGACCGCCCCGGCACGGCCGTAGTCGGCGACTCCTCCGGCGGCTGGGTCCGCATCCGCACCCCGCACACCACGCTTCGCCAGGCCGTCAACGTCTGCAACGCGAACGCCCACCGCACCCCAGACATCGGCGAACTCGCGCCCTTCCGGCCCGTGCTGCCCGCCCCGGTGCTGACCGGCAACGTCATGCCGAAGCCCACCGCGGCAAGCGTCTAAATCCCTCCTTGCTCCATCGGTCGGCGTGACCGCATCACGCCAGGTCCCTACCCCTCCCATGCCAAGAAGCAGGAGTGATCCTCATGGCCACCGCGAGGAAGACCAGCGCCCGCAAGCCGAAGAAGTGCGCCGACTGCGGCGGCAAGGGCGAGACCGCCGAGACCGTCCGCGTCGGGAGCCGAAAGATGCGTGAGACCGCCGACCGGCAGGCCGCACTCTGCCTGACCTGCTTCGGCACCGGCGAAGCCCCGACTACCTGAGCTGCCGGGACCGGGCGGCCGGCCAGACACCCCGCCCGGCCCTGGCTCCAACCCCAAGGAAGGAGGAACCCCGATGCTCCCCAAGGCCCGCCCGGACGCCGTCCTTGTTCAGGCCGTGATCGCTGGGGCCCTGTCCTTTGCTCACCTGCACGATCTCGCTGAAGCGGCCGGACAGGACGGCTGGAAGGCCTGGGCCTATCCGGTGAGCGTGGATCTGCTCCTTGTCGCCGCCTGGCGCCGCCTCCGGCTCCTGCGCGATGCCGGGGAACCGGTCCGCTCGGCCTGGACCTGGTTCACCGTGGCGCTCGCCGCGTCCCTCGGGGCGAACGTCGCCACCGCGGGACTCCTCGACCTCGGACACGTCCCGGCCTGGCTGCGGATCCTGGTCGCCGGATGGCCCGCCCTTGCCTTCCTCGGCGGAACCCTTCTCGTCCACCCCGCCCCCGCCACCGACCCTGCCCCGGCCCTCGAACCCGCGCCTGTGGAAGGGATCGAGCCTGCGGTCGTCGAGCGCGACACAGCACTTGAGCCTGTCGCCGAACCGGAGCCGGTCCCTGCCCTCCCCGCGCCCGTGCCTGAGCCGGTGCCCGTTCCGGCCCCGCTGGTCGAACACGCGCGCAAGCTCGCCGCCGATCACCTGGCCCGCACGGGCACCCCGCTCGACACCGACACCCTGCGCGCCCGCCTCGGTGTCCCGGCCGCCATGGCCGACGCCATCACCGCCCGACTCGCCTGACAGGAGACCCGCATGCCCGCCCCGGACCGCTTCCACTCGCTCATGCAGATCGGCCCCGTCCAGATCGGCACCTACCGCGACCGCTACGGCCGCACCAAGCACGCCGCGGTCTGCACCACGGACGGATGCGGTTGGTCCGTCACGAAGTACACGACCAGCACGGCCGCCCAGCTCGCCGCCCGCTCCCACCGCTGCCGCATCCACTGACCCGGAAGGACACCCCGTCATGGACGTCCCGCTCTGGCTCGCCCTGATCGTCGTCGGCGCCCTCGGCATCAAGCTCATCCGCCCGCCCTGGTGGCTCGTCGCCGTGATCCTCCTCGGCGGCTACCTCCTCGCGGACAGCCTCCTCGCCCCGGTCATCGACACCGCCATCACCAAGTAACCCCACCGCGAAAGGAGAACCACCGATGATCCGCCCCAAGATCCCGGTCAACCCGCTCCCCACCGGCCTCCTCATCCCCCTCGACCAGCCGACCGCCAACACCACGGTTGAGTCCCACCACGGCACGGCCCCGGCCTGTGGATGCGACCACAGCCCGGCCCCGGCTCAGTCCCGCATCCAGATGCCCGCTGTGCGCCTCACCCCGGCCGGCCTCGTCGCCGTCGTCGCGGGTGGTGCCGGGCTCGTCCTGGTCGTCGGCGCGGTCCTCGTCTCGATGCTCCTGGCGGTCGCCATCACGGGCGTCTCGGTCGCCGTCTGCGCCGTCGTCCTGCGCTCCCTGCTCAACCAGCATCACCACCGCTGAACCGGCCCCGGGACGGCCTCCACTGCCAGGTTTCCGCCGTCCCGGCGCCGTGCTCCTGCCCGAACCAACCGATCCGGAAGGAAGCACCATCATGAACCAGCACACCCACACCCCACGGCAGGTCTGCCCGAACTGCGACGGACACGCCTCCGTCGCCATCACCCTCGGCCGCCGCGACCGCACCGGCCAACTCCGCACCATCACGGCCCATTGCCCCGCCTGCCACGGCACCGGCACCCGCCCTGCACGCCGCCTCATCACCTCGACCGGGAGGTGACCGCGTGATCGACCTGCTCCAGGACCCGGCCACCCTCAACGACATGCTGAGGGTGGCCTCGGCCCCCGACTACCACCGCTGGAACGAGCAGATCCACCGCACCGGCGGATGCTCCGACCCCATCCACATCACCGGCTGGACCCTCACCAAGGACAAGACCAGCGGCCAGACACTGAGCCGCTACTCCACCGAAGACGAACCCGGCGGACGGCTCCGTATCGCCTGCGGCAACCGCCGCGCCTCCCGCTGCCCCTCCTGCGCCTGGACCTACGCCGGAGACACCTACCACCTCATCCGGGCCGGCCTCGCCGGAGACGACCGCCGCGACATCCCCGCCACCGTCCGCGAACACCCCCGCGTCTTCGCCACACTCACCGCCCCCTCCTTCGGCCTCGTCCACAACCGGCCCACCTCCGGCCGCTGCCGCTGCGGCACACACCACACCGCCGAGGACCCCGCCCTCGGCACCGCCATCGACCCCACCACCTACGACTACGCGGGCGCGGTCCTCTTCAACAACCACGCCGGACAACTGTGGTCCCGCTTCACCAACCGCCTACGCCGAGAGATCGCCATTCGGGCCGGACTCACCCGCCGCGAACTCGCCGATGTCTGCCGCGTCTCCTTCGGCAAGGTCGCCGAATTCCAGAAGCGGGGAGCGATCCACTTCCACGCCGTGATCCGCCTCGATGGTCCCGACGGGCCGGACTTCCCGCCGCCGTCCTGGGCCAGCACCCATCTGCTCGGTGAAGCCATTCGGGCCGCCGCCGCCCACTCCTACACCTCGGTGAGCGTCCCGGCCTCGGGCGACCAACCCGCCCGGACCTTTCGCTGGGGCACCCAGCTCGACGTACGTCCCATCAAGGCCTTTGGGGACGGCTCCGACATCACCGAACAGGCGGTCGCCTCTTACGTCGCCAAGTACGCCACCAAGGCCGCCGAGACCACCGGCACCCTGGACCGCCGCATCGGCAACCGCGAGGCCCTGGTCCTCCTCGACGTGCCCGACCACACCGCCCGCCTGATCGGGGCCTGCCTCGACCTCGACCCGCTCTACCCGGACCGCCGCCTCGCCGCCTGGGCGCACATGCTCGGCTTCCGCGGCCACTTCTCCACCAAATCCCGGCAGTACTCCACCACCCTCGGCGAACTGCGACAGACCCGCGCCGACTACCGCGCCGCCCAGGAACGAGAGGCCCGCGGCCTCGATGCCGAGCCGGACACCGTGCTCGTCCTCGCCTCCTGGCAGTACGCCGGCCACGGCCACACTCCCGGTGAATCCGTCCTCGCCGCCACCATCGCCCGCGGCATCCAGCTCAACCGCCAGACCGCCCGCGAAGCCCTGCACGACCAACTCGCCCTGGAAGGAGCCACGTCGTGAGCACCGCCACCTCCGAACTGCTGACCGTGCCCGAGGTCATGGAGCGGCTCAAGCTCGGGCGCTCGACCGTCTACGACCTCATCCGGACCCGGCGGCTGGTGTCGATCACCATCGGGCGCGCCCGTCGCATACCCGCTGCTGCCATCCGGGAGTTCATCGACCACGAGATCGAGGAGGCTGCCTGATGGCCACCCAACGCAAGCGCAACCCCAACGGCGCGGGCACGATCACCCAGCGCAAGGACGGCAGGTTTCAGGCCGCCGTGTACGTCCTCCAGCCCGACGGAACCCGTGCACGGAAATTCGCCTACGGCAAGACCTGGGCCGAGTGCGACGCCAAGCGCCGCGTCCTCCTCGACAAGGTCGACCAGGGCGTGCCGGTGCCCACACGGTCCGCCAGGCTCGCCGACTGGCTGCCGTACTGGCTCGACAGCTTCGTCCAGCCTCCGCGCCGTACCCCCGCCACCTACGAGAAGTACGAGTCCCACATCCGGCTCCACCTGATCCCGTTGATCGGCACCAAGCGGCTCGAGTCTCTCGGCGTCGCCGACGTGCGCCGGTTCCTCAAGGCGCTGGAGTCCAAGACCACCGCCGCGACCGCCAAGGAGTCCCATCGCGTCCTGCGTTCGGCTCTCTCCGCCGCTTGCCGTGAGGAGCTGATCAGCCGGAACGTCGCCACGCTGGTAGAGCCGCCACGACCGGCTTCGCGAGAGCTGTCCCCCTGGTCGCTGGATGAGACCCTGGACTTCCTCACCGCTGCTCGCAGGGACCCGCTGTACGCCGCGTTCGTCCTCGCCATCGCAATGGGCCTGCGCCGGGGCGAGATCGTGGGACTGCGCTGGTCGGACATCGACCTCGACCAGCGGGTGATCCACGTCCGGAACCAGACCCAGCGTCGGCGAGGCGTCCTCTACGACGGCGACCCCAAGAGCCGCCGCCGTCGGGTCGTGCCCATCCCGGCCCTGTGCGTCGCACCCCTGCGCTGGCACCGGATGCGGCAGACCGCGGCCAGGGCCAAGGCGGGAGAGGACTGGTACGACTCCGGCCACGTCTTCACGACCCGGACCGGTCGCCCCGTCGAGCCCCGCAACGTCTACCGCTCCTTCATTCGGGTGGCACAGGCGGCCGGGCTCCGTCCGATTCGGCTGCACGACGCCCGGCACGGCACCGCCACCCTGCTCACGGCGGCCGGCGTCGCACCCCGCGTCGTGATGGAGATCCTCGGGCACAGCCAGATCAGCGTCACCATGAACGTCTACGCGCACGTGGTGCAGGACACCCAGCGGGAGGCCATGAGCCACATGGACCGGCTGCTCAGGACCCGCCCCGGTCGTCAGTGATCGTCCGCGTTGATGTCAGCCGTAGATGTCAAAGACCCCCAGCCATGATCGGCTGGGGGTCTTTGCGCTGGAGCCCCCTGTCGGGTTCGAACCGACGACCCCCGCTTTACAAGAGCGGTGCTCTGGCCAGCTGAGCTAAGGAGGCAGGGCCGCCATCACTCTACACAGGCCCCTCTTCCCCAGCCATCACATTGGCTACGGGCACCGCGCAGGAGGTGTCAGGAGCAGCCGGGCACCGTGCCGCCGCAGTTCGTCGGCAGGTTCCGGAGGACCTTGCTGTCGCGGAGGGTCACGACGGCGCCCGCGCCGTTGTTGATGCCGCCGCCCACGCCCGCGGCCCGGTTCTCCACGACCGTCGTGTGCTCCAGCGTCAGCTGGGTGACGCCACCCCCCGTCTCCGCCACGTTGTTGATGCCGCCGCCGTCGCGGCCGGCCTGGTTCGCCTCGACCTTGCTCTTCCTCAGCGTCGCGGTGCCCGCGTTGTTGAGGCCGCCGCCGTCGTTGCCCGCCCGGTTGTCGGCGATGGTCGTGTCCTTGACCTCCAGCGTCCCGTCCTCACCGTTGTTGACGCCGCCGCCGTTCTGACCGGCCCAGTTCTCCACGATCTTGCTGTACCTGATCGTCGCGTCGCCGAGGTTGTCGATGCCGCCGCCGTTGCCGTCGCGGGCCTCGTTGTTGGTGATGAGGCTGTGATCGACGGTGAGCCGGCCCTCGTTCTCGATGCCGCCGCCGTCCGTGTCGGCCGCGTTGCCCGCGACGGTGCTCTTCCTGAGCGCGAGGGTGCCCGACGCGTCGTTGCTGATGCCGCCGCCGTCCCCGGCGGTGCCGCCCGCGTTCGTGACCACGTTGGTCAGGACCTCGCTGTCGACGAGCGTGGCGGTGCCCCCCGTGTTGTGGATGCCTCCGCCCTGTCCGGCCGCCTGGTTGCCCGCGACCTTGCTGTCCTCCAGGCGCAGGGTGCCCGCGTTGGCGATGCCGCCGCCGTACCCGTCGGTGCGGCCTCCGGTCACGGTGATCCCCTTCAGGAGGAGTTCACCGCCTTCGCTCACCGAGAGGAGCCGGAAGAGCGGCTGGCCGTCCGCGGCGGACCGGATGAGCGTCGAGTTGCGGCCGATGATCTTGACCCTCTCGGTGATGGCCGGCAGGGCGGTGCCCGAGTCCTCGAAGTCGTCGGTGAAGCGGTACGCGCAGTCCGTGGCCAGCGTGATCGTGCCGCCGTCCGCATTGGAGTTCGCGTTGCCGATGGCGGTGATGAGCCCGGCGACGTCGCCGCAGCGCACGGTCACCTTCAGGGGAGCCTGGGCCATCGCCGGCGTGGCGGCCATGCACAGGCCGACGCTCGCCGCCACCGCAGATCCAATGAGTACGAGACGACTCTTCATTCGTTTCTCCCTCAGTTCCAGCCGCAGGCAACCCCCGGACCGGAGGCGCCGCCAGGACGCACCAGAGGTACCGCCTCGAACCGGCGAGGTCTCGCACCCCGGTTCGGACCCTCCGGAAATCCATGCGAACGGCCGTCACCCGTACGGGGTGGACGATCGAGACTTCCCGGGTGCTGACAGAAGCCGTCCGGGCAGGTAGCGTCGAGCGAAGTCCGGCTTACTGGACTAGACCTTCCACTCGGATCGTCCGGCACGTTCCTGCCGGTAGAAGGGATTCACCCCCATGGCTTCTGTCACTTTCGACAAGGCGACGCGGCTCTACCCCGGCGGCGACAAGCCCGCCGTCGACCAGTTGGAGCTGGAGATCGAGGACGGCGAGTTCCTCGTCCTCGTCGGCCCCTCCGGCTGCGGCAAGTCCACCTCGCTGCGCATGCTCGCCGGCCTCGAGGACGTCAACGGCGGCGCCATCCGCATCGGTGACCGCGACGTCACGCACCTGCCGCCCAAGGACCGGGACATCGCGATGGTGTTCCAGAACTACGCGCTCTACCCGCACATGACCGTCGCCGACAACATGGGCTTCGCGCTCAAGATCGCGGGCGAGGACAAGGCCACCATTCGCAAGAAGGTGGAGGACGCGGCGAAGATGCTCGACCTCACCCAGTACCTGGACCGCAAGCCGAAGGCGCTCTCCGGCGGTCAGCGCCAGCGCGTCGCCATGGGCCGCGCCATCGTGCGCAAGCCGCAGGTGTTCCTCATGGACGAGCCGCTGTCGAACCTCGACGCCAAGCTCCGCGTCTCCACCCGCACCCAGATCGCCGCGCTCCAGCGCGACCTCGGCATCACGACGGTCTACGTCACCCACGACCAGGTCGAGGCCATGACCATGGGCGACCGCGTGGCCGTACTCAAGGACGGCCTGCTCCAGCAGGTCGACACCCCGCGCAACATGTACGACCGCCCGGCGAACCTCTTCGTCGCCGGCTTCATCGGCTCCCCCGCCATGAACCTGGTCGAGGTCCCGATCACCGACGGCGGTGTGAAGTTCGGCGACAGCGTCGTCCCGGTCTCGCGCGAGGCGCTCTCCGCCGCGGCCGACGCCGGCGACCGCACCGTGACGGTCGGCGTCCGCCCGGAGCACTTCGACGTCGCGGAGAGCGGCGGTCTGACCATCGTCGTGAACGTCGTCGAGGAGCTCGGCGCGGACGGCTACGTCTACGGCTCCACCGACAAGGCCGCCGGTGCGCAGGACCTCGTCGTCCGCGTGGGCGGCCGCCAGGTGCCCGAGAAGGGCTCGAGCCTGCACGTCGTGCCGCGGGCCGGCGAGATCCACGTGTTCTCGACCTCCTCCGGCGCCCGCCTGTCCGACTGACGGCACCTCAGCACCGCTCGCAGAGGGGCGCCCCCGTCAGGAGGCGCCCCTCCGCCGTTCCCGAAGAACCCCGGCAGACCGGTCGATTCAGACCCGCCCGTCAACCCATAAATCGAAAAGCCACGTCGAACCATCCCCCGACCGGGTGACTAAATGTCGCCAAATCTTCACCGAGCGCTACTCTCGCCCTCGTGACCCACACTGCCCGCCGTATCGGCCGTTCCCTCGCCCTGGTCCTGCCCGTCGTCCTCGTCCTGTCCGGGACCCTCGCGGTCACCATGGTCCCCTGGGCGGACACTTCCTCCTCCCAGATCCTGACCGCCTCCGCTGAGGACGTCTCCGTCCCCGCGAAGCCGCGCGCCGCACACGAGGTGCTGCGCGAGAAGCTGCTGAGCGAGCTCCAGCAGGGCGAGGAGCCGGGTGACGTCCTCACCCACCTCCAGCAGGAGGTGGACAAGCGGCCCTCGCTCGCCGAGCACTGCGTCGGCATCGCCAAGGCCCTGGGCCGCGCCGCCGTGACCGCCTACGGTCCGACGAAGGCCCAGTCCTTCGCCCGCCCCGTGTGCGACACCTCGTACGCGACCGGCGTCGCCTCCATGGGCTGACCCGCGCCGCGTCCCTACGCTGCCCCCATGAACGACACCCCCCGATCCGCCCCTCCCGCAGCCGCGTTCCCCACCACGCCCACCCAGGCGGTCGTCCTGGCGGGCGGCCAGGGTTCGCGGCTGCGGCCGTACACGGACGACCGTCCGAAGCCGATGGTCGAGATCCCGGGGACGGGGGTGCCGATCATCGGGCACCAGCTGGCCTGGCTGGCCGCCGAGGGGGTCACCGACGCCGTCGTCTCCTGCGGGCACCTCGCGGACGTGCTCCAGGAGTGGCTGGCCGCGGCACCGCTGCCGCTGCGCGTGACCACGGTCGTCGAGGAGGAGCCCCTCGGCCGCGGCGGCGGCCTCAAGCACGCCGCGCGGCACCTCCCGCACCCCGACCGCGCCTGGTACGCGACGAACGGCGACATCTGGACCCGCTTCTCGCTGCGCGAGATGGCAGCCTTCCACGCCGAGCGCGGAGCGGTCGCCACGCTCGCCCTGGCGCGCCCGCGGATCCCGTGGGGCGTGGTGGAGACGAACGAGTTCGGGCAGGTCCTGGACTTCATCGAGGCCCCGCTGTCGCCGTATCCGGTCAATGCCGGCGTGTACGTCTTCGGGCCCGAATTCGCCGCCCAGCTCCCCGACTTCGGAGACCACGAGCGCACCACCTTCCCGCGGCTGGCGCGCGAGCGGCGGCTGGCGGGCTTCCCGCTGCCCCAGGGCGCCTACTGGCGGGCGATCGACACCGCGAAGGATCTCACCGAGGCCGCACGGGAGTTGGCCGCCCAGACGGCCCCCTGAGCCCTTCGACCGCCCCCGCCCGCCCCCGCCCGCCCCGGCGCCCCGCCCGCCCGCGCACCTCACTTCGTACGATGCTTCGCGCGCTCCGCACACGAGGAGGGCCCGGCACGCCGTGCGCGCCGGGCCCTCGCCCCTGAATGCCGTGCGGACGGCTCAGCCGAGGAGCCCCCCGACCAGGCCGGGCTGCCTGCTCGGGGTGGTGCTCCCGGTGGTGGAACCCGAGGAGGAGGCCGGCGGCTTCTGGGAGGCGGACTGCCGCGGCGTGCTGCGCGGGGTCTGCCGGCTGCCGGTGGTGCCCTTGGTCGCGGTGGGCGATTCGGAGCCGGTTCCGGCGGAGGCCCGGGT
The DNA here is from genome assembly GCF_044750905.1 of Streptomyces sp. NPDC088762. Taxonomy (NCBI): domain Bacteria; kingdom Bacillati; phylum Actinomycetota; class Actinomycetes; order Kitasatosporales; family Streptomycetaceae; genus Streptomyces; species Streptomyces sp. NPDC088762. The sequence continues at coordinate 205,701 of NZ_JBIVKT010000011.1, forward strand.
GGGCGCGGGGGTCGCGCCCTTCCCGGACTTGGCGGCCGGTTCGGTGGCGGTGGCGCTGGGCTGCGGCGCCTTGGACGGCTGCTTCTGCGAGGGCTGCTGCCCCGCGGGGGTCTGCGGGAGCGGCTGCCCCGGCAGGTAGTTGCTGGGGGCCTGTCCCGGTCCGGGCACGGTGACGACGGTGGAGGAGCGGACGGCCCCGCCCAGGAGGGAGCCGATGAGGAGGGTGAGCCCGCACACGACGGTGGCCATGACGGCCCCGCGGCGCAGGACCCGCCGCCGCAGCTGCCAGACCTCGGAGCGCGGCCCGAGGGTGCGCCAGGCCTCGCCGGCGAGGCGCCCGTCCAGCGAGTACACCGGGGCACCGGCGATGATCAGCGGGCTCCAGGCGGCGAGGTAGATGATGTCGGGCGCGTCGTAGGCCGGCACGGTCCGCCAGCTGACCGTCATCAGCAGCGCGGCGGACAGCAGGGCGCCGAAGCAGGCGGCGAACCGCTGCCACAGCCCGAACACCGTCAGCACGCCCACGATGACCTGGAGGAAGGCGACGCTGAGGCCGGCCCCGACCGGGTGGGCGAGCGCGAAGTCGCGCAGCGGCTCGGCGAGCGCCCAGGGGTGGAGGGTGTGCAGCCAGGTGACCATGGAGCCGCGCTCGCCGCCGTCGAAGTAGACGGGGTCGCACAGCTTGCCCATACCGGCGTAGATGGAGATGAAACCGAGGAAGACGCGCAGCGGGAGCAGCACGACGCCGAGGTTCATGCGGCGGCCGGGGTAGTAGGAGGCCTGCGCGCGGGTGTCGGACCCGGTGCGGCGGGATTCGGGCCCGGCGGGGCCGGGCCCCGCGCCGGCCGGCTGCTGGTGGGGCAGGTCCCGGACGGCGGCCATCGGGCGCGTCTCGTCCGGGTTCCCGTGGTCCCCGTAGTAGCTGCGCTGGCCGACGACGGTCGGCACGGCCAGCGTGTCCTCGGCGAGGTCGTGGGCGAGGTCGATCCGCGGGATGACCTGGGTGGCGCCGCCGTCGTAGTCGTCGTGCCCGCGCCCGGCCTCGCGGACGGCCTGGAGCAGACCGCCCATCGCGGCCGCGTCGCCGGCGTCGGACTTGCCGCTCCAGACGACGGGGGCGCGGCGCCGGGTGGCGCCGGCGGCGGCGACCACGGCGCCGCCGAGGACGGGCGCTCTGCCGGGGGCGTTCGCGGGCTTGGAACGCGCGCTCGGGCTCGGTGCGAGCCGCACGCGGAAGCTGGCGTGGTTGACGATGACCTGTGCGGGATCGCACGGCACCTTGACCATGCTCAGCGCGGGCTGGTCGTCGAACCCTGACGTTCTGGTGTCCACACTCATCTAACCGAGTGATCAGTGTTTAGGACACTGCCTTGACAGCAGGGATCTGTCCGAGACCCGTCAAGGTCAAGCCACCCCGCCCACAACGGGCGGGGTGGCACGCTCACGGGTCACTTCCCGTGAGCCGAGTGGATCAAGCCGGAGGCGTGGATCAGACCCGGCCGCGCTCGGCGCGGCGGCGGGCCGCCTCGTAGAGCACGACTCCGGCGGCGACGCCGGCGTTGAGGGACTCGGCGCCGCCCGGCATCGGGATGCGGACGAGGTAGTCGCAGTTCTCGCCGACGAGACGGCCGAGGCCCTTGCCCTCGGAGCCGACGACGATGACGACCGGGCCGGACAGCGCGTCGAGGTCGCCGACCGTGTGCGTGCCCTCGGCGGCGAGGCCGACGACGGTGATGCCGGCCTTCTTGTAGTCCTGGAGGGCGCGGGTCAGGTTGGTGACGCGGGAGACCGGGGTGCGCGCGGCGGTGCCGGCCGAGGTCTTCCAGGCACCGGCGGTCATGCCGGCGGCGCGGCGCTCGGGGATGACCACGCCGTGGCCGCCGAAGGCGGAGACGGAGCGGACGATCGCACCGAGGTTGCGCGGGTCGGTGACCCCGTCGAGGGCCACGATCAGCGGGTCCTCGCCCTCGTCGTAGGCGGCGGCGGTGAGGTCCTCGGGGTGGGCGTACTCGTACGGCGGGACCTGGAGGACCAGGCCCTGGTGGTTGAGCCCGTTGGTCATGCGGTCGAGCTCGGGGCGCGGGGCTTCCATCAGGTTGATGTTGCCGCGCTCGCCGGCGAGCTGGAGGGCCTCGCGGACGCGCTCGTCGTTGTCGATGAACTGCTGGACGTAGAGCGTCGTGGCCGGGACGCCGTCGCGCAGCGCCTCGAAGACCGGGTTGCGGCCGACGACCATCTCACTGGTGCCCTTGGGGCCGCCGCGGCGCGGGGCCGGGCGGCGCTTGGCGGCCTGCCGGGCCATCGCGTTGGAGACGCGGAACGCCTTGTGGCCCTTGCGGTCCTCGGCCTTGGGCGTGGGGCCCTTGCCCTCCAGGCCCCTGCGCCGCTGGCCACCGCTGCCGACCGTCGCGCCCTTCTTGTTGGACGTGCGGCGGTTCCTGCGCTGGCTGTTCCCGGCCATGACTTCTACCCGTTTTCGTTGGTGCTGCGGTGTGTACGTATGAAGAGTGTGCGGCCCGGAGCTCCCGGAGGCACACCAGGCTCAGCTGCCCGGGCTCAGCGGGGGCCGAGCGTCCAGCGCGGTCCGGTCGGGCTGTCCTCGATGACCAGTCCGGACTGCTGGAGCTGGTCGCGGATGGCGTCGGCGGTCGCCCAGTCCTTGCGGGCGCGGGCGGACTCGCGCTGTTCCAGGACGAGCCGGACGAGGGTGTCCACGGCGCCGTGGAGGTCCTCGCCGCGGTCCGCTTCGCCGGCCCAGTGGGGGTCGAGCGGGTCCAGGCCGAGGACGGCGAGCATGGCCCGTACCTCGGCGAGGCGCGCCATGGCCGCGTCCTTGTCGTCAGCGGCGAGCGCGCTGTTGCCCTGCCGGACGGTGGTGTGGACGATGGCGAGCGCCTGCGGCACGCCGAGGTCGTCGTCCATGGCCTCGGCGAAGGCGGGCGGCACCTCGGCGGCGGGCTCGACGGGCCCGCCGGCCTTCTCGATGACGCGCTGGCAGAAGCCCTCGATGCGGGCGAAGGCGGACTCCGCCTCGCGCAGGGCCTCTTCGCTGTACTCGATCATCGACCGGTAGTGCGGGGTGCCGAGGTAGTAGCGCAGGACGATCGGGCGCCACTGCTTGACCATCTCGGAGACGAGCACCGAGTTCCCGAGGGACTTCGACATCTTCTCGCCGGACATGGTCACCCAGGCGTTGTGGACCCAGTACTTGGCGAACTCGTCGCCAAAGGCCTGTGCCTGGACGATCTCGTTCTCGTGGTGCGGGAAGATCAGGTCGAGCCCGCCGCCGTGGATGTCGAAGGCGCTGCCGAGGTACTTGTGCGCCATCGCGGAGCACTCCAGGTGCCAGCCGGGACGGCCGCGGCCCCAGGGGGTCTCCCAGTCGGGCTCGCCGGGCTTGGAGGCCTTCCACATGGCGAAGTCGCGGGGGTCGCGCTTGCCGGTGATGCCCTCCTCGGCGGGCTGGCGCAGGTCGTCGATGTCCTGCCGGGACAGCGCCAGGTAGCCGGGGAAGGAGCGCACGTCGAAGTAGACGCTGCCGTCCGCCTCGTAGGCGTGGCCGCGCTCGATGAGGCCGCGCATCATCTCGATCATCTCGGGCACGTGGCCGGTGGCGCGCGGCTCGTAGGTGGGCGGGAGGCATCCGAGCGCGTTGTAGCCGTCGTTGAAGGCGCGCTCGTTCTCGTAGCCGATGGACCACCAGGGGCGGCCCTGTTCGGCGCCCTTCTTGATGATCTTGTCGTCGATGTCGGTGACGTTGCGGATGAAGGTGACGTCGAGGCCGCGGTAGGTGAACCAGCGGCGCATGATGTCGAAGTTCAGGTAGGACCTGACGTGCCCGATGTGCGGGGCCGCCTGCACCGTGGCGCCGCACAGGTAGATCGAGACGCAGCCCGGGACGAGCGGGGTGAAGTCGCGGATCTGCCGGGCGCTGGTGTCGTACAGGCGAATAGTCACGGCATCCAGGGTAGTGCGCGCATAGCAGTGCCCCGCGACCCTTTGGGGCCCCGGGGCACCTTTGTTGCCGAAGATGTGCCGCCTCCGGGCGTTTTCAGGTCCGGTTCGTCCGGTACACGAGGGCCGTGGCGATCGCGGCGAGCCCTTCGGCCCGCCCCGTGAGGCCCAGACCGTCGGTCGTGGTACCGGATACGGAGACGGGGGCGCCCGCGGCGGCGGCGAGCGCCTTCTGCGCCTCTTCGCGCCGCTTGCCGATCTTCGGGCGTACGCCGATCACCTGGATGGCGATGTTGCCGATCTCGAAGCCCTCGGAACGGACGATGCGGGCGGCCTCCGCCAGGAGGGTGACCCCGGCGGCGCCGGACCACTCGGGGCGGGAGGTGCCGAAGTGCGCGCCGAGGTCACCGACGCCGGCGGCGGAGAACAGCGCGTCGCAGGCGGCGTGCGCGGCGACGTCGCCGTCGGAGTGCCCGGCGAGGCCGTCCTCGCCCTCCCACAGCAGGCCGGCGCACCACAGCTCGCGGCCGGTCTCGAAGGCGTGCACGTCGGTGCCGATCCCGACGAGCGGGACCAGGGGCAGGTCAGTAGACATCGGTGGCCCTCCTGCGGGCGAGTACGGCCTCGGCGAGGACCAGGTCGAGCGGGCGGGTGACCTTGAAGGCCTCTTCGTGGCCGGGGACCACCACGACGGTGACGCCGAGCCGCTCCACCATGCCGGCGTCGTCGGTGGCGCCCTCGCCGGCCACGGTGATCTCCTCGTGGGCGCGCAGGAGGGTGGCGAGGTCGAAGCCCTGGGGGGTCTGGACCGCGCGCAGCCGGGCCCGCTCGGGCGTGGCGACGACCGGCTCGGGGTCGCCGGGGGTGCCGGACTCGACCTCCTTGACGGTGTCGGCCAGCGGCAGGGCGGGCACGACGGCGGGGGCCCCGGCGCGCACGGCCTCCACCACGGAGTCGACGGTGTCCACGGGGACGAACGGGCGGGCCGCGTCGTGGATGAGTACGGAGGTGATGTCCGCGGGGAGCGCCTGCAGCCCGGCGCGTACGGACTCCTGGCGGGTCTTCCCGCCGGGGACGACCAGGATCTCGGTGCGGTCGGGCAGCGCGTGCTCGTTCAGGAGCATGCGCACCTCGTCGGCACCGTCGGAGGGGGCCACGACGACCACCACGGAGACCGCGCGGGAGCGGGCCATCGCGCGGACGGCGTGGATGAGCATGGGGGCGCCGCCGATGGCCCGCAGGGCCTTGGGGGCGCCGGGGCCGAGGCGTACCCCGCGGCCGGCGGCCGGGATCACCGCGGCGGTCCGGTGGGGGCGCGTTTCGTCAGACATCAGTAGCTCCGAGCCAGGTTTGTGACTTCGGCCGACATGGGTATGGCCTGAAGGGTGCCGGGTGCGACGCCCTCGCCCCTTCCGTGACGACCGGTCGAGCAGGCTGCCCGGACCCGGCACGCCAGTGAGACGCGCGGCAGTGGGACGCATGAATGGAAACAGACATGCCGCAGCGCCCGGCAACAGGCCTCTCGTGGAGGAGAGGCCTTGTCATCGGGCACCGCGGCACAACTGTGTACACACTGTTTAGCTGAACTTCGGTACGGTGCCAATCCGGGGCTTCGCCCCGGACCCCGCGAACCGAACGGGGACTCGCGTCAGGACGCGAGCACCTCGTCGAGGAGGGCCTCGGCCTTGTCCTCGTTCGTGTTCTCGGCGAGCGCGAGCTCGCTCACCAGAATCTGGCGCGCCTTCGCGAGCATGCGCTTCTCACCCGCGGAAAGCCCGCGCTCACGCTCACGACGCCACAGGTCACGCACCACTTCGGCGACCTTGATGACATCGCCAGAAGCGAGCTTCTCCAGATTTGCCTTGTAGCGCCGGGACCAGTTCGTCGGCTCTTCTGCATACGGTGCACGAAGCACCTCGAAGACCCGGTCCAGCCCGTCCTGGCCGACTACGTCGCGAACACCGACGAACTCCGCATTGTCCGCAGGCACACGAACCGTCAGGTCGCCCTGAGCGACCTTGAGCACCAAGTAGGTCTTGTCCACGCCTTTGATCTGACGAGTCTCAATGGCCTCGATCAGCGCGGCCCCGTGATGGGGATAGACCACGGTGTCGCCAACCTTGAACGTCATGTGACAGGTACCCCTTCCGTGGCTATCCAGGGTAACACGAGAACTGACTGTTATGAATGGCGTTTTCGCAGGTCAGAGCACATCTCAGGGCTTGACAACAGCAACGGGAACGTGCTGCGAAGGGCTTGCGGAAGGGGGTATTCGCAGGTCGGGGGCGCTGTACGGACCGGGCGAAAGGGCCACGCTACACCTGCCCGGCACCCTCGCCAGTGTGACGTACGTCCCGTTTTGCCGGGTTCGGCGCGGAGAAACCGAACTACTCCGTTCGACTGGCGGGCGCCCGTACGGATCGGGTTCCGGCCCAATCGGGAATTGATCACCGAGCGGCGTTCCCGTGAATCCCGGAATTGATCACAGGAGCGCGGCGACGGAATGCGGGCGCCACATGATCGGCGCGGCGTACGGCCCCGTGAATGCAAGATCGCGGGGCGGCGCCCCGGGGGTGTATCGCCGATCGGGCCGGATCAGCCGCCGGGAGCCCGGCCCGACGGCGGGACACCCCCGAGGGCCGCCGCCGCGCTGCGGAGGGTCGGGTGCGGGGGCAGGGCGGCGGCTCGGTAACCTAAGCGCGCTGACACACCCTTAGAGCGGCTTCAGCCGGCCGTTCCGAGAGCCCCCCGCCCGTTCCGTACGTCCAAGGAGTTGCCGCCGCCGTGAGCCGCAGCCTTCGACGCGGCGCCCTCGCCGCCACCGCCGTCGTGTTCTCGATCGCCTCGCTGGCCGCATGCGGTGCGGGCAACGACGCGCAGACCCTCCAGATCAAGCCGGACAACGCCGCCGTCACCAAGGGCGAGATCAAGATCCAGAACGCACTGGTGATCACCCAGGGCGGCAAGGAGAAGAAGGGCCCGGCCGCCGTCTCGGCGACCGTCTTCAACTCCGGCACCAAGGCGCAGACCCTCGACGGCATCACCCTCGGGGGCGGCAAGGGCAAGGTCACCCTGAAGCCGGCCGAGGGCGCGGGCAAGATCACCGTGCCGGCCGGCGGCTCCGTCGTGCTGGGCGGCAAGGGCAACGCCTCCGCCGTGATCGAGAACGGCGCCGAGGGCGCCAAGGACGGCGACGTGCAGGACGTCACCTTCCAGCTGAGCAGCACGGGCGACGTCGAGCTGGAGGCCTTCGTGGTCCCGGCCACCGGCATGTACGCGGGCTACGGCCCGACCGCGGCCCCGGCCGCCGGCCCCACCGCCTCCGGCAGCCCCGCGGCGACCCCGTCGGGCACCCCCTCCGGCACGCCGTCGGGCGCCGCCACCGGCGCGGCCTCCGGCACCCCGGGCGCGACCCCCTCGGGCAGCGCCTCGCACGCCGCGGGCCACTGAGACACGCAGGACACAGGGGAAGGGCCCCGGCCGCCGATGCGGCCGGGGCCCTTCCCCGTGATGCGCGGCTGCGGCTTACGGTTCGAACTTGTAGCCGAGGCCGCGGACCGTGACCAGGTAGCGCGGCGCGCCCGGGTCCGGCTCGATCTTGGCGCGCAGGCGCTTCACGTGGACGTCGAGGGTCTTGGTGTCGCCCACGTAGTCGGCGCCCCAGACGCGGTCGATCAGCTGCATGCGGGTCAGCACCCGGCCCGCGTTGCGCAGCAGCATCTCCAGCAGGTCGAACTCCTTCAGCGGGAGGTCCACCTTCCCGCCGGCGACGGTGACCACGTGGCGGTCGACGTCCATCCGTACGGGGCCCGCCTCCAGGGCCGCCGGGGTGACCTCCTCCGGCTCGCCGCGGCGGCGCAGGACCGCGCGGATGCGGGCGACCAGCTCCCGCGAGGAGAAGGGCTTCGTGACGTAGTCGTCGGCTCCTATCTCCAGCCCGACGACCTTGTCGATCTCGCTGTCCTTGGCCGTCACCATGATCACGGGAACGTTGGAGCGGCCGCGCAGCTGCCGGCAGACCTCCGTGCCGGGCAGCCCGGGGAGCATCAGGTCGAGGAGGACGAGGTCGGCGCCGTTGCGCTCGAACTCGTCGAGCCCGTCGGGCCCGGTCGCAGCGATCGCGACCTCGAAGCCCTCCTTGCGGAGCATGTAGGACAGGGCGTCGCTGAAGGATTCCTCATCCTCGACGACGAGCACTCGGGTCACGGAAGGACCTCCGGGGCAGGATTGGCTGGTGCTGTTTCGGTTTCGGGCAGGGTTCGGGCGGGCGCGGGGCCCGTCGCCGGGGCCGGCGCGGCCGCTTCGGGCAGGCGCAGGGTGAAGGTGGAGCCCTGACCCTCGGAGCTCCAGACCGACACCTCCCCGCCGTGCGAGGCCGCCACGTGCTTCACGATCGCAAGGCCGAGGCCGGTTCCTCCCGTGGCGCGGGAGCGGGCCGGGTCCACGCGGTAGAAGCGCTCGAAGATGCGCTCGCGGTCCTTTTCCGGGATGCCGATGCCCTGGTCGGTCACGGCTATCTCGATCAAGTCTCCCCCGGGTGCCGACACCCTGCGCCCGGCTATGCCGACGCGGGTGCGGGCGGGGCTGTAGTTGACGGCGTTCTCGACCAGGTTCCCCAGGGCTGCGGCGAGCTGCCCGCGGTTGCCCCAGACGCGCAGGTCGGCGGTGCCGCCCGCGGCCATGGTGATCTGCTTGGAGGACGCGGTGTGCCGGCAGCGGTCGATCGCCTCGGCGACCAGCGTGTCCACGCGGACGGGCTCGGCGTCCTCCAGCGGGTCGTCGTTCTGGACCCGGGAGAGGTCGATGAGCTCCTGTACGAGGTTGATGAGCCGGGTGGACTCGATCTGCATGCGGCCCGCGAAGCGGCTGACCGCCTCGGGGTCGTCGGCCGCGTCCATGACGGCTTCGGAGAGCAGGGAGATCGCGCCGACCGGCGTCTTCAGCTCGTGCGACACGTTGGCGACGAAGTCGCGGCGTACGGCCTCGATGCGGCGGGCCTCGGTGAGGTCCTCGACGAGGAGCAGCACCAGGCGGGAGCCGAGCGGGGCCACCCGCGCCGAGACGGCGAGGGCCTCGCCGCGACCGGTGCCGCGCCGGGGCAGATCGAGCTCGACCTGGCGTATCTCCCCGTCGCGGCGGGTGTCGCGGGCCATGTGGAGCATGGGCTCCACGGCGAGTTTGCCACCGCGTACGAGCCCGAGGGCGTAGGCGGCGGAGCTGGCCTTGACGACCGCGTCCCCTTCGTCCAGTACGACGGCGGAGGAGCGGAGCACGGACAGGACGGTGTCCACGCCCGGTGGGAGCACCGCGTTGATGTCGGGGCGCATGGAGCTCCGGGTGGGGCGGGCCTGGTCGCGCTCGCTCCAGCGGAACGCCAGCATCGCGATGACACCGGTGCACAGACCGGCGATCGCTGCAGCTGCGGCGACCGCCGCGTTCACGTCCATGGATCCAGGTTAAGCAGGCACAACGACACTTCCACAGCCGTTCGGGTGGCACCTCGAACAGTCGTCGCCCAGAGTTCACCCTGACGACGGGGTTGATTCACTTGGGGTGCCGGAGTCGGACGCGTTCGCGGCTCACCGTGTCACCGTGGGGCCGATGGCCGCCCCGGCCCGCCCCCGGGCAGTACCGCAGTAGTAGGTCGAGAGAGGGACACGAGACATGCGCGACGCGTACCACGAGGAACTGGACTCGATCGGAGAGAGCCTGGTCGAGATGGCCCGGCTCGTCGGTTCCGCGATCGGGCGGGCCACGACGTCCATGCTCGACGCCGACCTGAAGCTCGCCGAGAGCGTCATCGCCGCCGACCAGAAGGTCGACGACCTCCAGCACGACCTGGAGGCCCGCGCCATCGCCCTGCTGGCCCGCCAGCAGCCCGTCGCCACCGACCTGCGCATCGTGGTCACCTCGCTGCGCATGAGCGCCGACCTGGAGCGCAGCGGTGACCTGGCCCAGCACGTGGCGAAGCTCGCCCGGCTGCGCTTCCCGGACACGGCGGTCCCGCGTGACCTGCACGCCACGATCCTGGAGATGGGACAGCTGGCGCAGCGCCTGATGGCGAAGGCGGCGGAGGTCATCATCACCAAGGACGTCGACCTGGCGCTCCAGCTGGAGCAGGACGACGACGAGATGGACCAGCTGCACCGCACGCTGTTCCAGCACCTGATGGACGACCGCTGGAAGCACGGCATCGAGACGGCGGTCGACGTGACGCTGCTGGGCCGCTACTACGAGCGCTTCGCGGACCACGCGGTGTCGGTCGCCAAGCGCGTCGTCTACCTGGTGACGGGCGAGCACGCGGACGAGCTCCAGCAGCCGACGCACGTCGAGGGCGCCTGAGCCTTGCGGCGAGCCCCAATGCGCCGTTGACGCGCCGGGGGCGCTGGGCATGAATGAGGCGAAGGCACGTACGACTCCCGTACACCGCCTGCGAGGAGGAACCATGCCCGATTCCCCCGTCCCGATCACTCCGGAGCAGGAGCAGCCGCCGAGGCCGGAGCCCCTCCGCCTCCCGCTGCTCGCAGCCTGCGGCTGCGGCTCGGGCTGCGGCTGCGGCTGCCAGTCCGGCGCCCCCTGCCAGTGCGGCGGCTGACCCCGCGCGCCCCGGCTCGACGCACGCGCGGGCCCCGACCCGGAACACCCCGGGCCGGGGCCTTCGCGCGTCTCGGCACCCTCTACGATGCCCGCGGGGGCGGGGCCGTAGCGCAGAGGTCGTCGCGCGCGGTCTCCAAAACCGCGAGGACGCCGGTTCGATCCCGGCCGGTCCCGTCCCCGCCACGACGCCCTTCCCCTCACCCGGGAGCGGCCGGGCCCTCGCGCCGGACACGACCCGACGGGCCCCGCAGAACGCGAAAGGTCCCCTGACCGCCGTGAGTCGGCGGGCAGGGGACCTTTTCCTGGGTCAGGGTTACTTCTTGCCCTGGTTCTTGACGGCCTCGATGGCGGCCGCGGCGGCCTCCGGGTCGAGGTAGGTGCCGCCCGGGTTGACCGGCTTGAAGTCGGCGTCCAGTTCGTAGGACAGCGGGATGCCGGTCGGGATGTTCAGGCCCGCGATGTCGGCGTCGGAGATGCCGTCCAGGTGCTTGACCAGGGCGCGCAGGCTGTTGCCGTGCGCGGCGACCAGCACCGTGTGGCCGTCCAGCAGGTCCGGGACGATCGAGTCGTACCAGTACGGGAGCATGCGGACGACGACGTCCTTGAGGCACTCGGTGCGCGGGCGCAGCTCCGGCGGGATCGACGCGTAGCGCGGGTCCTCGGACTGCGAGAACTCCGTACCGTCCTCGAGGGCCGGCGGCGGGGTGTCGTACGAGCGGCGCCACAGCATGAACTGCTCCTCGCCGAACTCGGCGAGGGTCTGGGCCTTGTCCTTGCCCTGGAGGGCGCCGTAGTGGCGTTCGTTCAGGCGCCAGGAGCGGTGGACCGGGATCCAGTGGCGGTCGGCGGCCTCGAGCGCCAGCTGCGCGGTGCGGATCGCGCGCTTCTGGAGCGAGGTGTGCACGACGTCGGGGAGCAGGCCGGCGTCCTTGAGCAGCTCACCGCCGCGGACCGCCTCCTTCTCGCCCTTCTCGTTGAGATTGACGTCCACCCAGCCGGTGAACAGGTTCTTCGCGTTCCACTCGCTCTCGCCGTGGCGGAGGAGGATCAGCTTGTACGGTGCGTCGGCCATGCGCACGAGCCTAATGGACGCGCCAGGGCGCTCGCGCGCGGTGTCCACCCCTCCCGATTGACGCCGCGCGTCAATTGAGTGGCGCCGGAAAGCGCCCGCTCGTAATGTGCGGGGAGCTGAAGAGACACTTACGCGCCCGGGGGGATTCCTTATGTCCGTTGCCAGTGTGAGACGGGCCGCCCGGGAAAGCGTGTCGGGGCTGCCGCGCGCGTTCTGGTGGCTGTGGACGAGCACCCTCGTCAACCGGCTCGGGGCCTTCGTCGCCACCTTCCTGACCTTGTACCTGACGGTCGACCGGGGCTACTCGGCCTCCTTCGCGGGACTCGTGGTCGCCCTCCACGGGCTCGGCGGTGTGATCTCCTCGCTGGTCGCCGGGGTGATGACCGACCGGCTCGGGCGCCGGCCCACGCTGATGGCGGCTCAGGCCTCGACCGCCTTCTCCGTCGCGCTGCTCGGCTTCATGGAGCACCCGGCGACGATCGCGGCGGTCGCGCTGCTGGTCGGCATGACCTCCAACGCCTCGCGGCCCGCGGTGCAGGCGATGATGGCGGACATCGTCCGCCCCGAGGACCGGGTCCGGGCCTTCGCGCTCAACTACTGGGCGATCAACCTCGGCTTCGCCGTCTCGGCGACGGTCGCCGGGTTCGTGGCCCAGTACAGCTACCTGGCCGGTTTCCTGGGCGAGGCCGCGCTCACGCTGGTCTGCGCGGTGCTCGTGTACGTGAAGCTGCCCGAGTCCCGGCCCGAGAAGGGCGACGCCGCGCAGGTGGCCGCCGAGGCGGAGATCAGCCTGGGCACGGTGCTGCGCGACGGGCGCTACATGGGTGTGGTCGGGCTGTCGTTCCTGATATCGCTGATCTTCATGCAGGGCTCGTTCGGGCTGCCGCTGGCGATGGGCTCGGCGGGCTTCTCCACCGGCGACTACGGTCTGGTCATCGCCGTCAACGGGGTCCTGATCGTCCTGCTGCAGATCCCGGTCACCCGGTTCATCGAGCACCGCGACCCGCAGAAGCTGCTGGTGGTCTCGGCGCTGCTGGCGGGATACGGGTTCGGCCTCACGGCCTTCGGCGGCTCGATCGGGGTCCTCGCCCTGACGGTCTGCGTGTGGACTCTGGCCGAGATCATCAACTCGCCGACCCAGATGAGCCTGGTCGCCCGCCTGTCCCCGCTGCACGGGCGCGGCCGCTACCAGGGGATGTACACGATGTCGTGGGCGGTGGCCTCCCTGGTGGCCCCGCTGCTGGCGGGCGCGGTCATCGACCGGTTCGGCGCCGGCTGGCTGTGGGGCACGACGGCCCTCCTGGGCACGGCGGCGGGCACCGGCTACTGGCTCCTGATGCGGAACCTCCCCGAGTCCACGACGCGGACCCCGAAGCCCGCCACGACCACCCCTCCGCTCCCGGCGACGGCGGAGGCGTAGCGCCCCCCTGCCCCCGCACGGGATGGCCGAACACCACCGCTTCCGCCGGGGCCGGGCGTGTGCCGGGGCGCCCCCGCAGGGCGCCGAACACTGTCCCGCTCCACTCTCCGACCCGTTGCCACGTTCGGCGCCCGAGGAGGTGCCCCGGCGCGCGCCCGGCCCCGGCGGAACCGGCGCGCGCCCGGCCCCGGCGGAACCGGGCCGTTCAGGACGGGCGCGTCAGGTGCTTGAAGGCGTCCAGGTTCCGGGTCGACTCCCCCCGGGACACCCGCCACTCGTACTCCCGCCGGATCGCACCCGCGAAGCCCAGCTCCAGCAGCGTGTTGAACGCCCCGTCGGCCGCCTCCAGGACGGTGCCGAGCAGCCGGTCCAGATCGTCCGGCGTCACCACCGACAGCGGCAGCCGCGCCGTCAGGTAGACGTCGCCGAGCGGGTCCACCGCGTACGCCATCCCGTACAGCTTGAGGTTCCGCTCCAGCAGCCACCGGTGGACCCCGGCCTCGTTCTCGTCGGGGTGGCGGATCACGAACGCCTGGACCGACAGCGAGTGCCGGCCGACCCGGAGCGAGCAGGTGGTGCTCAGCTTGCGCGTGCCGGGCAGCTGGACGACGTACGAGCCCGGCTCGGGGCTCTCCCAGCTCAGTTCCGAGCCGGTCAGGACGCCCTCGATGATCGCGGCGGTGTCGGTGTCAGCGTCAGCCATGGTGGGAGCGTACGCGACGGCGATGATCATGCATGGCGGCGGTGTAGACGTCCGCCGTGCCGCTCGCGGCGGTGTCCCAGCCGAAGAACTGCGCGTGCCGCGCGGCCTCGGCCCCCATCCGGTCGGCGAGCCCGGGCTCGTCCACGAACCGCCGCAGCTCGCGCGCGTAGTCGGCCGGGTCGTGTCCCGGTACGAGGATTCCCGTGACCCGGTCGTTCACGGCGACGGGCAGCCCGCCGACCTCGGCGGCGAGCACGGGCGTACCGCTGGCCTGGGCCTCGATCGCGACGAGTCCGAAGGACTCGCTGTACGAGGGCATGACCAGCACGGACGCCGCCCGGAACCAGTCGGCCAGCCCGTCCTGCGCCACCGGCGGGTGGAAGTGCACGAGGTCGGCGATGCCGAGCTTCGCGGCGAGCTTCTGCAGCCCCTCCGGCTTGGCGAGGCCGCTTCCGCTGGGCCCGCCGACGACGGGCACGAAGAGGCGCCCGCGCAGCGAGGGGTCCTGGTCGACCAGGACGGCGACGGCGCGCAGCAGGATGTCGGGGGCCTTGAGGGGCTGGATCCGCCCGGCGAAGAGGGGGATGACGGCGTCCTGCGGCAGCCCGAGGCGGGCGCGTGCGGCGGCGCGGCCGTCGCCGACCGTGAAGCGGTCGAGGTTGACGCCGGGGTGGACGACGGCGACCTTGCCGGGGTCGGCCTCGTAGTGGCGGACGAGTTCGTCGGCTTCCTCGGCGGTGTTGGCGATGAGCCGGTCGGCGGCGGACACGATCTGGGTCTCGCCGATGACGCGGGCGGCCGGCTCGGGCGTGTCGCCCTCCGCGAGCGCGGCGTTCTTGACCTTGGCCATGGTGTGCATGGCGTGCACGAGCGGGACGCCCCAGCGCTCGGCGGCGAGCCAGCCGACGTGGCCGGAGAGCCAGTAGTGGGAGTGGACGAGGTCGTAGTAGCCGGGGCGGTGGCCGGCCCAGGCGCGCATCACGCCGTGGGTGAAGGCGCACAGCTGCGCCGGGAGCTCCTCCTTGGCGAGGCCTTCGTACGGGCCCGCGTCCACGTGCCGTACGAGGACCCCGGGGGCCAGCTCGACCACGGGAGGCAGCCCGCCGGTGGTGGCCCGGGTGAAGATCTCGACCTCGATGTTGATCGCGGCGAGGCGCTTGGCCAGCTCCACGATGTAGACGTTCATCCCCCCGGCGTCGCCGGTGCCGGGCTGGTGCAGCGGTGAGGTGTGCACGCTGAGCATGGCCACCCGGCGGGGCTTGCGGTGGTGGCCCACGGCCGGCAGGCGCAGCCGCGGCGGCTCGTGCCGGGTGGCGCGGGCGGCGGCGAGCCGGCCGCTGATGCTGCCGCCGAGGCGGGACACGTACTGGCTCAAGGGAGCAGTTCCTCTCGCTCGGACAAGCCGCTCGGACAGGGGCGCTGAGTGGGCGCGCCGTCGGGACGCCGGAACACCGTGGGCGGCGCGCGGACGCACGTACGGCATGCCGACAGGAGCGCGGTCGGCGCCCTGCAAGGAGTGCAACCCGGACGGCCGTCCCCCGCATTCCGGGGTGGCCGGTTTTCTCCTCGGTTTGCCGGATTTTTATCCGGGGCGCGCCCTCCGCTTACCCTCGGCTCATGGCCTCCCGCACCACCCCGACCCCGAGCCGCGCCTCCGTGCGCCCTGTGGGCTCGGTGACGCGCGGGACGACGAATCCGAACCGCCTGCGCCGCATGGACCGCTGGATCGCCGCCGCGCACGGGGCCGCGCTGCGGCGCGCGCAGGCACCGGTCGCGGTCGACCTGGGCTACGGGGCGGCCCCGTGGACGGCGGTCGAGCTGCTGGCGCGGCTGCGCGAGGCGGCTCCCCGGGTGCGGGTGGTCGGCATCGAGATCGAGCCGGCGCGGGTCGCGGGAGCGAAGCCGTACGAGTGCGACGGGCTGAGCTTCCGGCACGGCGGCTTCGAGGTGCCCCTGGAGGACGGCGTCCGGCCTGCGCTGATCCGCGCGGCGAACGTACTGCGCCAGTACGACGAGGAGCAGGTCGCGGAGGTGTGGGCGCGGCTGTGCGCGCGGCTGGCCCCGGACGGGCTGCTGGTGGAGGGGACCTGCGACGAGATCGGGCGGCGCCACGTGTGGGTGGCCCTGGGGCCGGAGGGCCCGCGCACGGTGACCTTCGCGACCCGGCTGGGCTCCCTGGAGCGGCCCTCGGACCTGGCGGAGCGGCTGCCGAAGGCGCTGATCCACCGCAACGTGCCGGGCGAGCCGGTGCACGCCTTCCTGCGGGACTTCGACCGCGCGTGGGCGGCCGCGGCGCCGTACGCCTCGTACGGGGCGCGGCAGCGCTGGATCCGCACGGCGCGGGCCCTGTCTGGCGACTGGCCGCTGGCGGACGGGCCGGGGCGGTGGCGGCAGGGGGAACTGACGGTGCGCTGGGAGGCGTTGCGCCCGTCGGGGTGAACGGGGCGCGGCGGGGAACCGGTTACGGGGGCGGCCCGTTGAGTCGTCAGGGGTGGGGCGGCGGGGGCCGGTGGGCTTCCTGGCGGGTGATCCGGTGGCGTCCGATGGGGCGGACAAGATCGGCAGAACATCCACAAGGGTGTCGGAATTCATCGACTCGTGGCACCATCCCGGAGGCGGAGACAAGTTACTGATGAATAGTCAGATCTGATGCAGAGTGCAGGGTCTGGCTGGGGAGGGCTGGGGGAACCATGGGGGCCGAGAGGCGACGGCGGGGTGCAAGTGCTCTCGTACTGCTGTGCGCGATGGCGATACTGACGGCACCCGGCCTTGCGACGGGCATCGCGCACGCGGCGCCGGGGGCGCCGGCGGCACCGGGCGCGCCTGCCGCGCCCGCCGCACCCGCGCCGGAGCCGGGCGCCAAGTCCCTGGAGCAGGTCCGCAAGGAGATAGAGGACCTCTACCGCCAGGCGGGCGCCGCCACCGACGCCTACAACCTCGCCGAGGCCGAGACGAAGGCCCAGTCGGAGAAGATCGTCGAGATCGCCAAGCTGATCGTCGCCGGCCAGGAGCGGATCACCGCCCTGAAGAGCCGGGCGGGCGCCGCCGCGCGCGCCCAGTACCGCTCGGGCGGACTGCCGGCGGGCGCCCAGCTGGCGCTGAGCGAGGATCCGGGCCGGTTCCTCGACGGGGCCGGCCGGTTGCGGCAGGGCGAGAAGGCCGCCTCGGACCTGCTGACCGAACTGGACCGCACCCAGAACGACTTGAAGCGGTACGCGCAGGACGCGAGCGCCCACTGGGCGACGCTGGAGGCCAATCGCGTCAAGCAGGAGGACGCGAAGAAGCAGATCGAGCAGAAGATCAAGACCGCGGAGGAGCTGGAGAACAAGCTGGAGGCCGAGGAGAAGGCCAGGCTGATCCAGCTGGAGCAGGAAGCGCAGTACAAGGCGCAGACGGCGTGGCTGTCGACGGGCGCGATGAAGGACGTCAACGGCACGGCGACGGCCGCCGGGAAGCGGGCCGTGCAGTACGCCACCGCGCAGATCGGCAAGCCGTACGTGTGGGGCGCCGCAGGCCCGGGGGCGTTCGACTGCTCCGGCCTGACCTCCCAGGCGTGGCTGGCGGCGGGTCGGCCCATCCCGCGCACGTCGCAGGAGCAGCTGCGGCTGCTGCCGAAGGTGGCGCTCAAGGACATGCGTCCGGGCGATCTGATCATCTACTTCGACGACGCGAGCCACGTCGGGATGTACGTGGGCGACGGCGCGATGGTCCACGCGCCGCGGCCGGGCCGGAACGTGACGATGGCGGGCGCGGGCTCGATGCCGATCAAGGCGGTGGTCCGCCCCGACGCGTAACCCCTGCGGGGTGGCCCCACCGTCCCCGTCGGGCTGCGCCGCTTCGGGGCGCCCCCGGGCGCGGGGGTGTCACGCCTTCGGGCTGCGCCGCTCGGGGTGGCTCCTCCGGGCCGGGGGCGCCGCGTGCCGTGGGGCGGCGCCGCTCGGGGTGCTTCCCGCGGCTGGGGATGCCCTTTGCCTTGCAGGGCCGGGGGTGCGGGTGCCTCGTGGGCGGGGGTGCGGGTTCAGGTGCGGCGCCGCTGCCGGGGCTCCGCCCCGGACCCCGCGCCTCAAACGCCGGCGAGGCTGAAGTCCTGGCGCGGAGCGCAGTTCCAGCCTGCCCCGCCCGCGCTTGAGGGCACGGGGGCAATTACAGCCCGCCCGGCGTTTGAGGGCGCGGGCGCGGAGCGGCCGTACGGGGGCGGGGTGCGGCCCGGGGGCGTGGGCCGGAGGGCACAGTCAGCCCCGCCGGCGATTGAGGCGCCGGGGAGGCGGAGGGTATGGGCGCCGGAGGCAACCAAAGGGGGGTGGCGGGCGTCTCGGTAGGCGGGACGGGAGTCGACCCCGCCGTGACGTTGGTCATCAGTAAGGCCGATTTTCCCCCGCGATGAGGGCATATGACGGAGGCCATGGCCCGGAACACCATTCCGCTTCCCGGTCCCGGACCGCTAGGGTCGCCCGGACGAGCGCACCCTCGGGGGGAGGGAAGGAACCGGAGACGATGCCCGTACCCGTACCGCGGCAGAGGGACACCCCGGCCACGGAGAGCGGTGAGGCCGTTCTGTACCCCGCCGCACCGCCTGCCACCGCACCGCCGACCTCGCCCACCCCGCCCCACACGACCCCGCTGACCCTCCTGGTCATCGAGGACGACCCCGCGGGGGGTCTGACCGTCCCCGAGATCCTCGACACCGACGGCCACCGCATCCGGCTCCGCACCGCCCGCAACCTCACCGAGGCCGAGCGGCTGCTCACCCCCGACGTGCACTGCATCCTGCTCGACCTGTCCCTCCCGGACACGAGCCCCCGTACGGCCACCGCCGCAACGCCCGCCGCCGCCACGGCCACCTCCGTGGACCAGCTCGCCAACCTCCACCAGGTCCTCCGGATCGCCCCGCGCCACGCCGTCCTCGTCCTGACCGCCGAGGCCGACGCCGAGCGCGCCGCCGAGGCCGTCCGGGTCGGCGCGCAGGACTTCCTCTTCCGCGACGAGCTGGACGGCCGCCTCCTCAGCCGCGCCATCCGCTACGCCGTGGAGAGAAAACGGGCCGACATCGCCCAGTACAAGCTTGCAGAATCGAAACTGCGGGCCCAGGAGAACGCCCGCCTGGAACGCGGACTGCTCCCCAACCCGCTCCTGGAGGGCTCCGACCTCCGCTTCGCCGCCCGCTACCGCCCCGGCCGCAGCCGGGCCCTGCTCGGCGGCGATTTCTACGACACCGTCCGCACCCCCGACGGCACCGTCCACGCCATGATCGGCGACGTCTGCGGTCACGGCCCCGACGAAGCCGCACTCGGCGTCGAGCTCCGCATCGCCTGGCGCGCCCTGACCCTGGCCGGCCTGTGCGGTGACGATCTGCTGTCCACGCTCCAGGAGGTCCTGGAGGTCGAGCGCCCCTGCGACGAGATCTTCGCGACGCTGTGCACGGTCGACATCTCCCCCGACGGCCGCCGCGCCGGGCTGTGCCTGGCCGGCCACCCGGCGCCGCTGATCTCCCGGCCGGGCCGCCCCGCGCAGCTGCTCCCGTACGAGAACAGCGGTCCGGCGCTCGGCCTGCTGCCCCGGGCCCGCTGGCCCCGCCGCCAGGTCGAGCTGGGCGGTACGTGGAGCCTGATGCTCTACACGGACGGCCTGATCGAGGGCCGGATCGGCGAGGGCAGGGAACGCCTCGGACAGGACGGCATGGTGGAGATGATCAACCGCCACCTCGACCGCGGCCTGAGCGGCGAGGGCCTGCTGGAGGCCTCCGTCACCGAGGCCCGCCGCCTCAACGGCGGCGAGCTCACGGACGACGTGGCCGTGGTCCTGCTCTCACGCTCCGAGGGCTGACTCGGAGGCTGGGCTCGGCTGGGCGGCGGAGGGACCGGGTCAGCGTCCGCCGTTGTACGGGCCGTACGGACCGTCGCTGCTGCTGCCACCGCGGCGCCGGCCGCCGCCCGTGACCTGCTTGAGGGCGGGGCGCACGTCGACGAAGAACACGATGGTCGCGACCAGGCCGGCGATCTGCAGGAAGAGCATGCCCAGGAAGGCGTCGACCAGGACGGTGATGCCGAGGATGACCAGCCAGAAGGTCTTGGTCTGCTTCTCGGCCGCCCGGTACGCGTCCTCGCGCGCCACCACCGCGAAGACGAAGGCCACGACGGCGAGCGCCAGCATGGCGAACCCGAGCAACGGGAGCACCCCGTTATCGAACCCGTTCATCAGCATCGCTTCGACCGCCTTCTCATCTGCCGGTTTTGTTCCACGCTACCGGGCCGGACCCCCAAAGGGTGCCCGGCCCGGCGGTGCTCATGCGGTTCAGCTCTCGTCGCCCGGCGTGGCGGCGACCTTCTTGGCGGGGCTCTTGCGCGCGGTGGTCTTCCTGGAGGCGGGCTTCTCCTCGGCACCGGCCTCGGAGTCGGCGGCGGCGACCCCGGCCTCGGATTCCGTCTTCGGCTCCGTCTCCGACTTGGGCTCGACCGCGACGGCGATCTCGACGATCTCCTCGGAGACCTCGCCGCGCCAGGCCCGCACGGCCTGCTCGCCGTGCTCGGCGACCTTGTCGTAGGTCTCCTTGGCGCGGACCGCGTACTCCGCGGCCACACCGACGCCGCGCAGCGCCAGGTCCTGCGCGGTCTCCCCGAGCTTCTTCGGGTCGATCGCGCCGAGCACCTCGGCAACCTTGGCGCTGACCGCCTCCTGCGCCTCCCTGGCCGCTTCCCTCGCCTTCTCCTGCACGACCTTCGGGTCGGTGTTCTTCACGGCCTCGATGCGCGCGGGGGCCTCGGCGCGCAGCTGCTCGATGAGCCCGGGCACCTTCTTGGCCTGCTGCACGGCCAGGTCGGCGGTGCCGGCGGCGAAGTAGAGCGGAGTGGGGTCGGTGAGGGTCTTCTTCAGGTCATCGGCGATGGCCATGTGCTGGTCCTCCCGGATCAAGTTCGTTTCGTCGTCTTCGGCGGCGTGTCGTCGGCGGGCGTGCCGGGTGCCGCGGTCACGCAGGTACGTCGGGTACCTCAGGTACGTCGGGTACCTCAGGTATGACGGGTATGACGGCCACGTCAGCTGCCTCAGGTGCGTCGAGTGCGTTCTCCTTGCGGAACGACTCGTAGATCTGGAGCAGCACCTGCTTCTGCCGCTCGTTGATGGACGGGTCGGCGAGGATGACGGCCCGCGTCTCCACCTCGTCCCGGTCCCGCTCATCCAGGATCCCGGCCTGCACGTACAGCGTCTCCGCGGAGATCCGCAGCGCCTTGGCCAGCTGCTGGAGGATGTCCGCGCTCGGCTTGCGCAGCCCGCGCTCGATCTGGCTCAGGTACGGATTCGACACCCCCGCCGCGTCGGCCAGCTGCCGCAGCGAGAGCTGGGCCTGCCGACGCTGCTCACGGAGGTACTCGCCGAGATTTCCGACGTTGAGCGATGCCATGACCCCATCCTGCCGGACCCCGCTAACTATTGCAAGCATCTGCTTGCAGCATCTCCCACCCGGGAGCGACGCCCGACTCCGGCAGCCGGGCCTACGAGCCCGCCGCGATCACCACCGTCGCGCAGAACTCCTCCGAGGTGGCCACCCGGGTCTCCAGGCCCCCCGCGTTCAGGGCCGCGGCCGTCGACGGGCACTGGCGGGCACTCGTCTCGATCAGCAGGTGTCCGCCCGGGGCCAGCCAGGGCAGGGCGCCCGCCGCGACCCGGCGGTGGAGGTCCAGCCCGTCCGGGCCGCCGTCCAGCGAGACGAGCGGCTCGTGGTCCCGGGCCTCCGACGGCATGAAGCCGATCTCCTCCGTCGGGACGTACGGGGCGT
Source organism: Streptomyces sp. NPDC088762 (assembly GCF_044750905.1). Lineage (NCBI taxonomy): Bacteria > Bacillati > Actinomycetota > Actinomycetes > Kitasatosporales > Streptomycetaceae > Streptomyces > Streptomyces sp. NPDC088762. The sequence goes on from NZ_JBIVKT010000011.1 coordinate 227,218, forward strand.
TGACCACCAGCACGTCCACCCGGCCCCGCAGGGAGTCGGGCAGCGGCCCGTACAGGTCGCCCTCCCACACGCTGCCGCCGTACGGGGCCACGTTGCGCCGCGCGTACACCAGCGCCGCCGGGTCGATGTCCGCCGCGTGCAGCTCCACCCCGCCCGCCACCCCCGCCGCAACCGCCGCGCCCAGGGCGCCGACCCCGCAGCACAGGTCCAGTACGACCGCCCCCGGCGGGGCCAGTGCCACCGCCTCCCGCACCAGGAACTCCGTACGCCGACGGGGTACGAAGGCCCCGGCTCCCACTTCCATGCGCAGTCCGCAGAACTCGGCCCAGCCCACCACGTGTTCCAGCGGCTCACCGCCGGCCCGGCGGGCCGCAAGTTCCGCCAGGTGGCCGTCGTCGCGCGCGGCCGCGGCGAGGAGTTCCGCCTCCTCCTCCGCGAAGACGCAGCCCGCGGCGCGCAGTTGCGCCGCGAGTGCGGCCAGGGTCGCCGTACGCGTCGTGGGCGTCGGATCGGCCGGAGTCGTCAAAAATCTCAGTCCTCGGTTCGGGAGGGGAGGAAACGGAAGGTCATCAGAACACGTCCGGGCACCACGGCCTGCGCGCGGTACGGAACACCGCGTCGGCCAGCGCGACCGCCCCCGGCCGCTCCTCCGCCACCCGGCCCAGCGCGGCCAGCCGCACCGCCGACTCGTCGCCGAGGTACACGGCGCCCAGCGCCGACACGTCCAGCCGCAGGTCGGCGGGCTCCTGCGTCCGCGCGCACGTGCCGCTTCCCGCGTCCAGCCGGTAGCGGCCGTCCGCCAGGCCCGCCGCGTCGGTCACCTCCAGCACGAGCACCCCGGGAACGGCGTACGTCCGCGCCCCCAAGGCCCGTACGACGTCCAGCAGCCGCACCCACAGGAAGTCCGCGGCGGCCAGCGGCCTGGCGGCCCGCGGGTCCGGGAGCAGCTGCGTGACGAGGTCGTCGGGGGCCCGGAAACCGGTGCGCACCTTCAGCACCCAGTCGATGGAGCACAGGAACCGCCACAGGGCGCCCTGCGCCTCGGGGGTGACCGCGATCAGGTCCTTGACCTGCACGGTGTTCAGCGGGAGCTTCGCGTCCGTCCAGTGGTCGTCGGAGACGTAGGTGGCCAGGCCGGCCACCTCGCCCGCCGCCGTCCGGTAGACGGCGTTGAACTTCTCCTTGTACGGACGGTGCGACATCTCCTCGAGGCCGGTCGTGAGGTTCCACCAGCGCTCGTCCCGGTTCACCGCCCCGTGGGTGACCGCCCGCAGCCGCTCGTGCAGCTCCGGGCCCACCCGGCGCACCTCGGCCACGTCCACCAGATCGATCCGCCCGCCGTCCACGGGCCCCGGCCGGCGCCGGTCCAGTCCGGTGCGCGGTACGTCGATCTCCCATTCCGAGACCGAGGCGGCGGGCCCGTACCCGTAGCGCCCGTAGATCGGGTACTCGGCGGAGATCAGCGTCGACAGCACGTCGCCGCGCGCCTGCGCCGCGGCGAGCTCGGCGGCCATCATCCGGGTCAGCAGGCCCTGGCGACGGTGGGTGGGCAGCACCGTGACGTTCGAGACGGCACTGGAGGGAACGGCCGCCCCGCCGGGCACGGTCAGCTCCTGCGGGAAGGAACGGAACGTCGCCACGCAGCGGCCGGTGTCGGAGTCGAAGGCACCCTGGAGGCGGGCGAGATCGCTGTACTTGGCCCGCTGGGCCACATCGGATGCGGTGGCCCGGCCCGGGGTCAGGAAGCCCGCGTTCAGGGATTCCAGCCACTCGGGGAGTTCGGATTCGGCGATCGGCCGGACGTCAGCACTCATAACGGGCCACGCTAATCGCCGGGTCCGGCCGAGTCCCGCGATTTTCGCCGCCGCAGGTGGCAGCGGGAAGTGGGACGGGACGGGGCTCCTCAGGCCAGCAGGTCGTCCACCTGCGCCTCGCCCTCCCGGTACCGCCGGGTGATCTCCGCGGTGCACTCGTCCACCGTGCGCTGCAACTGCTGCCGGCGCCGCGAGACCTGCTGCTCGTACCGGGTCAGCCGGCCCAGCCCGTCGTACAGTTCCGCGTCCGTGCGGGCGTCGAGGTCCGAGAGCTCCACGTCGGCCAGCATCTCCGCCGCCAGCAGCCGGTACTCCTCCCCGTGCGGGGTCCCGAGCGTGACGTGCCGGGCGGAGGCGCTCCTGCTGGAGGGCGCGTCGGCCAGGATCTCGGAGAGCCGGTCCACCACCGGCGCCTCCGGGTCGGTCCGCCGGGCGAGCTCGGCCCGCAGGATGTCGATGCGGCCCTGGAGCAGCCGGCGCACATAGCTCAGGTCGGCCTCGTCGCGCTGTGCGTCCCGGCGCAGCGCGCGCAGCTCGGGCAGCCCGAGGGTCCCGGCCGGCGGCGGCGTCCCCGGGGCGTCGGCGGTGCGCTGCGCGGGCGGTCGAACCGCGGCAGCTGCCATGGAAGCGGGCGAAGCAGGTACGGAGGTACCAGAAGTATTCATACGAACGAGTCCGTCCCCTCGACCGGTGCGGCGCAACCGCACCGCCTGCGTGCATCGTGCCACTGTCCGTGGTCCCGATGCAGTCTCACTCCACCCGATCGGCCCCGGACGGGTGCAGTCCTGGTACACAGGTGGTATGCGAGCAGTGGTGCAGAGGGTGGACGGCGCGAGCGTCGCCGTGGACGGCGAGACCGTGGGCGAGATCGTCGGCGAGGGACTGTGCGTGCTGGTGGGGGTGACCCACGACGACACACCGGAGAAGGCGGCGCTGCTGGCGCGCAAACTGTGGTCCGTGCGGATCCTGGAGGGCGAGAAGTCCTGCAGCGACACCGGTGCGCCGCTGTTGGTGATCTCCCAGTTCACGCTGTACGGGGACGCCCGCAAGGGCCGCCGGCCCACATGGAACGCGGCCGCGGGCGGGGCGGTCGCCGAGCCGCTGGTCGACGAGGTCGTGGCGCAGCTGCGCGAGCTGGGCGCGACGGTGGAGACGGGCCGGTTCGGCGCGGACATGCGGGTCTCGCTGACCAACCACGGCCCGTTCACCATCGTCATCGACATGTAGCCCGCCGGCTACGGGGCCACGACGACCTCCTGCGCGGCGGCCGTGTTCCCGGCCAGCAGCGGGGCGTCGACCGGGACGTTCCGCTTGACCAGCGCGAGGGCGATCGGGCCCAGTTCGTGGTGGCGTACGGCGGTGGTGACGAAGCCCAGCTGGCGGCCCTCCTCCCCGTCGGCGGCGAGCCGGACCGGGGCGCCGTGCGCCGGGAGGACCACGTCGGAGCCGTCCAGGTGCAGGAAGACCAGGCGGCGCGGGGGCTTGCCCAGGTTGTGGACGCGGGCCACGGTCTCCTGGCCCCGGTAGCAGCCCTTCTGGAGGTGGACGGCGGTGCCGAGCCAGCCCAGTTCGTGCGGGATGGTGCGGTGGTCGGTCTCCAGGCCGAGCCGCGGCCGGTGCGCCTCGACGCGCAGGGCCTCGTAGGCGAGCAGGCCGGCGGCCGGGCCGTGCGCGGCGGCGAAGGCCTCCAGTTCGGCGCGGGGCAGGAAGACGTCGCGGCCGTACGCGGTCTCCCGTACGACCAGCTCCTTGGCGACCTCGGCGATGGACCCGGCCGGCAGGTGCACGACCGCGAACTCCTCGGTGCGGTCGGCGACTTCGACCCGGTAGAAGAACTTCATCGACTCCAGGTAGGCGATCAACTCGCCCTGGGTGCCCGGCTCCACGTGCGCCCACGTGGTCTCGCCGTCGTCGACGAGGTAGAGCGCGTGCTCGATGTGGCCGTTCGCGGAGAGGATCAGCGCCTCGGTGGCCTGCCCGGGCGGCAGCTCGGTGACGTGCTGGGTGAGCAGCAGGTGCAGCCAGCTCAGCCGCTCCGGTCCGGTGACGGTGACGACTCCGCGGTGCGAGAGGTCGACGAAGCCGCGGCCGTCCGCGAGGGCGCGCTGTTCGCCGTACAGCTCTCCGTAGTGGGCGGCGACGCCCTCGTCACGGCCTTCGGCCTGCACGGCGCCGGGAAGATGGAGCAAAGGGCTGCTGGTCATGCCGCCAAGCCTACGACCCCGCTAGCCGGTGGCGTCAGCGTGCTTCGCGGCGCACTTCTTGCACAGCCCGAAGATCGCGAAGTGCTTCATGTCGGTCTCGAAGCCGAAGGTGGTACGGAGCTTCGCGGTGAACTCGGCGGCGATGTCCATGTCCGCCTCGATCACATCGGCGCAGTCGCGGCACACCAGGTGGATGTGGTGGTGCCGGTCGGCGAGGTGGTAGGTGGGGGCGCCGTGCCCGAGGTGGGCGTGCGAGACGAGCTTCAGCTCCTCCAGCAGCTCCAGCGTGCGGTAGACGGTGGAGATGTTGACGCCGGAGGCGGTCTTGCGGACTTCGGCGAGGATCTCGTCGGGGGTCGCGTGCTCCAAGGCGTCGACCGCTTCCAGCACGAGCTGGCGCTGCGGTGTCAGCCGGTATCCGCGCTGGCGCAGGTCGCTCTTCCAGTCCGCGGTTTCGCTGTCCTCGGTGCTCGCCACCCGGCCAGTGTACGGGCGGACGCGGGGTCACGGGCATGCCCGTGACCCCCCGTACCGGCTCGACGTCCTGGGGTCAGCGGAAGAAGGCGATGCCGTCGTCCGGCATGTCCGGAAGGTTGCGCGCCATCTCGGCGACCTCCTCCGGCGTGACGACCTTCTTCAGCTGGGCCGACATGTACGGGCGCAGCTCGACCTCAGGGGTGGCCTTCTCGCCGACCCACATCAGGTCGCTCTTGACGTAGCCGTAGAGCCGCTTGCCGCCGCTGTACGGGCCGGAGGCCCCGGTGCGGGCGACCGCGTCGGTGACCAGGTCGATCTGGGGCTTCTGGTCGGCGAGCTCCCCGTACCAGACCTCGACGACGCCCTGGTCGCGGACCATGACGATCTCGACGTTGCGGTCCTTGTCGATGCGCCAGTAGCCCGACTCGGATTCGAGCGGCCGCACCTTGTTGCCCTCGCTGTCGAGGACCCAGGTGCGGGAGGTGTACTCCAGGAAGTCCCGGCCGTCGTGGCTGAAGACGACCTCCTGGCCGAAGTTGCACTTCTCCTCACCCGGGAAGTCGAAGACGCCCGCGCCCTCCCAGTTTCCGAGGAGGAAGGCGAGGGGGACGAGGCCCGGGTTCAGGTCGGACGGGATCTGGATCATGTGTGGCTGCTCAGGCGATCTGTGGGGAGGGGTTCCGGGCGGTCGGCTGGGAGGATGCTCAGCGCTGACCCTGGTACAGCTTCTTGACGGCCAGGCCGGTGAAGGCGAGGACGCCGACGCAGACCAGGACCAGCAGGGAGGTGAAGACTGCCTCAAGCACGGGGTGCTCCTCGGATGTGTTCTGGGCGGTACGGGGCCGGTCCCCAAGCCTACTGGCCCGGCGACCGGCGCACTCTGTGAGGTCTGCCGTACCGCCGGTCAGCCGAGCAGCTGGCTCTGCAGGATCACGGCCTGGTGGAACGGGATGACGGGCGTGCCGCCCTTGCGGGACTGGATGATCACGGCCTCCACATCGCCCGCCTGGAGGCAGCCGAGGCGGGTCTGCTCGTCGCCGAACGGCTTGGGCTCTTCGTAGAGACTGGCGCCGCTGCTGCGGTCGCCCTGAAGCGCTTTGGTCTGGCTCCAGACGAGGTCGACCGAGAGGGAGGCGCCCCCGGTCAGGCGGGTACCGGTGTTGCAGCCGCCGAAGGTGTCGGCGAAGCCGGAGGAGTGGAAGCGCAGCAGGTAGACGTGGGTCCGGGTGCCGTCGGGCATGGTCCAGCCCGTACCGACGATCTTGCGGACCCCCTCCCAGTCGAGGGACTCCTTCAGCTTCGGCCGGCTCTCGGCCGCGTACTCCTCCAGGAACGCGTCGGTCGTCACCACCCCGTCCTTGTCGGCCTTGACCCCCTCGTCGGGCGTGGCGCCCTCCGGGGCCTTGAGGAGGAGACCGCGCAGGTCCGCGTAGTGCGTGCCGTCCTTGTTGTCCGCGCCCTTGGGAAGCGGGGCTCCCGCGGGCAGCTCGGGCGCGGCCTGCACGGGGTAGGTCCACCGTCCGTCGGGCAGGGTCGACAGGCCGGGGAGCTTCGTCCGTTCCGGCTGCATGACCCCGTAGGCGGTTCCGGCGCCCGCCGCGGCGAAGACGAGGACGGCGGCCGTCCAGCGCAGTGCGGCGAACAGCTTGCGGCTGTCCTTCGCCGCCGGAGCGGGTGCCGGGGACTGCGCCTCCTGCGGTGCGTCCAGCTCGATGGCGGATACCGCGCCGGTGGTGTTCTGCTCGGTCACACGGACTCCCCGGGGGACTTCAGGTGGTTCAGCTGCTTCTTGAACAGGTCGACCGAGGCGTCCACGGGGATGTGGTACCCGTACGTCCGGAACGTCACCAGGACGTCCCCCTCGACGGCCACGCAGTCGAGGGAGTCGAGCTTCGACTTCTCGTCCTTGTTCTCCCGTGCGTCCGCTACGTCGGACAGCACGCACTTGGCCTGCGGGAACCCGTCCACGGCGGGCGCCTGCCGCTTGCCGCCGATCTTCTGCAACAGGTCGAGGAGCTTCTTGTCGACTTCCGAAAGGGCTGCGACGGCCTGCGGATCGGCCTGGATCAGCTCGATCTCGGTGACCGCCCGGTCGGGGTTCGTGTAGAAGCTGCGGCCGGCCAGGCCCTTGAGCTTCAGCCCGGCCAGCGCCTTGTCCCGTTCGGCGCGCTCCTCACCGGACAGGCCCGAGCGTGCGTCCTTCATCGTCTGCAGGGCCCGTTCGCCCGACACGTAGAAGTCGTTGCCTTCGCCGTCCACGTCCGGGCCCGGCAGGTAGCGGGATTCCATCGGGAGCAGCTTCGCGACGAGGGGGTTGGGCGGCACCGTCGGGACCGGCTTCGACTCGTCCATCGGAGCGGGACCGGCCGGGAGCCAGTACCGCGTCGCGGAGGTCCGGTCGGCCGCGTCGAGCGCGGCCGCCGTCCAGAGGCCACCGCCGACCAGAACCGCCAGGCCGAGGCCCGCGGCGACCAGGGTCGTCGTCTTCCGGTTCATCCTGAGGTTCGTCTCGCGCGGCGCCCGGAGGGAGGCGAGGAGCTCCTGGCCGAGGTCCGGGTCGGTCCTGACCTCGTTCGTCCGTTCGCTCACAGCCGCTCCAACTGTCGCTTGGCGAGTTCGGTGATCTCCCGCTCGGAAAGGTCACCGCGGTTGTTGGCGATCACGACGTCCATGACGATGTTCCCTCGCCGGATGACGGCACGGCCCTGGCGCAGGGGGTGGTAGCCGGCCTTCTCCTTCATGTCGGAGAGCCAGGCGTGCCCGAAGTCGGCCGGCACGCCGGGCAGGCTGTAGCCGCTGTTGCCCGCGTGCTTCTCCTCGGACATGTAGTCCAGGGGGGCGCTCCCGTACTTCTCGGCCCCGGAGCGGTCCCGGAACTGCAGCAGCCGGATGTCCACGAACTCGTGTTCGCCGTCCTGCCAGTGCGCGGTGGCGATCCGCCGCACTCCGTGGCCGACCAGGTTGGGGAAGCCCCTGTTCGGCTCCTCGTAGTAGCGCGCCGCGAACTCGTCCGGCGACTCGTACCCGGACTCCACGTCCTTCGCCCCGCCCGGTGCCGGAAGGAGCTTTTCCAGCAGGTCCTCGTCCGACTTGTCCCAGCGGTTCGCGTTGATCGAACGGTCGCTGGTCGCGTCGTTCGCGGCGACCGGCGTCGGGCTCGCCGGCTTCTGCCGGGCCAGCGGCGGCAGCGGGGTCGGCTCGCGGTGGTACTGGACCGCGTAGCCGGTGACCGTGCCGGCGAGGACTCCCAGCACCGCCGCGCCCGCGATCAGGAGCGTCGTACGGCTCCGGCGGCGGGGTGCGGCATCGGAGGCGGGAGCGGCGTCGGCGTCGGGCGCCGTTCCGGCTTCCGGAGGCAGGTTCAGGGTGTCCGGTTCCGGCGCGGTCTCCCCCTCTTTCCGCTGCTCGGGAAGGGTTTGTTCGTGTTCCAAAAGAGTCCCCCACAGGACTGGAGGCACGGACTGGCTTGCCCGCGCGTACCCATGACCCGTTCCGGGGGGAAGCAGTTGTATGAATGCTTATTACATTCTTATCTCGCCGGACTTCAGTCCTCGGGACGCCGCTTTCCGTCCAGTTCGTCCCACCACTCGTCGGACTTCGGATCGCCCGAGGGGTCATCCCACCAGCGGTCGTCCGGGCCGCGCCGGTTGGCGATCATCGCGGCGACCGGCGGGATGACCATGGCGACCACGCACAGGGCCACGGCCGCTTCCACCGAGAACAGCCGCACGAAGGACCAGGCGGAGACGAAGAGGAAGAGGCATCCGCCCATCAGCAGGAAATAGGCGCGCCGGCGCCGGGCGTACATGCCTCCAGGGTAGGACCGGACCCCGCGGATGACAGCCCGTATGACAGCGCGTGTGACACCCGTACGACAGCAGAACGGCACGAAGGGCCGCACCCCGATCCAGTGGCGTCCAACCCCCGGGGGTGCGGCCCTTCGGCCGTTCGATCAGGCGATCACGCGGTCGGTGCTCAGACCGCGATCGCCACGTCCGTCACGCCGCCGGCCTCGGCGACCACGACGGCACGGTCCGCCTGGGCACCCGGGACGAGCGCCCGCAGCGTCCAGGAGCCGGTGGCGGCGTAGAAGCGGAACTGGCCGGTCGCCGAGGTCGGAACCTCGGCGGTGAACTCGCCGGTCGAGTCCAGCAGGCGGACGTAGCCGGACACCGGCTCACCGTCCTTGGTGATCTGACCCTGGATGGCGGTCTCACCGGGCTTGAGCGTCGCGAGGTCGGGCCCGCCGATCTGTGCTCCACACATGTTCTCTGTCCTGTCCTGGAGGGGTTCAGCTGCTACGGGGCGTCGCGTGCCCGGGGATTACTTGTTGGGGCCGAGCTCGATCGGCACGCCGACGAGCGAGCCGTACTCGGTCCAGGAGCCGTCGTAGTTCTTGACGTTCTCCTGGCCCAGGAGCTCGTGCAGCACGAACCACGTGAGCGCGGAGCGCTCACCGATGCGGCAGTAGGCGATGGTGTCCTTCGACAGGTCGACCTGCTCGGCCTGGTAGAGGGCGGTCAGCTCCTCGTCGGACTTGAAGGTGCCGTCGTCGTTGGCGTTCTTCGACCACGGGATGTTGCGGGCGCTCGGGATGTGACCCGGACGCTGCGACTGCTCCTGCGGGAGGTGCGCCGGGGCGAGCAGCTTGCCGCTGAACTCGTCGGGCGAGCGGACGTCGACCAGGTTCTTCGTGCCGATCGCGGCGACGGCGTCGTCACGGAAGGCGCGGATGGAGGTGTCCTGGGGCTTGGCCTTGTACTGGGTGGCCGGGCGGTTCGGGACGTCCTTGCCGTCGACCAGGTCGCGGGAGTCGAGCTCCCACTTCTTGCGGCCGCCGTCGAGCAGGCGGACGTCCTGGTGGCCGTAGAGCTTGAAGTACCAGTAGGCGTAGGACGCGAACCAGTTGTTGTTGCCGCCGTAGAGGACGACGGTGTCGTCGTTGGAGATGCCCTTGGCGGAGAGGAGCTTCTCGAAGCCCTCCTGGTCCACGAAGTCGCGGCGGACCGGGTCCTGGAGGTCCTGCTTCCAGTCGATCCGGACGGCGTTGGTGATGTGGTTCTTGTCGTAGGCGGACGTGTCCTCGTCCACCTCGACGATGACGACGTTGGCGTCGTTGAGGTGGGCCTCGACCCAGTCGGCGTCTACGAGGACGTCGCTGCGGCTCATGGTGTTCTCCTCCGGGGCAGTGTGCGGCGGGGCTGTGCTGGTCCAGCTGCTGGGCGCTGGTTGCTGCGGGGTGCTGCGTGCGTGCGTCCGGGTACGCTCACGGGTCCTGCGCGGGGAGGCGTCAGGATCAGGAGGCGGGTGCGGTCACGCGGGGAAAGGGCCGTCGTCCGGCTGATGGAGCGATGCGCTCACACGTCACATGGATCGACAGAGCATGGCGGCGACGCGACACAGGTCTACTGCCCGCCGCTTCGTGAGGTCCGCCTGCTGATGCTTCATAGGCATGGATCGTAGGGACGAATCGGCCGCCCTGTCACCGGCGTGTCATATGCCGAGACAGGATCGTCCGTATAGTGGGATCCGAGCGCCCTGAGCGGCCGCCGCGCCGCTCCCCGGAGCCCTCGTGCGGCCCGCCCTTCTGCGGACCGGACCGCGCCGTCTCACGATCCGGCCATCACCACGTTCGAGCCGTCGAGGGTGAGGTGTACGCCGCTCTCGTCCGAGGTCAGGGCGGAGAGGTGGAGCCCGGCCGGCAGCCCGCTGTCGAGGTTGCGGTCGAAGTCGGTCTTCCTGCGCACCAGCTTCTCGATCCCGGGGATGCCCTCGCCCGGCACCTCGTCGGCGCGCACGCGGACGATCCTGCCGCCCTTTCCGTCCTGCGCGTCCTCCAGCGTGATGGTGGACACGACGCTGCGCGTCAGCGTCTTGCCGAGCACGTCGACGCCCGCGGTCACCTTCACCTTGCCCGGCGCCCCGCCGTAGGAGAGGGTCGCGCCGGTCTGCGAGGCCGCGGTCAGGTCCGCGTACGTGATGAGGCCGGTGCCCGTGGCGCTCTTGGCGGTGCCGCGGCTGTAGTCCCCGTTCAGCTTCACTCCGCGGAAGCTCGCGTCGAGTTCGGAGAGCCGCGTCTTGCGGCCGTCCGCCATCACCTCGACGCCCCGGAGCCTGAGGTCGACGCGGTCGAGGTCGTGGCTGAGCGCCTGCGTCAGGAAGGGGAACCCGTGGATCTCCACCTCCGAGCTGCCGGCCAGCCCCTGCCGGGCCTGGATCCGGTCGGCCAGCCGGTTCTCGGCATAGCCGGCCGCCCAGCGGTCCACCCCGACGAAGAGCGCTCCCAGCACCACTCCGATGATCAGAACGACACGCAGGAAACGCACGTGCCCCCACCCCCTACTAATCGGTACCTGGCACCCAGTTGACCATGGACCGCCGTCAAGGGGCCGTCAGCCCGCCGCCGCCGACCGCCTCCGCCGGCCACCGGGCCGCCTCAGGCCACCACCCGGCCGATCAGGTACACGGCGGGGGCGGCCGCCGCCAGCGGCAGCGCCACACCGGCCGTCATGTGCACGAACTTCGACGGGTAGTCGTACGCCGCCACGCGCAGGCCGATCAGCGCGCACACCCCGGCGACGAGGCCGATCAGCGCCCCGCCCACGCCGACGCCGGTCAGCCCGCCGACGGCGATGCCCGCACCGGCGGCCGCGGCCAGCGACACGCCGACCGAGGCGGTGGGCGGCAGCGGGAGCGCCCGGGCGAAGACGGCGACGGCCACGGCGGCCGCGCCGACGGTGACGGCCCGCGGGTCCGCGGCCAGGAAGCCGGCGCAGACGATGGCCAGGGCCGCAGAGGCCACCGAGGCCATCAGGCCGTACATCCGCTCGTCGGGGTCGGCGTGGCTGCGCAGCTGGAGCACGAGGGTCAGCAGCACCCAGGCCCCGAGGGTTCCGATGATCGCGCCGGGACCGTACGACTCGTCCACCGCGAGCACGGCCACATCGGCGACGAGGGCTCCGGCGAAGGCGAGGGCGATGCCCTGACGGGCCGGCCACATGCCGTTGAGGCGGAACCAGCCGGCCGCGGTGAGCCCCTGGAGGGCGACCAGCGGCACGACGAGCGCGAGCTGCCCCAGCACCGCGGCCACGGCGAGCAGGATCCCGAGGGCGGCGGTCAGTATCGCCGACTGCGGGCCGGGGTCGATGATCGGCGACCGGCCCTCGGCGCGGGCCTGGGCCGGGTCGACGGCGCGCAGGGTGTTGCCGGCGAGGGTGGGCGGCGAGTACGCGGGCTCCTCCTCCTCGCCGGCGGGCGCGGGGGCCGCCGCCTGGGGCGGGAGGTAGGCGGTCTGCTCGGCCGGCGCCTCGTCACGGAACCAGCCGTCGGGAACCGCGGCCGGGGCCGGGGCCTCCGGAGCGGCGGCCTGCTCCTGGTACGGCGGCAGGTAGGCGGTCTGCTCGGCAGCCGGAGCCGGATGCGACCAGTCCGGGGCCGGGGCCGGGGCCGGGACCTCGTCACGGAACCAGCCCTCGGGAACCGCGGCCGGGGCCGGGGCCTCCGGAGCGGCGGCCTGCTCCTGGTACGGCGGCAGGTAGGCGGTCTGCTCGGCGGCCGGAGCCGGATGCGACCAGTCCGGGGCCGGAGCTTGCGCCGGAGGCGCCGGAGGCTGCGCCTCGTCCCGGAACCACCCCTCGGGCGCGACCGGCTGCCCCGGCACCCCGCCCAGCGGCGGCTGCACCGGCTGGTAGCCGGTGTCCCAGGTGTCGGCCTGCCAGGTCTGGGTCCCGTACGGGTCCTGGTGCTGGTTCTGCTGCTGTGGCTGCTGCTCGTACGGGTACTGCTGCTGCTGTTCCTCGGGCGTACTCATCGGCTCCCGCTCACCCGCCCGCGAACGGGGGGAGCACCTCTACGGTGCCCCCCTCGGTCAGCAGGACGGCATCGTGCGGGCGCTTGCCCACGGGTTCGTCGTTCACAAGGAAGGAGCAGCGCAGCAGGACCCGGCTCAGCTCCCCGGGGTGGCGTTCCCGCACGGCGTCGAGCGCCTCGGCCAGCGTGCGCGCCGAGTACGGCTCCTCCGCCGTCTCGGCCGCGGCCTTGGCCGCCGCCCAGTAGCGGATGGTTCCGGTTGCCACTGCAGCTCCTATCGTCGGCTCTCTACCGTCGGCCTCCATGATGACCCCTCCCACCCCCCACCCCCGTGTGCCTCCGCGCGCCCCGTGTGCGCCCGGGCGGCCCGGCCGTACCGCCCGGCGGGCCGCCGATCGCATGAAAACGGGGCATACGCTGGTCATGGGCGTGGCGGGAACCACAGAAGCCGGAGCGCAAGAGCCTCGGCCGCCGAAGGGCCGGTGGGCTATTCTGCTGGGCAGAGGATCCGGGCAACGTTGCCCCCGGGTCCTTTTGTGCTTTCAGCACGTTGAACGAACCGAGAACAGTGGTATCCATCCCGATCCCAGGGCGCGGGGACCGGACGGAGGCCACGCAGCACACGTACGAAGCAGAACCACGCATGTCCTCGACGGGACCGAGGAGGAACCGACGTGATGGACCAGCGAACCGTGCACGAGCACGACCTGCCGACCGGAACCGGGCGGGGTGGTCGGGCATGAGCTCTCTCCTGCTGCTGACCAACGCCCTGCAGCCGTCCACCGAGGTGCTGCCCGCCCTCGGCCTGCTGCTGCACAACGTCCGGGTGGCCCCCGCCGAGGGCCCGGCGCTCGTGGACACCCCGGGTGCCGACGTCATCCTCGTCGACGGGCGCCGCGACCTGCCGCAGGTGCGTTCGCTGTGCCAGCTGCTCCGGTCCACCGGGCCCGGCTGCCCGCTCCTCCTCGTCGTCACCGAAGGCGGTCTCGCGGCCGTCACCGCCGACTGGGGCATCGACGACGTCCTCCTCGACACCGCGGGCCCCGCGGAGGTCGAGGCCCGGCTGCGGCTGGCCACCGGCCGCCGGCAGCTCGGCGCGGACGACTCCCCGATGGAGATCCGCAACGGCGACCTGTCGGTCGACGAGGCCACGTACAGCGCGAAGCTGAAGGGCCGGGTCCTGGACCTGACCTTCAAGGAGTTCGAGCTGCTCAAATACCTCGCGCAGCACCCGGGCCGGGTCTTCACCCGCGCGCAGCTGCTGCAGGAGGTGTGGGGTTACGACTACTTCGGCGGCACCCGGACGGTGGACGTCCACGTACGGCGGCTGCGCGCCAAGCTCGGCCCCGAGCACGAGTCGCTGATCGGTACGGTCCGCAACGTCGGCTACCGCTTCGTCACGCCGGAGAAGGTCGAGCGGGCGGCGGCGGAAGCCGCGGCCCAGGCCGCCGCCCAGGCGGCGGAGGCCGTCACCCGGACGGCCGAAGAGCCTGTGATCGTCCACTCGGCAGGACGCCCTGCCCAGAGGTAGGTCACCCCGCGTAGACTTCCGCGCGTGGCCAAGGTGACGCGGGATGACGTAGCACGACTGGCGGGTACCTCTACCGCTGTCGTCTCGTACGTCATCAACAACGGACCCCGGCCGGTTGCCCCGGCCACGCGCGAGCGTGTCCTCGCCGCGATCAAGGAGCTGGGCTACCGCCCGGACCGGGTCGCCCAGGCGATGGCCTCACGGCGCACCGACCTCATAGGCATGATCGTCCCCGATGCCCGCCAGCCGTTCTTCGCGGAGATGGCCCACGCGGTCGAACAGGCCGCTGCCGAGCGCGGAAAGATGGTGCTGGTCGGGAACTCCGACTACCGCACCGAGCGCGAGGTCCACTATTTGCGGGCCTTCCTCGGCATGCGGGTCTCCGGTCTGATCCTGGTCAGCCAGGGCATGAGCGAGCAGGCCGCCTCGGAGATCGAGGCCTGGGACGCGCGGGTGGTCCTCCTCCACGAGCGCCCGGAGGCGATCGACGACGTCGCCGTCGTCACGGACGACGTCGGCGGCGCCCAGCTCGCCACCCGCCACCTGCTCGAACACGGGCACGAGTACGTCGCCTGCATCGGCGGAGTCGAGAACACCCCGTCCGTCGGCGACCCGGTCGCCGACCACGTCGAGGGCTGGCGCCGCGCCATGCAGGAGTCCGGCCGCTCGACCGAGGGCCGGCTCATCGAGGCCCCGTACAACCGCTACGACGCGTACACGGTCGCCCTGGAGGTCCTGGCCCGGCCGGACCGCCCGACGGCGATCTTCTGCGCCACGGACGACCAGGCCATCGGCGTGCTACGGGCCGCCCGTGAGCTGCGCATCGACGTACCCGGGGAACTGGCCGTGGCGGGCTTCGACGACGTCAAGGAAGCGGCCCTCACGGACCCGCCGCTGACCACGATCGCCTCGGACCGCCCGGCGATGGCCCGCGCGGCCGTGGACCTTGTCCTGGACGACGGCCTGCGCGTGGCGGGCTCCCGCCGCGAGCGCCTGAAGCAGTTCCCGTCGGCCCTGGTCGTCCGCCGCTCCTGCGGCTGCCGGTAGCCTCTGGCGGTCACCGGGCCACCCACCCGGGCCCGCTGATTGCCGCCTCGCTTATATCGGGCATACGCGGTTCTGTCGGGCTTCTCAGGTCGGACTCAGGAAGCTCTCATGATCGGCGGTCAGAGTCGTGACCATGACCGAGAGCTTCCGCCGCGAAGGCGAGTACCCCCAGGAGAACCGCCCGACCCAGCACGCGCCGTTCGGCGAGCAGTGGCAGCGGGGGCGGGACCGGCTGGCGCAGGACGCGGGGGCCGGGGCGTACCCTCCGCCGCCCTCGTACCCGCCCGCCGCACCCGGCTGGCACGAGGCGCACCAGCCTCCGGTCATCCGGGGCGAGACCGTCCCCGAAGCCCTCGGCGCCGACGGCGCGGACGGTACGGGCGGCGGCGGGACCCCGCACGGCCCGGCCCACGCGGCTGCCCCGGCCCCCCGGGCCGCGAGGCCGGTCGCGCTGCTCGCCGCCGTCGCACTCGCGGCGGCCGTGGTCGGCGGCGGCACCGCGGCGGCCGTCCAGCAGCTGATGGGCGGCCACGGCGCCAACGGGTCCGGCGGCGCCTTCAACGGCACCAACGTCTCGCAGTCCAGCAACGGCACCGTCTCCGGCGTGGCCGAGCAGAACAGCCCCTCGGTGGTCCGCATCGACACCCGTACCGGATCCGGCCAGGGCACCGGCTCCGGGATCGTGCTCACCGCCGACGGCGAGATCGTCACCAACAACCACGTCGTCTCGGGCGCCTCGGAGATCCAGGTGACGATGAGCGACGGCAAGAAGTACCCGGCCGAGATCCTCGGCACCGACCCCGACAAGGACCTGGCGCTCATCAAGCTGCAGGGCGCGAGCGGCCTGAAGGCGGCCAAGCTCGGCGACTCCGACGGCGTGAAGGTCGGCGACCAGGTCGTCGCCATCGGCTCCCCCGACCGCCTCACCGGCACCGTCACCAGCGGCATCGTCTCCGCCCTGAACCGCGAGGTGAACGTGGAGAAGCCGCAGACGCAGCAGTCCCCGCAGCGCGGCGGCGACGGCGGCTGGCCGTTCTCCTTCAACGGTCAGCAGTTCAACGGGAACACCGGCAACGACACCGCCTCCTACAAGGCCATCCAGACGGACGCCTCCCTCAACCCCGGCAACTCCGGCGGCGCCCTGTTCAACATGAACGGCGAGGTCGTGGGCATGCCCTCCGCGATCTACTCCCCCTCCAACGGCAATGCCGGCGCGGGCAGCGTCGGCCTCGGCTTCGCCATCCCGGTGAACACGATCAAGGCGGACCTGGACTCGCTGCGCAAGGGCGGCCCCGGCGGCAGCGGCTCCGGCAACAGCGACGGCCGCAGCAACGGCTACGGCACCGGCTACGGCACCTCGTTCTGACCGGCGGCCGTGCGACGCTGAAGGGAACGTCACGACCACCATGGAGGACCCGTCCATGCACCCCGCCGAAGGCGACCCGCAGCGCATCCTCGTCGTCGACGACGAGCCGGCCGTCCGTGAGGCCCTGCGCCGCAGCCTCGCCTTCGAGGGGTACGCCGTACAGACGGCGGTCGACGGGCTCGACGCCCTCGATAAGGCGGCCTCGTACGCCCCCGACCTGATCGTCCTGGACATCCAGATGCCCCGCATGGACGGCCTGACGGCGGCCCGGCGCCTGCGCTCGGCGGGCAATGTCGTCCCCGTCCTGATGCTCACCGCCCGCGACACCGTCGGCGACCGCGTCACCGGGCTGGACGCGGGCGCCGACGACTACCTCGTCAAGCCGTTCGAGCTGGACGAGCTCTTCGCCCGCGTCCGCGCGCTGCTGCGCCGCAGCTCCTACGCCACCCCGCGGACCGCCGGCGAGGGCCACGAGGACGCGCTGACCTTCGGCGACCTGCGCATGGACCTCGCCACCCGCGAGGTCACCCGGGCCGGGCGCACGGTGGAGCTGACCCGGACCGAGTTCACGCTGCTGGAGATGTTCATGGCGCACCCGCGCCAGGTCCTGACCCGCGAGCAGATCCTCAAGACCGTCTGGGGCTTCGACTTCGAGCCCAGCTCCAACTCCCTGGACGTGTACGTGATGTACCTGCGCCGCAAGACCGAGGCGGGCGGCGAGCCCCGCCTGGTCCACACCGTGCGCGGGGTGGGCTACGTCCTGCGCGCCGGCGAGAGCGGTCCCGAGTGAGCCCGACGGCCAGGTTCCGCGCACTGCCCCTGCGCTCCCGCCTGGCCCTGCTGGTCAGCGTCGCGGTCGCGGTCGCCGTCGCGGCCGTCGCCGCGGTGTCCTGGGTGATGGTGCGCACGCAGCTGCGTGATCAGCTCGACCGGTCGCTGATGGCGACCAATCCGTCCGCGCAGGTCCTGCGGACCCTGAGCGAGCCCTGCGTCGCCGCGCCGAGCCGGCCCGCCCAGGACATCGCGGGGAACCTCAACCCGACCGTCCAGATCGTCCTCGCCGACGGCAGCCACTGCTGGGTGAGCGGGCTGACCAACCTGCCGGTGAGCCCGGCGGACCAGCAGGTCGCGGAGGGGCGGCGGCCCAGCGCCCTGCACGACGCCACGGCCGCCGACGGCACCGGGATGCGCGTCTACACCTTCGCGGCGCGCACCCAGCCGAACGCCCCCGTCTTCGGCATCTCCGTCGCCAAGCCGCTCGCCGACATCGACAAGCCGCTGTCCACCCTGGCCTGGGTGCTGCTCCTGGTCTCCGGCATCGGCGTGGTCGGCGCCGGCGCGGCCGGGCTGTGGGTGGCCCGGACCGGGCTGCGGCCGGTCGACGAGCTGACGGGAGCCGTGGAGCACATCGCCCGGACCGAGGACCTCACCGTACGGATCCCGGACGAGGGCGACGACGAGATCGCCCGCCTGTCGCGGTCCTTCAACTCCATGACGGCCGCCCTCGCCTCCTCCCAGGAACGCCAGGCGCAGCTGATCGCCGACGCCGGGCACGAGCTGCGCACCCCGCTCACCTCGCTCCGTACGAACATCGAGCTGCTCGCGCGCAGCGAGGAGACCGGCCGGGCCATCCCGCCCGAGGACCGCAGGGAGCTGCTGGCTTCGGTCAAGGCGCAGATGACGGAACTCGCCGCGCTCATCGGGGACCTGCAGGAGCTGTCCCGCCCGGACGCCGTCTCCCCCGGCCCGCTCGGGGTGGTGGCCCTGCACGAGATCGCCGGAAGCGCGCTGTCCCGGGCCCGGCTGCGCGGCCCCGAGCTGGACTTCACCGCCGATCTGGCGCCCTGGTACGTACGGGGTGAGGCGGCCGCCCTCGAGCGGGCGGTGGTCAACGTGCTGGACAACGCGGTGAAGTTCAGCCCGCCCGGCGGCACCGTCGCGGTGTCGCTGCGGGCGGGCGAGCTGGCCGTACGGGACCACGGCCCGGGCATCGCGGCCGAGGAACTCCCGCACGTGTTCGAGCGGTTCTGGCGCTCGCCGTCGGCCCGCGCCCTGCCCGGCAGCGGCCTGGGCCTGTCCATCGTGGCCCGTACGGTACAGCGCGCGGGCGGCAGCGCCGAGCTGCGGGCGGCGGCCGACGGCGGCCCGGGGGCGGAGGCGGTGCTCCGCTTCCCGGGAGCGCCGACCCCGCCGCCCTCCGAGCCGTCAGTTGTGCCGGATCAGTGAGGCGACCAGGCCGGAGCGGGTGTTCGGGAAGTCCATGGGGACGATCCCGAGCCCGGTCCGGCCGGCCAGCTCCCCGCCGTCGACGAAGGCGTGCACCTGCGGGTTGAGCCGGTCGGAGTTCCAGCGCGGCGGCATGTACGCCGCGGTGCTGGTGTAGTTCACGAACAGCTTGCCGGGTTGCTGGACGGCCCGGCGGAACTGGTTCTCGATCTTGCCGCGCTTGGCGAAGGGCTCGGCGTTGTAGTCGTCCTGGATGTCGAAGAGGTTGCCGTCCCCGTAGCGCAGGCCGGGCAGCCCGGCGTTGTCGGCGAGCAGGACCACCTTGCCGCGGGCCTGCCCGAGGGTGGGCAGGGTGTCGGCTATCCGGAACAGCGGCCGCCAGCCCCGGTTGTCGAGGTAGTCGTCGAAGACGGCGCGGAAGGTCGCGTCGCTGTCCGTTGAGTACTCCTGCTTGACCCGCATCAGCACGGTTTCGGACGGGTGCGCGGCGAGGAAGTTCCAGCAGGCCACGAGGACGTCGCCGAACATCAGGTCCTGGAAGAAGGCCGCGTGGTGGATCGCGAAGGAGCCGCCGGTGACGCGGCAGCGCACGTCCAGGAACCGGATCCCCGATTCGAGCTGCTGGGCGATCGAGGTGTTCTGGCAGGCGACGTAGAGCCCGCCCTTGGTCGCGCCCGAGTCGTGGGTGCCGGGGATGGTCATCCGCTGGAGCGCGGTGGAGTCGGCCAGGCCGCCCATCCAGTCCTGCGTGCCGAGGGCCGTGGCGGAGGCGCGGCCGGCCGTACCGAGACCGGTGGCGGCCGCTGCCGCCAGCGCCGCCGCCCCGGTCAGGAACCCCCGGCGGCCCAACGCCGCACCCGCGCCCGTACCCGCTGCCGCGCCCGATGCCGTGCCCGTACTCGATGCCGTGCCCGTAGCCGATGCCACGCCCATGCCCGCCCCTTCGCCGACCCAGTGGTGGGACCGGATTATGGCGTGCGGAACGGGGCTTTACTACCCGTCGGTAGCGGTCAGCTTTCGAGCAACTCCACCATGGCGCGCAGCCCTTGGAGGAGTTCGCCGCCGGTCGGCGCCTGCTCCGGGTCGGTCAGGGTCTGCACCATCACCCCACTGAGCAGCGCGATGTGCAGCGATCCGAGCGCCCGTACGTCCTCCTCGGACACCTCGCTCTCGGGGACCCCGCGCAGTGTCGCGGCCACCATCCGCCGGTTGCGGCGCTGACCCTCGGCGAGGATCGCGAGCAGCTCCGGCGCCGACTGCGCGTGCACGAAGGCCTCGACGGAGGCCAGCCACAGCCAGCGCATCTCGCCGAAGTCGCGGATCTTGCGGTCCCAGGTGTCGGCGTACCGCTCCCCCGGCGTGTCACCCTCGCCCGCGAGGCGGCCGGAACCCGCGGCCCACTCCTCCATGGCGGCGAACAGCGCCTGGTTGAGCAGTGCCTCGCGCGATCCGAAGTGGTAGCCGATCGCGGCCATGCTCACCTTCGAGGCCGTGGCGATGTCGCGCACGGTCGTGCGCAGGTAGCCCTTCTCCTCAAGGCATCGGCGCGCTCCGGCCAGCAGATCCTCGCGATTTCCCATGCCGGGATGGTAGCCGCCGCACTCTTTTGCACACTTGCCCAAGACAAACGTATTGCGCAAGCGCCCAAGTCCTGTCAGGCTACTGCCCACCGGAAGGACCGCCGAACGGGAGACACCATGCGACACGAGCTGAAGATCGACGACCGCACCCTGTCCTACCTGGACTTCGGCGGCCCCGGCCGCCCGCTGCTCGCCCTGCACGGCGGGATGTCCGAGGGCGCCGCCTTCGCCGGGCTCGCCGAACACCTCGGCGACGAGTGGCGGATCATCGCCCCCGACCAGCGCGGCCACGGCGACTCCGACCGCGCCCCGCACTACCGCACCGAGGGGTTCGTCGCCGACGCCGTCGCCCTCCTCGACCACCTCGGCCTCGACGCCCCGGTCACCGTCCTCGGCTACTCGCTCGGCGGCCTCACCGCCGTGCACCTCGCGGCCGAACACCCGGACCGGGTCGCCGCCCTGGTCAACGCGGACTCCTCCATCGAGGTCCCGCTCGCGGGAGCACCCGAGGCCGGGCGGGCCCCCGCCGGGTTCGAGTTCCTGGACGCCATGCGCTACACCGCACCCACCCGCGAGGAGCTCCTGGAGGCGGCCGGCCCGATCGGCTCGCAGTTCGTCGCCCCCGCCCTGCGCCCGCTGGCGGACGGCACCGGCTGGCGGCTCCCCTTCCACCCGCAGGACATGCTCGACGCCATCGCCGGGGCCCGCGGCGACCACTGGGAGGCCTGGCTCGCCGGCCGGTGCCCGGCCGCGCTGATCCACGCCACCCGCAGCGCGGCCCTCCCCCAGGCCACCGCCGACGCGATGGTGACCCGGCGCCCGGGGACCTCGTACATCCCCCTGGACGGGGACCACTTCGTCCCCTTCACGCAGCCGGACGCCTTCCACACGGCCGTCGGGAAGTTCCTCGCCGGACTGTGACGCCGCCGCCCGCGCCACGGGGGTGCGCGGGAACGGCAGAGGGGGGGGCGGGCCGTCGGGCCCGCCGCCCCCTCGGGGGTCTCGCCGTCCTACTTGACGACGGTGATGCGGTCCGCCGCCGGCGGCGCGATCGGGGTCGCGGCCGTCGACTTGCCCAGGTAGGCGTTGAAGCAGTCCAGGTCGGACGCGCCGACCAGCTTGTTCTTGTGCTCCTTCAGGACGGTGAAGCCGTCACCGCCGCCCGCGAGGAACTCGTTCATCGCGACCCGGTAGGTCTTGGCGGGGTCGATCGCCGCGCCGTTCAGCTTCACCGAGTCCACGACGATGCGGTCGGCACCCGTCTTCGTCATGTCGAGGGTGTAGGTGAACCCCTTCGACACCTGGAGGATCTTCGGGCTCGGGCCGTTGACCGTACCGCTGACCTGCTGCTGGAGCGCGGTGATCAGCTGCGCGCCGGTCAGGTCCACGACGTTCATCATGTTGTTGAACGGCTGGACCGTGTAGGACTCGCCGTAGGTCACGACTCCGTCGCCCTCGGCGCCCGCCGCCTTGTAGGCCAGGTCGGCACGGATGCCGCCCGGGTTCATGATGGCCAGCTGCGCACCGCCCTTGTCGGCCGGGGCCAGGGCCTCCAGTTGCGCGTCGGCGATCAGGTCGCCCAGCGGCTTCTCCGGCGACTCCGAGCCGCGGCCCGGGATGTCCGCCGAGATGAAGCCCATCGGACGGCTCGCGACCGGCGCGGCGAGGGCGTTCCAGCGGGTGATCAGCTCGGTCATGTCCGGGGCCTTGGGCTGGTCCCGGGTGACGACCTTGTTGACCGGCTTCGGCGCGGAGAGCGCGGTGCGGACGATGTCCTTGGTCTGGCGGTCGTAGGTCAGCGTGGTGTCCGTGAACAGGCGGCCGTAGGAGGCGGCCGAGGTCACCATGCGCGGGTTGCCCGCCGGGTCCGGGATGTTGCAGGCGTACGCCTGGTGCGTGTGGCCGGTCACCAGCGCGTCGACCTTCGGGTCCACGTTCTTGGCGATGTCCACGATCGCGCCCGAGATGCCGGCGCCGGCGCCCGGGACGTCGCAGTCGTAGTTGTACGCGCCGCTCGCGGGCAGGCCGCCCTCGTGGATCAGCGCGACGATCGACTTCACGCCCTGCTTGTTCAGCTCGGCCGCGTACTTGTTGATCGTCTCAACCTCGTCGCCGAACTTCAGGCCCTTGACGCCCTCGGCGGTGACGACGTCCGGAGTGCCCTCCAGGGTGACGCCGATGAAGCCGATCTTCACGTCGCCCTTCTTCCAGATGAAGGTGGGCGACATCATCGGACGCTTGGTCTTCTCGTCCGTCACGTTCGCCGCGAGGTACTGGAACTCGGAGCCCGTGAACTCCTTGCCGTACTCGAAACAGCCGTCGACCGGGTGGCAGCCGCCGTACTGCATGCGGCGCAGCTCGGCCCGGCCCTCGTCGAACTCGTGGTTGCCGACGCTGGTGACGTCCAGGTCGAGCTTGTTCAGCGCCTCGATGCTCGGCTCGTCGTGGAAGAGCCCCGACAGCATCGGGCTGCCGCCGATCATGTCACCGGCTGCGGCGGTGACGGAGTACTCGTGGCCCTTGCGGGCCTCGCGCAGGCTGGTCGCGAGGTACTCGACCCCGCCCGCGGGTATGGCTTTGGTGGTGCCGTCGGCCTGACGTTCGGTCACGTTGCCGGAGGAGCCCTGCGGGGGCTCCAGGGTGCCGTGGAAGTCGTTGAACGACAGCATCTGCACATCGACGGTCCGGCTCTTGGCCGCACCGCCACCACTCGCGGCTCCGGCCGGAAGTGCGGCGGCGACGACCGCGCCGGCACCGGCGGTGACGGCAATGGCGGTGAGGGTCAACCGGCGGGCTCGGCGGTGCCGTTGTGGCGTCGCTGACATTTAATCCCCTTTGTGGACAGCGATACTGCTTGGGAGGTCCGCCGAAGCCTATGGTCAACGCGCGTAGCACGACAGGGGGGAGCGGGTATCGAGCTGGTTACGTGCAGAAGACGGACCGACCCCGCGCCCGCCCCCGCGGGCCGCCCGTGACGGTCGTAGGCTCTTGGCATGACTGACGCAGCAGCGGCCCTGGAGCCGGGACGGCAGATTCAGACCCTCGACGAGCTGACGGAGGAACAGGCCGACTCCGTCCTCGCCCTGATCGAGGAAGCGGCGCGCACCGACGGCACCACCGCCGTCTCCGAGCAGGGACGGCTCCAGCTGCGCGGCGGGCCGCGCGAGGGCATCCGGCACTTCCTGCTCACCGAGGGCGGCCGGCTCGCCGGATACGGGCAACTGGAGGACACCGATCCGGTGGAGGCCCCGGCCGCCGAACTGGTCATCCACCCGGCGATGCGCGGACGCGGCCACGGGCGGGCGCTGGGCACGACCCTGCTGGCCGCCTCCGGCAAGCGGATCCGGGTGTGGGCACACGGGGGCAAATCGGCCGCCCGGCACCTCGCGCAGGTCCTGGGCCTGACCCTGTTCCGCGAACTGCGCCAGCTCCGCAGGCCCCTGACCGAGGGGGACCCGCTCCCCGAACCGCTGCTCCCCTCCGGTGTGACGATCCGCACGTTCGTCCCCGGCGCGGACGACGCGGCCTGGCTCGCGGCGAACGCGGCCGCCTTCGCCCACCACCCCGAGCAGGGGGCGCTGACCCAGCGCGACCTCAACGACCGGATCGCGCAGCCGTGGTTCGACCCGAAGGGCTTCTTCCTCGCGGAGCGGGAGGGCGAGCTGGTCGGCTTCCACTGGACCAAGGTCCACCGGGAGGAGCAGCTGGGCGAGGTCTACGTGCTGGGCGTCCGCCCGGGCGCCCAGGGCGGCGGCCTCGGCAAGGCCCTCACGGCCATCGGTCTGCGCCACCTGGCGGAGACCGGGGTCCCGACGGCGATGCTCTACGTCGACGCCGACAACCCGGCGGCCCTCGCGGTCTACGAGGGCCTCGGCTTCACCACCCACGAGGTGGACCTGATGTACCGCACCGAAAGCTGACACGCCCCCCAGGACGCCAGGGCCCCGCCCCGCACCCCCGCGCCTCGAACGCCGGCAACATCCAGCCCCGCCGGCGTTTGAGGCGCGGGGGTGCGGGGGCAGCGCCCCCGAAACGGCGCCGCACCCGGCAACGAAGCGGGGCCCACCCCAGCCCCGCCGGCGATTGAGGCGCGGGGCTCCGGGGCAGCGCCCCCGGAACGGTGCCGCACCCGGCAACGAAGCGGGGCCCACCCCAGCCCCGCCGGCGATTGAGGCGCGGGGCTCCGGGGCAGCGCCCCAGGTCGGCAGCGGGTGCCCGCGGCGGCGGAGTCGTGCGCGAGGCAGAGACGGGAAGCCATGCGCCATTCACCAGGCATTAACACGCGCTTGCGACTCTCCCCCCATGCAGCCCCGGCCGCCCCGCCTCCGCCTGACGGCAAACACTTCCGACGCGCCTGTCCTCCCCCGCGCGCGGAAGAATGGAGTCATGAGCCACCAGCCCAGCGCCGGCCCCACCGAGGTCCCCGCCCAGCACCCGTCTCACACCCCGGCCCACGCGGCAGCGAACGGCACGAGCACGCCCTCCGCACGCCTCGGGTCCATCTCCGCGCACCGCCCCCACATCGACCTCGACCCCGACCTCGACGCCGATCTGGACGCCTACGAGGACAAGGACGGCGGCGAGCTCCCGCCCGGTCGTTTCCTCGACCGGGAGCGCAGCTGGCTCGCCTTCAACGAGCGCGTCCTGGAGCTCGCCGAGGACCCCACCACGCCCCTCCTCGAGCGCGCCAACTTCCTGGCGATCTTCGCGAGCAACCTCGACGAGTTCTTCATGGTCCGCGTGGCCGGCCTCAAACGGCGTATCGCGACCGGTGTCGCCACCCGTTCGGCCTCGGGCATGCAGCCCCGCGAGGTGCTCGA
This sequence comes from Streptomyces sp. NPDC088762, assembly GCF_044750905.1. Lineage (NCBI taxonomy): Bacteria > Bacillati > Actinomycetota > Actinomycetes > Kitasatosporales > Streptomycetaceae > Streptomyces > Streptomyces sp. NPDC088762. Next base: position 252,092 of record NZ_JBIVKT010000011.1, read on the forward strand.
CCTCATCTGGACGCGCTCGCGCGAGCTCATGGCCCGCCACGCCGCCTGCTTCCAGCAGGACATCTCCCCGGCGCTCGCCGAGGAGGGCGTGCACCTCATCCGGTGGCCCGACCTCACCGAGAAGGAGCAGGCCCGCCTCTTCACGCTGTTCCGGAACCAGATCTTCCCGGTGCTGACCCCGCTGGCCGTGGACCCCGCGCACCCCTTCCCGTACATCTCGGGCCTCTCCCTCAACCTGGCCGTCGTCGTCCGCAACCCCGCCAGCGGCCACCGCCACTTCGCCCGCGTCAAGGTCCCGCCCCTCCTGTCCCGCTTCCTGGAGGCCTCCCCGCAGCGCTACGTCCCGCTGGAGGACGTCATCGCCGCGCACCTGGAGGAGCTGTTCCCGGGCATGGAGGTGCTGGCGCACCACATGTTCCGCGTGACCCGCAACGAGGACCTCGAGGTGGAGGAGGACGACGCCGAGAACCTCCTCCAGGCGCTGGAGAAGGAGCTCATGCGGCGCCGCTTCGGCCCGCCCGTCCGCCTGGAGGTCGAGGAGTCCATCGACCCCGGCGTCCTGGACCTGCTCGTCCAGGAGCTGAAGGTCAACTCCTCCGAGGTGTACCCGCTGCCGGGCCCGCTGGACCTGACCGCCCTCTTCGGGATCGCCTCCCTGGACATCCCGGAGCTGAAGTTCCCGAAGTTCGTCGCCGGCACCCACCGGGACCTCGCCGAGGTCGAGTCCGCCCACGCGCCCGACATCTTCGCCGCCCTGCGCGAGCGCGACGTCCTGCTGCACCACCCGTACGACTCCTTCTCCACCTCGGTGCAGGCCTTCCTGGAGCAGGCCGCCGCCGACCCGGACGTCCTCGCGATCAAGCAGACGCTCTACCGCACCTCCGGTGACTCCCCGATCGTGGACGCCCTGATCGACGCCGCCGAATCCGGCAAGCAGGTCCTCGTACTCGTCGAGATCAAGGCCCGCTTCGACGAGCAGGCCAACATCAAGTGGGCGCGCAAGCTGGAGGAGTCCGGCTGTCACGTCGTCTACGGGCTCGTCGGCCTCAAGACCCACTGCAAGCTGTCGCTCGTCGTGCGCCAGGAGGGCGACCAGCTGCGCCGCTACGCGCACGTCGGCACCGGCAACTACCACCCCAAGACGGCCCGTCTCTACGAGGACCTCGGCCTGCTCACCGCCGACCCGCAGGTCGGCGCGGACCTCTCGGACCTCTTCAACCGGCTGTCCGGCTACTCGCGCCGCGAGACCTACCGCCGCCTGATGGTGGCGCCGCGCTCGCTGCGCGACGGCCTGATAGCGCGCATCGACAAGGAGGCCGACCACCACCGTGCCGGCCGCCCCGCCTCCGTGCGCCTGAAGATGAACTCGATCGTCGACGAGGCCCTCATCGACTCGCTCTACCGGGCCTCCCAGGCGGGAGTCCCCGTCGACATCTGGGTCCGCGGGATCTGCGCGGTGCGCCCCGGGGTCCCCGGGCTCTCGGAGAACATCCGGGTCCGCTCGATCCTCGGCCGCTTCCTCGAACACTCCCGGGTCTTCGCCTTCGGTAACGGCGGCGAGCCCGAGGTGTGGATCGGCAGCGCCGACATGATGCACCGCAACCTCGACCGCCGTATCGAGGCACTGGTCAGGGTCGCCGACCCGGCCCACCGCGCGGCCCTGGACCGGATGCTGGAAACCGGGATGTCCGACCTCACCTCCTCCTGGCACCTGGGCCCGGACGGCGAATGGACCCGGCACAGCACGGACGCGGACGGCCAGCCGCTGCGGCACGTACAGGAGATGCTCATAGACGCCCGGAGGCGCCGGCGTGGCTCAGCCAAACCATGACCCGATGGCACGGGGGAACGCGGGTGACGTGCTCGGCGCGTACCTGCGTTCCCAGGCCACCGCTTTCCTGCGCGCGCTGCGCCTGCACGCCGAGAACGCGGGGAGCGGGGCCGATGCCGCGGAAGGAACCGACGCGGCGCGCAGCCTGCGGGGGGCTGCGCGCCGCATCAGCGGATCCCTGGGCACCTTCCGGGCGGTGACCGAGTCCTCCTGGGCGGACGGGCTGCGCACCGAGCTGGTGTGGCTGTCCTCGACCCTGGCCGACGAGCACGCCCACGCCGCCCGGCTGGTGCGGCTGCTGGACGCGCTGCACCGGCTGTCGGGGGCGGCGGAGGTCCCCGCGCCGCGCGCCGGCGCCGGCGCGCTCACCGTGGGCTCGGCCCGGGCGGGCGCGCTGCTGGAGCGCCGGCTGACCCTGGCGCGGACCCGCGCCCACTCGGCGACGCTGCAGGCCCTGGGCTCCGCCCGTTTCCACGCGGTGGCCGACGCGGTGGCGGTGCTGGCCTCGGAGGTTCCGCTGGACGCGGTCGCGGCCCGGGGGCGGGTCGCGGAGGTCCTCGTACCGCTGGCAGAGGTGGCCGAAACCCGCCTGTCGGCCGCGGTCGCCGCCCTGCCGGCCGCCGGGCACGAGCACCCGTACAACGCGGACCACGACGGGCTCTGGCACGAAGTACGCCGCCTCCTGCGGATCCACCGGTACGCCCGGGAGGCGCTGGGCGAGGACGTGACCCGGCTGCGCATCGCCGGTGAGGCCCTGGACCGCCACCGGGACGCCTCCGAGGCCGCGGCGGCCTCGGCGACCGCCGCCCGGACCCCCCGCATCGCGCCCGCCACGGCGTACGCCCTGGGGGTGCTGCACGCCGACCAGCGCCACGAGGCCGAGGCCGCTCGCCTCGCCTTCCGGCACGTCTGGCTTCCCGAGCCGGCGGTCACGGCGGGATAACGGCCGGGTAACGGGTGGTGACGCCCGTGTGCGCACCCGTTCGACCGCACCGGGTCGTCCGCCACGGTTCACCGTCCGTTCACTCTCCCCGGTCGGCCGCTTCACCTGTTCTGCCTAATTTCAGTCGTGCACGGAGCGCGTCGCCGGACGTAACGAGCGGCTCCCCGGGCAAAGGAACGTAGTCCTCTTCGCACGCCGCCCCGATACAGAAAGCGGCCGGCGGCTTCTGGAAGGAACACCCGAAAGTGAAGCTTCAGCGCAAGAACATGCTTCGTGCCTCCGCCCTCGGGGCGCTCGTCGTGTCCGGCGCCCTGGTCCTCACGGCGTGCGGCTCGGACGACAACACCAAGGGTTCCGACGGCACCACGAAGCCGTCCGCTGCCGCCGCGGGCGACATCAAGTGCGATGACGCCAAGGGCAAGCTCCTGGCCTCGGGCTCTTCCGCGCAGAAGAACGCGGTCGAGCTGTGGGTGAAGAACTACATGGCCGCCTGCTCCGGCGTCGAGGTGAACTACAAGTCCTCCTCCTCCGGTGAGGGCATCGTCGCCTTCAACCAGGGCACCGTCGGTTTCGCCGGCTCCGACTCGGCGCTGAAGCCGGAGCAGGTCGAGGAGTCGAAGAAGATCTGCACCGGTGGCCAGGGCATCAACCTGCCGATGGTCGGCGGCCCCGTCGCCCTCGGCTTCAACATCGCCGGCGTGGACAAGCTGAACCTCGACGCCGCCACCGTCGCCAACATCTTCAACGACAAGATCAAGAAGTGGGACGACGAGGCGATCAAGAAGCTGAACCCCGGCGTCACGCTCCCCTCCACCGCCATCCAGGCCTTCCACCGCTCCGACGACTCGGGCACCACCGAGAACGTCACCAAGTACCTCAAGGCCGCCGCTCCCGACGCCTGGCCGCTCGAGCCCGCGAAGAAGTGGGCCGCCCCCGGTGGCCAGGCCGCCTCCGGCTCCGCCGGTGTCGCCGCCCAGGTCAAGCAGGTCGACGGTGCGATCGGCTACTTCGAGCTCTCCTTCGCCGCCTCGCAGGGCATCAAGACGGTCGACCTGAACACGGGCGCCGCCGCCCCGGTCAAGGCCACCGGTGAGAACGCCTCCAAGGCCATCGCCGCCGCCAAGATCGCCGGCACCGGCTCCGACCTGGCCCTGAAGCTCGACTACACCACCAGGGCCGAGGGCGCCTACCCGCTGGTCCTGGTCACCTACGAGGTCGTCTGCGACAAGGGCAACAAGGCCGAGACGCTCCCGACCGTCAAGTCCTTCCTGAACTACGCCGCCTCGGACGCGGGCCAGAAGGTCCTCCTGGACAACGGCTACGCGCCCATCCCCGCCGAGATCAACGCCAAGGTCCGCGAAACCATCAAGTCGCTGGGCTGATCCCGGCCCCCGGGTGCCGGCCGCCCCCGTCCGGGCAGCCGACACCCCGGGGGACCCCTCCCCTTCACCCAGGGGACATCCGGTGCACCGCCGCCAGGGGGCTCGCCCCCCACACAGACCGGAAAGACCATGGCTTCCACCACACCCACCCAGACAGACACGGCTCCGCCCGTCTCCAAGAGCGGAAGGTCCACCGGCCGCGCCGGTGACAAGATCTTCGCCGGGCTCTCCAAGGGATCCGGCATCCTGCTCCTGGTGATCATGGCGTCGATCGCCGTCTTCCTCACCTACCGGGCCTCGATCGCCCTGTCGGAGAACGAGGGGAACTTCCTCACCACCTTCGACTGGAACGCGTCGGCCAACCCCCCTGTCTTCGGCATCGCCGTCCTCCTCTTCGGCACCGTCGTCAGCTCGGTCATCGCGATGGCCATCGCGGTTCCGATCGCCGTCGGCATCGCCCTGTTCATCTCGCACTACGCGCCGCGCAAGCTGGCCGCCCCCCTCGCCTACGTGGTCGACCTGCTGGCCGCCGTGCCGTCGATCATCTACGGCATCTGGGGCGCCCTCTTCCTCGTCCCGCAGCTGAACGGCCTGAACCTCTGGCTCGACGAGTACCTGGGCTGGACCTACGTCTTCGAGAAGACCCAGGTCGGCGTCGCCCGCTCGCTCTTCACCGTCGGCATCCTCCTCGCGATCATGATCCTGCCGATCGTGACCAGCGTCAGCCGCGAGGTCTTCCTCCAGGTCCCGCGCATGAACGAGGAGGCCGCCCTGGCCCTCGGCGCGACCCGCTGGGAGGTCATCCGGATGTCGGTGCTGCCCTTCGGCCGCTCCGGTGTCATCTCCGCCTCGATGCTCGGCCTGGGCCGCGCACTCGGCGAGACCATGGCCGTCGCGACCGTCCTCTCCCCGAGCTTCCTGATCTCGTTGCACGTCCTCAACCCGGGCGGCGGCACCTTCGCGCAGAACATCGCCGCGAAGTTCGACGAGGCCAACGAGTTCGGCCGGGACGCGCTGATCGCCTCCGGTCTGGTCCTCTTCCTGCTCACCCTGCTGGTCAACGGTGCAGCTCGGCTGATCATCGCGCGCCGCAAGGACTTCTCGGGGGCGAACGCCTGATGAGCCACGCACTCCAGGACCAGCGCCCCACCCGGGCCCCCCGGTCCACCGCCCCCTCCGGCCTGACCCGGGGCGGACTGCCCCGTTGGGCCCCGGCGGGCATCGCGGTCCTCTCGGTCGCCCTCGGCAGCGGCATCGGCCTCGCCTTCGACCTCCACAGCAGGATCCAGTGGGGTCTGATCGCGGCCCTTCTGTTCGTCGGCATCACGTACACCGCCAGCGCGGTCGTCGAGAACCGCCGCCAGGCCAAGGACCGCGTCGCGACCTCCGTCGTATGGGTCTGCTTCGTCCTCGCGGTCGTCCCGCTGCTCTCGCTGATGTGGACCACGGTCAGCCGCGGCATCAAGCTCCTCGACGGGAACTTCCTCAGCCACTCCATGAACGGAGTGACCAGCTTCGACCAGGGCGGAGGCGTCTACCACGCGCTGCTCGGCACGATCGAGCAGGTCGGCCTGGCCACCGCGATCGCGGCCCCCATCGGCCTGCTGACCGCCGTCTACCTGGTCGAGTACGGCCGGGGCTCGCTCGCCAAGGCCGTCACCTTCTTCGTCGACGTCATGACCGGCATCCCCTCCATCGTCGCGGGCCTGTTCATCCTGACGACCTGGAACCTGATGCTCGGCTTCGGCCCCTCCGGCTTCGCCGGCGCCATGGCCCTGTCGATCCTGATGATGCCCGTCGTGGTCCGCTCCACCGAGGAGATGCTCAAGCTCGTCCCGAACGAGCTGCGCGAGGCCGCGCTGGCCCTCGGTGTGCCGAAGTGGCGCATGATCCTCAAGGTCGTGCTCCCGACCGCTATCGGCGGTATCTCCACCGGTGTCATGCTGGCAGTGGCCCGTATCGCCGGTGAGACCGCGCCGATCATGCTGCTGGTCTTCGGCTCCCAGCTGATCAACGGAAACCCCTTCGAAGGCGCCCAGTCCTCGCTCCCCCTCTACATCTGGGAGCAGTACAAGGTCGGCAGTGAAGCCTCCTACGACCGGGCATGGGCCGCAGCGCTCGTCCTGATCGCCTTCGTCATGATCCTCAATCTGGTGGCCCGCGGCATCGCCCGCTGGAAGGCTCCCAAGACCGGTCGCTGACGCGACTCACGAAAGCGAAGTGACCCCTCATGGCAAAGCGAATCGACGTCAGCGGACTGTCCGCCTTCTACGGCAGCCACAAGGCCATCGATGACATCTCGATGACCGTGGAGCCCCGCTCCGTGACCGCCTTCATCGGTCCCTCCGGCTGCGGCAAGTCCACCTTCCTGCGCACCCTGAACCGCATGCACGAGGTCACCCCCGGCGGCCGCGTCGAGGGCAAGGTGCTGCTGGACGACGAGAACCTGTACGGGCCCGGCGTGGACCCGGTCGCGGTCCGCCGCACCGTCGGCATGGTCTTCCAGCGCCCGAACCCCTTCCCCACCATGTCGATCTTCGACAACGTGGCGGCGGGCCTGCGCCTGAACGGCTCCTACAAGAAGTCCGAGCTCACCGACATAGTGGAGCGGTCCCTTCAGGGCGCCAACCTCTGGAACGAGGTCAAGGACCGCCTGAACAAGCCGGGCTCCGGCCTCTCGGGCGGCCAGCAGCAGCGCCTGTGCATCGCCCGCGCCATCGCGGTCGAGCCCCAGGTCCTGCTGATGGACGAGCCCTGTTCGGCGCTCGACCCGATCTCCACCCTCGCCATCGAGGACCTGATCGGCGAGCTGAAGGAGCGCTTCACGATCGTCATCGTGACGCACAACATGCAGCAGGCGGCCCGCGTCTCGGACCGCACCGCCTTCTTCAACCTCGCCGCCGTCGGCCAGCCGGGCAAGCTGGTCGAGATCGACGACACGGACCGGATCTTCTCCAACCCGTCCGTCCAGGCCACCGAGGACTACATCTCCGGCCGCTTCGGCTAGACCGCGGGATGTGCGGAACGTCCTGCGGTGCTGCATGGCGGTGCCACCGCAAGGCGAAAGAAAGAAAGGGCCGGCTCCCCCTGGGTGGGGGGAGCCGGCCCTCTATCTTCCACCGACCGGCTTATGCGGCCATCGGCTATCCGACGGCGAGGTTCACGAGCCAGAAGCTGACGGCGGCCACCGCTGCCGCGGCCGGCATGGTGATGAACCAGCCGAGGATGATGTTCTTGGCGACACCCCAGCGGACGGCGTTCACCCGCTTCGTCGCCCCCACACCCATGATCGCCGAGGTGATGACGTGGGTGGTGGAGATCGGCGCCTGGTAGAGGTAGGACGCGGTGTACATGATCGACGCGCCCGTCGTCTCGGCGGCGAAGCCCTGCGGCGGGTCGAGCTCGATGATCTTGCGGCCGAGCGTACGCATGATGCGCCAGCCACCGGCGTACGTGCCCAGCGAGAGCATCACCGCGCAGGCGACCTTGACCCAGACCGGGATCGGGTCACCGGACTCCTGGACATCGGCGATGACCAGGGCCATCACCACGATGCCCATGGTCTTCTGCGCGTCCTGGAGGCCGTGGCCGAGGGCCATGGCGGCCGCCGAGACGGTCTGGGCGATCCGGAAGCCGCGCTTGGCCTTGTGCGGGTTGGACCTGCGGAAGATCCACATGATCGCGACCATCACCAGGTACCCGACGACCAGGCCGACGAGGGGTGACAGGAACATCGGGATGACGACCTTCTCCAGCACCCCGTGCCAGATGACGCCGATCCCGCCCGCCAGCGCCGCTCCCACCATGCCGCCGAACAGCGCGTGCGAGGAGGAGGAGGGCAGGCCGAAGTACCAGGTGATCAGGTTCCAGACGATCGCCCCGACCAGCGCGGCGAAGAGGATCCACATCCCCTTGTCGCCGTGCGGGGTCTCGATGAGGCCCTTGCTGACCGTCTTGGCGACCCCGCTGCCCAGGAAGGCACCGGCCAGGTTCATCACGGCGGCCATCGCCAGGGCGGCGCGCGGGGTCAGCGCCCGCGTCGAGACGGAGGTCGCGATCGCGTTCGCGGAGTCGTGAAAACCATTCGTATAGGTAAAGCCGAGCGCGACACCGATGGTCACGACCAGAGCGAAGGTGTCCACGAGGTTCAGGACTCCTTGACCGCGATGGTCTCCACCGTGTTCGCAACGTGCTCGAACGCGTCGGCCGCCTCTTCGAGCACGTCGACGATCTGCTTGAGCTTCAGCACCTCGATGGCGTCGTACTTGCCGTTGAAGAGCTGCGCGAGCAGCTTGCGGTGGATCTGGTCGGCCTGGTTCTCGAGACGGTTGACCTCGATCCAGTACTCGGTGAGGTTGTCCATCGTCCGCAGGTGGGGCATGGCCTCGGCGGTCAGCTCGGCCGCCCGCGCCAGCACCTCGATCTGCTGCTCGACGCCCTTGGGGAGCTCCTCCACGTTGTAGAGGACGACCAGGTCGACCGCCTCCTCCATGAAGTCCATGATGTCGTCGAGCGACGAGGCCAGGTTGTAGATGTCCTCGCGGTCGAACGGCGTGATGAAGGAGGAGTTCAGCTGGTGGAAGATCGCGTGGGTCGCGTCGTCCCCCGCGTGCTCCGCCGCCCGCATCCGCTCCGCGATCTCGGCCCGGGCGGAGGTGTCCGCTCCGAGCAGTTCCATCAGGAGCTTGGAGCCCGTGACGATGTTGTCCGCGGATGCGGCGAACATGTCGTAGAAGCTCGTCTCCCTGGGGGTCAGACGAAATCGCACGTGAGGTCCTCGGGGTGCATTGGATTCGGTCAGGCTGATGCTAGGCGCATCCCCCGGCCACGGCTAACCGGCGGTTCCCCAGTGTCCTCCATCAGGCAGAGTGAGCACCACGGACCCCTGGCCCCGCGACCGCGGCCCGGTATCCTATACCCATGAGGGGTATACCCCGGATATACCCCTCTCATCCGGACCACGGACCACGGGAGGACGCATGACGACCATCGAGACGGAAGACGCCGGAGCCGTCCACGGCTACCACCACCAGAAGGACGAGCACCTCAAGCGGCTGCGCCGGATCGAGGGCCAGATCCGCGGCCTCCAGCGGCTCGTCGACGAGGACGTCTACTGCATCGACATACTCACGCAGGTCTCGGCGAGCACGAAGGCCCTCCAGTCCTTCGCGCTCCAGCTCCTGGAGGAACACCTCCGCCACTGCGTGGCCGACGCGGCCGTCAAGGGCGGCACCGAAATCGACGCGAAGGTGGAAGAGGCCACGAAGGCCATCGCCCGTCTGCTCCGTACCTGACTGCTCCCTGGCCGAGTGCTCCGCAGCCGAGTGCTCCGTACCTGACGCGCCCGGTCCGGGGCGGCTTGGGCCCCGCAGGCGTTTGGGGCCCCGGGGTTCGGGGCAGAGCCCAGGGACACGGCGGGTCAGCCGCCCGCCAGCCCCAGCAGCACCTCGTCGATCCGGTCCAGACTCAGCCGTTCCTCGTCCGCCGCCGAGGCGGCGATGATCAGCTCACCGCACAGCTCGATCTCGGCGAGCGCCACGTGGTCCTGCACCGTCGTACCGCCAGCGGGAGTCACGCGTGTCACCTCAATCAGCCGTCCTCGTCATCGGCACTCGCTCCCAGCGTAGGGAGCCCGCGGCTCACCGCACATGACACGGATGGACCATTTCCGGATACCGCCCCATGGCCCGTTCGCGCCGTCCGCCCCCGCCCACGGCCCCCTAATCGGCGATCTTCCCCGCGTAAATATCCGCACTTGCGGGCAATACGACCGTCACCGGCGTCCCGAACCCGTACAGCAGCGTGGTCGAGGAGACATCGATCACGCCATTGTTGACGTACGTGAACCGGTGCCTGACCTTCCGCAGCCGCCCCTCCTCGTCCAGGTAGACGTCGAACGGCACGGTGTCCTTGCTGAACCCTTTCGCCGCCGCCTCCAGCGCCCCCCGCACCTCCGGCGACGCGCTCCCCGCCGCCCGCCCGATGTCGGTGGTCCCCCGGTAGTGCCGCACCTTGGTGCCCGCCACCTCGGTCTCGCCGACGTAGGTGACCTCCTGCGCGCCCCGCAGCAGCTCCGCCGCGACCAGCGGATCGGTGGCCCCGCCCGTGACCAGGTTCCCGTCGGCCAGCGTCGTCGTGTCGACCCGGACCCACTTGTCGTCCGGGACGCCGGAGCCCCGGTTCTTCATGTAGAGCGCGCCCGGCACGAGCAGCTCGGTGATGGGCCGGTGCTCGGCCTTGCCCTTCACATCGGCCGGGAGCATCACCAGCAGCTGGCCCATGCGGTTCTTGAAGTCGACCCCGCCCTCGCCCCGGATGGTGACCCTGGTGCCGCCCGTGGCCATCTCCATGGCCGTACGGGCCTGCGCGCTGCCCGTCTTCGCCAGCGCGTCGGCAGCCCCGCGGACCACCGCCGCCGGGTCCACGGGGGGCTTGTCGTCGCTGCCGCCGGCGCCCGCGCAGCCGCCGGCCGCCGCAACCGCCAGGGTGACCCCGGCAGCGAGCATCACCTCACCCGCACGCCCGCGCCGCCGCCTGTGCTGGTGATCCACCATCTCCTGCCAACCCCCAACGCGAGACCGCTGTTTGCCCGAGGCCCCCACCCGCTCCGTTTAACGAGGTCCGGGGTTTCCCGTCACGGGCCACGCACCTCCCCGGCCCGGCCCCGGCCCGGGTACCGTGGTGCCGTGGAACCGCACACGAAAGCGACCCTGGCCCCTCCGCTTGCCTCGGTGCCCCTCCAGCGTCCGCAGCCACAGCCGCAGCCGCCCGCCGGGCACACCACCTCCACCGCCGAACGCGGATCGTTCTGCCTGGCCGTCTGCACCTGCGGCTGGACCGGTCCGGCCCGTCGCTCCCGCGACCTGGCCCGCAAGGACGCCGCCCGGCACACCGTGGGATAGCCGTCCCGTCCGTCGCCCGCCCGACCTCGTCCGTCCGACCTCGCCCCGTCCACCTCGCCCGTCCGACCTCATCCGTTCGGACGGCCCGGCTGGCCTGGGCCGTCCGGAGCGGGTGCCCTTGACTCATGTCAGGACCCGCAGCCCGCCGCGCGGCCCGTCTCCGTGCCCTGCTCACCCCCTCGACACCGGCCTGCGCACCGGCCTCCACCCCTGCCGCCGCCGGTGGCCGGCGCGAACCGTGACGCCGCGGCCCCGCCCGACGGCGGTGCGCCTGTGCTTCGGGGCGGCGCTGCTGTGCCTGCTGGCGGCAGTCCTGGTCGCCGTATGGGAGTCGTACGCGAGCCCGTGAGCCCGCGAGCCCGTAAGCCGTAAGCCGTAAGCCCGTGAGCCGTGCGGCCTCAGGCGGCGAGGTCGCTCTCCTGCGTGAGCTGCCCCGCCGGCGGGTTCTGCGGCTGCGCCAGGCCGACCGCCCGGGGCAGCGCCCGCCCCTTGGCCCGCACCAGCCGGCCCACCCGCGGGGAGCCGGCCACCGCCCGCACCACCGGGTTCAGCAACGCCATGGCGAGCGGCGCGAGGATGAGAACGACGGCGGTGCCGAGCGCGAAGCCGCCGATCACATCGGTGGGGTAGTGGACACCCGCGTACACGCGGCACAGCCCTTCGGCGAGCGCCAGCCCGATGCCGATGAGACCGAACTTCCGGTTGGCCACGAACAGCCCCACACCCAGGGCCATCGCGAGGGTGGCGTGGTCGCTGACGAAGGAGAACGGCGACTTCGCGAGGCCGATGCCGGGGCCGGGGTCGAGTACCTGCAGGCCCTCGTGCTGCATGAACGGCCGCTGCCGCCCGACGAATTCGCGCAGCGGCGCGTTGACGAGCAGCGCCAGTCCGGCGCCGAGCGGGGCCCACACGAGCGCGGCGAAGGTCTCGGCAGCCGTGGCCTCGTCCTGCCGGCGGGCACCGCGCCAGCACCACAGGACCAGAAGCACCAACGCCAGCAGGATCCCGTACTCACCGGCCAGACTCACGGCGCGATCCAGCCCGCCCGGCGCCTGCCGGGCAAGTCCGTTGAGCTCGTACAGCAGGCTGACATCCAGGTTCGGCCCACCGGTCGTGAGTCCAGCCATGGTGATGCGGCCCCTTGCCCTTGCCGTGGTTCCCCTGTGTCCATGGAACGCCCGTTCTGGCAACTACGTTCCACTCTCCACCGAATGATCACGGCAACGTTATCGAAGAGTGACTCATCGTCGCAGCTCAGGGCCTTTGCTTCACGGAGAGTTGCTACGGAGCCGGGCGCGCCGCGGCGCGCTCCGGAAGGGCCTCCGCGCCGTCCTTCGTCACGCGGGTGGCGCCGAAGTAGTCGGGCGTGTCGATCTTGTCGAAACGGATCACGGCACCGGTGTACGGGGCGTTGATCATGTAGCCGCCACCGACGTACAGGCCGACGTGCCGGATCTCCCGAGAATTCGTCAGATCATCGGAGAAGAACACCAGGTCGCCGGGGAGCAGTTGGTCACGCGAAGGATGCGCCCCCGCGTTGTACTGGTCGTTCGCGACACGCGGCAGTTCCACTCCCACCGTCTCGTACGCCGCCTTGGTCAGCCCCGAGCAGTCGAACCGCCCGTCCTGATCGGGCGTTCCGTTTCCGCCCCACAAGTACGGTGTCCCGAGCTGCTTCTGGGCGAAGTAGATGGCTCCGGCGGCCTGTTGTGAGGGCGCCACTCGCCCCACGGGCTTGGCGAAGCTCTTCGCCAGTGTGGTAATCGTCTTCACATACCCCTGGGTCTCCTTGTACGGCGGCACGCCCCCGTACTTGATGACCGCGTAGGCCCCCGCGTTGTAGGCGGCCAGCATGTTCGACGCCGGATCGCCCGGCACGCTCGCCACGTCCTTGGCCAGCTCGCAGTCGTACGAAGCCGCGGAGGGGATCGCGTCGTTCGGATCCCAGATGTCCCGGTCCCCGTCACCGTCCCCGTCGATGCCGTGGCCCGCCCAGGTACCCGGGATGAACTGCGCGATACCGCGCGCGTCCGCCGGACTGACGGCACTCGGGTTCCACCCGCTCTCCGAATACAACTGGGCGGCGAGCAGCGCGGGGTTGATGGCCGGGCAGAGGTTGCCCCACCTCTCCACCAGCGCCTGGTACTTGGCCGGGACCGCACCCTTGGCGAGCCCCACGGCCCGCCCGCCGGCACCGGCTCCGACCAGCCCCGCGGCGGCCGAGTACGTCCCCACCACGAGCAGCACGACGAAGGTCAGACACAGCCCGACCCCGATCCCCCCGGCCATCCAGAATCTGCGCACCCGTCAACCCTCCCCCATCCCCGGGCCATTCTGCCGCGACTGCCCCGTGTCGCCGGTCGTACTAGCCCACTTGCTCCAAGCCGACCCCCCCACCCCATCCTCAACCCCCCACGAAACCCCGTCCAGCCCCACCGGGTGCACATCAAGCCTCGCCCGGGGCAAACTCAGTCTCGCCGTGGGGAAATCAACAAGCGGGGGCAAATGCAGCCTCGCCGGCGTTTGAGGCGCGGGGCCCGGGGCAGAGCCCCGATCCTGAACCCGCACACGCCCACCCAGCCGAGGCAAACCCAGCCCCGCCGGCGATTGAGGCGCAGGGCCCGGGGCAGAGCCCCGAATCTCAGCCCGGCCACGCCTGAGGGCAAAGGCCGACGCCCCTACCTCGGCGCAACGAACAAACTCTGCGCACTCCGCCCAATCGGCCCCTTCTCATCGTGCAACCGCGCATCCGCCAGCCCGATCCCGCCCCCCTCCACACTCGTCCGCGCCTCCACACACGCCCACTCCCCCACCGGATGCCGGTGCAGATGCACGGTGAGGTCCCCGTTGATGAACACGTACCGCTGGAAGTCCATCACCGAGCTGATCCCGTTCCCCGAGTCGGCAGCGATCAGCACCCGGTCCAGCGCCCTGGTCTCCTCCCCCGCCACCAGCGGCACCCTCATCCGCATCCAGCAGGTCCCCGGCCCCAGCTCGACGAACGCCCCGTCCGTGAACCGCGTCTCCATCGCCGTGTGGTAGCCGGTCTCCCACGGCACCGGGAAGAACGGCGTCACCGGCACCTCCCCCGGCGGCGGCAACTGCGGCCCCGGCACCACGGCCGGCACCGCCCCCTCGGCCACCCGGATCCGCAGCGCCCGCGCGAGCATCACGGGCGCGGCCGCGCCCTCGGGAGTCAGGGCCGCCTCGACCACCTCCGTACTGCGTCCGGCCCGCACCACCGAGGTGGTGATCTCCAGCGCCCCGATCGGCACCGGCCGCAGGATCTCGTACGTGATCCGGGCGACCCGCATGTCCCCGCGCGCCTCCGCCCGCTCCTCGACCGCCCTCCCGAGCAACGCCGCAGGCGGCCCGGCGTGCTGCGACCCCGGGTCCCACGGCCCGCGCGTGTACTCGGTGGCGTGGAACCGCCCGGCATCAACCCGTTCGAAGAACCCCTCGACAGCGCTCATGCCTCGCACGCTACCCACAGGTAACCTCCGGCACCAGCCCCGCACCGGCCCCGCGCCAGCTCCGCACCGGCCCCGCGCCCACCCCTCAGCGGGCGAAGCCCAGCCCCACCCCCAGACCCACCAGCACCGACCCGATGGCCCGGTTCAGCGCCTTCTGCGCCTTCAGCATCCGCTCCCGCAGGCGCGAGTCGGAGAAGAACAGCGCCACCGCCGCGAACCACCCCAGGTGCGCACCCGACATGAACAGCCCGTAGCCCGCCTGCTGCCACGCCGGCGTCTGCGGATCGACCACCTGCGTAAAGGTCGACACGACGAACAGCGTCGTCTTCGGATTGAGGACATTGGTCAAGAACCCCGAGCGCATCGCCCCGAGCCGCGTCAGCTCCGGCTTCGACTCCAGGTCGACGGTCACCTCGGCCCGCGCCCGGAAGGTCCGTATCCCGATCCACACCAGATACGCCGCGCCCGCCAGCTTGATCGCGGTGAACAGGGCGGTGGACGAGGCGATCAGCAGACCGACCCCGAGCATCGTGTACGAGACGTGGACCAGCACCCCGGCCGCGACCCCGGCGGCGGCGAACAGCCCGGTCGGCCGCCCGTAGAGGTAGCTGTTGCGGACCACCATGGCGAAATCGGCGCCCGGGCTGATCACGGCGAGAAGGGTAATGACACCAACGGCGATCACTTCAGTCATAGAGGCATGCTGACCGCCCCACCTCCGACGATCAACCCTCCAACCCCCGCCACCCACCACCCACTTGAGACGATGAACCACGTCACCCGGTGTCCCCATACTGAAGGCATGATCTCCCTGCGTCCCTTCCGCCCTGCCCTCGACGCCCCCTCCCTGCGCACGTGGGTGACCAGCCGCGCCGAGCTCATGACCTGGGCCGGCCCCTCCTTCTCCTGGCCCCTGGACGACGCCCAGCTCACCGCCTACGCCGCCGAGCCCGGTCGCCACACCTGGACCGCCGTCACCCCCACCGGCGACCCGGTCGGACACGTCTCCCTCGCCGGCACCCGCCTCGGCCGCGTACTCATCGCCCCGCAGGCCCGCGGCCGCGGCCGCGGCGAGGCCCTCGTCTCACTCGCCGTCTCCCGCGCGTTCGACGAGCTGGGGCTCCCCGAGATCACTCTCGGCGTCTGGGCCCACAACGCGGCGGCGATCCGCATCTACGAGAAGCTCGGCTTCCGCACCCAGCAGGTGATCAAAGACGTCGAGGAGGTCGACGGCGTACGCTGGACCGCCCACCAGATGAGGCTCGCCCGCCCCCACCAGTGACAATGAACAACGTGCCGAGTACCCCTGCCCCCGCCCCCGCCCCCCTGCCCGTCCTGCAAGCCGACTGCGCGAACTGCTTCGCCCTGTGCTGCGTGGCCCTCCCCTTCGCCAAGTCCACCGACTTCGCCGTGAACAAGCCCGCCGGCACCCCCTGCAAGAACCTCCAGCAGGACTTCCGCTGCGGCATCCACACCCGCCTGCGCGACAAGGGCTTCCAGGGCTGCACGGTCTTCGACTGCTTCGGCGCGGGCCAGCAGGTCTCCCAGGTCACCTTCGGCGGCCAGGACTGGCGCACCCACCCCGGCACGGCCCGCCGGATGTACGACGTCTTCCCGGTGATGCGCCAGCTGCACGAGCTGCTCTTCTACGTGTCCGAGGCACTGACCCTCCCGGCCGCCGCCCCGGTCCACCGGGACCTGCGCCGCGCGCTCACGCAAACCACCGAGTGGACGCACGCCGACGCGGACGCCCTCACCACCCTGAACGTCGACGCCCTCCGCGGAGAGATCAACACCCTCCTCCTCAAGACCAGCGAACTCGTACGGGCCAAGGTGCCGGGCCGCAAGAAGAACCACCGCGGCGCGGACCTGATCGCCGCCCGCCTGACCGGCGCGGACCTCCGGGGCGCGAACCTCCGCGGCGCCTGCCTGATCGCCGCCGACCTGACCGGCGCCGACCTGCGCACCGCCGACCTGATCGGCGCGGACCTGCGCGACACCAACCTCCGGGGCGCCGACCTCCGCCACGCCCTCTTCCTCACGCAGGCCCAACTCAACGCCGCACAGGGTGACCCGGCCACCCGCATCCCCCCGGCCCTCACCCGCCCCGCCCACTGGTCCTGAGCCCGCCCTACCCCCGGCGACACGCCCGTCCACTACGCCGAACGGCGGCCCCGCTCCGCGCCCCCCGCACGCCGAGACGACAATCATTGCCCGGCGTCACCCCCCGTGATACACAGAGTGACCATACGTTCTTCCGCCTCCACACCACCCCCGCCCAGGTCAGAGCGCGCGGGCGGGGCGCGGCCCGGGAGAACGGGTAAAGAGACCCGTCAAGTCGACGACGGCGGCGGTTTCATCAGCGAAGATAGTGAGCGACCCCTGCCGTCGGGCACGGGCTTCCGGAACTACCCATACAGGGGCGGTGAGTTACATGATCCTGGCAGCCGAAAAGGGCGACATCACCACCATCATCGGCGGAATCGCCCCGAACTGGGGGCCGTTCGGCAGTCTCGGCAACGAAGCGAAGGTCATGATCGAGGTGGTCATGGCCGTGGCGATCCTCCTCTGCCTCGGCATCGCCATCTGGGGGGCGGCCAAGCAGCGCATCGGCGCGACCGCCCTGCGCGACACGTTCAGCGCGGAACAGGGCAAGGGCCTGATCGTGGCCGGCCTCACGGGCGTCTTCATCATCGGCTCCCTGGGCACCCTCTTCACCATCGTCTACGGAATGGCCGTCTAGCCGGGCCACCGCGGCCGTACCTGATGAGGAATCACCACACCGCGCCTGCGCGGGAACCAGCGCTACCGTCGTACGACGCGGAGGGGGCCGAAACGGAATGAGCAACGACGACGAGTACGGCGGCACGGGCCAGACCCGTACCCGCCTCCCGGAGCCCCCGGCGGACCCGTACGGCCCCACCCGCCGCACCCCCCGCGCCTCCCGCAGCCTCATCACGGTGGTCGGCGTGGTGGTCCTCCTGATCGCCGCCATCGCGTTCGCGAACCAGGGCCCGGACACCCCCTCCACCCCCCAGACGGACAACGCTCCGCAGACCTCTGCCACGGCGGCCACGGGCACATCCCCCGTGACGGGCAAGAACGGCGTCATTCCCAAGGGCTTCGCCCATGACGAACAGGGCGCCCAGTCGGCGGCCGCCAACTACGCCGTCGCGCTCGGCTCTGACGGCATGTTCGACGCCACCCGCAGACGGGCCATCGTCCAGGCCGTCTACCTGCCCGACGTGGCCGCGGCGCGCCAGAACGACATCGACAAGGTCTATGCGGATCAGGATTTCCTGGCCCGGATCGGCCTTGATGCCGGAGCCAAGGCGCCCAAGGGCATGACCTTCATCTCCCGTGTCAACCCCGTGGGTACGAAGGTCGAGAAGTTCGGCGGTGACAGCGCCACCGTCTCCGTCTGGTACTCGGCGCTGTTCGGCCTCGCGGGCGAGGGATCGAAGAACCCGGTAGCCGAGGGCTGGTACACGAACACGTTCGAGCTCCGCTGGCTCAACGGCGACTGGCGGGTCTCCGACTTCACGCAGAAGGACGGCCCCGCTCCGGTGGGCCGGGACCAGACCGCCGCCTCGGCGGAGGAGATGGCCGCCGCGGTAGCCCAGTTCGGGGGACTCACCTATGCACGCTGACCGTCGAGGCTTGTCCCTGGCCGCCACCCTGGCCGCCCTGCAGACGTTCGGCGTCCTCCTCGCCACCCGCGCGGTGGCTGCCCCCACCCCGACCCCCTCCGCGCCGCCGGGTGCCACGCCCAGTCCGCAGGCCAGCAACAACCCCTGCGACCTGATCCGCGGCCCTGCCAAGGACTACTGCGAGCGCGGCGAATCCGGCGGAGCCCCCACCCGCGGCCTGGCCCCCACCGACCCCGCCGACGCCCTCAACCCCCTGGCCTCCCTCGCCAAGGGCTGCGCCGACGCCGCCGCCTGGATCGTCGGCAAGCTCAGCGAAGCGGTCAAGGGCTCCGCGAACGTCGACTTCACCAACCCCGCCTTCCTCAAGCAGTACTCCGTCGTCTTCGCCGCCTCCACCATCCTCACCCTCGTCCTCTGGCTCTTCGCCGTCGCCAAGCGAGCCGTCCGCGGCGTCCCCCTCACCACCGCTCTCTCCGAAGCCATCGGCTTCCTCTGGCTCACCGTCCTCGCCTCCGCCTTCACCCCCCTCATCCTCTACACCGTCGTGTCCGCCACCGACGGCGTCACCGAGGTCATCGCCTCAGCCACCGGCGGCCAGACCGACGTCTTCTTCGGCTCCTTCTCCGAAGCCCTCAAGAAGGGCGACGACATCGGCGGCGGCCCGATCATGCTGATCGTCGTCGCGCTCGTCACCGTCCTCGCCGCCGGCATCCTCTTCCTCGAGCTCTTCATCCGCGCCGCCCTCCTCTACGTCGGCGCACTCCTCGGCGTCGTCGTCTACTCAGGCCTCGTCGACCGCAACCTCTGGGGCCACGTCCGCCGCTGGGCGGGCATCATGATCGCGGTCATCCTCGTGAAGCCGGTCATCGTCATCGTCCTCGGCCTCGCCGGAGCCCTCGCCGGCGAGAACGGCCCCAACGCCTTCTCCGCCGTCGTCACCGGCCTCGCCATCATCCTCCTGGCGATCTTCGCCTCCGCGATGATCTACCGCTTCGTGCCCGGCTTCGGCGACGAGATCGCCTCCGCCCGCTCCAACCGCAGCAAGGCCACCGACGGCTCCCAGGCAGCCGCCGTCATCAGCTCCCCCGCCTCCCTCGTCTCTCAGGGCATCAAGACCCACAGCAGCCGCGGCGGCGGCTCCCACCGCGCGAGCGGCGGAGCCGGAGCCGGCGGCAACGCCAACCAGATCTCCGGAGGCGTGGCCGCCCACAGCAGCCGCACCCCCGGCGGCGGAGCCGGCGGCGGAACTGTCCCCTCCGCCGCTCCCCCGCCCCGCACGAGTTCGAGTACGAGGAACACAGGAGGTGACGGGCGTTGACGACCCAGTCCCACCAGCTGCACCCGGTCGCGCCCCGCCGCACGTATCTCATCGGCCGCGCCCGGCCGAACGCGATCGTCGGCAAGAACCGCGAGACCGGCGAGATCGCCCTGATCATCACGGGGGCGTTCTTCGGCATGATGAGCGGGCTGCTCGTCCCCGACCTCACCCTGCGCATCGTCAGCCTCGCCGGCTTCCCCATGCTCGCGCTCGCCGCCGTGTACGTCCCGTACAAGGGCCGCACCTTTTACCGCTGGTTCGAGATCAACCGCAGCTACAAGCGCACCCTGCGCCGCGGCACCACCTACCGCTCCACCGCCATGGAAGCCGGCACCCGCGCCGCCGACGGCCGCGAGGTCGAGGTCGGCCCGCCCCCCGGCATCGGCCGCATCAACTGGCTCGCCGCCCCCTTCGGCCCCGACGAGATCGCCGTCCTCCTCCACGCGGACCGCCGCACCGTCACCGCCGCCATCGAGATCGAGGGCCCCGGCGTCGGCCTGCGCGACAGCGAGGACCAGGAAGCCCTCGTCGACCGCTTCGGCACCCTCCTCAAGCACGTGGCCAACGGCGACGGCTTCGTCACCCGCCTGCAGATGCTCGCCCGTACGCTGCCCGCCGACCCCGACGCGCACGCCAAGGACGTGGCCCAGCGCGGCGACACCCAGGCCCCCGCCTGGCTGCGCGACTCGTACGACCAGCTCCAGTCGATGGTGTCCACCTCCTCCGAACAGCACCGCGCCTACCTCGTCGCCTGCATGCACTACACCCGCGACCTGGCCGCCGAGGCCCACACCATCGCCCGCGCCTCCACCTCCCACAAGGGCCGCAAGCTCAACCGCGACGCCGGCCTCGCCATCGTCATGGCCCGCGAGCTCACCGACATCTGCGCCCGCCTCGCCGAAGCCGACATCCGCGTCCGCCAGCCGCTGGGACAGGGCCGCCTGGCCTCCCTCGTGCACTCCATGTACGACCCGGACCACCCCATCGACCACATCCAGGCCATGACCAAGCGCAACGCCTGGCCCGCCGAACTCGACGCCGTCGAACCCACCTACCTCCAGGCCAAGACCCGCGAGTCCTCCACCCGCGCTCCCTGGTGCCACGCCACCGCCTGGGTGAAGGAGTGGCCGATGACCCCCGTCGGCGTCAACTTCCTCGCCCCGCTCCTCGTCCACACCCCCGACGTCATCCGCACCGTCGCCGTCACCATGGACCTGGAGCCCACCGAGGTGGCCATCGAGCGCATGCTCACGGAGAAGACCAACGACGAGGCCGACGCCTCCCGCGCCGCCAAGATGAACCGCACCGTCGACCCCCGCGACATCGCCGCCCACGGCCGGCTCGACCAGAGGGGTGAAGATCTCGCCAGTGGTGCGGCAGGAGTCAACCTGGTCGGGTACATCACGGTGTCCTCGCGTTCGCCCGAAGCCCTCGCCCGCGACAAGCGCACCATCCGCGCCTCGGCCGGCAAGTCCTACCTGAAGCTGGAATGGTGCGACCGCGAGCACCACCGCGCCTTCGTCAACACCTTGCCGTTCGCCACCGGCATCCGACGCTAGCTGGAGGGAAGTGCCGCCCATGCGAGATCCCATGTCCGCCCTGACGGACGCCTTCACCAGCTTCCTCTTCGGCAAAGTCGAGACCACGCGCCTGCCCGTACGCACCTCCACCGGGCAGGCGCAGGCCGTCTACCTGCCCACCGCCGCCCCCGGACTCGGCGACTCCGGCGTCATCATCGGCCGCGAGGTCTACAGCGGCAAGGGCTACATCTACGACCCCTTCCAGCTGTACGGACAACAGCTCCCGGCCCCGCACTGGCTGGTCCTCGGCGAATCCGGCAACGGCAAGTCCGCCCTCGAGAAGACCTACGTCCTGCGCCAGCTCCGCTTCAAGGACCGCCAGGTCGTCGTCCTCGACGCCCAGGGCGAAGACGGCGTCGGCGAGTGGAACCTCATCGCCCAGCAGCTGGGGATAACCCCCATCCGCCTGGACCCCATCGCCGCCAACGACGACGGGATCCGCCTCAACCCCCTCGACCCGTCGATCACCACCACCGGGCAGCTCGCGCTGCTCCGGACCATCATCGAAGTCGCCATGGGCCACGGCCTCGACGAACGCGCCGGCTTCGCCCTCAAGGTCGCCCACGCCTACGTCGTCGACGCCATCCAGGACCGCCAGCCCGTCCTCACCGACATCGTCGAGCAACTGCGCCACCCCGAGGCCGAATCCGCGCTCGCCATGAACGTCGACATAGACGATGTCCGGGCCTGGGGCCTCGACGTCGCACTCGTCCTCGACCGCCTCGTCGACGGCGACCTCCGCGGCATGTTCGACGGCCCCACCACCGTCGGCATCGACCTCGACGCCCCCCTCATCGTCTTCGACCTCTCCCACATCGACCGCAATTCCATCGCCATGCCGATCCTCATGGCGATCGTCGGCGTCTGGCTGGAGCACACCTGGATCCGGCCCGACCGCAAGAAGCGCATCTTCCTCGTCGAAGAGGCCTGGCACATCATCAACAGCCCGTTCGTGGCCCAGCTGTTCCAGCGCCTGCTGAAGTTCGGCCGCCGCCTCGGCCTGTCCTTCGTCGCCGTCGTCCACCACCTCTCCGACGTCGTCGACGGAGCCGCCGCCCGCGAGGCCGCGGCCATCCTCAAGATGGCCTCCACCAGAACCATCTACGCCCAAAAGGCGGACGAGGCCCGCGCGACGGGCCGCGTCCTCGGCCTCCCCCGCTGGGCCGTGGAGATCATCCCGACCCTCACCCCGGGCATCGCGGTCTGGGACGTCAACGGCAACGTCCAGGTGGTCAAACACCTGATCACCGAAGCCGAACGCCCCCTGGTCTTCACCGACCGCGCCATGACCGAGTCCTCCACCCCCACCCGCCTCCACGACGACATGCTGGCCGCCGAACTGGAGGCGGAGGAGAGGGCCCTGGCCATCGAACGCCGCCGCGGCAGCGGCGGCCCGTCCGCGACCACGGTGGCCTGACCATGCACGACGTACGACGTACGCAGCCCCCCGCCCGGGGCGGCATCCCGGACGGGCTACTGGTCGCCCTCCTGGCCTTCCTCCTCGGCCTCGCCGTCCTCACCTGGTCGGCCACGGGCCTGGCCGCCCTCTTCTCCAAGGGCGCCTGGCCCGCCACCGTCACCTTCACCCGCACCCCGGGAGCCGTGCGCGCCCTGATAGCGCAACCGCACGATGTCGCGGGCGCCTGGCCGGACACCGACCCGGCCGCGCTCCCCGGCTGGGGCCTGTTCTGGGGGCTGTTCATCAGCCAGCTGCTGGTGCTGTTCGTCCTCACCGTCTTCGCCATCGGCGTGATCGCCCGCACCAAGTCCCGCCGCGCCCTGGCCCGCCAGACCGCCCTCGAAGCCGCACCTACGCACTCAGCGGAGGCCCATTCAGCCTCGCCGGCGTTCGAGGCGCGGGGGTCTGGGGGCAGAACCCCCAGCCGCCCCCGCCCGGCGGGCCCACAGGCCCCGGCCGGAGCCCCCGCCGCGCACCCTCAGACCGTGGGCGGAGCCCGCCCGGCGGACGAGGCCTACCGCTACGGCTTCGGCTACGCCCCAGGGACACCGACCGCCTCACGGGCCCCGGCAGCCCCGCAACGCCTCACCTACGCCGGCCCGAACGACCGCCTCCGAGCGGCCGTGGCCCGTATCGGCGAAACGGAGGGAGCGGCACTCATCGTGACCTCCTCCCCCACCCTCTGGGCCGAGACCAAGGACGCCCGCGCCAAACTCGGCCCGGTCCTCCTCTACGACCCCTCGCACCTCTGCGACACCCCCGCCCGCATGCACTGGAACCCGACCGACGGCTGCGCCGACCGGGACACCGCCGCCGCCCGCGCGATCGCCCTGCTGGCGCCCGTACGCCCGCAGGCCCGGATGGACGCCGCGGTGGCCGACACCGCCGAAACGCTCCTGCGCAGCTGGCTCCAGGCCGCCGCCCTGGACGACCGCCCCTTCAAGCAGCTCCACCGCTGGACCCAGGGCAACAACGCCCAGGACCCGGTCCGCATCCTGCGCACCCACCCCCAAGCGGCGCCCGGCTCGGCCGGCGAACTGGAGAGCGCCCTCACCGCGCACTCCGAACGCCGAGAGCTGGCCCAGCACCTGACGACCCGTGCCCTCTCCTGCCTGACCTCGATCCACATCCGCGAGGCCTGCAATCCCAACCGAACGGATGCCCTCACCCTGGCTTCGTTCACTGCCGAAGGGGGCACCCTCTACGTGGTGGGTGAAGCCCTGGAGGACCCCCGTACCCACCCGGGTGCGATGCCCTTGCTCACCGCACTCGCCGCCCACGTGGTCGAGCACGGCCGCCGCATGGCCGCACGGTCATCCCACGGTCGGCTCGACCCACCACTGTCCCTGGTCCTGGACGACGTGGCAGCGGTGGCGCCCATCCCCCAGCTCCCTGAGCTCCTCCAGGACGAGACGCTCCCCCTCCTCGCCCTGTGCCGCAGCCGCGAACAGGCCCGCTCCCGCTGGCCGGAGGCGGACCTCCCCTAAGCCTTGGGCCGCGGAAACGCGTACTCGATCTCCCGCGCATCAGGGTCAGTGGGCACGGGCACGGCAAGCCCCGTCGCCTCGAACCCGAACCGCCGGTAGAAGGCCGCGGCCCGCCCGTTCTCCTCGTGCACGAAGAGCCGTACGCGCTCCAGCGCCGGCTCCTCCAACGACCAGGACCACTCCAGCGCGGCCTCGAACAGGGCCTCGGTCAGCCCGCTCCCCCGCTGCTCGGGCCGCACGAACACCCCGACGAGATGCCCTTGGTGCACCTCGATGTCCTCATCGAAGATCCCGATGGTCCCGGCCTCCTCGACCAGGACGACGACGTTCGCGTTCCACGTCCCGTCCGGCGCCTCGGCGATGAACTGTCTCGCCGCCCTGCCGTGCGAAGCACCCGCCGTGCGCTCCTGCCAAAAGGCATCCGGCCGCCCCAGGGCGGCCTCCTCGGTCTCCAGAAAAGCCACGCCGGCCGCGGGATCCCGCAGAGCCGCGATACGCAGCTCCTTGACCTTCTCCCACTCGCCGATTCGGACAGGACGTATCACGTGCTGGTTCATGATCGAAGATCCTAGCGAAGGGCCCTGAACGCAGAACGGAGGGTCCCGAACGCAGAAAAGCCCCGCACCGAACCCCGAAGGATTTGGTGCGGGGCTTCCCGCAATGATTGTTCGGCGGCGTCCTACTCTCCCACAGGGTCCC
>NZ_JBIVKT010000012.1:0-241228 GCF_044750905.1 Streptomyces sp. NPDC088762
GTTGCGCGCTCGTCCTGCGGGGACACTCCGGCGTGTCCCCACCCCAAGCCCCACTCCGGCCCCACCCGGGCCGGGGGTCGCAATCCACTCCCCCGCGCACCGGGCCGGTGCCTGTTGCCTGCTGGTGGAGCGGGGGCACGCCGGGACGTCCCCGCAGGACGAGCGCGCAACCACCGTGCACATGTCGAAGCGGGGCTTAGTGCGCGAGCCGAGGAGACGTCCCGGAGGGACCCCGCGACCCCGACCGGCAAACCGCTCCCGCCCGGAGGACACCACCCCAGCCCCGCCGGCGTTTGAGGCGAACCACACCAGGCCCGGGGGACGGGCAGAGCCACGGGCGCGCGGGTACCACGAAGGGCGGAGATCACAGCCTCGGGTCGACACCCACCGGGGGAGATGTGCTAGCTTAGTTCTCGTTGCAGTTGTGGTACCCATGAACTTTATGTGCGCCTGACGGGAATGTTCCTCAGGCGCTTTTATTGTTTTTCCCGGAATCTCCGGATGGGGCCCTTGCCGCCTATTCAGGAGATTCAAAATGGCACTTGGCACCGTGAAGTGGTTCAACTCGGAAAAGGGCTTCGGCTTCATCGAGCAGGACGGCGGCGGCCCGGACGTCTTCGCCCACTACTCGAACATCGCCACCCAGGGCTTCCGTGAGCTCACCGAGGGCCAGCGCGTGTCCTTCGACGTCACCCAGGGCCAGAAGGGCCCCCAGGCGGAGAACATCCTCCCCGCCTAAGTTTTTCGGCATGCCGGGGTCCGCACCGCACGGTGCGGACCCCGGCTTGTCTGCTGTTTCGACCCGTGTGCAACACGCCTTGTATGTGCAGTACCTGCCGGTTTCAGGAGGGCTTTCTCGCATGACCAGCTCCAGCTCCGCACGACCCAGCCGCCGCCCCACCCGGGGTCGAGGTGCGGCCCAGGGACGTCCGAAGGCTGGCGCGGGACGGCAGAAGTCCGCCCCCGTGGCCCGGCCCCAGGAATTCACCATGCCCGAGCCGATCGCCCCGGCGCTGCCGCCGGTCGCCGCGTTCGAGGACATGGACATGCCCGAGGCGCTGCTGAAAACCCTCGCCGCCCAGGGCGTGACCGAGCCGTTCCCGATCCAGGCCGCGACGCTGCCGAACTCGCTGGCCGGCCGTGACCTGCTCGGCCGCGGCCGTACCGGCTCCGGCAAGACGCTGGCCTTCGGCCTGGCGCTGCTGGCCCGGACCGCCGGCCGCCGCGCGCAGCCGAAGCAGCCGCTCGCCCTGGTCCTCGTACCGACCCGCGAGCTCGCGCAGCAGGTGACCGACGCCCTGGCCCCGTACGCCACCGCGGTCAACCTGCGCATCGCCACCGTCGTCGGCGGCATGTCGATCAACCGGCAGTCCGGCGCCCTGCGCCGCGGCGCCGAGGTGCTCGTCGCCACCCCCGGTCGTCTGAAGGACCTCATCGACCGCGGTGACGCCGACCTCTCGCAGGTCGCGATCACCGTCCTCGACGAGGCCGACCAGATGACCGACATGGGCTTCATGCCGCAGGTCACGGCGCTGCTCAAGCAGGTCGAGGCCGGCGGCCAGACCATGCTGTTCTCGGCGACGCTCGACAAGAACGTCGACAAACTCGTCAAGATGTTCCTGACCGACCCGGTCGGCCACTCCGTCGACCCGTCGGCCGGCGCGGTCACCACCATGGAGCACCACGTCCTGTACGTCATGGACGAGACCGACAAGAAGGCCGTGGCCACGCGTATAGCCGCCCGCGACGGCCGGGTGATCATGTTCGTGGACACCAAGCGCGGAGTCGACCGCATGGTCAAGAAGCTCCTGGCGGACGGCGTACGGGCCTCCGGCCTGCACGGCGGGCGCTCGCAGCCGCAGCGCAACCGGACGCTGGACTGGTTCAAGACGGGTGAGGTCACCGCGCTGATCGCCACCAACGTGGCCGCGCGCGGCATCCACATCGACGACCTGGACCTCGTCGTCAACGTGGACCCGCCCACCGACCACAAGGACTACCTGCACCGCGGCGGCCGTACCGCCCGCGCCGGCGAGTCCGGCAGCGTGGTCACCCTGGTGCTGCCCGACCAGAAGCGGGACATGACCCGCCTCATGTCGGACGCCGGGATCTCCCCGCGCACCGCGCAGATCAAGTCCTCGGACGAGGAGCTGTCCCGGCTGACCGGCGCCAAGGCGCCCTCCGGCATCCCGGTGGTGCTGGACGTACCGCAGCCGACCGCGCCCAAGCAGCGCAGCGGCTCGGGCTCCGGTTCGGGCTCCGGCTCGCGCCGCCGGTCGGGCGGACCGCGCACCGGCTCCGCCACGGGCGGCGCGCCGGCGGCCGGCGGCCGAGGCCGCCGCGCCGGTGGCGGCGGCACCGGGCAGGCCCCGGCGGCCTCCGGGTCGGGCCAGGCCCGTCGCGGGCAGGGCGGCGGCCAGGGCGGCGGGGCCGCCGGCTCCGGCGAGCGCGGCCGCCCGCGCACCGGGGGCGGCTCCACGGGTGGTGCGGCCGCGGCCTCCGCGCGCAGCCGGGTCGGCACCGGGGGCCAGGGCCGCCGGCGGGCCGTCTGACCGTAGCGGAACACCGACGTACGACGACGCCGGGCAGCCCTTCACGGGGTTGCCCGGCGTCGTCGCATCCGCTTCCGGTTTCGCTTCCCCTTCCGCTAGCGGACCAGCTTGGTCTGGAGCTTCGCCAGGGTCCGCAGGTCCAGGCCGAGGCCGTCGGTCAGGTAGCCGTAGAAGCTGCCGTAATCGGCTTCCAGCTGGGCCGTCGCGGCGTCCAGGTAGTCCTGGCGGACCTCCTGGAGCGGGATCAGCAGGTCCGGGTTCTGCATCCGCCCGGACTGCTTGAGGCCCGCCCGCACCTGGGCGTCGTACGCGGCACGGAAGGTGTTCGACGCCAGGTAGTCGCGTTCCGCGGTGTCCTCGGGGACGGCCAGGGCGCGCAGCAGGACGTAGCTCATCCAGCCGGTCCGGTCCTTGCCCGAAGTGCAGTGGTACAACAGCGGACCCTGTCCGCCGTCCGCGATCTCCCGCACGGTCGCCGCGAACTGCGCCCGGTTCTCGGGGCTGGTCACGAAGGTGCGGTAGATGTCGCGCATGTAGGCCTCGGCGCGGCCCCCGCCGAGCATCTGCTCCTGTTTGACGGGGTCACCGCTGGAGATCGCGCCGACGAGGGTCCCGTAGAGGCCGAGGTCGCTGACCGGGCGCGAGGTGGGGGCGAGCCCGGCCGGCAGCTTGTCGGCGCCGTCGTACTGGAGCTCCATCGGGATGCGGAAATCGACGACCTTCGTGAGGCCGAGACCGGACACGGTGGTGATGTCCGCGGCGGTCAGCTTGCTCAGTGCGTCGGAACGGTAGACCAGGCCCTGGCGGACCTGGCCCCCGGTCCAGGTGTAAGAGCCGCCCAGGTCACGGAAGTTGACCGCGCCCTGGAGGGGAATCTGGCGGATCGGTTCCGCCTGGAGGTACTGGTGGTGCCGGGCACTGGCCCCGGCTCCGGGCGCCGCTGCCGCGTGAGCGGCGGCGGGCAGGGTCCCGATGGCGAGGGCGGAGGCGAGGACCGCGGTCGCCAGGCGGATTCGGGCACGGCTCATGTATGCGACTCCTGTGACGGAGAAGGGGGATCACCCTGGTGGTGGCAGGGCGCGGAGCGAGTGCAGTTCTTCTAGTGCCTGTCGTGCTTCGGCCATGACGCGGGAGACGAGCTCCGCACAGGACGGGAGATCGTCGATCACCCCTGCGACCTGGCCCGATGCCATGACGCCGAGGTCCGTACGGCCCTCGACCATGGACGCCTTGAGGAGCATGGGGGTGTTCGCGGCGAGCAGGACCTGGCTCCAGGACAGGTCCTTGCCGTGTTTCATCGCCAGGCCGTCGCGCACCATCTGCGACCAGCTCAGGCCGGACAGTTTCTTGAACCCGGCCGCGTGCCGGACGGCCCGGACCAGCGCCCGGGTGCGGCCCGCCCGCTCCAGGGAGTCGACCAGCTCGGTGCGGAGCATGCGGTGCGGGAGGCCGTCGACGGCCGTGGTGACGGTGACGTCCTTGACCGTGGCCCTCAGGTACTCCGCCTTGACGGCGTCCGGGACGGTGGAGTCGGAGGTCAGCAGGAAGCGGGTGCCCATGGCGATGCCCGCGGCCCCGTAGGCCAGGGCCGCCACCAGGCCGCGGCCGTCGCTGAAGCCGCCCGCGGCCACCACCGGGATGTCCACGGCGTCCACGACCTGCGGCAGCAGTACGGTCGTCGCCACGTCCCCGGTGTGCCCGCCGCCCTCGCCACCCTGCACGATCACCGCGTCGGCGCCCCACGCGGCCACCTTCTCGGCGTGCCGCCGGGCGCCGATCGAGGGGATGACGACGACGCCCGCGTCCTTGAGCCGGGCGATCAGCTCCTTGGAGGGCGCGAGGGCGAAGGAGGCGACCCGTACGCCCTCGTCGATGATCAGCTGCGCGCGCTCGGCGGCGTCCCCGGCGTCCGCGCGGAGGTTGACCCCGAAGGGGGTTCCGTCCGGCGTGCGGGACTTGACCTCCCGGACCGCCGAGCGCAGCTGGTCCATGGTCATCGTCGCCGAGGCCAGGATGCCGAGGGCCCCCGCGTTGGCCGAGCCCGACACCAGGCGCGGGCCCGCGACCCAGCCCATGCCGGTCTGCACGATCGGGTGCCGCACCCCGACCAGCCTGGTGAAGGCCGTCTCCATCGAATCCACCGGATCAGCCCCGTACTTCGCGGTCGCGCAGCCCCTTGGGGTCGATGACCTCGCGGATCAGGCGCAGCTCCTCGGCGGTCGGCTCCCGGGTGTACGGGACGTCGTCGCCGATCGCGAGCTCGAAGCCGGTGGCCTCCCGTACCTGGTCGACGGTGACCCCGGGGTGGAGGGAGGCCAGGCGCATCGAACGGGAGGGGCCGGCGAAGTCGAAGACGCCGAGGTCGCTGACCACCCGGGGGAGGCGGTGGTAGCGGGTGGCCGAGGCCCCGGCCGCCTCGGCGCGGTCGTGGCCGACGCCGCTGACCATGTCGACCTTCTCGACGAACACCCGGGGGGAGTGCTTCGGGATCCAGTAACTGACCGGGTTGTTCAGGGTGTTGACCGGGGCGCCGCGCACGCCCAGGAGCTGGCGGGCGGGCTGCCGCCAGTCGCCGATGCAGGAGATGTTCTGGTTGCCGAAGCGGTCGATCTGGCTGGCGCCCATCATCACGTGCCGGCGTCCGCCGGTGACCATGGTGAGGTGGCGCCGGTACGGGAGCCAGCCCTCGACCGTGCCGTCGAGGCCGACGAGCATCGCTTCGCCGTCGGTCAGGAGCAGGTCGGGGGAGAAGGTCCGCTTCGCGAGCCGGGCGCCGAAGGAGGGGATCAGGCCCATCGGGCTGGCGAGCACCTCGCCGTTGTCGCGCCAGGCTTCGGCGCACGCGATCACGCAGTACTCCGCACGACTGGTCATTTCTGCTCCTCGTGCCAGGTCCGGACCGCGCGCTGGTAGTCGTGCTCGGTGGCTCCCGAGAGGAAGCGCTCCGCGAACTCGGGCCAGGGGGTGGTCGCGTAGAGCTTCTGGAAGGCCTCGTCGCGGTCGTAGTCGGGCACGCAGGAGGTGAAGTGCGCACCGTGGGGGGTCTCGACGACCCCCGTGACGGAGTGGCGGCTGACCAGGAGGGACTGCGGGGGACCGGCCTTCGTGAGCTCGGCGGTCTCGACGAGCTGCTCGCAGGAGACGTAGGCGGCGTCGGCGGCCTCGCAGAAGAGGTCGTCGAAGTACGGGTCCGGTCCCAGGTACTGGGCGTTGCCGAGGCGGTCGGCCCGGCTCAGGTGGACCAGAGCGGCGTCCATGCGCAGGGCGGGGACGGCCACGAACTCCTCGCCGTCGGCGTAGGGGGAGGTGACGGTGCGCAGCTCCGGGTTGACCCGCATCACGTCGGAGCCGAGGCCGGCGCGGACGGGGAGGAAGGGCAGCCGGTTGGCGGCGGCGTGCAGGCCCCACATGAACATGGCCTCGTCGTACTCGGTGAGGGTGAAGGCGGCGCGCTCGCGGGCGGCCCGGAAGTGGGGCTCCAGCGGGATCGAGTCGAGGGTGGCGAAGGGGGCGACGAGCCGGCTGATGCGGCCCGCGGCGGCCAGCAGGCCCACGTCGGGGCCGCCGTACGAGATGACGGTGAGATCGGTGATCTCGGAGCGGAGCAGCGCTCGCACCAGGGCCATGGGCTTGCGCCGCGAGCCCCAGCCGCCGATGCCGAGGGTCATCCCGCTGCGCAGCCGCCCGACCACCTCTTCGGGGGTCATGGTCTTGTCGGTCACGTCCGGTCCTCCCTGCTCTGCCCGCCCTGCGCGCTCTGCCCGTTCTGTTTGCTCTGCCTTCCGAAGGTGTCGCGGACCCGGTCGGCGACCCCGCTGAGGTTGGCCTCGAAGGTGAATCCCTGCTCGAAGCGGTAGCTGCGGCGCACGTCGACGGGGTCGATGCCGTTGATGGCGGCCTTGGCCAGCCGGATGAGGTAGCCGTCCTTCTTCGCGATCTCGGCGGCCAGTTCCAGGGCGGCGGCGCGCAGTTCGCCGGGCGGGACCACCTTCCAGACCGAGCCGTGCGCGTGCAGTTCGGCGGCGGTGGCGGTGCGCGAGGTGTAGTAGAGCGCCCGCATCAGGTGCTGCGGGACGAGGCGGGCCAGGTGGGTGGCGGCGCCGAGCGCGCCGCGGTCCAGCTCGGGGAGCCCGAAGGTCGCGTCGTCGCTCGCCACGATCGCGTCGGCGTTGCCGACGAGGCCGATGCCGCCGCCGAGGCAGAAGCCGTTCACGGCCGCGACGACCGGTACCTCGCACTCGTAGACGGCGGCGAAGGCCTCGTAGCAGCCCCGGTTGGCGCCGATGAGGGAGGAGTGCCCGGTGTCGCGCTGCATCTCCTTGATGTCGACCCCGGCGTTGAAACCGCGGCCCTCGGCGGCGAGGACCACGCAGCGGACCTCGGGGTCGCGGCCGGCGGCCCGCAGGGCGTCGGCGAGGTCGTACCAGCCCTGCACGGGGAGCGCGTTGACGGGCGGGAAGTCGACTGTGACGAGTGAGATGCCCTTGTCCGGGCTCGAGGTGGAGACACCCATGAGCGGATCAGCTACCTTTCCACCAAACATTTGTTAGGTGAGGAAGGTAGCAGCCTATGGAGCTCGACGGGAGGGTCGTCGTCGTCACCGGTGGGACCCGGGGCGTCGGAGCCGGCATCGCCCGGTCGTTCCTCGCGGCCGGCGCGGAGGTCGTCGTCTGTGCGCGGCGCCCACCGGAGGAACCGGTGGCGGAGGGTGGCCGCAAGGCGTCCTTCGAGCCGCTCGACCTGCGCGACCAGGCCGCCGTACTCGACTTCTTCGGCGCGGTCGCCGGCCGGTACGGGCGGCTGGACTGCCTGGTCAACAACGCGGGCGGGACCCCGTACCGGCTGCTGGGGGAGGGCGGCGCCGAGCGGCACGCGCGGGTCGTCGAGCTGAACCTGGTGGCCCCGATGACGGCCTCGCTCGCGGCCCGTCCGTGGCTGCGGGCGACGCGGGGCTCGGTCGTGATGATCGGCAGCGTCAGCGGGACCCGGCCCTCGCCGGGGACGGCGGCCTACGGGGCGGCGAAGGCCGGGCTGGAGAACCTGGCCCGGTCCATGGCGGTGGAGTGGGCGCCCGAGGTACGGGTGAACTCGCTGGTCCTGGGCATGGTGCGGACCGAGCTGGCGCACCTGCACTACGGGGACGAGGCCGGGATCGCGGCGGTGGGCGCGACCGTACCGCTGGGGCGGCTGGCGGAACCCTCGGACGTGGGGGAGGCGGCGGTGTTCCTGGCCTCCGACCGGGCGCGGTACGTGAGCGGGGCGAGCCTGCTCGTGCACGGGGGCGGGGAGCGGCCGGCGTTCCTGGACGCGGCAACCGTGAACAAGGCAGCGGTGGACACCGTGGATGAGGAGAGCTGACATGGGCATTGCGGACGGTCGAGTGGTCATCGTGACGGGCGCGGGGCGGGGGCTGGGGCGCGCCCACGCCCTGGCCTTCGCGGCGGAGGGGGCGAAGGTCGTCGTCAACGACCTGGGCGTGGGGCTGGACGGGCTGCCGGGGCCCGACTCCCCGGCGGCCCTGGTCGTGGCGGAGATCCGGGCCCTGGGTGGGGACGCGGTCGCCCACGGCGGGGACATCGCGACGGCGGAGGGGGCGGCCTCGCTGGTGTCGTGCGCCCTGGACTCGTTCGGGCGGCTGGACACGCTGGTCAACAATGCGGGATTCCTGCGGGACCGGATGCTGGTGAACCTGGAGGAGGACGACTGGGACGCGGTCATGCGGGTCCACCTCAAGGGGCACTTCCTGCCCCTGCGGGCGGCCGCCAGGTGGTGGCGCGCGGAGGCGAAGGCGGGGCGGCGGGTCGCGGCGCGGGTGGTCAACACCTCATCGGGAGCAGGGCTGTTGGGCTCCGTCGGGCAGGGCAACTACAGCGCGGCCAAGGCCGGGATCCTGGGGCTGACGCTGGTCTCCGCCGCGGAGATGGGGCGGTACGGGGTCCAGGTGAACGCGATCGCCCCGGCGGCACGGACCCGGATGACGGAGCAGGCCTTCGCGGAGACGATGGCCGCGCCGTCCGCCGGGGCGTTCGACGCGATGGCCCCCGAGAACGTGTCGCCGCTGGTGGTGTGGCTGGGAGCGGAGGGCTCCGCCGGGGTGACGGGGAGGGTGTTCGAGGTGGAGGGCGGCCGCATCACGGTGATGGAGGGCTGGCGCCCCGGCCCCACCGCCGACCGGGAAGCCCGCTGGACCCCGGCGGAGGCGGGCGAGACGGCGACGAAGCTCCTGGCCGTGGCCGAGGCTCCGCTGCCGGTGTACGGGGCCGCGGATTAGAGGGCCGTGCGTGGAGCCCGGGAGCGCCGTGGACGTGGCGCTCCCGGGGGAGAGGCTGGGTGGTGGCTCAGCTGCGGCGCCTGGGCCGTGGGGCCGAAACCCTCTGGAGGTACTCCTTCACCGAGTCGAGGAGCTCCATCGAAGCCTCGACCTTGTCCCAGCCGAGGTCGTCGGTCGTCCCGTTCCTGTCTCGCTCGTCAAGGAACGCGTCCAGGGTGACGCTTGTGTTGACCAGCGAGGCTTCGAAGCGCTGGAACAGCCCTTCCTCCCGTGCGGCGGGATTGCGCACCGGGCCCTCGGCGCCGAACCCCTTGTGGGCGGCCAGCCGCAGGTGCGCGTCGTACGTGGCGCCCCGCCACCGGGCCGACTGCTGTACGAGCTGCCTGCTTTCGCTGTCCCACCAGCGGGGATCAAGTCCCTTGCGGGTGCGCTTGACCGCGTCGGCCAGCAGGATCCTGCCTTCCGGAAGGTCCAGCAGTGATCGGATCACCAGCCCGACCCCTGAGCGGTCGATCTGCTGACCGACCTCGGCCTCTGCCGAGCCGCGCGCCGCGAGGAGATGCCCGGAAGTCACCAGGGCGATCATGCCGAGGACTCCGAGGTAGTTGCGGTCCTGGCGGCTACCCGCGTCGGCGCCCTCGCGGATGCTGTCGATGTCCTTGTCGTGGGTCGCCGGCACGGCCTGCCAGTCGTCGGTGACGAGTTCCTTCCACAGGCAGCCGGAGTTCAGTGCCCGCCGGATCGACCTGAGCTGCTTGTCGGACCTGCTCGCCGAGAACGAGCGCAGTCCGAGTTCGGCGATGGGCGTGTTGCGGTCCTTCAGGTACACCCGGCTCTTGTGGAGCTTGTCCCGGAAGACGGCTCGGACCTCCGGCTGACGGCGGGTGAGTTGTTCGACGACGAGAGCGAACCGCTGGTCGGGCAGGGAGGGGTCGTATCCGAGGCCGCTCATGGCTTGTGTCATGCCTTCCCGGTCCCTTCCGATGAGCGCGTCGCGGAAGTCCTCGGCCGAGCATTCCGGCTCCTTGAAACATCCCTCCGCGTACAGGGCGCCGACGATCTCCTCGGCGACGACGGCGTGTTTGGCTCCGTCGTCGAAGGGCTTGACGCCCACGTTCATCCGCACGAGCAGCGAACGAACTGCCGCGGGGAACCGCTGCATTCCGCGCGTGGGATCGTCGTCCTCGTATCCGACGATGACCTGAACCGGGGCCGTCAGGGCGTTCAAGGCCATGGCCGCCCGGCGCCGCTCCTCGGTCCCGCTGTCGGGGTTGCGGAGCGTACCGTAGGCCGCCTTGACGATCTTCCTCACGAGCTCACGGCGGCCCTTGAGCGGCATGCGCATCAGGTCCGAGGGCTGCAGGGGCACCTGGGTGTGGTCGTTGCTCCCGGTGACCCAGCCGTGCTCCACGTGGATACAGCTGAAGCACGCGATCAGCCGGGAATTGCCGTCCACTGCGGTGATGTCGTCGATCTCCTGGCCGCGAGGGCCGTTGAACAGGGCCGGTACCACCGTCAGCGGCAGCTCCACGATGCGTTCGCCCACGTCCTGCGGGTTGTGGTACTTGACCCGCTCGGCGGCACGGTCGACCGATTCCATGAGGCTCTCGAACGCGTCGCGGTACATGAGCGCGGCGTACGAGTCGTGCGGCACGGGCATGGCGAGGGCGGTCGACACGCCTGCGTTGGGATCAGCCGCATACCGGGTGTCGGCCAGAAGCCGATCGTTCTCCACCGCCAAGGAGATCAGAGGCGTGTAGACGCGGAGCCGAATGATGTGGAGGGCCCCGTTCTCGATCCGGAACCATTCCGGCGAGGCCCTTTCGAGTTCCGAGGGGGTGACGGCCATCAACGCCAGCCGTTCCCGCATCGCCGGCGAGAGCTGGACGTTGGGCAGGTTCGCAAGATGCTGCTGGGCGCGGGTCGTCTGGCTCAGTGGTGGCAGCCGGTGCTCGAACTGGCCTGCTTCATTGCGGAAGTTCCCGATGGCGATGATTTTGACGTCATCGGGTTGGGGCGTGGTGCTCAAGGGCGACAACTTTCTGCAGCGTGGGACCTCGGTCCCACGTCGGCCATGCCGTGTCGTCGCCGGTGGCAGTCCGCAATCCTTGTGGTCGCACGCATGGGGCGGGACGGGCAAGGAACGTGCTGCGGGTGGACCTCGGTCCTTCGCGGCAGGCATCATCCGCCGGGCGGTCACGGCAGTGATCGGATCATCGTAGATCACTTTCTGGCGCTCCGTGGCGTTTCGGAAGTCCGCTCAGGAACCCGACAGGCGGGCCGCCGCGCGGAGTTGGCGGGTGTTGGAGCCTCGGAGGAAGCGGATCACCGTTTCCAGTTCCTCCGTGGTGAACTCCTCGCACAGCTCCGCGACCTCGCGCGCCCAGTCCTCGAACACCGGTCGGAGCGCGTCCAGCCGTTCCGGCAGGGCCTCGACCAGGACGCGCCGCTTGTCCGTCGGATGCCCGGTCCTGCGGACGAAGCCCTTGCGTTCCAGCCGGTCGACCAGGCCCGTCACCGAGGCGGGGGCCAGCCCCGAGAGCTGGGACAGCTCCTTCGCGGTCAGGGGGCCGCGACGCTGCAGCAGGTCCAGGGTCTTCGTCCCCGTCGCGCTCAGTCCCTGCTTCGCGGCCGCCGCCTCGTGGAACACCACCGTCGCCGCGCTGGTTCCCCGGCCCGTCCGGTTGAGTTCCTCCTGGGCCTTCGCCCGGCGCGCGCTCATCACTTCGTCTTCCTCGGCCAGGGCGGCAGTCTGACAAGTCTTTCGTTTGAGCTAACGAAAGACTTGTGATCGCACCTGTCGGCCTGCTCACCGACGCCGACCTCTTCTTCGGCCGCCTCGTCCTCGCCGCCGGCGCGCTCATGATGTACAACTCGGCGCGCACCTGGCCCGTACGCCGGCGCTGCTCGACGCGCTGCTCGCGGCCGGGCTCGACGCCCCGTACTCCTGCCGGGAAGGGGCGTGCAGCGCCTGCTGCTGCCGGGTCGTGGAGGGCGAGGTCACGATGGCCCGCAACGAGGTCCTGGACCAGGAAGACCTGGCCGAGGGTTACGTCCTGGCCTGCCAGGCGCTCGCGCGCGGCCAGGACCGGGTACGGATCAGCTACGACTAGACGGGCGGGCCGCGGGGAAGGGCTTGGGCATGCCTGCCGCTGTCACGCTCGCCGTCGTCGGTGCCGGAAACCGGGGCACCGGTTACGCACGCTGGGCCCTCGCGAACCGGGAGCGGGCCGAGGTCGTCGCCGTGGCCGAACCGCGCACCCCGCGGCGGGAGCGGCTCGCGGCCGCCCACGGGCTCGGGGCCGGGGCCGCGGTGGCCGACTGGCGGGAGCTGGCCGCCCGCGGGCGGATCGCGGACGCGGTCCTGATCTGCACCCTGGACCGGGACCACCTGGAGCCGGTGCTGGCCTTCGCCGCGCTCGGCCACCACATCCTGCTGGAGAAGCCGATGGCGCTGACGGAGGGGGAGTGCCGGCGGATCGTGGACGCGGTCGAGGAGGCCGGGGTGATCCTCGCGGTCGGCCACGTGCTGCGCTACACGCCCTACACGCGGGCGCTGAAGGCGGTCGTCGACTCCGGCCGGCTCGGCGAGATCGCCAGCGTCCAGCACCTGGAACCGGTGGGCTTCTGGCACCAGGCCCACTCGTTCGTCCGGGGCAACTGGCGCCGTGAGGACCAGGCGACGTCCATGCTGATGGCCAAGTCCTGCCACGACCTGGACTGGCTGCAGTACGTGCTCGGCCGGCCCCCCTCGCGCGTCTCCAGCTTCGGCCGCCTCTCCCACTTCAGGCCCGGGAACAGGCCCGCCGGCGCGGCGGACCGCTGCCTGGACTGCGCCGTGGAACGCGACTGCCCGTATTCCGCCGCACGCGACTACGGCGACCGGCTGGCGCGCGGCGAGCACTCCTGGCCGCTGAACGTGGTGGTCGACGAGTTCACCCCGCAGGCCCTGGAGGGGGCGCTGCGGGAGGGACCGTACGGGCGGTGCGTGTACGCCTGCGACAACGACGTCGTCGACCACCAGGTGGTGGCCATGGAGTTCGACTCCGGGGCCACGGCCACCTTCACCATGACCGCCTTCACCGAGCGGGCCGACCGCCAGACGCGGATCTTCGGGACGCGCGCCGAGCTGCGGGGTGACGGCCGGAGCCTGCGCGTCTACGACTTCCTGACCCGCGCGGAGGAGACCATCGCCTTCGACGGCGCCGGCGCGATGGACGCCGCGGGCGGCCACGGCGGCGGCGACGCCGGCCTCATGGACGCCTTCGTCGCCGCCGTCGCCACCGGCGACCCCTCGCTGGTGAGGTCCGGGCCCCGGGAGTCCCTCACCAGCCACCTGACCGTGCTGGCCGCCGAACGCGCCCGCCGCGCCGGCACCGTGGAGACGGTCGGCCCGTCCTGCTAGCGGGCGCCTTCCAGCCGCTCGCGCAGCTCCTCCGCGTCGGACAGGAACCAGGTCTGGCGGCCGCGGTTGCATTCCCGGACGAAGTCCCGGAGCGCCTCGCTCGCCTGCACGTGGCGGGA
Organism: Streptomyces sp. NPDC088762; assembly: GCF_044750905.1. Classification (NCBI taxonomy): domain Bacteria; kingdom Bacillati; phylum Actinomycetota; class Actinomycetes; order Kitasatosporales; family Streptomycetaceae; genus Streptomyces; species Streptomyces sp. NPDC088762. The sequence goes on from NZ_JBIVKT010000012.1 coordinate 13,348, forward strand.
GATGTCGCCGAGGACGACCAGGCCCACCCGGTACTGGACGAACTTCTGGATGATGTCGCCCGCCAGGCGGGTGCGCAGCCGGAAGAAGGAGTCGTCGAACCGCTCGACGGGGATGACGACCCACTCGGCGCCCGCGTAGGAGGCGTTGCCGATGAGGTCCAGGGCGTCCGCCTCGGCGGCGATCGGCGCGCCGTCGGCGGGGCACATCAGGACGGGAACATCGTGAATGGTCTCCAGGGTGCTCATGGCCCCCAACGTAACGGGCCCGGCCCCCTGGCGAGGGGTCGGGTCCGTGAGGTATCAGTACCCACTACATCCACTCGCTGAACCGCAGCCAGCCCATCATGTTGTCCATCGTCCGTGCGGACACGGCAGGTTCCGGCTCCCGCGCCGGGGCGGACGCCGAACGCCCGGCGCGCCCCGGCCCGTACAGCTCGCGCCACACGGCCCGCGCGCACGCGGCGACCACCGGTCCCAGCCGGGCCAGTTCGCGTTCGCCGCGGCAGGAGGAGACCGAGACGGCCGCGACGGCCCGGCCGGCGCCCCGCAGCGGCACCGCCACGCAGGAGATCCCGCTGAAGCTCTCCTCGCGGTCGTGGGCCACTCCGCCGCCTGCCCGCGGCGATCGCCGCTTCAACGGCTTCGCCGAGGCGGGCACCGACGAGGACTTCGGGCGCGGCGAGAGCGTCTACGACCGCTACTACGGGGACCCCTGCCGAACCCGAACCTGGCGCCGCTCGACGGGCGGGTGCTGCGCGAGGACTCCACCCCGATCCCGGGCCTCTACGCCGCCGGGAACTGCTCGGCGGCGGTGATGGGGGAGACCTACCCGGGGCCGGGCGCGACCATCGGGCCCGCGATGGCCTTCGTCTGGGCGGCGGTCAACGCCATCGCGGGCGAACCGGGCGAATCGGGCGCCGCGGCCGGCGGCTGACGGAGCCGGGTGTTCCGCCGCGGCGTTCCGGGCACAACGCACAACGCCGGATGCGACGGAGGGGATGGTGGGGGCATGAGCCGCTCGGAACGGTGGTCCGCGTTCAGCGGGTTCCTGGCCATGGGGGTGTGGGGTGCGCTGGGCTGGATCCTGTTCGACCCGGACCTCCAGGGCATCCGGGACTCCCTCGGCTGGTGGATGCTCGCCATCGCCGCCGTACCCCTGGTGATCGGCGGCGTGATCGTGACCGTGTTCGACGAGGGCGACGGCGGCGGCTCCTGGGCCGACGAGGACGAGGAGGTGGGGCCCCGCGGCTTGCGCGGGTGCGGAGGGTGCGGCGGCTGAAGCCGGGCCCGGGACGGGCGCCGGGTCAGGACAGCTTGCCGTCGTAGTCCGGCAGCTTGACGGTGCGCTCGGCGTGCCCGCCGACCAGGTCGCTCTCGTTGTTCCCGATGTTGGCGATGATCGTGTAGCCCCGGGCCTCGATCTCGGCGCGCTTGCCCGTCTTGTAGGCACTCACCTGGTCGAACAGGTCGGGCAGATCGCGGACGTAGAGGTCGGAGACGGGAAAACCGACCGACTTGAGGTTGCGCTCGGTCAGGGAGTGGATGATCCCCGGTCGGGCGGTGACGAAGAAGACGGCGACGCCGCGGTCGTTCGCGTACCGGGTCAGCTCGCGGACCTTGGCTATCGCGGGGGTCGGGAAGGTCCAGAACCAGTGGAAGTCCGTCTCCAGCGAGGTGTTGTCGATGTCGAGGACGATCGCGGGCTTCTCGCCGGCGGGGGAGGCGGCGATGCGCTGCTCGATGGCCGGGCGGGCGGCGTCGATGACGGCGGCGACATCGCGCTGCCAGGTGGCGTAGTCGATGCCGAGGATCGCCGCGTTTCCGCCGGGCGCGGACGCGGTGACGGCCGCCGGCGCGGCCGGGGCCGCCTGGGCGGCGGTGGCCGGAACCAGGGTCAGGACGGCGGCCGCCGCGGCCACCGCGGCGGCGGTGGAGGCGGTACGGGTGCTGCGCATGGGGGGTCGCTCCTCGATCACGAGTTGGCATGTACGTGATCAGAGTTGGCGAGATCCGCACCGTTGTCTACTGGTCGGTAGGAAACTTTTCATGGCCACCGGGTGAAGCCGGCCCGGCCGGCGAAGACACCCCCTAGGTGTCGCAGTCCAGGACCGTGCGGCACAGCCCGCACCGCGCCCGCAGGCGTCCGCGCACCGGCACCCGCAGTCGCTGCCCGCACACCGGGCAGGGGAAGCTCACCCGCAGCCCGCCCTCGTCGCGGTCGAAGCGGTACGCCGCCCCCGGCGCCGAAGTCGCCCCGGACCGGCGGTCCTTGGCGTAGCGCAGCCGCGCCACGGGGCCCGCGGTGGTGAGCGGAGGCCGGCGCAGGTCCCGGCCGGCCATCGCGCGGCCGCGCACGTAGGCCTCGTACGCCTGCGGGCTGGTGAACCAGGCGGAGAGGTCCTCACCGGTCAGCCGTGCGCGCCGGGCCAGCACGTACCCGAACTCCTCCGGGGTGAGGTAGCCGAACCTCTGGTGGGTCAGCGCGTCCTCGCGGTACGCGTCGAGCAGCAGCCAGCCGACGCCGAGGTAGGCGGCGGTGGTGTCGGTGAGGATCTCGTTCTGCGCGGTGGCGGGGAAGGAGAGGCCCAGACGGTGCAGCAGGACGTGGGTGACCTCGTGGGCCAGGGCCGCGGCCAGATCGCGACGGTGCAAGCGGAAGCGGTCGTTCACCTCGACGAAGTACTCGGGTCCCGCCGCCAGTTCCACCGTGGCCGCCTCCTCCATCGGCCGGAAGCTCACCACCATGCGCGCGTCGGGCAGCCGCAGCGCGCGCACGATCGCCGCGGCCACCCGCTGGGCTCCCAGGTGCAGGTCGTCCTCGGCCGTGAACGCGGCGTCGGCGGGCGCGAAGCTGCCCGCGTAGGCGCGGATCCCGTCGGCCGAGAGGTGCCGGAAGAGTGCGGTGATCGAGGCGCGCACGGTGTCCAGGTGCGGAAATCCGTGCTCGACCGGGCTGCCCGGCCCGCTGTTCTGCGTCATGTCGCCCCCGGCGCCGGAAGTTGTCCGAAAACGCGTTCTTGATGCCCGCCATACGCCCGATGTGTCATGGACCCGTCATCCACACATCCCCATCCGATGACGCGCACGGCCTCAACCCCCCACGAAAGGCAGCGTGTTGACTGTGAACACCCTCGTGCGGTTCATGAAGCGCACCCTCGCCGTCGGCGCGGTCGCCCTCGCGGCCGTCAGCCTCCAGCCCGGCTCCGCCACCGCCTCCACCGCCCCCGTCGTCGGCGGCACCCGCGCGGCCCAGGGCGAATTCCCCTTCATGGTGCGCCTCTCCATGGGCTGCGGCGGCGCCCTCTACACCCAGCAGATCGTCCTCACCGCCGCCCACTGCGTGAGCGGCTCCGGCAACAACACCTCCATCACCGTCACCGCCGGAGTGGTCGACCTCAAGAGCTCCAGCGCCATCAAGGTCAAGTCCACCAAGGTCCTGCAGGCCCCCGGCTACAACGGCACGGGCAAGGACTGGGCGCTGATCAAACTCGCCAAGCCCATCAACCTCCCGACCCTCAAGATCGCCGAAACCAAGGCCTACGACAACGGCACCTTCACCGTCGCCGGCTGGGGCGCCACCCGCGAAGGCGGCAGCCAGCAGCGCTACCTGATGAAGGCCACCGTCCCCTTCGTCTCCGACGCCGCCTGCCAGGCCGCGTACGGCAGCTCGCTCGTCCCGAGCGAGGAGATCTGCGCCGGCTTCCTCGACGAGGGCGGCGTCGACACCTGCCAGGGCGACTCCGGCGGCCCCATGTTCCGCCGCGACGACGCCGGCGCCTGGATCCAGGTCGGCATCGTCAGCTGGGGCGAAGGCTGCGCCCGGCCCGACTACCCCGGCGTCTACACCGAGGTCTCCACCTTCGCCTCCGCGATCAAGTCCGCCGCGGCGACCCTGTAGCGGCTCCTCCGCCCCGTCCCTCCGGCCGGTCGCGCACCGCCCGGAGGGACGGGGTGCCGGGCCGTGGGCGCCGTAAGCCCGGTAAGCCCCGTAAGCCCCGTAAGCCCCGTAAGCCCCGTAAGCCCCGTGAGTCCCGTGCTCCTCGTACGACTGCGACTGCGACTGCGACTGCGGTTGCGGGCCGCCCCGCGCACCCGTCCCATGGAACCAACAGACCAGGCGACAGCGGGGCAGGCAGGGGCAGCGCATGGCGATCAGAGTGGTCATCGCGGACGACCAGGAGATGGTCAGAACCGGGTTCCGGATGATCCTCGAAAGCCTGCCCGACATCGAGGTCGTCGCCGACGTCGTCGACGGCGAAGCGGCCCTGGCCGCCGTCGCCGAGCACCGGCCGGACGTGCTGCTCCTCGACATCCGCATGCCGAAGCTCGACGGCCTAGAAGTCACCCGCCGCCTCGCGGGCAACGGCACACCACGCATCGTCATCGTCACCACCTTCGACCTCGACGAGTACGTCCACGCGGCCCTCCACGGCGGAGCGTCCGGGTTCCTCCTGAAGGACGCCAGCCCGGCCATGCTGGTTGAAGCGGTCCGCGCGGCCGCCGTCGGCGACTCCCTGGTCTCCCCGGCCATCACCGTCCGCCTCCTGCGCGAAATGGCCCCCCGCTCCCCGGCCGCCCGCCGCCCCGCCGAACCCCTGACCGACCGGGAGCGCGAGGTCGTCCGCTGCCTCGCGCGCGGCAAGACCAACGCGGAGATCGCCGCCGAGCTCTTCGTCTCCCTGTCCACGGTCAAAACCCACCTGGCCAACGTCCAGACCAAACTCGACGCGCGCAACCGCGTCGAAATCGCCGCCTGGGCCTGGGAAAGCGGCCTGGCCACCCCCACAGCGTGACCCGGCACAACCAGCCTCGCCCGGAAGGCCGCGGCGCAGCCGCCCTCTGGGCACGGTCGCTGCCGCCCCGCGATGAGGCGGCGGACCGGCACATCCAGCCTCCCCGGCGTTTGAGGCGCGGGGTGCGGGGCGGAGCCCCAGGAGGCCTTGGTGCAGCGGTCCCCTCCGCGCAGCCTCTCCCGCCCCGCGATGAGGCGGCGGACCGGCGCATCCAGCCTCGCCGGCGATTGAGGCGCGGGGTGCGGGGCGGAGCCCCGGAAGGCCGCGGCGCAGCCGCCCCGACACCGGCCGCCCCGCCCCGCAGGGAAAGGCAGGGACCATGAGCCCCCTCTCCGGCTGGGCCCGCCGCAACCCCCACACTGCGAACTGGGCCCGTCTCTGCCTCTCCCTCGTCCTCCTCGGCCTGGTCACCTTCGAGGGCGTCGTCCTCGCCCACCAGCCCAGCCTCCCGCACGCCACCGTCTGGGTGTCCGGCATCCTCGTGTGCCTCAGCGCAGCGCCCTGGCCCCGGATCCCCCTCCTCGCCCGCGCCTGGTTCGCGGCCGCCGTCACCTGGGCCGCCACCCTCCTCCTCATCTTCGGCAACCACCCGATCGTCGTCTGGGGCGGCGGAGAGGCCGTCGCCCTCCTCGTCCTCCTCACCCAGGTCCTGCTGCACGCCCCCGTCCGGACCGCCGCCGTCCTCGGCCCCCTCCTCGGCCTCGGCTGCATGGCCGTACCCGTCCGGGACACCGACCCCGGCCGGTTCACCCTCCTCTTCTCCGTGCTCACCGTCGTCGTCGGCGCGTTCTCGCTCCTCCTGCGCCTCCAGTCCGTCCAGCGCCTGCGCGAACTGCGCGCCGTACGCACCGCCGAACGCCTCGAGCTCGCCCGCGAGCTCCACGACCTCGTCGCCCACCACGTCACCGGCATCGTCGTCGAGGCGCGCGCCGCCCGGTTCACCCAGGTCTCCGCCGAACGCGCCTGCGAGATCTTCGGCCGTATCGAAACCGCCGGCGACGAAGCCCTCGGGTCGATGCGCCGCCTCGTCGCGATCCTCCGCGACACCGACGGCCCGGGCGACGCCGAAGGCCCCGGTGGCGGCACGAGCCCCGTCGCCGGCCTCGCCGACATCCGCGGGCTCACCGAACGCTTCTCCGTGACCGGCCCGCCCGTCGTCCTCTACGTGGAGGCGGGCCTCGAGAACCGCCTCCCCGCCCACGTCGCCGCGACCGCCCACCGCATCGTCCTGGAGGCCCTCACCAACATCGGCAAGCACGCCGCGACCGCCACCGCCGTCCGCGTCGGCCTGCGCACCGTCCCCGCAGGCCTGGAGGTCCGCATCGCCGACGACGGGGGCCGCCCCGCCAAGCTCTCCGAGAACGCCCGCGGCGGCGGCCACGGCCTCGCCGGCATGGCCGAACGCGCCGAAGCCCTCGGCGGCACCCTCACCGCCGGCCCCGCCCCGGAAGGCGGCTGGCTGGTCACCGCAACCCTGCCCCTTTAGGGGCCGACGGGGCTGGTGCGGGCGGTCGCAAGGCGGAGGAGGGAATCGAGGAAGGAGCGTCGGTGACCGACGACCACGCGGCGAGCGTGCGTGCCGGACTCGCCGGCCAGGCGGGACTTTGACGACACGACCCAAGGGGCGGCTCGCAGATCAGGCCGGGCTCCCGACGGCTGGTGCCGTGCCTCGCCGCGCTGTCGGTCACCCACGTTCCCCAGCCACCGCGTGGATCCCACCGAGTGGCCTCCCGCTCCGCTTTGCGATCCACGCCACCAGCCTCCGGACGCTGATCCGGCCTGACCGACGAGAGGCCCCTCCGGGCCGTCCGGCCCGGCCGACCAGGCCCGGCCGGACGCCTGGGCCGCTCGCCGCCGCGGTGTGGTCGGTCACCGGCGTCCCCCGGCAGTCATGGGCGGTGCCCACCGCAGTGGCTCCGTCCTACGCCGTGCCACAACGGCGCCGGACCACACGGGCCAATCGGTGCCGCGCGGCGCGCCCCCGCGAACCTCTCCGGTCACAGGCTCAGGGTGCGCCGCCGGAACCACCCCGGGTCACCAGCCCTGTCAGCCCGAACGTTCGGCGCGTGGCGGCCGCTCACCGACAGCCCCCAGCTGCCGCTCGGAGCTGCTCCCAGGGCCGGCGGGGCCCGGCTGTCCGTGCGCCCGCTGGCTTGTCGTGGCTCACGCATGCCCGGCTACGGCGCGCTCCCGGCCCGGTGGGCCGCCCCAGGCGTGGCTGACCGCTGATCGCTGACCGGGACTCCGGTGGCCGACGGCAACGCCGCGAGCGTCCGGGCCCGCGGATCCCACCGGCCCGAGGGCAGCGCCCAGGCTGCGGGCGCTACCCGGCCCAGCCACCGCTGGTAGCCCCCAGGCCGATGGGATCGCGCCGCACCCCCGCTCGCCGGGTGGTCGTCCCCCGGCAACCGCGGCAGGTGCACGCTGACGGACCCCGCCGCCACCGGACTCCGGCAACGGCCGGCCCCACCCGACGGACCTCCCCGGCCGGTATCCGTCTCACTGGCCGACTGGCCGAACGACCACCCGCCCCCGCCACGTATTCTCGGGAACCATGAACAACAGCGACATCGACGAGACCAACGAGGCCGTCACCGCCGAGCTCGCCCGCCTGCGGGACAGCATCGACAACATCGACGCGGCCGTGGTCCACATGCTCGCCGAGCGCTTCAAGTGCACCCAGCAGGTCGGCCACCTCAAGGCCAGGCACCACCTGCCCCCGGCCGACCCCGGCCGCGAGGCCAGCCAGATCGCCCGGCTCCGCCAGCTCGCCGAGAACGCCAAGCTCGACCCCGCCTTCGCCGAGAAGCTCCTCAACTTCATCATCGCCGAGGTCATCCGCCACCACGAGACCATCGCGGCCGGCGAGGAGTAGAGGCCCCGCCTCGCCCCGGCCGCCGGACCCGGCGGCCCGCCGCCGAAGCCACAGGCCCGCCGCCGGGCCCGCCCCCGCGCCGAACCGCCGGGCACGCCGCCGATCCCGGCCCGGTCCGGCCCGGCCGGCCCCCGCGCCACCCCGCCCCCGCTCCGGCCGTACCCCCTACGGCCCCGCGCCGCCGTCGGGCAGCATGGCCCCATGTCCGCACTGACGCGCAACGAAGCGCAGCTCCGAGCACAGCTCCTCGACGTCCACCACTACACCGTCAGCCTCGACCTCACCGTCGGCGACGACACCTTCGACTCCGCCACCGTCATCCGGTTCACCGCCCGCGCGGCCGGAGACACCTTCCTGGAGCTGAAACCGGACGCCCTGCTCTCCGTCGTCCTCGACGGCCACCCCCTCGACCCGGCCGCCCTCGACGGCAACCGCTTCCCGCTCACCGGCCTCACCCCCGGCCCCCACGAGCTGCGCCTCGACACCCGCATGCGCTACTCCCGCACCGGCGAGGGCCTGCACCGCTTCACCGACCCCGCGGACGGGGAGACGTACGTCTACACCCAGATGTTCCTGGACGACGTCCAGCGCGTCTTCCCCGCCTTCGACCAGCCCGACCTCAAGGCCGTCTTCGAGTTCACCGTCACCGCCCCCGCCCACTGGACCGTCCTCGCCAACGGCGTCACCACGCGCACCGCCGACCGGCCCACGGACGGCGCCGGCGTCTGGCAGTCCGCGCCCACCCCCGTCATCTCCACCTACCTCGCCGCCTTCGCCGCAGGCCCCTGGCACAGCGTCCGCACCGAACACGCCGGACTGCCCTTCGGCATCCACTGCCGCCAGTCCCTCGCCCCCCACCTGGACACCGACGCCGACGAGATCCTGTCGATCACCACCGCCTGCTTCGACCGCTACCAGGAGAAGTTCAGCGAGCCGTACCCCTTCGACTCGTACGACCAGGCCTTCGTCCCCGAGTTCAACGCCGGCGCCATGGAGAACCCCGGCCTCGTCACCTTCCGCGACGAGTTCGTCTTCCGCTCCGCCGTCACCGACACCGAACGCCAGCGCCGCGCCATGGTCATCGCCCACGAGATGGCCCACATGTGGTTCGGCGACCTCGTCACCCTCGCCTGGTTCGACGACATCTGGCTCAACGAGTCCTTCGCCGAGTACATGGGCTACCAGACCCTCACCGAAGCCACCCGCTTCACCGGCACCTGGACCGAATTCGGCATGGAGCGCAAGCCCTGGGGATACGACGCCGACCAGCGGCCCTCCACCCACCCCGTCGCCCCCGCCCCCGACGACGTCCCCGACACCGCCTCCGCCCTCCTCAACTTCGACGGCATCTCCTACGCCAAGGGCGCCTCTGCCCTGCGCCAGCTCGTCGCCTGGCTCGGCGAGAAGGACTTCCTCGCCGGCATCAACACCCACTTCGCCCGCCACAAGTTCGCCAACGCCTCCCTCGCCGACTTCGTCGACTCCCTCGCCGCCCACACCGAACGCGACGTCCACGCCTGGGCCGACATCTGGCTGCGCACCACCGGCATCGACACCCTCACCCCGCAGATCGAGGAAGCCCCCGACGGCTGGACCCTCACCGTCGACCGCCACGGCAGCCGCCCCCACCACATCGCCGTCGGCGTCTACGACCACGACCCCGTCGACCCCCACATCCTGGAGCTGCGCGAACTCCTCGACCTCGACGTCCCGTCCCGCGACGTGATCTCCGCCGGCGGCCCGCGCCCCGCGCTCCTCGTCCTCAACGACGCCGACCTCACCTACGCCAAGGTCCGCCTCGACGACACCTCCGTCGAAACCGCCCTGCGCGGCCTCTCCGGCATCCCCGAGCCGCTCACCCGCGCCGTCGTCTGGAACTCCCTGCGCGACATGGTCCGCGATGGGGAACTCCAGCCGGACACCTACCTGATGACCGCCGCGGCCCACCTGCACCAGGAACAGGACCTCGCCGTCGTCCAGGGCGTCCTCACCTTCGCCCGCAACCACGTCGCCGTACGCTACGTCGCCCCCGGCGAACGCCCCGCGGCCCTCGCCACCATCACCTCCATCGCCCGCGACCTCCTGCGGCGCACCGAGGACGGATCGGACCCCGGCCTGCGGCTCACCGCCGTCCGCACCCTCATCGACAGCGCCACCCAGCCCGATACCATCGCTGCCTGGCTCGCCGACGACACCGTCCCCGGCGGCCCCGAACTCGACCCCGAACTGCGCTGGCGCATCCTTGCCCGCCTCGCCGTCCTGGGCGCCGTGGGGGAGAGCGAGATCGACGCCGCCCTCGCCGCCGACCCCAGCGCCACCGGCGAGGAAGGCGCCGCCCGCTGCCGCGCCGCACTGCCCACCGAAGAGGCCAAGGCCGCCGCCTGGCAGCGCCTCTTCCAGGACGACACCCTCTCCAACTACCTCTTCAGCGCCACCGCCCAGGGCTTCTGGCAGCCCGAACAGGCCGACCTCGTACGGCAGTACGTGACCCGCTTCTACCCGGACGCCGTCGCCCTCGGCGCCCGCCGCGGCCCCGCCATCGGCGAAGCCGCCGGCCGCTGGGCCTTCCCCGCCCACGCCGTGGACGAGATCAACCTCCAGGCCGGCCGAGCCTGCCTGCAGAACCCCGACATCCTCCCCCTGCTGCGCCGCAAACTCGTCGACCAGCTCGACGACCTCGCCCGAGCCCTGCGGGTACGGAGCCAGTGACGCCGGGCGGAGGCAGCCGACGAACTGCACCGAGACCTGGGCGGTGGCGCGGAGACCGCCGCCCGGGCGGGCGGTGGTGACCAGCAGCGGGTACGTCCCGTCGGGCAGCAGCGGCACCAGGAAGCTGCCCGACGGGCCCGCCAGCAGCGCCGCCGGCCCCTCCAGCCGCCAGGTCATGTACTGCGGACCGGTGAGAGGCCCGGCCACCGGGCCGGGGTCCGGGCCGACCCGCTGAAGCCTTTCTCGCACCCGCGCCGCACCTCCCCGCCCGCGGCCGGCCGCCGGATCGACACCGCCGGCGACTGCGACTACCGCGGCACACTCGCCCACGGGTGCGGGTTGCCGCCGGTGCCGAGCGGGGCGAAAGCCCCCGAGGGGCCGGGCTGGTCCGCATCCGGGAGACCGGCGAGCCACTCGCGGCGCGCGACGGCGCCGGCCGAGCCCTCTGGCGCCACCGCCCAACGGCCCGGCCGGACGCGGCACAGCGCCCACCGAAGCCGATGGCTTGACCGGCAGCGGCCACAGCCCGGCCAGGGACCGTGCCGCAACCACACACTTCGCCAAGCCAGCAACAGCGGCCCCCGGCCTGCCCTCCGAGTGGGCGGCCAGGCGCGTCCCCATCTGGGCTCCGATGCCACCGGTCACTGGGGACCGGCGCGCGCGGCCGGCCTGGCCCGGCGAAGCGCTCACCGAGCGTGGCCCCCCGACCTTGCAGCGGCGTAGCAGACCGGGCCGGGCCCGTGCCGTATCCGCCGCGTCGCCCGGTCTCACGCTTCGCCAGGGCAGCAACTGCCGTACTGGGCCCTGGCCTCCGGATGGGGTCGGCCAGGCCGCGTCCCCATCTGGGCTCTGATGCCACCAGTCACTCCGGACTGGCGTGCGCGGCTGGCCTGGCCCGGCGAACGCTCGTCGAGCGTGGCCGTCCGGCCTGGCAGCGGCGATAGCAGGCCGGGCTGAGCCCGTGCGGCCTCCGCCGCGTCGCCCGGCCGCACGCTTCGACAGGGCAGCAACGGCCGTAATCAGCCCTGGCCTCCGAATGGGGGGCGCCAGGCCGCGTCCCCATCTGGGCTCCGATGCCACCGGTCACTGGGGGCCGGCGCGCGCGGCCGTCCTGGCCCGGCGAAGCGCTCGCTGAGCGTGGCCCCCCACCTGGCAGCGGCAATAGCCCCAGGGCGCTGCCCCGGGCACCCGGTGCCCGGGCAGGTCCCCGCGCCTGCGCCGGACAAGCCGGGCTCGGCCCATGCCGCCTCCGCCGCGTCGCCCGGCCTCACGCTTCGCCAGGCTCGCAACGGCCGCCGCCCGGCCCGGCTCAAGCCCCCGCAGCGGCATGAAGGGGCCGGAAAACGACCCCGGACAAACCCCGGCGGTTACCCCATTCGGGTCGGATCGTTGTACCGGCTGGGTGCCCCGCCCTCTCCCGGCGCGCAGCGCAACCGGCGCAACCGCCGCGCAGCACAAGGGCAGTGCGCGGCCAGGCCCCGCCCGCCCAGCCTCCGGAGGTCCCCGCATGACAGCGCCGCCGCCCGGCCCGCCGCCGCCCGCCAGCACCAGCCCCGGCCCGCCACCTCTGCAGACTGGAGCCAGCCCCGGCACGCCGCCCTCGCCGGCCAGCGGCGGTCCTGGTATGCGGCCCTCGCCGGTCGACAGCACTCCTGGCACGCCGCCCTCGTCGGCCGTGGGCAGCGCCGACACGCCCCCCTCACTGGCCGACGGCAGCCTTGGCACACCGTCCTCGCCGGCCAGCGGCGGTCCTGGTACGCCGCCTTCGCCGGTCGGCGGCGGCCTCTGCACGCCACCGCCGCCGGCCGGCGGCGGTCCCGGCACGCCGCCCTCGCCAGCCAGTGGTGGCCTCGGCACGCCCTCGTCGGCCGGTGGCAGTGCCGGTACGGCGGCCGCGTCCGCCGTCGGCATTCGTGGCGGGTTGCCTCCGCTGGCCGGGGGGCGGGGCGGGGCCGCGGCTCTGCGGCCCCTCCTCGACACCGTCCTCGACGCCCTGCGCACCGGGGCCGAGGAGCGCGGCGGCCCCTTTCCGGCCGGCGGTCCCGGCGCCGGCTCGGACCGTGTCCGGGCCGCGCTGGGCGACGTACTGCCCGAACACGGCACCGGGGACCACGAAGCGCTCCGGACCCTCGTCCACACCCTCGCCGCCGGCGCGGCCGACCCCGCCGACCCCCTCTGCGCAGCCCACCTGCACTGCCCGCCCCTCGCCGTCGCGGCCGCCGCCGACCTCGCCGCCTCCGCCCTCAACCCCTCCCTCGACTCCTGGGACCAGGCCCCCGCCGCCTCCACCATCGAGGCCCTCCTCACCCGCACCCTCGCCGCCGAGTTCTACCCGACCGCACCCCACCCCGACGCCCTCATCACCACCGGCGGCACCGAAGCCAACCAGCTCGCCCTCCTCCTCGCCCGCGAACGCCACGGCCCCGGCCTCACCGTCCTGCACGGCGCCAACGCCCACCACTCCATCCCGCGCGCCGCCTGGCTCCTCGGCCTCCCCCCGGCCACCGCACTCCCCACACCCACCGGCACCCTCGACCCCGCCACCCTCGCCGAGGCCCTCGCCGCCACCCCCGGCCCCGTCCTCGTCACCGCCACCGCCGGCACCACCGACGCCGGACTCATCGACCCCCTCCACCCCATCGCCGACCTCTGCGACCGCTACGGCGCCGACCTCCACATCGACGCCGCATACGGCGGCCTCCTCGCCCTCAGCCCCCGCCACCGCGCCACACTCGACGGCATCGACCGCGCCCACTCCCTCACCGTCGACCTCCACAAACTCGGCTGGCAGCCCGTCGCCGCCGGACTCCTCGCCGTCCCCGACACCACCCTCCTCGCCCCCCTCGCCCACCAGGCCGACTACCTCAACGCCACCGACGACACCGAAGCCGGCCTCCCCGACCTCCTCGGCCGCTCCCTGCGCACCACCCGCCGCCCCGACGCCCTCAAGATCGCCACCACCCTGCGCTCACTGGGCCGCGACGGACTCGCCCGCCTCATCGACGACACCTGCGCACTCGCCCAGCACCTCGCCCGGCTCCTCGACGCCCACCCCGGATTCACACTCCACTCCGCACCCACCCTCACCACCGTGCTCTTCCGGCCCACCCACGCCGACGACACCCAGGTCGCCACCCTGCGCCGCACCCTCCTGCACGAAGGCCGTGCCGTCCTCGGCCGCACCCACGCCGACGGCCGCCTCTGGCTCAAAGCCACCCTGCTCAACCCCCACGCCACCGCGCGGGACCTGGACACCCTCGTCACCCTCCTGGAAGGCAGCACCCACCGATGACCGCCCAGCTCGATGCACCCCACGACCTCGTCGGAATCGGCATCGGCCCGTTCAACCTCTCCCTCGCAGCCCTCGCCCACGGCCTGCCGCACCAAGGAGCGGGCGAACTCGCCACCGCCTTCTACGACCAGCGCCGCGACTTCCGCTGGCACCCCGGACTCCTCCTCGACGGCGCCACCCTCCAAGTCCCCTTCCTCGCCGACCTGGTCACCCTCGCCGACCCGGCCAGCCCCTGGACCTTCCTCAGCTACCTCAAGCACAAGGAACGGCTCTTCCCCTTCTACTTCGCCGAGCGCTTCCACATCCAGCGCGCCGAATACGACGCCTACTGCCGCTGGGTCGCCGGCCGCCTGCCCGGACTCCACTTCGGCCACCAGGTCGACGCCGTCCGCTGGAACCCCGAACGCGAGCTCTTCGAAGTCGACTTCACCCAACTCGACGCCGACGGCGAAGCCGAAGCCCTCGGCCGCACCCACACCCGACACCTCGCCCTCGGCGTCGGCACCGCCCCCTACGTTCCCGAACCCCTGCGCCCCCTCGCCGAAGCCCCCACCGTCCCCGTCATCCACTCCGCCGACTACCTCGACAACCGCGCACGCATCATCGGCGCCGAACACGTCACCGTCATCGGATCGGGCCAGTCAGGCGCCGAGGTCTTCCTCGACCTCCTGCGCGCCCGCCCCGCCGGCCGCGAAGGCCTCACCTGGCTCGCCCGCACCCCCTCCTTCGCCCCCATGGAGTACTCCAAGCTCGGCCTGGAACACTTCACCCCCGACTACACCCGCTACTTCCACTCCCTCCCCGAACCCGTCCGCGACAAGCTCGTCCCCGCCCAATGGCAGCTCCACAAGGGCATCGACGCCGACACCATCGCCGCCATCCACGACGAGCTCTACCGCCGCACCCTCCACGGCGGCTGGCCCGACGCCGTCCTGACCCCCGGAGTCAGCGTCCGCACCGCCGGCCGCGTCGCCACCACCAAGGTCGAACTCCACCTCGAACACGTCGAACAGGGCAGCCGCTCCCGCCTCACCACCGACGCCGTCGTCCTCGCCACCGGCTACCGCGAACGCCCCCTCGGCCGCCTCCTCGCAGGCCTCGACCCCTACCTGCGCAAGGACTCCTCCGGCCGCCCCCGCATCGACGAGCACTACCGGATGATCACCGACCCCGCCGTCACCGGCAGCATCTTCGTCCAGAACGGTGAACGCCACACCCACGGCGTCGGAGCCCCCGACCTCGGCCTCGCCGCCTGGCGCAGCGCCGCCATCCTCAACACCCTCACGGGCAAAGAGCCCTACCCCCAGCCCACCCGCACCGCCTTCACCACCTTCGGCCTCGAACAGCGCGAACACACCCGCCCCCAACCCGCCGTCGAACTCCTCCCCCTGGTCGAACACCCCTGACCCGGCCCACCTCGCCCCCACCACCCCCCGAAACCGGACGGGGCCGGCGCCCGCCGCCGCAGACCCCGGCCCCGTCCGGGCGAACGGTGACTAGAAGACGGGCACGCCCGCCCGCGTCAGCCGCCAGTCCACCGACGCGAACTGCGCCGGGTCCACCGTCCCCTTCGCCTTCACCCACTGGATGATCGTGTTGCGTATTTCATCCGAGTTCGCCCACAGCTGCCTGGCCTGAGGCACGTGCGGGAAGTTCCCGCCGCCCGAGGCCCGGTAGTTGTTCACCGCCAGCACGAACTGCCCCGCCGGATCCACCGGCTTCCCCTGGAACGACAGACCCGTGATCCGCCAACCGACCGGCTGCGCGATGTCGATGTCGTACGTGACCCCGTACACCGCGTCGTAGTTGTAGTCCGGAATGCTCTCCGCATTGGTCAGCTTCGCCGGATCCACCACATCACCCGGCGCCGTCCGCACGTAGTACCGCGCCGAGTACTCCAGGTAGTCCTTCAGCTGCGCACCGGTCAGCAGACGCGCCTCGAGCGTGTTCTCGAACGGGTACAGGCCGGCCGCGTCCCTGATCGTCACCTGCCCGGCCGGGATCGCCGCCGTACGGGAGAAGCACGAGGCCTGCGACAGCACCGGCAGCGCCGCCCACTCCGTGCCGGCCAGGGCCGCCTTCACCGTCTCCGCCTGGACGTGGCTGATCAGGTCGATGATCGGCACGTCCTTGACCGGCCCCTCCGCCGAGGACATCGCCTGCGTCGACGTGCCGATCACCTGGTTCACGTACGCCACGACCTTGCGGTGTTCGTCCGACAGCAGCCCCGTGATCTCGGGGTCCTCGGCGGCCGTGTTGGAGTTCAGAACCTTCGCCGCGACGTGCGCCACCGACCAGCGGCCCTTCGCCCACACCAGCTCGAAGTCGAACAGCGTCAGGCGCTGCCCCCACTTGAGCGGCTCCGACAGCACCACGTCCTTGCCGGTCGCCTTGTTCTTCACCCGGTACTCGGGGATCTCCGTGTGGGCGTGCCCCACCAGGATCGCGTCGATGCCCGGCACCTGCTCGGCCACCAGCCCGGCCGCGTTCTCGATGTACGGCAGCTGATCCCCGTACGAAGAGGTCCCGCTCGACCCGGAGTGCGCCGACACGATCACCACGTCCGCACCCAGCGAACGCAGCCGCGGCACGTACTTCGCCGCCTGCTCCTCCAAGCCCGGGAAGGTCATCTTCCCCTGGACATTGGCCTTGTCCCAGATCGCGATCCCCGGGTTCGTCAGCCCCAGCACCGCCACCTTCACATCCGGCCCGTGCGGCGTCCGCAGCCGGTGCATGCTGTACGGCGCGAACGCCGGCCGCAGCGTCTTCGCATCCAGCGCATTCGCCCCCAGCAGCGGGAAGTCGCACTGCTCCTCGAACTTGCGCAGCACCGGAATACCGTAATTGAACTCGTGGTTCCCCAGCGCCGCCGCGTCGTAGCCGATCGCGTTCATCGCCTGGGCCATCGGATGCACCGGACCCCGCCGCGCCGTGATCGGGTCCACCTTGGCGTAGTAGTACGAAAGCTGCGTGCCCTGGATCGTGTCACCCGCATCGATCAGCAGCGTGTTGGCCCGCCCCTTCTCCGCGCGCACCTGATTCACCAGCGTGGAGATCTTCGCCAGACCGACGTCGTTGTGCGCCTTGTCGTCGAACTCCTTGTCCGTGAAATAGTCCCAGTTGAAGACATTCCCGTGCAGATCGGTCGTGCCCATCACCGTGAACGAGTACGTCCGCGGCGGCCTCCCCGACTCGGACTGTGCCGCGGCCGGGGAGCTCGTGGCCCCCGCCAACGCCACGGCCGCACCTGTCGCAGCCGTGGTTCCCAGAAACGTCCTACGGTCGAACGCCATGCCATCTCCCCTTTTGAGGCGTGAACAACGCGCGTAGATTCTGACCCACCGGTAACAAGCAGCAACACCCCTGCCAGGTTTCGATCCGATGACCGGACCCGAACGGACGACAGTGCGAGAGTGAAACCATGACCCAGGACGCATCGCACCAGCCCTACGGAACCCCCGAAGTACCCCGCGTCGCCGTCCGCGGCGAAGCCCGCATCGAAGTCGACCCCGAGATCGCCCGCATCGGCATCACCGTCAGCGCCCGCGGCACCGACCGGCGCACCGCACTCGACGACCTCACCCGCCGCAACAACACCGTCCTCGAACTCCTCAAGGGCTACGGCGACCCCGTCGAAAAACTCGAAACCGGCTCCTTCTCCATCACCCCCGAACTCACCCGCCACGGCCGCGGCGAACGCATCCGCGCCTACCACGGACGCGTCCACATCACCGCCGAACTCAACGACTTCACCACCCTCGGCGAACTCACCACCCGCCTCGCCGACCTCGAACTCACCCAGATCGACGGACCCTGGTGGGCCCTGCGCCCCACCTCACCCGCCCACGGCGAAGCCCGCCGCCAAGCCGTACTCGAAGCCGTCCAACGCGCCCGCGAATACGCCGAAGCACTCGGCGCCCGCCTCGCCGCCCTCGTCGAACTCGCCGACCTCGGAGCCGAGAACGCCGTCCCCTTCCAGGCCGCCCCCGGCGCGGGCATGCGCACCATGGCCTTCACCGCCGCCGAAGACGCCGGCCCCCCGCCGCTCGACCTCGAACCCCAGCGCCAGACCGTCTACGCCCAGGTGAACGCCCGCTTCACCATGACCCCTCCCCAACTCTGAAACACGACAGAACCGGCACCCCGGGGGTGCTCATCAGAGCACCCCTCCGCACATTCAACAATTGTCAACAAGCTTTTGCTCAAAGGTTGTTGAGTGGACACCCGGAACCAATTTCCTACTGCCTGGTAGGGGAATACGCTCGCCCCATGCGCCGAGCGAAAATCGTATGTACCCTGGGCCCCGCCACCGACTCATACGACCAGATCAAAGCCCTGGTCGAAGCCGGAATGGACATCGCCCGCTTCAATCTCAGCCACGGCACCTACGCCGAACACGAAGAGCGCTACCAACGCGTCCGCAAGGCCGCCGACGAAACCGGCCGCAGCGTCGGCATCCTCGCAGACCTTCAAGGCCCGAAGATCCGCCTCGGCCGCTTCCACGAAGGCCCCGTACTCCTTGAACGCGGCGACGAGTTCACCATCACCGTCGAAGACCACGAAGGCGACCGCCACACCTGCGGCACCACATACAAGGGCCTCGCCGACGACGTCACCACCGGCGAACGCATCCTCGTCGACGACGGCCGCGTCACCCTCGAAGTCACCGCCGTCGACGGCCCCCGCGTCCACACCACCGTCATCGAAGGCGGCATGGTCTCCGACCACAAAGGCCTCAACCTCCCCGGCGTAGCCGTCTCCGTCCCCGCCCTCTCCGACAAGGACATCGAAGACCTCCGCTGGGCCCTGCGCACCGGCGCCGACATCATCGCCCTCTCCTTCGTCCGCAGCGGCCGCGACATCGACGACGTCCACCGCATCATGAAGGAAGAAGGCCGCCGCCTCCCCGTCATCGCCAAGGTCGAAAAACCCCAAGCCGTAGAGAACATCGACGACATCGTCGCCGCCTTCGACGGCATCATGGTCGCCCGCGGCGACCTCGGCGTCGAAATGCCCCTGGAACAAGTCCCCATCGTCCAGAAGCGAGCCATCAAACTCGCCAAGCGCAACGCCAAGCCCGTCATCGTCGCCACCCAAATGCTCGACTCGATGATCGACAACTCCCGGCCCACCCGCGCCGAAGCCTCCGACGTCGCCAACGCCGTCATCGACGGCACCGACGCCGTGATGCTTTCGGGTGAAACCAGCGTCGGCAAATACCCCGTCGAAACCGTCCGCACCATGTCCCGCATCGTGGAAGCCGCCGAAGAAGACATCCTCGCCAAAGGCCTCCCACCCCTCACCGAGCGCAACAAGCCCCGGACTCAAGGCGGCGCCGTAGCCCGAGCCGCCGCCGAAATGGGCGACTTCCTCGACGCCAAATTCCTCGTCGCCTTCACCCAGAGCGGAGACACCGTCCGCCGGCTCTCCCGCTACCGCTCACCCATCCCCCTCCTCGCCTTCACCCCCGACCCCGCCACCCGCTCCCAGCTCAACCTCACCTGGGGCGTCGAAACCTTCCTCGGCCCCCACGTCGACTCGACCGACGCCATGGTCGCCCAAGTCGAAGAAGAACTCCTGCGCATCGGCCGCTGCATCCCCGGCGACGTCGTCGTCATCACCGCTGGCTCACCCCCCGGCGTCAGCGGATCCACCAACCTCGTCCGCATCCACCACATCGGCGACGCCGTACGCTGACCCCCGCTACAACACCTCACGTATAAGACGCACCGCGTCGGGCAGCTCCCGCAGGCTCTCACCCGTACTCGGGAAGTGCCCGCCCGACGCGGTCACCCGCGCCACCGCCCCCAACTCCGTCACAAACCGCATGACGTGCTCCGCAGTCGCCTCACCGGTCACCGGATCATCAGCCGCATGCAACACCCGGAACCCCCGCGCCGCACCCCGGATCCTCGCCCAGTCGAACTCCGGCGAAAAGAACGGCGCCAGCGCGTCATACCCCGCACCGGCATTCATCGACGCCACGAACACCACCCCCGCGAAAGCCCCCTCAACGGCGGTGTCGTGCTCCTGCAGGAGCCGCAACACATTCACCCCGCCCAGACTGTGCCCCACCAGCACCGTCTCACCGGCCCGCATCCCCTCGGTCTCCGCCCGCAGCCCCTTCAGCCACGCAGCCGCCTCCGGCGCGAACGGCTCGGGGAAGTCCGGCACCCGCACCTCATGCCCCTCGGCGCCCAGCTCCTCGGCCACCGACCGGTACCAGTGCTCCTCACCCCTCATGCCGTCCCCGTGTGCGATCACGATCCTGCTCATGACTCATCCCCCCACCCCGTCGAACAATCGAAACGCTACGCAGCGTTTCGATTTAAGGTAGGGGCTATCGTGATGCCGTGTCAACCACACCCCAAAACCCCGCACCCCGAACAGGCGGCCGCCTCCGCAACGAAGACGCCCACCACTCCGTCCTCGAAGCCACCGCAGCCCTACTCACCGAACACGGCTACGGCGCCCTCACCATCGAAGGCGTCGCCAAACGCGCCAACGTCGCCAAAAGCACCGTCTACCGCTGGTGGAAATCCAAACCCGCCCTCGTCATGGACGCCTACGCCCACGAAACCAACACCCGCGTCCCCGAACCCGACACCGGCACCCTCCCCGGCGACCTCACCGCCTTCATCACCGACCTCTACCGCATCGGCAACGACCCCCTCCGCGCCAAAGCCCTCACCGGCCTCATGGCCGAAGCCCAACTCGACCCCACCTTCGCCGACCCCTTCCGCGCCTGGGTCCACACCCGCCGCGAACTCGTCACCACCCTCCTCACCCGCGCCATCACCCGCCAGGAAATCCCCGCCGACACCGACCTAGACCACGCCACCGACCTGATCTTCGGCCCCTTCTGGTACCGCCTCCTCATCGCCCACGCCCCCCTCGACCCCACCGACGCCCCCGCCCACGTCACCACCATCCTCGACGGCCTCACCCCCCGCCGCCCCTGACGCCGTAGCTACCAGCCGAACCGCCGATCCACCACCGCCTCGAACTCCTCGAACGTCAACACCGCATCCCCATTCGCATCCGCCGCATCGAACAACGCCGACGACGCATCCACATCCCCCACACCCCAAAACGGCAGAACCCCACGAGCAGCCAACGTCGGCCCCTTCGACCGCAAAGCCGTGATCACCTCCACCCGCGTCAACTCACCATCCGCATTCAAATCCAACGCATCGAACAACTTCCGGGCCTTCTCACTCATCACACACCCCTTCATCGAACGTCTTGACCTCAACCCGACCCTAGGCCCTACCGCCACCAGCCACCCGGACAACGGCCGCGCAACAGCCGCCCCATCCCCCTCCAGACGGCCGCCCCAGTGACCGTAGACTCGCGCGCCATGGAAGAAACGTTCGAGCTCGGGACCATCACCTGCCCCTCCGGCAACCTCGTCCTCATAGACGCGGGCCACCTGGGACTGTGGAGCGGCGAACAGTCGCCGGCCGACATCGATCCGGCCTACCTGGGTATCGAAGACCCGGCCACGGCTGCCGACGTCACCGGCGCCATCGACTTCGCGGTCACCGGACCCGACGCCTCCCAAGCCGTCCGGACCTTCCACCGGCAGCCAGGCCCCATGCTCCACGACATCCCGGCCTCCAAAGCCGCCGAACTCGAGGCGACCTTCAACGAGCACTGCCGCACCGCCCGCCTCCACGCCCGGCTCGAGGCCTTGCCGATACGCGAGCCACACGCCCACAGGGCGCGCCGCACAGCCGAGGAAGGCGGCGGCAGCTTCCTCATATTCGGCGTACCCGTCATCGCAGTCGGCGGCATACCCCGCAACCGGCACCTGCCGGTTCTGGCCACACAGGTCGACCACAGCAACGGAATCGGGACACGCTGGTCCGAGATCTCGATCCGCACCAGCGACGGCCAGGTGCACTCATCCCTATCCCTCGGAGACATCGGCGTCGACTGGGCACGCATACTCTTCGGCGACACCGACGCCCTGAACACCTGGCAACACGACGAACCCGTCGACGGCATGGCCGACGTGGCCTTCTGGGGCGCCGCAGCAGACGAAGCAGCCACCACGTTCGCCGCACCCGAACTCGGCGAACCCGGCGAGGACGGCATCCACGGATGGACCGGCCTGCCCCTCCCCAAGGCCATCGACAAGGCACGCACCCTGTCGAGATGGAAGGACGAAACCGGCCGGCGCATGGCCGTCGACTTCCGACCCCACTCCCACCACTGGCAGATCATGCGCGACGTACGTGCCTCCCCCCACGGCGCCGGAACCATCGACCTCGGCCCCGCCCGACTGCTCTGCGCAATGACGACCTGGGGCGACGGCTACTTCCCCGTAACCGCCGACTACGACGCCTCAGGAAACCTCCTCGCAGTACGAGTGCAGTTCTCCGACGCGCCCTGAGCGACCCAGCAGAGACGACCCCCGACACGCCCCCCGTCACCCCGCCGCAAGCACCTCCGCGAACCGCGCATACACCGGCACCAACCCCGGCACCACCTCCCAACCATTCACCACCCACACCAACCGGAAATACCGCTCCACCCGAACATCACCCGCAGCCGCGAACTCCCCGGCCAACCACCCCCGAAACTCCGCACCCGGCACCCGCCCCAACGCCACCGCGAACCGACCCACCAACTCCTCGACAACCCCCTCCTCAACCCCCGGCCCCTCCACCACCCGCCGCACATCACCCATCAACTCCGCACCCGCACACACCTCCACCTCCGGCACACCCGGCCGCCACCCCCGCAACGCCGCCCGAAACCCCTCATCACCCACCAGCGCAGCCAACTCCACCCACGCCGCCAACTGCTCCGCCGACGGATCATCCGGCAACTCAGGAGCCGCCACACCCAACACCCCCACGGCCACCGGATCAGCACCCTCCACCAACCCCCCGACCAACCGCCGGAACTCCTCACCCGACAACCGCGCAAGCCCAGACAACAACGCCAACTCCTCCACACCCGACCCACGCCCCGCCACCACCCGCAGCACAGCCCGACGCAACCGCAACACCCTGATCTGCACATCCAGCGCATCCACATGCGCCGCAGCCACCTCAGCCACCGACGCCTCACGCTCCAGCACCCGCCGAACCGTCGCCAGATCCAAACCCAGCTCGCGCAACGTGCACACGAGCTCCAGACGAAGCACCGCATCGAGGTCGTACAGCCGATACCCGGCACGACTCCGACAAGCCGGCGCCACCACCCCCGCATCCGAATAGAACCGGATCGTCCGCACCGACAACCCGGTACGCCGAGCCAGCTCCCCGATCGAGTACAAGTCCACGCCGTCCATGGGCCCCACTCTGCGGTCTCCACCCACTGGAGACTCAACCCCGGGCGGGCGCCGCCCTCAGTACTTCGCCCCGACGTGGGCGTCCATGAGCGCGACGGACGCCTTGCGGGCGACGGAGACGTTGTACGGATCGCTGCCGCGTGCGGTGATCGTCCACTCGACGCCGACGGCGGTGAGGGTGTCGGTGCAGAGCCGCCGGATGTCGTCGGACTTGTTGGTGAAGAAGTACCGCGGGTACTCGTACCGCTTGCCGTTCCGGACGGTCCAGTTGGTGATCCGGCACCCGTCGGAGTGGATGAGCCCCCGGATGAACTCCCAGGGGTGGGCGTCGACGATCTCCTGCTGCCAGCCTTCGAGGATGATCCGCCGCTCGTGCTTCTTGCCGGGCCCGTGCTGTGGGAACAGGCACGTCCAGTGGGTGGAGTAAGACTTGACTTCGACGCACCCCAGCCGGTGCCGACGGTTCACGCTCGGGAGCCGCATCACGAGGCGCATGGCTTCTTCTGCCGCGTCTACGAGGCCACCCCAGGAGGCATCACAGAAGATGGACAGATGGTGCTGCTTGTACTTCGAGATGATGTGGCCGTCGCCAAGGTAGAGGCCGAGGAGGTAGGCGTACGCTTCCCGGTCGACGTCGCGGCCGGTGCACTTCGGACAGTCGCTGGGCGGCGCGTACGCTTCGCCACGGCTCTTTCGGTCCTGATGTCGCCACCAGCCGACAGTGCCCCGGGGTATGCCGAGATGCTCGGCCACCACTCGGTTGGTCACGCCGCGGCGTAACAGTAGGACTGCTTCTTCGCGAATTGCGGGATTGTGCTCCACGACTCAGGAGCTTCGCCGCTGTTCGTCCGGTTGGCCGTAATTCGAAGTTACGTTCACCGCGACGAGTGAAGATCGCAAAATTCGCTTGGCGACCTTGAAATCGAAGGAGAAGTGCCCCGGGTCGGATTCGAACCGACGCTGAATGGGTTTTGAATCCATGGCCTCTACCGCTGGGCTACCGGGGCCCCTTCGAAACGAAGGATACCGAAGACCCTCCGTGTCACAAACATACAGGAGCTAGGTAGGCTCGGGGGAGCTGAATCACCTTGCAACAAGGAGCTCTCCGTGACCGCCGAGCACGAGTCGACGCCCACGCCCGACGCCGACCAGTCGCACGTTCCGCCGCTGACGACCCGGGTCGTCATCGCCGAGGACGAGGCGCTCATCCGTCTCGACCTGAAAGAGATGCTCGAGGAGGAGGGGTACGCCGTCGTCGGCGAAGCCGGGGACGGGCAGACGGCCGTCGAGCTGGCCCGTGAGCACCGGCCCGACCTCGTCATCCTTGATGTGAAGATGCCCGTCCTGGACGGGATCTCCGCGGCCGAGAAGATCGCGGAGGAGTCCATCGCGCCCGTGCTGATGCTCACCGCGTTCTCGCAGCGCGATCTGGTCGAGCGGGCCCGTGACGCCGGGGCCATGGCGTACCTCGTGAAGCCGTTCAGCAAGAGCGACGTCGTGCCCGCCATCGAGATGGCGGTTTCGCGTTTCGCGGAGCTGAAGGCGCTGGAGAAGGAGGTTGCCGACCTCTCGATGCGGCTGGAGACCCGCAAGCTGGTGGACCGGGCCAAGAGCATCCTGCAGACCCAGTACGGGCTCAGTGAGCCGGCCGCGTTCCGGTGGATCCAGAAGACCTCCATGGACCGTCGGATGTCCATGCAGCAGGTGGCCGAGGCGGTCATCGAGGACGCCGAGGAGAAGAAGCAGCAGCAGGACGCCGCCAAGTAGGCGTACGGACGTGCGTGAGGCCCGTCTCCCCCCGAGGGGAGACGGGCCTCACGCGTTCTGGCGGGCGGGGTCAGTCCTCGCCGAGGTAGGCCTTGCGGACGTCCTCGTTGTGGAGGAGGTCCTGGCCGGTGCCGGAGAGCACGATCTTGCCGATCTCCATGACGTGGGCCTGGTCGGCGAGCGAGAGCGCGGCCTGGGCGTTCTGCTCGACGAGCAGGATCGTCATGCCGGTGGACTTCAGCTCGGCGATGGTCGCCATGATCTTTTGCATCATGAGCGGGGAGAGGCCCATGGAGGGCTCGTCCAGCATGAGCAGCTTGGGCTGGCACATGAGTGCGCGGCCCATGGCGAGCATCTGCTGTTCACCGCCGGAGAGGGTGCCGGCGGCCTGCTTGCGGCGCTCTCCCAGGATGGGGAAGAGGTCGTAGGCGCGCTGGATGTCCTTCTCGATGCCCTCTTTGTCGGTGCGCAGGAAGGCGCCGAGCTGGAGGTTTTCGGCGATCGTCAGCCGGGGGAAGATGTGGCGTCCCTCGGGGGAGTGGGCCAGCTTCAGGGAGACGATCTTGTGGGCGGGGACGCCGACGAGGGGTTGGCCGTCGAAGGTGATGCTGCCCGCGGTGGGCTTGAGGAGCCCGGAGAGGGTGCGGAGGGTGGTCGTCTTGCCGGCGCCGTTCGTGCCGACGAGGCAGACGATTTCGCCTTCGTTGACTTCGAAGGAGATGCCCTTGACGGCTTCGATCTTGCCGTAGGCGACCTTGAGGTCTTCGACCTTGAGCAGTGCGGTCACTTGGCCTCTCCTTCCGTGGTGCTGGTGGTGCTGTCCGAGGCGGTTTCGGCTTCGGTTTCGGCTGCCGTCTCCTCGGCTTCCGCTTCGGCTTCGGCCTCGGCTTCGGCCTCCGCGTGGGCTTCGGCGGCTTCGACCTCGGCTACTTCCTCGTCGCCCGGGGCGCCCTCGAAGGGGGTGCCGAGGTAGGCGGCGATGACGCGTTCGTCGCCCTGGACTTCGGAGGCGGTGCCTTCGATGAGCTTTTCGCCCTGGACGAGGCAGGCGACGCGGTCGCAGAGGTTGAAGATGAAGCGCATGTCGTGCTCGATGACGAGGACGGCGATGCCCATGTCGCGGATGGCGAAGATGAGTTCTTCGGCGGCGCGGGTTTCCTGCGGGTTCATGCCGGCGGTGGGCTCGTCCAGGAGGATGAGTCCGGGGTCGCTGGCGAGTGCGCGGGCGATTTCGAGCTTGCGCTGTTCGCCGTAGGGGAGGTTCTTCGCGAGGTGGCCGGCCTTGTGCTGGAGGCCGATGAACTCGAGGAGTTCCATGGCGCGCGCTTCGCTGGCGGCTTCGGCCTTCTTGAAGCCGGGGCCGCGCAGGATGGCGGACCAGAGGCCTTCCTTGGTGCGGGTGTGGCGTCCGACGAGGACGTTTTCCAGCACGGTCATGTTGTGGAAGAGCCGGATGTTCTGGAAGGTGCGGGCGACGCCTGCTGCGGTGACCTTGTGGGGTGTGGGCGGCAGGACGGTGCCCTTGTAGCTGACGGTTCCCTCGGTGGGGACGTACAGCCCGGTGAGGCAGTTGAAGAAGGTGGTCTTGCCGGCGCCGTTGGGGCCGATGAGGCCGACGATCTCGCCCGCGTTGACCTTGAGGTCGACGCCCTTGACGGCGGTGAGTCCGCCGAAGCGCATGGTGACGCCGCTGGCTTCGAGCACGGTGGTCGTCGTGGCGGTGGTGGTGTCTGTGGTGGTCATGGTGTTCACGCCCCCGCCTTTACTACGTGGGCCGGGTCCGTGGGGGCCTGGTCAGCGGTGTCGTCGTGGTACTCGAGCTGCGCCCGCTTGTTGGCGATGAGGCCTTCGGGGCGGAAGCGCATGAGCAGGATGAGGGCGATGCCGAAGGCGAGGAGCTGGTAGTCCTGGAGGAAGGCCAGCTTCGCCGGGATCAGGAAGAGGAGTGCGGCGCCGAGGATGGGGCCGCGGATGGTGCCCATGCCGCCGAGGATGACGGCGGCGAGGAGGAACGCGGAGTTCGGCGGGACGGGGCCGGCGAAGACGTAGTTCTCGGGGACGACCGTGCTGTTGACGTGGGCCTGGACGGTGCCGGCGAGGCCGGCGAGGGTGGCGCCGAGGGCGAAGGCGATGAGCTTGACCTTGAAGCCGTTGATGCCCATGGCTTCGGCGGCGGTCTCGTCCTCGCGGATGGCGACCCAGGCGCGGCCGATGCGGCTGTTGCCGGCTCGGGCGAAGACCAGGACGACCAGGGCCATGACGAGCAGCATCAGGAAGTAGTAGTTGGCGTAGGCGCCGAGGACGATTCCGCCGACGGTGTGGGACTCCCCGAAGTTCCACCCGAAGAGGTCGAGGTGGGGGATGTTGGGGATGCCGTTGGGGCCGTTGGTGATGTCGGGTCCGGAGTCGCCGTCGAGGTTGCCCATGGCGATGCGGAAGATTTCTCCGAAGCCGAGGGTGACGATGGCGAGGTAGTCGCCGCGCAGGCGCAGGGTGGGTGCGCCGATGACCACGCCGAAGATGAGGGAGGCGAGGGCGCCGACGATGACCGCTGCCCAGAAGGGGAGGTGGACGCCGAAGGCGGAGGCGGTGCTTCCGGAGACCAGGGCGGCGGCGTAGGCGCCGACGCCGAGGAAGGCGACGTAGCCGAGGTCGAGGAGGCCGGCGAGGCCGACGACGACGTTGAGGCCGAGGGCGACGGTCGCGAAGATGAGGATGTTGACCGCGATGAGCGTGTAGGTGTCGCCGCTCTGCTGGATGAAGGGGAAGGCGATCGCGGCGGCCGCGGTTCCGATGAGGGTGACCTGGCGGTTGTTCGCGGTGATGCTGCTGAAGCGGTCCAGGAGGCCGGACTTGAGCAGGGCGAAGGCCGCGAAGCCGACGATGATCAGGTAGGTGACGAAGAGCTGCGGTTCCTTGTCATCGGTGTCGATGCCGAAGGTGATGACGTAGAGGCCGAGGGCGAAGACGCCGGTGATGATGAGGATCTCGGCCCAGGAGGGCAGCTTCTTGGCGGGGGCGGCCTTGTGGCTGTCGTCGGGGAGCTTGTACGCGGCGAGGGCCGGGATGAGCGAGCCGACGAGGGCGACGTAGGCGCCGGGCTCCAGGTGGACGAATCCGCCGAGGACCCAGGCGATGGCGATGACCGTGAACCAGGTGCCGGCGAGGGTACCGAGGGAGAGGATCCACAGGGGCTTGCGGGCGCCGGTGGGGGTGAGCCAGCGCAGGCCCTTGATGCCGAGCGCGGAGAGCGCGTGGGCGGTGGTGAGGAGTGCGGCCACCAGGCTGAGGTACTGGATGGGGGCCGGGCTGCCGTAGAAGGTGAGGTCGCCGGGGAATTCGTCGGTCCACGTCCAGGCGAGGAAGGCGCTGACGACGGTGAGGAGGCTGCCGCCGATGATCGCGTAGAGGAGCGCGGCGGGGGCGGCGGTGTCCTGCTTGGCGGGGGCGGTCTGCGGGGTGGTGGTGTTGGTGGTGGTCATGGTTCTCACGCCCGATCCGCGACGCGCTCACCGAGCAGGCCTTGTGGCCGCACGAGGAGGACGACGATGAGGAGTACGAACGCCCAGACGTTGGACCAGGCTCCACCGCCGAGCTGCTGCATGCCGGGGATCTCTTCGATGTAGGCGATCGAGAGGGCTTCGGCGAGGCCGAGGACGACGCCGCCGACCATGGCGCCGTAGATGTTGCCGATGCCGCCGAGGACGGCTGCGGTGAAGGCCTTGAGGCCGAGGATGAAGCCCATCTCGAAGTTGATCTGGCCCTTGTCGAGGCCGTAGGCGACGGCGGCGACGGCGGCGAACGCGGCACCGATGGCGAAGGCCATGACGATGATGCGGTCGGTGTTGATGCCCATCAGCTTGGCGGTGTCGGGGTCCTGCGCGGTGGCCTGCATGGCGCGGCCGCTGCGGCTCTTGGAGACGAAGACGCCGAGGGCGAGCATGCAGAGCGGGGCGAGGACGAGGACGAAGGCGTCCGCGCGCTGGATCGAGAGGCTTTCGGTGATCTTGAAGGCCGCGCCCTTGAATTCGGGGAAGCTGACGGCCTTCTTGGCGTCCGGGTAGAACTGCCAGACGAGTTGCTGGAGCGCGATCGAGAGGCCGATTGCGGTGATGAGCGGGGCGAGCCGGGGGGCGCTGCGCAGGGGGCGGTAGGCGAAGCGTTCGGCTGCGGTGGCGACGAGAACAGAGGCGAGTGCGCCTCCGACGATCATGATGGGTATCGCGATCAGCAGGGAGGTGCCGGTCGGGAGGGCGGTGTAGGCGGTGAGCGCGCCGAAGCCGCCGATCATGAAGATCTCGCCGTGGGCGAAGTTGATGAGCTGGACGATGCCGTAGACCATGGTGTACCCGATGGCGATGAGGCCGTAAAGGGCACCGAGGGCAAGGCCGTTGGCCAGCTGTTGCGGCAGTTCGTGCACCGCAGGGCCTCCGATGAGCGTGTCGGATAAGACTCCGCGCGAGGGCGCTGTTTGCGCCCTCGCGCGGCTGGTTCTTTTTGTGCGGGTCAGGCCGTTCGGTCGGACGGACCGGCCTGGTGGTGTGACTGCGGGACTACGGGATTACTGGTTGAACGTGTCGCTCTTGACGTCGATCCACTTGCCGCCCTCGACCTTGTAGACCGTGAGCTGCTTGTTGGTGGTGTCGCCGTACTGGTCGAAGGCGACCTTGCCGGTGACGCCTTCGAAGGAGACCTTGCCGAGTGCCTCGACGACCTTGGCGCGGGCGTCGGTGGGCAGCTTGCCTCCGTTGGCGGCGACGGCGGCCTTGACGGCCTGGATGACGGCCCAGCCGGCGTCGTAGGAGTAGCCACCGTAGGCGGCGTACGGGTCCTTGTAGCCGGCGGCCTTGTAGTCCTCGATGAACTGCTTGGCGGTCGGGAGCTTCTCGACGGGGTAGCCGATGGAGGTGGAGAGGTCGCCCTCGTTGGCCTCACCGGAGGCGCTGATGAACGCCGGGTCCTGGATGCCGTCGCCGCCCATGAGCGGGATGTTGGCGCCGGTCTTCTTGATCTGGTCGGCGAGCAGGCCGCCCTCGGGGTACTGGCCGCCGAAGTAGACGGAGTCGGCGCCGGAGGACTTGACCTTGTCGGCGGTGGAGGAGAAGTCGGTCTCCTTCACGGTGACGTGGTCGGTGCCGACGACCTCGCCGCCGAGCTTCTTGAACTCGTCGGAGAAGATCGCGGCGAGGCCGGCGCCGTAGGTCTGCTTGTCGTCGACGACGAAGACCTTCTTCTTGCCGGCGTCCTTGAAGAGGTACTGGGCGGCGAACTTGCCCTGGACCACGTCGGTGGCGGCGGTGCGGAAGTAGGTGTCGAAGGGGCGCTTGTACTCGCCCTTGCCCCAGTTGTCGCCCTGGCTGAGCGAGGGGTTGGTGTTGGCGGGCGAGACCTGCGCCAGCTTGGCGGAGGCGAAGACGCCCTGCATCTGCTGGGCGACGCCGGAGTTGAGCGGGCCGACGACGCCTACGACGTCCTTGTTGCCGACGAGCTTGGTGGCGTTGGCCTGGCCGGAGGCGGGGACGGCCTGGTCGTCGAGGGCCTCGACCTTGAACTCGATGCCGGGGACTTCGTTGTTCTTGTTGGCCGTCTTGGCCGCGAGGTCCACGGAGTTCTTGATGCCCTGGCCGAGCGCGGAGAGCGAGCCGGTGAGGGGGGCGTCCACGCCGATGACCACGACGGTCTTCTTGCCGCCGCCGTTGTCCTTGGATTCTCCGTCGCGCGATCCGCAAGCGGTGAGGGTCAGTGCTCCCGTGGTGATCACGGTGGTGAGGACGAGCAAAGAACGGTGTCGCACGATTCTTCCTTTCCCTGGCGCGGCGCTCTCTGTCGAGGGGCCGGTAGGTCGCCGGGCCGCACTGGGAGGTCCACGGCCGTGCTGAGTCGCGCCCATCGGCGCGGTGACTGGCCGTGACTCTAGGCCCGAGGTGGCGAGCACGGGGAGCGGGGAAAGGATGATGTGACTCTCTTGTTATGCCAAAGGCAAGAATGTGCGGCGGGAGTGCGGACAGATCGGACATTTAGGGACGCCGGAGAGCGTCCGCATCGTGAGAAATGCCTGTTCCCCTAAGGGGCTTGAGGCCTCCATGCACCTGTCTTTGATCAAATTCGGCCGAATGTGGCAGTGCGTGGCCGAAACAATTCGCCCGGTGGTCTTTCCCAAGGGAAAAGGGGGATTCGATCCGGCTCCTTCATTACGCTGCGTAATGGAAGAGGGGGTTCCGGTCCCTCTGGTTGGATCTTGCTCTCCTGGCCAAAGGGCCTGCCACCTGCGGTTCGGTCCTACGGGGTCACGTGCCCGGAAGCCGGACAGCGCGCCCGGGAATCCGGTGACCCGGGTCACTTCGGGGGCCGCCAGTTCTCCGAGCTCCAGGTTGCCCCGTTCTGCTCCGCGCAACGCTGGGCCACGAACCGGTCGATGAGCTCAAGTGCCTTGTCCCGACCGGAAGTTCGCTCCTCGGCGCGGCCGGCGGCGACCGCGTCCTCGTGGATGGCGTACTGGTCGTTGGAAAGCCCCTTCTGCTCCCAGTCCAGGCCGGACCATTTGGTGCCCAGGAGGGTCTCCTTGGCCCAGTAGGACACCAGGCTGGTGCAGATCTGGGCGGGCGAGGAGGGGCTCGCGGCAGGGCTCTCGGAAGAGGCCGTATCCGGTGGGGCGGAAGGTGAGCATCCGGTCAGGGCGAGCGCCGCGAGGAGGGTGGAGGCGGCGTACCGGACCGTCGGGCGTGCGGGGGTCCCCATGAGGGGAAGGTAGGCGGTCACCATCGGTGACACAACAGCCGCGGACGCGGAAGGTGCGGACTGGCGGATTCCGGGCGGGTGCCGGTCCCGGCGGCCAGGTGCGGACCGGTCGCAGGCCCGGGCGGCCGCAACCCGCGGCGCCCCCCGGGGCTCCGGCGGACCCCTAGGGGGCTCCCGCCGCTGCGCCGGGGGGACGCGGCCGGGTCAGGCTCCGGTGGCGGCCGGGGCGGCGTCGCGCAGCAGGCAGGTCAGGCGGGCGGTGCAGACGCGGCGCTCCTGCTCGTCGCTGATGACGACCTCGTAGGTGGCGGTGGAGCGGCCCCGGTGGACGGGAGTGGCGACGCCGGTGACCAGGCCGGAGCGCACGCCCCGGTGGTGGGTGCAGTTCAGGTCCACGCCGACGGCGACCTTGGTGATGCCGCCGTGCATCATCGCGCCGACCGAGCCGAGGGTTTCGGCCAGCACGGCGGAGGCCCCGCCGTGCAGCAGCCCGTAGGGCTGGGTGTTGCCCTCGACCGGCATCGTGGCCACGACCCGCTCGGCCGAGGCTTCCAGGATCTGTATGTCCATGCGCCGGCCGAGGGCGCCCGCCGAGAACAGCGCGGGCAGGTCGATGCCCAGCGCCGCGTACTCGTCGAGTACCTCCTGCGGGAACTTCACTGCGTGCTGCTCGCCCATGGGCCGGCTCCGTTCGTCAACGCTCGTTAACCATTGTGTCCTGGGTCGTTCTATCAGGCCGGTTCGAAGCGGATGACGACGGACTTGCTCGCGGGGGTGTTGCTGGTGTCCGCGGTCGAGTCGAGCGGGACCAGCACATTGGTCTCCGGGTAGTAGGCGGCGGCGCAGCCGCGGGCGGTCGGGTAGTGCACGACGCGGAAGCCCGGCGCGCGCCGCTCCACGCCGTCCTTCCACTCGCTCACCAGGTCCGTGTAGGAGCCGTCGGCCAGCCCCAGCTCGGCGGCGTCCTCCGGGTTGACCATGACCACGCGGCGGCCGCCGGTGATCCCGCGGTAGCGGTCGTCGAGGCCGTAGATCGTGGTGTTGTACTGGTCGTGGCTGCGCAGGGTCTGCAGCAGCAGCCGTCCCGCCGGGACCCTCGGGTATTCGACGGGCGCGGCGGTGAAGTTGGCCTTGCCGGTCTTGGTGGGGAAGCGGCGCTCGTCGCGCGGGGCGTGCGGGAGGCGGAACCCGCCGGGGCGGGCCACGCGGGCGTTGAAGTCCTCGAAGCCGGGGACGACGCGGGAGATCCGGTCGCGGATGGCGGCGTAGTCCCGCTCGAACTCCTCCCACGGGGTCCTGGAGGCCTCGCCGAGGACGGCGCGGGCCATGCGGGCCACGATGGCGGGCTCGGAGAGCAGGTGCGGGGAGGCGGGGGCGAGGTTGCCGCGGGAGGAGTGAACCATGCCCATGGAGTCCTCGACGGTCACGAACTGCTTGCCGCCCGCCTGGACGTCCTTGTCGGTGCGGCCGAGGGTGGGCAGGATCAGGGCGCGCCGGCCGGTGACCGCGTGGGAGCGGTTGAGTTTGGTGGAGACGTGCACGGTCAGGGAGGCGCGGCGGATCGCGGCCTCGGTGACCTCGGTGTCGGGGGTGGCGCCGACGAAGTTGCCGCCCATGGCGAAGAGCACCTTGGCGCGGCCGTCGCGCAGGGCCTGGATGGAGCGGACCACGTCGAAGCCGTGCTCGCGCGGCGAGGTGATGCCGAATTCCTTGTCGAGGGCGTCGAGGAAGGCCGGGGCCGGTCGTTCGAAGATGCCCATGGTGCGGTCGCCCTGGACGTTGGAGTGGCCGCGGACGGGGCAGACGCCGGCGCCGGGGCGGCCGATGTTGCCGCGCAGCAGGAGGAGGTTGACGACCTCGCGGATGGTGGCGACGGCGTGCTTGTGCTGGGTCAGGCCCATGGCCCAGCAGACGATGGTGCGCCGGGAGGCCAGGATCATGGCCAGGGCGCGTTCGATCTCGGGCCGGGTGAGCCCGGTGGCGGTGAGGGTCTCGTCCCAGTCCGCTTCCTTGGCGGCGGCGGCGAATTCCTCGTAGCCGTGGGTGTGGTCGCGGATGAACTCCTCGTCGGTGGCGCCGCCCGCCTCGATGACCAGCTTGTTCAGGAGGCGGAAGAGGGCCTGGTCGCCGCCGATGCGGATCTGGAGGAAGAGGTCGTTGAGGGGGGTGCCCTTGAGCATGCCGAGGGGGGTCTGCGGGTTCTTGAACCGTTCCATGCCGGCCTCGGGCAGCGGGTTCACCGAGATGATCTTCGCGCCGGAGGCTTTGGCCTGCTCGAGGGCGGAGAGCATGCGCGGGTGGTTCGTCCCCGGGTTCTGGCCGGCGACGATGATCAGGTCGGCCTGGTGGAGGTCTTCGAGGGAGACGCTGCCCTTGCCGATGCCGATCGTCTCGTTCAGCGCGGAGCCCGAGGACTCGTGGCACATGTTGGAGCAGTCGGGCAGGTTGTTCGTGCCGAATTCGCGGGCGAAGAGCTGGAAGAGGAACGCGGCCTCGTTGCTGGTGCGGCCCGAGGTGTAGAAGAGGGCCTCGTCGGGGGAGTCGAGGGCGTGCAGCTCCTCCGCGATGATCGCGAAGGCCCGCTCCCAGCTCACGGCCTCGTACCGGTCGCCGCCCTCCGGCAGGGCGCCTCTTTCCAGAAGCATGGGCTCGGTGAGCCGGCCCTGCTGTCCGAGCCAGTAGCCGGAGCGCGCGGCCAGGTCGGACAGGGGGTGCGCGGCGAAGAACTCCGGGGTGACCCGGCGCAGGGTGGCCTCCTCCGCGACGGCCTTGGCGCCGTTCTCGCAGAATTCGGCGGTGTGCCGCTTGTCACCCTCGGGCCAGGCGCAGCCGGGGCAGTCGAAGCCGTCCTTCTGGTTGACCTTGAGCAGGGTGCGGGCGGTCCGGGCGAGGCCCATCTGCTGCTGTGCGATCTTCAGGGTGTGCCCGATCGCGGGCAGTCCGGCGGCGGCGTGCTTGGGCGGCTCGACCTGCGGGGCGTCCTGTACCGGATCACCTACGGGCGGCTTGGCGGCCATGTCG
This sequence comes from Streptomyces sp. NPDC088762, assembly GCF_044750905.1. Lineage (NCBI taxonomy): Bacteria > Bacillati > Actinomycetota > Actinomycetes > Kitasatosporales > Streptomycetaceae > Streptomyces > Streptomyces sp. NPDC088762. The sequence goes on from NZ_JBIVKT010000012.1 coordinate 47,847, forward strand.
CTCCCCTTTGAGCAGTCTTCGCGTACACATCCGATCCTTGCACGCTCCACCGTCGTCGCCGACTGCCGGAATTGTCAGCGGGGGCGCCTAGGATCGGGGGCGTGGCAGATTCAGCATCGAAGAAGACCGACCAGACGACCGCAGCGGACCGCCCCCGCCTGATGCTCATGGACGGGCACTCCCTGGCGTACCGGGCGTTCTTCGCGCTGCCCGCGGAGAACTTCACGACCGCGACCGGCCAGCCGACCAACGCCATCTACGGCTTCGCGTCGATGCTGGCGAACACGCTGCGCGACGAGGCGCCCACGCATTTCGCGGTGGCGTTCGACGTGTCCCGCAAGACGTGGCGCTCGACGGAGTTCCCCGAGTACAAGGCGAACCGCTCCAAGACCCCCGATGAGTTCAAGGGCCAGGTGGAGCTGATCGGCGAGCTGCTCGACGCGATGCACGTGCCGCGGTTCGCGATCGACGGCTTCGAGGCCGACGACGTGATCGCGACGCTGGCGACGCAGGCGGAGGCGCTCGGTTTTGAGGTGCTGATCGTCACCGGCGACCGTGACTCGTTCCAGCTCGTGTCCGAGCACACCACCGTGCTGTACCCGACCAAGGGCGTCTCCGAGCTGACCCGCTTCACCCCGGAGAAGGTCGAGGAGAAGTACGGGCTCACCCCCCAGCAGTATCCGGACTTCGCGGCGCTGCGCGGCGACCCGTCCGACAACCTCCCCGGCATCCCGGGCGTCGGCGAGAAGACCGCCGCCAAGTGGATCACCCAGTTCGGGTCGTTCGCGCAGCTGGTCGAGCGGGCCGAGGAGGTCAAGGGCAAGGTCGGGCAGAACCTGCGCGACCACCTGGAGGCCGTCAAGCTCAACCGGGTGCTGACCGAGATGGTCAAGGACGTCGAGCTGCCCAAGTCCCCCGCCGACCTGACCCGCCTCCCGTACGACCGGTCCGCCGTGACCGGGGTGCTGGACGTGCTGGAGATCCGCAACGCCTCGCTGCGCGAGCGGCTGCTGGCCGTGGACCCGGGCGCGGCGGAGGAGGCGCCCCCCGCCCCGGCGGCGGGCGTGGAGCTGGACGGCTCCGTGCTGGGCGCGGGCGAGGTCGCGCCGTGGCTGGAGGCCCACGGGGGCGCGCCCCTCGGCATCTCCACCGTGGACAGCTGGGCGCTGGGCCAGGGCAATGTCAGCGAGATCGCGCTGGCCGCGGCCGGCGGGGCCGCCGCCTGGTTCGATCCGTCCGAGCTGGACGAGGCCGATGAGCGTGCGTTCGCGGCCTGGGCGGCCGACCCGGCGAAGCCGAAGGTCGTGCACAACGCCAAGGGTCTGATGCGGGTCTTCCCCGAGCACGGCTGGAGCCTGGCCGGCGTCACCATGGACACGGCGCTCGCCGCGTACCTGGTCAAGCCGGGCCGCCGTTCCTTCGCGCTGGACGTGCTGTCCAACGAGTACCTGCACCGGGAGCTGGCGCCCGCCGCGGCCGACGGCCAGCTCGCCTTCGGCGCCGACGAGACGGCCGAGGCGGAGGCGCTGATGGCGCAGGCCCGCGCGGTCCTGGACCTCGGCGAGGCCCTCACCGACAAGCTCGCGGAGGTGGGCGCCGCGGAGCTGCTCCACGACATGGAGCTGCCGACCTCCGAGCTGCTCGCCCGGATGGAGCGGGCCGGGATCGCCGCCGACCGCGACCACCTGGAGGCCATGGAGCAGCAGTTCGCCGGAGCGGTGCAGCAGGCGGTGAAGGAGGCGCACGCGGCGGTCGGCCACGAGTTCAACCTCGGCTCGCCCAAGCAGCTCCAGGAGGTCTTCTTCGGCGAGCTGGACCTGCCGAAGACGAAGAAGACCAAGACCGGCTACACCACGGACGCCGACGCGCTGGCCTGGCTGGCCACGCAGACCGACCACGAACTGCCGGTGATCATGCTCCGTCACCGGGAGCAGGCCAAACTGCGGGTCACCGTCGAGGGTCTGGTCAAGACCATCGGCGCGGACGGCCGGGTGCACACCAGCTTCAGCCAGACCGTGGCCGCGACCGGGCGCCTGTCCTCCACCGACCCCAACCTGCAGAACGTGCCGGTGCGCACCGACGAGGGCCGCGCGATCCGCCGCGGCTTCGTCGTCGGCGAGGGTTTCGAGTCCCTCATGACGGCCGACTACAGCCAGATCGAGCTGCGCGTCATGGCCCACCTCTCCGAGGACGAGGGCCTGATCGAGGCGTTCGCCTCCGGCGAGGACCTGCACACCACGGTCGCCTCCCAGGTGTTCGGCGTGGAGCGCGACCAGGTGGACGCCGAGATGCGCCGCAAGATCAAGGCCATGTCGTACGGCCTCGCGTACGGGCTGTCCGCGTTCGGTCTCGCCCAGCAGCTGAGCATCGAGCCCGCCGAGGCGCGCGGCCTGATGGAGACGTACTTCGAGCGGTTCGGCGGGGTGCGGGACTACCTGCGCCGCGTCGTCGACGAGGCGCGGGCCACCGGGTACACGGCGACGGTCTTCGGCCGTCGCCGGTACCTGCCCGACCTCAACAGCGACAACCGCCAGCGCCGCGAGTCCGCCGAGCGGATGGCGCTGAACGCGCCGATCCAGGGCACCGCCGCCGACATCGTCAAGGTCGCGATGCTGCGCGTGGACAAGGCGATCACCGAGGCCGGGCTGAAGTCTCGGATGCTGCTCCAGGTCCACGACGAAATCGTGCTGGAGATCGCCCCGGGCGAGCGGGAGAAGGCGGAGGAGCTGGTGCGCCGCGAGATGGGCGCCGCCGTGGAGCTGCGCGCCCCGCTGGACGTGTCCGTGGGCGTCGGCCCCGACTGGGAGTCCGCCGCGCACTGATCCGCGCAGGGACGTACGCCGCGCCCGTTCCCGCCGCCGCTCAGGTGCTGGGGACGGGCGTTCGCGTGTCCTCGTCCGCACGGTTCCGGCCCCCGTCCGCGTCGCCGCTGCGGTCGTGGCGGTGGCGCAGGCGGACGAGTGCCCCGTACAGCAGCAGGCCCACGGCCAGCCCGCCGCCCGCGCCGAAACAGACGGTCGGGATGATGTCGAGCGGCGAACGGATCCGGTCGAAGAACGTGAAGAAGCGGAGCACGCGCAGCGTGACCCCGGCGGCCACGCACACCGCGATCAGGGCGTACCCGCCCCGGATCTCCCCGCGGCCGAGCACCGGCACGGACCGGGGGGCCGGGGAGTCGGGCAGCCGCCGCAGGGCGCTGACCGTGAACCACAGCAGCGCGCACGCGGCGAGCGCCGAACTGCCGTACTGGAGGTACGAGTACAGCGGCAGTCCGTAGGCGAGCGGCTCTCCGAGCCGGGGCAGGGCGCTCGTCCCCCACCGGTCCATGTGCGTGAAGCTGTCCCATACGACGTGGGTGAGGGACCCGAGGACCGCCGACAGGTAGAACCACAGGACCAGCGACGGCAGCCGGCGCGCCCGCCAGTGCTCGCCGCGTACGAACGTGTGGACCCGGGCCCGCCGGCGGGCCGGCAGCAGCGCGATCAGCGGTTCGCGCAGCAGCAGCCAGCACGCCGCCAGGGCGGCGGTGAGCACGGCGTCCACCGTGAACACCCCGGGCAGCGAGTGCGTGAAGTCCCCGTACCCCATGAGGCCGCCGACGACGGCGTCCGCGAAGTAGAAGGTGTCCGGCGCGAACGAGCCGAACACCAGGGCGGAGGCGACCAGCGGCCCCCGGGCACGCCCGTTCCGGCGGACGGCCGGAAGCACGGCGGCCGCATGGCTGAGGGTGAACGGCATGGTGCGTCTCGCCAATCTGAACGGGCCCGGTGGACCCCGCCAGTATGCGCGACCTGCACAGCACGTGGGGATGTGGTGAATTCCGGAGCACGATCCGTGCCCTGTGAAGGGAGTTGACGTATCGTCACGCGCACTCGAAGGGGAGGGGTCCGGCTCATGTCGGCTCGAATATTCGGACGCAGGCTGCGCCGGGGCGGGGCGGCCGCCCTCGTCTCCGCGCTGGTGGTCGCCGCGGTGACCGCCTCACAGGGGCCGGCCGCCGGTCGCACCGACCGGATCGCCTCGGCCGCAGAGGGCGGTGCGCCGCCGGCGACCGGGAGCGGCGGGGACTCCTTCTACTCCACGGAACTGCCGCCCCTGGTGAGCCCGGCACCGCCGGCCGTACCGCAGGCGACCGAGGACGCGCCGAACGCCCCCGCCGCGGTGGCCGGGTCCGGGACGGTCGCGGAACCGGTGGCCGCGGGGACGGGAGCGCAGGGGATCCCGGCGACCGTGCTCGCGGCGTACGTGCGCGCCGAGAAGACCGTGGGGGAGAGCGACCCGGGATGCGGGCTGCGCTGGCAACTCCTCGCCGCGATCGGCAAGGTCGAGTCCGGGCAGGCGTCCGGCGGCCGGGTGGACGCCGCCGGGACCACGCTGCGGCCCATCCTGGGGCCCGTGCTCGACGGCAACGGCTTCGCCGACATCCCGGACACCGACGGCGGGGCGTACGACGGTGACGCCCGGCACGACCGGGCGGTCGGGCCGATGCAGTTCATTCCCTCCACGTGGGCGGCGTGGGGCCAGGACGCGGACGGCGACGGCCGGCGCAACCCCAACAACGTGTACGACGCGGCCCTCGCGGCCGGCCGGTACCTGTGCGCGGGGAGCCGGAACCTGCGGCAGGAGGCGGACCTGGACCGCGCCGTCCTCTCCTACAACCACTCCGCCGAGTACGTGCGGACGGTGCGGTCCTGGTTCACGTACTACCTCCGGGGGGCGCACGGGGTCCCGGACGCCGGCGGTACGGGGGCGGGCGCGCCGGCGGTGACACCGCCGACCCCGACGCCGACCCCGACACCCACCCCGACCCCGAAGCCGAGCCCCACGCCCAGCCCGACGCCGACTCCCACCCCCACGCCCACTCCGACGCCCAAGCCGAGCCCCACGCCGACGCCGAGCCCCACGCCGACGCCGACCCCCACCCCGACCCCGAAGCCGAGCACCCCGACCCCGACCCCAACGCCGACGCCGACCCCCACCCCGAGCCCCAAGCCCACACCCAGCCCGACTCCCACCACGGCACCCGAGCCGTCCGCCTCCCCGTCCTCGGCCCCGTCCCGGACCCCCTCGCCCACGCCGTCGAAGGCGCCCGGCCCGGGGGAAACCCCGTAGTCGAACGGTTCTCATCTCGCGTCCGCATTGCTACGGTGCCTCCGCCCTGACGCCCTATCAGATTCCGGAGGCCCGGCATGCGCGCATTCATCGCCGCCGCCAGCGGGCTCGTCCTCGCGGTGCTCCTCGTCCTCGCCATCACGGCGCTCGGGGCGCCCGAAGGCACGACCTCACCCAAGCCCCTGCTCACCACCGCGCCCGCCGCGCCCGGACAGTAGAGGAGGGCCCGGAATGCGACGCAGAGCGAGTCTTGTCCTGCTGGCACTGGCCGTCTTCTTCGCGGCCCTGGCGCCGCTGCTGCGCTGGTACGCGTACCCGCGCCTCGCCAAGATCCCGCCGAACCAGTACCAGGAGGTGGTCCTGGAGGCGAAGGACGCCACCCTCCTCGACTACTTCAACGGCATGCAGCCCAAGAAGGTCGACAAGGTCACGATCGTCCAGACCCTCAAGGGCAACGTGGAGGCGTCGAAGGAGATCGAGGCGAGCGGGGGCAAGGACGTCGTCGTGTGGGACACGCTGACGCACATCATCGACCCGGACGGGAAGATGGTCTCCCAGATCCCCGAGCGCTACATCTTCGACGCACACACCCAGGACCCGGTGCACGCCACGGGCGAGATGGTCGACGGGGACGCCGTCAAGCGCGAGGGCATCGAGTTCAAGTGGCCGTTCTTCACCGAGCCGCGCGACTACCTGTACTTCGACGCGCAGACCCGTACCTCCTCGCCGATCCACTACGTGGGGCCGCGCAGGTTCAAGGGCATGGACGTCTACTACTTCGAGCAGACCGTCCCCTGGACCAAGGTGCCCATGCCGAAGAAGATGCCGATCGAGGGCATCGACCCGGCGACGATCGAGGCGACCACCGGCACCACGCTCTGGTACACGACGAAGGCGATGTTCTGGGTCGACCCGGTGACCGGCGCCCCGGTCAACGCCGAGCAGGAGATCCGGCAGGAGATGCGCGGCGGGATCGCGGCGGGCGGACCCGACGGCAAACTCACCGCCTTCGCCGGGCACGTAAAGATGCGCGAGGACTACAGCGACTACACCGTCGACCTCGTCAAGTCGAACCGTACGAAGGTCCTCGCGCTGCACACCTACGCGCCGATCGGCCTGGCGGCCGGCGGGCTGGCGCTCCTGGGGCTGGCGCTGTGGCTGGAGGCGCGCGGCCGCCGCGGACCGGAGGCGGAACCGGACGGGCTCAGCGCCTGAGCCGGGCGTTGGTGTGGCGCGTGGGTGGGGCGCCGGCCGGGTCCTCCGGCCAGGGGTGCTTGGGGTAGCGGCCGCGCAGCTCGGCGCGGACGGCCCGGTAGCCGTCCTGCCAGAAGGAGGCGAGGTCGGCGGTGACGGCGGCGGGCCGCCCGGCGGGCGACAGCAGGTGCACCAGCACGGGCACGCCCGCCACCTTCGGCGTCTCGGCCAGTCCGAACAGTTCCTGGAGCTTGACGGCGAGCACCGGCTGGCCGTGCTCGGCGGAGTAGTCCACCCGGATCCGGGAACCGCTCGGCACCTCCAGCCGTTCCGGAGCCAGCTCGTCCAGGCGGGAGGCCTCGCCGGTGGCCCAGGGCAGCAGCCGGTTCAGGGCCTGCCCGGCGTCGATCCGCGCGAGGTCCGCGCGGCGCCGGGCCCGGGAGAGCTCGGGTTCCAGCCAGTCGTCGGCGCGGTCCAGCAGGGCGCCGTCGTCGGCGACGTCGGGCCAGGCGCCGCCGAGCGTCCGGTGCAGGAAGCCGAGGCGGGCGCGCAGGGCCTGGGCGTCGGGGGACCAGCGCAGCAGGCCGAGGCCCTCGGCGCGGAGTCCCTGGAGCAGCGCGGCCCGCACCAGGGCCGGGTCGGGGTCGCGCAGCGGCCGCACGGCCAGCTCGATCGCCCCGAGCCGGTCCGCTGCGCGGGCGACGAGGTCCCCGTCCTCCCAGCGGACCTCCTCGGCGGCCGTGCGGAGGTGTCCGGCAGCGGCCAGGGCGGTGTCCTCGTCGATGACGGCGGCCAGCCGGACGCGGGCGGAAGCGGAGTGGGGGGCGCGGTCGGCGACGGCCACGGCCAGCCAGGGCGCGCGGCGCAGCGCTGATCCGTCGCCGAGCTCGGCGCCCGTCCCGGAGGCCATGAGGAAGGCCCCCTCGCCCTTGGCCCTGGCGACGCGCTCCGGAAACGCCAGGGCCGCGACGAGCCCAGCGGCCGCGTCGTCGGAGAGTTCCCCCACCCCGCCCCTTCCCGAAGCCGTGGACTCCGCCCCCGTACCCCCGCCAGGCTCCGCCCGGACCCGCGCCTCAAACGCCGGCGGGGCTGGATGTGGCTGGGGTTGGATGGCTCGCAGGGCAATTCCAGCCTCGCCGGCGTTTGAGGCGCGGGGGTTCGGGGGCGGAGCCCCCGTCGGTTCCGGGGCGGAGCCCCGGGGGCGGCGGCCGGGGTCGCAAGCCCCGGTTTCGGGAAGGGGCGGGGTGGGGGAGAGCCCCGCAGGGTCCTGGGCCGGGCACAGGGCGGAGGCTCCGGGTGCGGACGTGAGGTCGGACGCGGGGCCCCCGGGTGCGGAGGGCTGCGCAGGGGCGGCGGCCGCGCGCTCCAGCCGGCGGGACTCCGCGCGCCAGCGGGACGCGTAGGCATCGCCGCCCCGCCGGGCCTGACGCCAGGCGCCGGCCAGGTCGTCGCCGTACTCCCGCGGCGGCTCCTCGCTCAGCAGCGCCACCACCTCCGCCGCCCGCCGCGAGCCGAGGGCGGCGGAGCCGTCCAGGAGGGCCCGGGCCAGCCGGGGGTGCAGCCCCAGCCGGGCCATGCGCAGCCCCCGCGGGGTCGGGCGGCCCGCGCCGTCCACCGCGCCCACCGCGAGCAGCACGTCCCGCGCCGCGGCCATCGCCCCGGCCGGCGGCGGGTCGAGCAGGGCCAGGCCCGAGGCGTCCGGGTCGCCCCAGCAGGCGGCCTGGAGGGCGAACTGCGCCAGGTCGGCGATGCGGATCTCGGGGGAGGGGAACGCGGGCAGGCGGCCGTCCTCGGCCTCCGGCCAGCAGCGGTAGACCGTGCCCGGCGCCTCACGCCCGGCCCGCCCCGCCCGCTGGCGCCCGGCCGCGCGGGAGGCCCGTACGGTGGCCAGCGCGCCCAGCCCCCGCGCGTGGTCCACGCGAGGCTCGCGGGCCAGCCCCGAGTCCACCACCACCCGTACCCCCGGCACGGTCAGGCTCGACTCGGCCACGGCGGTGGCGAGGATGACGCGGCGGTGTGCCGCGGGCGTGAGCGCCGCGTCCTGCACCGCGGCCGGGGCCCGGCCGTGGACCTGGAGCACCTCCGCGTCCACCCCGCCGAGCTGCCCGGCCACCCGGGCGATCTCCCCGACGCCGGGCAGGAAGCACAGGACATCGCCGGAACGTTCCGCCAGCGCCCGCCGCACCACCGAGGCCACGTGCGCCAGCTGCGCGGGATCCACGCGCATCCCGTGCGGCGGCCGCACCGGCCGGGCCGGCGGGGCCCACACCGTCTCCACCGGGTACGACACCCCGGCCGCCTCCACCACCGGCGCGCCCCCCAGCACCCGGGACCAGCCGGCCGCGTCGGTCGTCGCCGAAGCCGCCACCAGCCGCAGCTCCGGGCGCAGGGTCTCCCGTACGTCCAGCAGGAAGGCGGCGACCGTGTCGGCGTCGAGGTGCCGCTCGTGGCACTCGTCCAGGATCACCACGTCCACGCCGGCCAGCTCCTGGTCGCGCTGGAGCCGCTGGAGCAGCACGCCGGTGGTGACCACCTCCACCACCGTCCCGGCGCCGGCCACCCGCTCCCCGCGCACCGTGAAGCCCACCGAGCCGCCGACCTCCTCACCCAGCAGCCAGGCCATGCGCCGCGCCGCGGCCCGGGCGGCGATCCGCCGCGGCTCGGCGACCACGACCCGCCGCCGCGGGCCGCCGCCCACCAGCCCGGCCAGCACCAGCGGCACCAGCGTGGTCTTGCCGGTGCCGGGCGGGGCACAGAGCACGGCGGTGCCGTGGGAGTCCAGCGCCGAGACGAGGGCGGGCACGGCCTCCCGTACGGGAAGCGCGTCGAGGGAGGCCTGGCGGATCCCGGAGGTCGGGCGCGTCAACGCAGCTCAGTCCCTCTCGCACACGAAGATCGCGGTGCCCGGGATGAGGTTGCCGCGCAGCGGGGACCAGCCACCCCACTCCTGGCTGTTCCATTCGGGCCACTCCGGCTCGACCAGGTCGACCAGGCGGAAGCCGCCCGCCACCACATCGCGGACCCGGTCCCCGATCGTGCGGTGGTGCTCCACGTACACGGCACGGCCCTCCTCGTCCTGCTCGACGTACGGGGTCCGGTCGAAGTAGGACGCGGCGACGGACAGCCCCTCGGGGCCGGGCTCGTCGGGGAAGGCCCAGCGGATCGGGTGGGTCACGGAGAAGACCCAGCGGCCGCCGGGGCGCAGGACGCGGTGCACCTCGCGCATCACGTTCACCGGGTCGGCGACGAAGGGGACGGCGCCGTAGGCGGAGCAGGCCAGGTCGAAGGAGGCGTCGCGGAAGGGCAGCCGGCCGGCGTCGGCCTCGACGAGGGGGACGTCCGCGCCGATGCGCAGGGCGTGCTGGAGCTGGCGGTGGGAGAGGTCGAGGGCCACGGGGCGGGCGCCCTGCGCGGCCAGCCAGCGCGAGCACTGCGCGGCGCCGGCGCCGATCTCCAGGACGTCCTTGCCCTTGAGGGAGGCGGCGGGGCCGAGCAGGGCCGCTTCCGCTTCGTCCAGCCCCTCCGGGCCCCATACGAAGCGGTCGTCGCCGAGGAAGGCGCCGTGCTCGCTCTGGTACTCGTCGGCGTTGCGGTCCCACCAGCCGCGGCTGGCCCGGCTGCTCTCCGCCTCGCCGGCGTCACGCCGGGTGGCCTCCGCGTCGTCCCCGGAGGCGGAATCCGCCTCGTACGCGTCTTCGGGGGCGTAGTCCTCTTGGTTCATGGGGCCCGTCGTCGTAGTCTGCGGATGTCTGCCGAGCGGAAGCAGGGACGTGCCATCACGGCGTCCCCGCCCACGAATTGTGCCGGTTGTGCGGCGATCTGCCGGGGGTGTCCGCCTTCGCGCATTGACCCTGTCCGGCCGCCCCCGTATGCTACAAGTTGCGCTGCGAGCCTGTGCTCCTCAGACCTAGCAGGCTGCGCTTGCATCTGTTGATGTCCCCTCGGTTTTCGAGGCCCCTCCGCTCCTCGCGGAAAGGGGGTCTCCTTGGCTGTCCGGCTTCGGCAGATGCCGATAAGGGCTCCCGGCGTAGCAGTACCTACGACTTTCTGTCCGTAACCGGAGCCCTTTCCCACATGACGAGCAGCACCGAGACCACCTCTACCACTCCGCAGGTAGCGGTCAACGACATCGGTAACGAGGAAGCCTTCCTCGCCGCGATCGACGAGACGATCAAGTACTTCAACGACGGCGACATCGTCGACGGCGTCATCGTGAAGGTCGACCGGGACGAGGTCCTGCTCGACATCGGTTACAAGACCGAAGGCGTGATCCCGAGCCGCGAGCTCTCGATCAAGCACGACGTCGACCCGAACGAGGTCGTCAAGGTCGGCGACGAGATCGAGGCCCTGGTTCTCCAGAAGGAGGACAAGGAAGGCCGTCTGATCCTGTCCAAGAAGCGCGCCCAGTACGAGCGCGCCTGGGGCACGATCGAGAAGATCAAGGAAGAAGACGGCATCGTCACCGGTACCGTCATCGAGGTCGTCAAGGGTGGTCTCATCCTCGACATCGGCCTCCGTGGCTTCCTGCCGGCCTCCCTCGTCGAGATGCGTCGCGTCCGCGACCTCCAGCCCTACGTGGGCAAGGAGCTCGAGGCGAAGATCATCGAGCTGGACAAGAACCGCAACAACGTGGTCCTGTCCCGCCGTGCCTGGCTGGAGCAGACCCAGTCCGAGGTCCGCCAGACGTTCCTCACCACCCTGCAGAAGGGTCAGGTCCGCTCCGGCGTCGTTTCCTCGATCGTCAACTTCGGTGCCTTCGTGGACCTGGGTGGCGTCGACGGTCTCGTCCACGTCTCCGAGCTGTCCTGGAAGCACATCGACCACCCGTCCGAGGTCGTCGAGGTCGGTCAGGAAGTCACCGTCGAGGTCCTCGACGTGGACATGGACCGCGAGCGCGTCTCCCTGTCGCTGAAGGCGACGCAGGAGGACCCGTGGCAGCAGTTCGCCCGGACCCACCAGATCGGCCAGGTCGTCCCGGGTAAGGTCACCAAGCTGGTTCCGTTCGGTGCGTTCGTCCGCGTGGACGAGGGCATCGAGGGTCTGGTCCACATCTCCGAGCTGGCCGAGCGCCACGTGGAGATCCCGGAGCAGGTCGTCCAGGTCAACGACGAGATCTTCGTCAAGGTCATCGACATCGACCTCGAGCGTCGCCGGATCTCGCTGTCCCTGAAGCAGGCCAACGAGTCCTTCGGTGCCGACCCGGCGTCGGTCGAGTTCGACCCGACCCTGTACGGCATGGCCGCGTCCTACGACGACCAGGGCAACTACATCTACCCCGAGGGCTTCGACCCCGAGACCAACGACTGGCTCGAGGGCTTCGACAAGCAGCGCGAGGCCTGGGAGACCCAGTACGCCGAGGCGCAGCAGCGCTTCGAGCAGCACCAGGCGCAGGTCATCAAGAGCCGCGAGGCCGACGAGGCCGCTGCCGCCGAGGGTGCTGCCGCCCCGGCCGCCGGTGGCAACGCCGGTGCGGGCATCTCGGGTGGTTCGTACTCCTCGGAGTCGGACGAGACCTCCGGCGCCCTGGCGTCGGACGAGGCCCTGGCCGCGCTCCGCGAGAAGCTGGCCGGCGGCCAGAGCTGATCGCAGCGCGCTTCACACTCCGGTGTGAGCCGAGCTGGTCGAGTTGAACGGTAAGGCCCGTCCCCTCAGGGGGGCGGGCCTTACCGCGTTTCCCCTCGCGTGATCCGTTGCGTTCCTGTGAATGCGGCCAACTGGGGAATGGTGACGGGGCCTTGGACGTTCTTCGCAGAGAACGCGGCGAGGAGGAGTGGTGACGGTGCTTGATCCACAGGGTTTGTACGAATGGGACGCCAAGGGTCTGGCGGTGGCCGACCTGGCGGTCGCCCAGGACTCGGCCGGGCTGGTCATGCTGTACCACTTCGAGGGGTACATCGACGCGGGCGAGGCCGGCGAGCAGATCGTGGAGCGGCTCCTGGACACCCTGCCCCACCAGGTGGTCGCCCGTTTCGACGCGGACCGGCTGGTGGACTACCGGGCGCGCCGCCCGCTGCTGACCTTCCAGCGCGACCACTGGACCGAGTTCGAGGAGCCCCGGCTGGAGGTCCGGCTCGTCCAGGACGCCACCGGAGCGCCCTTCCTGCTGCTGTCCGGCCCGGAGCCGGACGTGGAGTGGGAGCGCTTCGCCGTCGCCGTCCGGCAGATCGTCGAGCGACTCGGCGTCCGGCTCTCGGTCAACTTCCACGGCATCCCGATGGGCGTCCCGCACACCCGTCCCGTGGGCATCACCCCCCACGGCAACCGCACCGACCTCATGCCGGGCCACCGCAGCCCCTTCGACGAGGCGCAGGTCCCGGGCAGCGCGGAGTCGCTGGTGGAGTTCCGCCTGGCCCAGGCCGGGCACGACGTGCTGGGCGTCGCCGCGCACGTACCGCACTACGTCGCCCGCTCCCCGTATCCGGACGCCGCGCTGACGGTGCTGGAGGCGATCACGGCGGCGACCGGGCTGGTGCTGCCGGCCGTGGCGCACGCGCTGCGGACCGAGGCGCACCGTACGCAGACGGAGATCGACCGCCAGATCCGGGAGGGCGACGAGGAGCTGGTCGCCCTGGTGCAGGGGCTGGAGCACCAGTACGACGCGGCCGCGGGCGCCGAGACCCGGGGGAACATGATCGCCGAGCCTACGGAGATCCCGTCGGCGGACGAGATCGGCCGCGAATTCGAGCGGTTCCTCGCGGAGCGCGAGGGCGAGAACTGACGCGGAGGGGGCTGTAGGGGCGCCGGGGCCGGGGTCTAGGCTGCGGGCATGCTGAAAGTGGGCCTGACGGGCGGAATCGGTGCCGGCAAGAGCGAGGTCTCGCGGCTGCTGGCGGGGTACGGGGCGGTCATCGTGGATGCCGACCGGATCGCGCGGGAAGTCGTCGAGCCCGGCACGCCCGGGCTCGCGGCCGTGGTGGCCGCCTTCGGGGAGGCGGTGCTGACCGCGGAGGGGGCGCTGGACCGGCCGAAGCTGGGGTCGATCGTCTTCGCCGATCCCGCGAAGCTCCAGACCCTCAACGCGATCGTGCACCCGCTGGTCGGGGCACGGTCGGCCGAGCTGGAGGCCGCCGCGGGGGCCGACGCGATCGTGGTGCACGACGTGCCGCTGCTCGCGGAGAACGGCCTGGCGCCCCTCTACGACCTGGTCGTCGTGGTGGACGCGGCGCCCGGGACGCAGCTGGCGCGGCTGACCGCGCTGCGCGGGATGGCCGAGCAGGAGGCCCGGGCCCGGATGGCCGCGCAGGCCACCCGGGAGCAGCGGCTGGCGGTGGCGACCCTCGTGATCGACAACGACGGGCCGCTGGAGGCGCTGGAACCGCAGGTGCGCGCGGTGTGGGAGGAACTCACGGCGCGGGCGGCGAAGCGGGCCGTGGAGCAGGCGGCGGACTGACGCGGCTGACCCGGCCATGGAATAGCGGGCGCGCGGAGGAGCGTTGAACGCGGCCGCAGAGGGAAGGAACAGATCGTGTCCGACACCACGCCGCACTCCTCGCCGTCCCCGTCGTCCGGTGCGGCGAGCCCCGAGACGCACGTCATCGACTACCGGGCCGCCGAGCAGCTGCTGGCCGCTCGCGACCCGCGCGGTGCGGTCAAACTGCTCGACTCGGTCATAGCCGCCCACCCGGAGAACACCGCGGCCCGGCTGCTGCGCGCCCGCGCCTTCTTCGCCGCCGCCCAACTGCGTCCGGCGGAGCTCGAGTTCGAACTGGTGCTGGAGCGGGAGCCGGACAACGCCTTCGCCCACTTCGCGCTGGCCCGTACCCACGAGCGTTCCGGCCGGCCCGAGCAGGCCCGCAAGCACTTCCGGCTGGCCGCCGCGCTGGACCCGCAGCCCGAGTACCTCCAGGCCGCCCGTTTCGAGGACTGAGCCCCCGGGCGGCGGTCTCAACGGCTGCGGGGCGGCTCGTACGGCGGGATGTCCGGGCCGGGCTGGTAGTGCGGGCCCTGGTGGATGTGGTGCAGCACCACGGCCAGGTCCACGGTCACGATGACCGCCAGGACCCCGCAGGCGGCCGCCCAGCCGGGACGGTCGGCCAGTGAGAAGCCGGCCGTCCCGGCGACGGCCCAGATCAGCCCCCACACGCCCAGCCAGAACCGCAGCCGCAGCGGGCTGCGCGCGGTCACCGGCTCGTTTCCGGAACGCATGGCCATCGCCACCTCGCCTTGCCTGATGTCCATGGTCCCACTCCGCGGCGTGCGCGGGGCCGGCGTGCTACGGGTTGAGCTTGTTCACGGCGGTGGTGGTCGTCTTCTTGAAGGCGGGGACGGGGCCGTCGGAGAGGTTGCCCATCTGCCCCCACTTCACGACCGTCACCGTGGAGCCGTCGCGTCCGATGCCGTAGAGGTGTACGCCGGGCTCGGAGTCGGGGACCGAGGTGTGCACGCCGTACACGTGGGCGCCCTCCTCGACGGGCAGCCGGCCGTAGTCCTGCCAGGAGGCCGTGCCGCCGGGGGTGGCGCGCAGCCAGTCGGCCGCGCAGGCCGCGACCTTGCGCTCCAGGGCGGCGGCCAGCTTGGCGGCCGCCGAGGCCGAGGAGGACCGTACGGAGACCTGCACGGCGCCGGTGTCGAACTCGGTGCGGAAGGTGCGGTGCCAGCTGCCGGTCGCCGGAAGGGCGCCGTCCAGGCAGAACGGTGCGAACTCGGGCAGCCCCTTGGTGACCTTGTCGGCGTACCAGGCGGAGCCGGGGTGCGGTGGCAGGTCGGCGCCGGTGAGGAACCCGGGCGCGGTCGCGGCCGTGGCAGTGGCCGACCCCGTCACGACGAGGGCGGTGGCCGCCGCGAGGGCGGCGAGGGCGGTGGTGGCGGTGGCGGTGCGTCGGAACATGGTCGGTTCTCCCCGTTTCCATCGGTGCCTGGGCGTACGGCAAGAGCCTTGCCCCGAGGCGGGGTGTCGGGCCACGGATCGGGGCGGATTCGGGACACTGGAATGGCCGTACGTGCTGTCACCTGGGGGAACACCCCCAGCATGGAACGGAGTCGAGGGACGGGGGGACGCTGTGGGCGGGGACGTGGGCGAGGCGGAGCGGTTCGCGGGGCTGATGCGGGAGCTGAAGGAGCGCGCCGGGCTGAGTTACGGTGCGCTGGCGCGCAAGCTGCACACGAGCACCTCGACCCTGCACCGCTACTGCAACGGGGAGGCGGTGCCGGCGGAATTCGCGGTGGTGGACCGCTTCGCACGGGTCTGCGGGGCGTCCGCGGGGGAGGCGGCAAACCTGCACCGGGCGTGGCTGCTGGCGGACGCACGGCGACGGGAGGCGACCCGGGTGGTGCCGCAGGCGCGGGGGCGTGATGCGGCAGCGGGGCCGGGGCGTGGTGCGGCGCCGGACCAGGGGGCGGAGCGTGGTGCGGGTGCGGACCCTGGGCCGGAGCCGGAGCCGGAGCCGGAGCCGGAGCCGGAGCCGGAGCCGGAGCCGGAGCCGGAGCCGGGGCGCGGTGCGGGGCAGGCGCCGGGGGCGGAGCGCGGTGCGGGGCCGGGCCTGGGCCCGGTTTCCGTGCCCCGGCAGGGCCCGGGGTCCGAGCCCCGTGCGGAGCCGGAGGCCGAGGTCGCGGTGGTCGCCCGGCCGTCCTGGTACCGGCGGCGGGTGGGTGCGGCGGTCGCAGTGGGGGTGGCGGCGGGAGTGGTGGCCGTGGCGGCGCTGGCGGCGGCCGGGCCGGAGCGCGGTACACCGGCGGGCGCCGCAGGGCCCACCGCCCGCCCGGCCCCGACCACCTCCTCGGCGTCGATCCTGCCCGGGGCCCCCGCCACGTCGCCGTCGGCCGGAGCGTCCGGACCGGCCGACGGCCCCGCCGCCTCCCCGTCGGGGGAACCGACCCCGGGACCGGACTCCGCCTCCGCTCCGGCACGCCGGCCCACGCCCGCGCCGCCCGCTCCCGCCGTGCCGCTGAGGGCGGCGGTGCGGTCACACGTCTGGGCCGCGGGCTGCGATCACGCCTACCTGGCCGATCGGAACCCGGGCTCGGTACCCCCGCCGCCGGTGGAGGCGGACGCACCCGCCTGGGCCGCGGCCCAGGGCGCCGTGCACGCCGGAACGCAGATCGTGGAGGTCACGCTGCACGGCACGGGCGCGGGCAGCGTGGTGCTGGAGGACCTGGAGGTACGGGTGGCCGCGCGGCGCACCCCGCCCGCCTGGAACGTCTTCCAGATGTCGCAGGGCTGCGGCGGGGCGCTCACCCCGGCGGTCTTCGCGGTCAACCTGGACGCGCCGCGCCCCCTGGCCCGGCCGGTCGCGGGGAACGACGGCGACGGCACTATCCCGGCCCCCTCCTTCCCCCTGCGCGTCTCGGCGTCCGAGCCGGCCGTCCTGCGGGTGGAGGCCACCACCACGGGCTGCGACTGCGACTGGTACCTCGACCTCCGCTGGACCGGCCCGGCCGGCTCCGGCACCCTCCGCATCGACGACGCCGGCCGCCCGCTGCGCGCGAGCGCCGCCACCGGCCGACCCGTGTACGGCTATGCGACGGAACGGGGCCGCTGGGCACGCTGACCCGCAGCCTCCCCCCGGAGAGCCCGCCGGACAACGAGACGGGCCCGCAAGACCAGGCGGGCCCCGGCAGGAGCCGGCGGAAACACGCAGGTCAGGCCCGTTGTCAGTGGGCGCGCCTAGACTCGGCGGCAGAGGGGATCCTCATCGGTCGGGCAGCAGGGGAGGGGGACACAGTGACGACAGCACCGCAGTCGGGGGAGCCGCGCGCGCTGCTGCGCCATGCCGCCGTTTTCCTGCCCGCTGCCGTCCCCCGGGAGGGGCGCATCGCCTTCTGGGCTCCCGACGGGGACGCCCTGCCCGAGGCCGGTACGCCGGCGCCGCTCACCGTCGTCCGCCCGCACGGTGACGGGGTCCGCAGCCGGACCGTGCCCGCCGTGACCTTCTCCGTCACCGCCGCCCTGCCCCTGCTCGCCGGAGCGGCCCGCAGTCCCCTCGCGCATCCGGCCACCCGCGCCTGGGGCACCGCCGCCACGCAGGCGCTCACCCTGGTCGCCCGGGGCAGGCTGCTCCCCGGGCTGACCCCCGAAGGGGTCGACGCGTGGCGGGCCGGGCCGCTCGACGCCGCCGATGTCGACCATCTCCGCGCGGTCGCCGCCGCGCTGCCGTACGAGGGGTACGCGACCCCGCTGGCCGGCCGCCGCCCCCTGCACCTGCCCGAACCGGAGGCCCTGGTCCGCGCCTTCCTCGACGCCGTCGCCGACAGCCTGCCCCGCACCCCGGCCGCGGCCGTGGCCGCGGGCCGGCCGTTCGCCGCCCGGGAGCCGCAGCAGGTGCCCGGGATACGGGACTGGGCCGCGCAGGTCGCCGCCGGAGCCGATACGGGTGTCGGGATCTCGCTGCGGCTCGACCTGTCCTCCTTCCGCCTCTTCGACGAGGCCGAGGAGGCGGACACCCGCCGCGCGGGAGCCGCCGTCGTCCAGGTGCACAGCCTCGCCGACCCCACCCTGGTCACCGACGCCGGACAGCTCTGGGCGGGCACGGCGGCCGCCGGGTTCGGCCCCAGGGCCCGGATCGACGCCGTGCTCGCGCTGCGCCGGGCCGCGCGGGTCTGGCCGCCCCTGCTGCGCCTCCTCGACCAGCCGGTCCCCGATGCGCTGGCCTTGTCCGACCCGGAGCTCGAAGACCTGCTCGGCGCAGCCGCGAGCCGGCTGGCCGCCGCCGGGGTCCCTGTCCACTGGCCGCGCGAGCTGGCCCGTACGCTCTCCGCCACCGCCGTCGTACGGTCCACGGCGCCCGGCTCCGCCACCGACGGCACCGCCTTCTTCGACGCCGAACACCTCTTCGCCTTCTCCTGGGAGCTGGCGCTCGGCGGCGACCGGCTCACCCCGGGGGAGATGGACGCCCTCGCACAGGCCCACCGGCCCGTGGTGCGGCTGCGCGACCAGTGGGTGCGGGTCGATCCGGAGCTGGTGCGCAAGGCGCGCAAGCGGGACCTGGGGCTGCTGGACCCGGTGGACGCGCTGGCCACCGTACTGTCGGGCACGGCGCAGATAGAAGGAGAAGCGGTCGAGGCGGTTCCGGTGGGGGCCCTGGCCGCGCTGCGGGAGCGGCTGACCGCAGAGCAGGCCCCGCTGCCGCAGCCCGCCGCCCTCAAGGCCACCCTGCGCGACTACCAGGCGCGCGGCCTTGCCTGGCTGGACCTGATGACCTCCCTCGGGCTCGGCGGCTGCCTCGCCGACGACATGGGCCTGGGCAAGACCGTCACCCTGATCGCGCTGCACCTGCACCGGGACCGACCCGAGCCCACGCTCGTGGTGTGCCCGGCGTCCCTGCTGGGCAACTGGCAGCGGGAGATCGAGAAGTTCGCCCCCGGCACGCCGGTGCGCCGCTTCCACGGCGGCAGCCGCAGCCTCGACGACCTGACGTCCTGCGCCGGAGGGTTCGTGCTCACCACGTACGGGACGATGCGCGCCAGTGCGCCGCTGCTCGCGGAGCAGCGCTGGGGCATGGTCGTCGCCGACGAGGCGCAGCACGTCAAGAACCCGCACTCGGCGACCGCGAAGGCGCTGCGCACCGTGCCGGCCCCGGCCCGGGTCGCGCTGACCGGCACGCCCGTCGAGAACAACCTCTCCGAGCTGTGGGCGCTGCTCGACTGGACCACGCCGGGCCTGCTGGGTCCGCTCACCACCTTCCGGGCCCGCCACGCCCGCCCGGTGGAGCACCAGCAGGAGGAGGACGGCGGCAACGAGGCGGCGGTGGCCCGGCTGTCCGCGCTCGTCCGCCCCTTCCTGCTGCGGCGCAAGAAGTCCGATCCGGGGATCGCGCCCGAACTGCCGCCGAAGACGGAGACCGACCACCCCGTCTCCCTCACGCGCGAGCAGGCCTCGCTCTACCAGGCGGCGGTGGACGAGGCGATGGCCGTGATCGAGTCGAGCGAGGGCATGGAGCGGCGCGGCATGATCATGAAGCTGCTGGCCTCGCTCAAGCAGATCTGCAACCACCCCGCCCAGTACCTGAAGGAGGAGCAGCCCCGGATCCCGCACCGTTCCGGCAAACTGGCCCTGCTCGACGAGCTGCTGGACACGATCCTGGCCGAGGGCGGCTCGGTGCTGGTGTTCACGCAGTACGTGACGATGGCCCGCCTCATCGAGCGCCACCTCTCGGCACGGGGGATCTCCCACCAGCTCCTGCACGGCGGGACGCCCGTGGCGCGCCGCGAGGAGCTGGTGGACCGGTTCCAGGCGGGCGAGGTCCCCGTTTTCCTGCTCTCCCTGAAGGCGGCCGGCACCGGGCTGAACCTCACGCGCGCCGGGCACGTCATCCACTTCGACCGCTGGTGGAACCCGGCCGTGGAGGAGCAGGCCACCGACCGCGCCTACCGGATCGGCCAGACCCAGCCCGTACAGGTGCACCGGATCATCGCCGAGGGGACCGTGGAGGACCGGATCGCCGAGATGCTGGAGGCGAAGCGGGCCCTGGCCGATGCGGTGCTGGGCTCCGGGGAGTCGGCGCTGACCGAGCTGACCGACCGCGAGCTGGCCGACCTGGTCTCCCTGCGGAGGCCCGCATGATCACCGCGCGCGACGACCGCCGCCGCACCTTCGAGACCGTGCCCGCCGGGGTGGAGGCGGTCAGCTGGTGGGGCCGGGCCTGGGTGTCGGCCCTGGAGGAGGCCTCCCACGACACGGCCCGGCTGGCCCGGGGCCGCACCTACGCCGCCGAGGGGCACGTCGACGCGGTCACCGTCACCCCCGGCCGGATCGTGGCGTACGTACGGGGCAGCCGGCCCCGCCCCTACCGCACCGAACTGACCCTGCCCGCCTTCGCGGACGCCGAGTGGACCGAAGTCCTGGAGGAGGTGGCAGGCGACCCCGCAGCCCTCGCCGGCCTGCTGGAGCGGGAGGTCCCGCAGTCACTCGCGGCGACGATCCTGCCCGCCGCCGGCGAACTCCACCCGCACTGCTCCTGCCCGGACTTCGGACGTCCGCCGTGCAAGCACGCGGCCGCCCTCTGCTACCGGGCGGCCCGGCTCCTCGACGAGGACCCCTTCGTGCTGCTGCTCCTGCGCGGCCGCGGCGAGCGGGAGCTCCTCGACGAGCTCGCCCGCCGCAACGCCGCCCACGCCGCGCGCGAACAGCCCGATGCCTCCCCCGACTTCCCGGGCGTCCCGGCCCGGGCGGCGCTGGCCCGCACGAGCCTGCCACCGCTGCCCGCGCCGCTCGCCGCGCCCGCCGCGGCGGGACTCCCGCCCGCCTACCCGGCCGACCCCGCGGCGCCGGACCCGCTCGCCCTGGACCAGCTCGCCTCCGACGCCGCGGCCCGCGCCCTCGCCATCCTGACCACCGCCGAGGACCCGATGGCCGGGTTCGGCCTCTGGCAGGACGCCGTCCGGCTGGCCTCCGCGCACCCCACGGCCGGCCTCACCGGCGCCGCCCGCACCCTCTACCGGGACCTGGCCCGCGCCACGGGCCGCACCACCACCGACCTCGCCCGGGCCGCCGCGGCCTGGCGCCAGGGCGGCCGTCCCGCCCTGGCCGCCCTGGAAGAGCCCTGGGACCCGCCGGCCGGTCCCTTCGACCGGGCCCGGCCGGCCCTCCTCGCCGCCGCCGAGGGCTCCTTCCGCCCCGACCGCAACCGCCTCACGGCCGGCACCCGGCAGCTCCGGCTCGGCCGCGACGCCCTCTGGTACGCCTACGAGTCCCGCCCGGAGGCCGAGGACTGGTGGCCCACGGGACGCCCTTCCCCTGACCCGGTCACGGCCCTGCGGGGCTGATCCCGGCCGCCCAGCGCGTCAACGTGGCGAAGTCGCGGTCGCGCAGGCCGTGGCGGGGGTGGATGCGCAGCAGGAGCGCCGGAGTCGGGTGGTGGGCGGCCACCCAGGCGCGGTCGGCGGCGGTGATCATGTCGTCGACCCAGGCGAAGGGCCGGCCGGCCGCCCAGTCGAGGAGGGCCCGGGTCTTCCAGGACAGGCCGTCCGGGTCCCGCGCGAAGAGTTCCGGCCATTCGATGACGGGCAGATCACCCGGTAGTCCGATGTGCGGGGCGATCATCGTGTTGGCCTGGTGCGTCCAGGCGGTGGCCCAGGCGAGCTCGAACGGCAGGGCCAGCAGCCGGGGGCCGTGGGAGGGGTGGAGCCGTACCCGCGCGCCACGGCGGGCGCTGCGGGATTCCGGGTCGCGGTAGGAGAGCCAGACGTCCGGTTTCATCCGGTGGCTGGTGTAGCCGCGCAGGCGGGCGAAGGGGGCCCGGAAGGGGTTGAGCGGGCCGTCCACGTCGAGGAGGAGCAGCGGTCGTTCAGTCATGAAGTAGGCACTACCCAGTACACGATGGAGTGAAATGCCTACCGGCTCTATAACCCGAATGGGTTGGGCGCGTTGTTTCCGGTGCGGGCGCGATGCCCGTGAAACCCTCCGGAAGGCAGGAAATCTGATGCGTCACAGTCGTCGGAACGGCTTGATCGCGGCGGTGGTTGCGGGAGGTGGGCTGGCGGTCGCGGGTGTGGGCGGGTTCGCCTACGCGGACGCGGACGCGGACGGCCGGGCCGAACGGTCGCCGGGGCTGTTGTCCGGGAATCTGGTGCAACTGCCGGTGCACGTCCCGGTGAACGCGTGCGGGAACACCGTGAGCGTGGTCGGCGTGCTCAACTCGGCCGCGGGCAACAGCTGTACGAACGCGCATCCGGAGCCGCGGCCCTCGGATCCGTCGTCCCATCCCTCGCACCAGTCGAAACCCGGGACCGGCAATGCCGGCGGAGCCGTCGCGCAAGGGCGCGGAAAGGATTCACCCGGGCTGCTCTCCGGCAACGGACTCCAGCTGCCGGTCGACGTGCCCGTGAACATCAGCGGCAACGCGGTGAGCGTCGTCGGCGTCGGCAACGGCTCCCACGGGAACACCTCCGTCAACGGGGACACCCCCACCGGCGGCACGCCGTCCCAGCCGCCTGCCACCGAGCTGCCCGTGACTCCGCCCCCGCCCCCGGCCCCGCCCGCCCCGCCGCGGCCCGGCGAGTCCCTCGCCCACACCGGCGCCGCCGGAATCGGCTACCTGATCCCCGGCGGGGGAGCCATGCTGCTGGGCGGCGTGCTCCTCTACCGCCGCTTCCGGCTCAGCTAGGAAGCCGGCGCCAGCCGTCCAGGATGGCATCGATCTGCGCCGCCAGCCGGGCCCGGGCCGCGAACCGCGGGACACCTGCCATCAGCAGGGCGTCGTACTCGGTGTCGGTGTGCCGCACGGCGGCCCGTACCGCGACCGAGACCGCCAGTTCGTCGAGGGCTCGGCCGGCCGCGGTGCGGCCCACCCGCCCGCTGCCGCGCACCGAGGCGTGCGTGGCTATCGCCACCGCCCGCTCGGCCGGGCATCCGGGGAACAGCCGCACGATCTCGGCGGCGAAGGCCGCCGTGAACCGGGTGTCCTCGGCCGCCCGGCGCAGCCGGTCGCGTTCCCTGCGCCGCGCCCGCGCCTCGGCGTCCGCGAGGCAGGCGCGCTCCGCCCGGGCCAGGGCGGCATCCTCGACGAGGAGGCCCAGCCGCTCGTAGCGGCGGCGGCGCCGGTTGAAGCGGAGGACGACGGCACTCAGCGAACTCGCCTCACGGGAACGGCGGGTCAGCGCCGCGTCCCCGCGGGGGAGGTAGACCAGATGCCCGAGATCGGCGCAGTCCAGGCAGCGCGGGACGCCCGCCTCGCGCACCAGGTGCCGGAGCGGCCCCTGCCGGCACTCCGCACAGTGGATCTGCTTCAGAGACTCGAACACCACCAGGCTCATACCGATGTGATACCGCCGCCCGGGCCGCCTATCACCTGGAACGGGACGGAGGTTGCGGTTTCGCCAACTCCCGCTCGTCGGCCGGAAATCCACCTACCGTGACGCCAGCGGGCCGAGCGGTGGCCCGTGGAGGAGGGGACATGGGCGGACGGCAGGCGACGGCACGGCCTCCGAGGGCAGCGAACGCGGGCGATCTCGTCGGGCGGGAGATCGTCATCGAACCCGGCGGCTGCACCGGCTGGCACTACCACCGGGTGCCGCTGATCGCCCTCCTCAAGTCCGGGACGCTGACGCGGATCCTGCACGACCACACGGTCGTGGTGCACCACCCCGGCTCCACCTTCGTCGAGCCGGCCGGCATCCGGCACATCCATCTCGGGCGCAACCTGGGCACCGAGCCGGTCGTGCTCTACGTGACCTGCGCCCTGGCCGAGGACGACCCCCTGTCCATACCCGCGCCCGCCCGGGAGTGCCGGTGCGGCTCACACCGGCCGGCGC
Organism: Streptomyces sp. NPDC088762; assembly: GCF_044750905.1. Classification (NCBI taxonomy): domain Bacteria; kingdom Bacillati; phylum Actinomycetota; class Actinomycetes; order Kitasatosporales; family Streptomycetaceae; genus Streptomyces; species Streptomyces sp. NPDC088762. The sequence goes on from NZ_JBIVKT010000012.1 coordinate 71,340, forward strand.
ATCTTCCCGCGCACCCGGCAGAAGTCCCCTGAGGCCGCGTGCGGCCCGCCGGCTCCCTTACCGACAATGGGCTGGTGCAGTTGGAAGCGATCACATGGCAGCGGATGGCCGAGCGGCTCGCCGGTCACCTCGACGACCCCGACACCCCGCCCGGCGGGCGCGCTTGGCAGCGGGTGGGCATCGACGGAGCGCCGGCCGCCGGGACCGGCGTCCTCGCCGGGCACCTCGCCGACGCGCTGCGCACGCGCGGGCGGCCGGTCCTGGTGGTACCGGCCGAGGGCTTCCTGCGGCCCGCATCCCTCCGCTTCGAGTACGGCCGCGAGGACGTGGACTCGTACCTCGGCGGTTGGTACGACACGGCCGCGCTCTGGAGGGAGGTGTTCGGCCCCACCGACCCCGGCGGCACCGGCCGGGTGCTGCCCGACCTGTGGGACCCGACGACCGACCGCGCGACCCGCAGCCCCTACACCGAACTGCCGCCCGGCGGCGTGCTGGTCGTGCACGGCCCGCTCCTGCTGGGCCACTGGTTCCCCTTCGACCTCAGCGTCCACGTCCGGCTCTCCCCGGGCGCGCTCGCCCGCCGCACCGAGGAGTCCGCACGCTGGACCCTGCCCGCCTTCGAGCGCTACGAGGCGGACACCGACCCGGCCTCGGCCGCAGACGTACTGGTCCGCGCCGACGACCCCCGCCATCCCGCCTGGACCGGCATCCGCAGGTAGTGCCGTCGTACCCCTGTGTGGGTCAGGGCCTGCCGCCCAGTCGGGTGACGGCCAGCGCCGCCGTGTGGCAGCCGGCGCGGGCGGCCTCCACCGGGTCCGCGCCCGCCAGCCGGGCCGCGAGGAAACCGCCGGTGAACGCGTCCCCGGCGCCCGTCGAGTCCACCGCGTCGGCCGGCTCCGCGGCGACCTCGGCGGTGATCCGCCCCCGCTCGGCGACCAGCGCCCCCGCAGCGCCCCGCGTGACCACCACCAGCGGTATCCGGCGGCTCAGCTCCACGGCCGCGCGGGCCAGTCCGGCCGGCTCGGGCAGCCCCGCGAGCAGTTGGGCCTCGTCCTCGTTGGGCAGCAGTACGTCGGCACCCGCCACCGCGTCGAGGAACCGGCGCGGGCCCAGCGTGATCAGGAATCCGGCCGAGGCGGGGTCCACGCTCACCGGCACCCCCCGGCTGCGGGCCGCCCGCAGCGCGACCAGGGCCAGCTCCCGGCTGCTGTCGGCGAAGAACAGGTACCCCGACAGGTGCAGATGGGCCACCCCGTCCAGCAGGGACGGATGCCAGTCGCCGGGGCACAGCCGCAGGGCGGCCCCGCTGTCCGTCAGGAAGGTCCGCTCGGCGTCCTTGCCGACCAGCGCGACCACCGTCCCGGTCGGCTCCTCTCGGTCGACCACCAGCCGGGGCCGCACCCCCGCCTCCACCAGAGCCCGCTCGTGCCACCGGGCGGACTCGCTGCCCACCCGGGCCAGGAGCCGTACCTCCGCGGCCCCCGTCTGCGCCGCCCAGCAGGCCGCGTTGGCCCCGGCGCCGCCCGGCAGGGTCCGGATCCGGGCGGCCGTGTCCGTGGCCGGAGCCAGCGGTTCCGGGTGCACCGCCACCACGTCGGTCACCACGTCCCCGACGATCAGCAGCGCCCCCGGCCCGCCCGGCCGGCCCACCTCGCCCGGGCCGGAGCCGCTCCGGCCGGCCCCGCCCCGTCCCGGCCCGCTCATGCCCGCGCCGCCCAGGCCTCCGCGATCCGGGCCCCGAGCCGCACGTTGCCCCGTACGGCCGCCAGGTTCGCCTCCAGTGAGGCGCCGCCCGTCGCCCGTACCAGGAACCCCAGCAGGAACGGGGTCACCGCCTGGCCCGTGACACCCCGCTTCCGGCACTCCGCCAGCGCCTCGGCCAGCACCCGGTCGTGCAGCTCCGGATCCAGCTGCTCCTCCCGCGCCACCGGATTGGCCACCAGCAGCGCCGATTCAGGCCCCGCCAGCGCGTCCTGAGCGGCCATCACCGCCGCGATCTCCTCGGGCCCCTGCACCGTCCAGTCCACCGGCTCGCCCGAATCGGCCAGGTAGAAGCCGGGGAAGTGCTCGGTCCGATACCCCAGCACGCCCACCCCCAGCGTCTCCAGCCGCTGCAACGTGGCCCGCACGTCCAGGATCGACTTCACCCCCGCACAGACCACCGTGATCCGGGTCCGCGCCAGCAGGGAGAGGTCCGCCGACTCGTCCTGCGTCTGCGCCCACTCCCGGTGTACGCCGCCCAGCCCGCCCGTGGCGAAGACCCGCAGGCCCGCCCGCGCGGCCAGGAAGGCCGTCGCGGACACCGTCGTCGCCCCGGTCGCCCCCGTTGCCAGCGCGGGCGCCAGATCCCGGTGGCCGAGCTTGCGCACTCCCTCCCCGCCCGCGATCCGCTCCAGCTGCTCCTTGTCCAGGCCGGCGTACGCCACCCCGTCCACGACCGCGATCGTCGCCGGAACCGCACCCTCGGACCGGACCAGGGCCTCCAGTTCGAGCCCGACCGCCAGATTGCGGGGGCGGGGCAGGCCGTGCGCGAGGATCGTCGACTCCAGGGCCACCACCGGCCTGCGCCGGGCGAGTGCCTCGCGGACCTCTTCGGACAGGACCGGTCCGCCGGACGGGGATGCAGTTGCTGTGTGCTGTGACATGTCCCCATCCATGGCACGGGACGCACGCCCCCAAACGCGCTCCCGCCCCAGCCGTCACAACCTGTCCGAGTAGCGTTCCTGCCGGAGGCCCGGGACGTACAGGCCGCGCCGGCCGAAACCCTGTGGGTCCTGCGCCCGGGCGGCCTGCTCGCGGGGGGACTGGACAGGGTGACTCGCAGGCCGGGCGGTTGCTGGACGTTCCGCTGACCGCGCCGCGCGGGCGGGCCGGATTACGCTGACGCGCCATGAGCACCAGTGATCACACAGCGGCGGCGGCCGCCGAGCCGGCCCCCGCCTCCTTCGCCGTCTCCGTACCCGACGTCCCCGACTCCGAGCTGGAGGCCGAGGACCTCGACCCCGGCCAGATCGTCTCCGGCGCGCCGGTGGTGACGGGCAAGGTGCTGTGGGAGTCGGCGGACGGCAGGCAGGTGCGCGGGATCTGGCAGATCACCCCGGGCGTGGTCACCGACGTCGAGGCCGACGAGCTGTTCGTGGTGGTCAGCGGCCGCGCCACCATCGAGGTCGAGGGCGGCGGAACCCTGGAGGTGGGCCCCGGGAGCGCCTGCGTGCTGCGGGAGGGCGACAAGACGACCTGGACCGTGCACGAGACGCTGCGCAAGGCCTACCACATCAGCTACTGACCCCCTTGGCGGGCGCGGGCGCCGTCGCGGGGTGGCGGCGGGCGGTGAACAGCGCGAGCGCCGCCAGCGGCAGCAGCAGACCGGCGCCGATGGCGTTCAGCCAGCCGTAGCCCGCCTGGGCCATGACCAGACCGGCGGACGCGCCGCCCACGCCCGCGGCGGTGTTCATGGTCAGGTCGCTCAGGCCCTGTACGGCGGCCCGCGCGGGCTGCGGCACCGAGTCGGTCAGCAGCGCCGAACCGGAGACCATCCCGGCCGACCAGCCGAGGCCGAGCAGGAAGAGACCGGCGGCGCTCTGCGCGTGGTTCCCGGCGGCCGTGCCGGCGAGCAGCGCGGCGACCGACAGCAGCCCGGCCGCGAGGCCGATCACGGACAGCCTGCCGAGCCGGTCGGCGAGCCATCCCATGACCGGCGAGAAGGCGAACATGCCCGCGATGTGACCGCTGATGACGAGGCCGATGAGTTCCAGGCCGGCGCCGTGGTGGCCCAGGTCCATCGGGGTCATGATCATGATCGAGACCATGGTCGTGTGCGACACGGCGACGGTGACGAGGGCGAGCCGGGCCCGCGGGGATTCCCGGACGGCGGCGAACCCCGCGCGCAGCGAGCGGCCCGCGCGGGTCTGCTCCTCGGGCGCCGCCAGCGCCCGGGCGGTCAGCAACGGGTCCGGGCGCAGCAGTACGGCGATCAACGTGCCGGTGAGGACGAAGACGACGGCGGCCCACACGAAGGGGCCCGCCGTCTGGGGTATGGAGGTTCCGGCGAAGCTGTGGCTGGCGGGGGCGGACAGGTTGGGGCCGAGCACCGCGCCGATGGTGGACGCCCACACGACGACGGAGATGGCCCGGGCCCTGCGGTCCGGGGCCGCGAGGTCGGCGGCGGCGAAGCGGGCCTGGAGGTTCGCGGACGAGGCGGCGCCGAACGCGGCCATGCCGAGGAGCAGCAGCGGAAAGCTCTTGACGGTGGCGGCCAGCACCACGAGGGCCGCGCCGGCGGTACCGATCGCATAGGCCAGGACCAGCCCGGGGCGGCGGCCGCGTGCCGTCATCAGCGCCGCGAGCGGCAGCGACACCAGGGCGGTGCCGATCACGGAGGCGGTGGAGGCGAGGCCGGAGAGGGCCTCGGTGCCGCTGATCTCGGTCGCGAGGACGGGGGCCAGGGCGATGCTGATGGGCACGCCGAGCCCGCCGAGGATCTGGCTGGCGATAAGCACGGCGGAGGTGCGCAGCTGCAGCCGGGCCAGATCGGGCAGGCCGGCCGCTCGGGCCGTACGGTCCGTGCCGGGTGAGACGGTCACGCCGTACCCCCCCTTGACGGCTGCACGACCGGCTGCGCGAACGGCTGCGCGAGCCGCTGCGCGAGCGGGTGGGGCTGCGGGGCGGGTGGGAGCGCGCCCGGACCGGGCGGGGCGGCAGGAGTAGTCACCGCGGCAGTGTCCCACCCCTTACCCTGCAGCGGAACCGAGATTCCGCCCGCCCGTACCGCCGGTCCCGTACCGCCCGTCCCCGCGCCGCCCACGCCGCACCGCTCAGAACAGCGGCTGCGGGAGCACGCCCTCCAGGGCGAGCAGCAGCCGCTTGGTCTCGACGCCGCCGCCGAATCCCCCGATGCCCCCGTCGTTCTCCACGACCCGGTGACAGGCCACCACCAGCGGCAGCGGATTCGACCCCATGGCATTGCCCACGGCCTGGGCGGCGCCCGGCTGGCCCACGCGCGCGGCCAGCTCCCCGTACCCGACGACCGTTCCGTACGGCACGGAGCGGTCCAGTTCCTGGAGCACCTGCCGGTTGAAGCCGGAGCTGAAGCGCCAGTCCAGCGGCAGTTCGAAGCGCCGCAGCGCGCCGGAGAAGTACGCGGCGAGCTGGCGTACGGGCTCGGCCAGCAGCACCTCCGCGCCCGGCGCGGGCCGCCGGGCGTCGGCGCCGAGCCGGGAGACGAGGGGGCCGATCATCGCGTCGACGCGGTCCGGCTCGGCATGGAACCCGACCCGGGCCAGCCCCTCCGGGGTCGCGGCCAGGAGCAGGGGGCCGATGTCGGAGGCGACGACGGTCCATTCGAGGTGCGGCCCGCGGGGCCGCTCGGTGCTGTCCACGCCTCCACCGTACGGCGGGGGACCGACAGCGCCCTCCCGCCGGCCGCCCCCGCCGGGCTCAGAACCCGTTGACCGCCGCCCGCACGACGTCCGGGGCGTTGGTGATGATCCCGTCCACGCCCATGTCCGCCACCTTCCGGGCCGTCGCGGCGTCGTCCACGATCCAGGTGTCCACCTCCATGGTCCGGCCGTGGGCGCCCAGCAGGCCGTGCACCGCCGCGACCCACTCGGCCGAGATCGTGGTGTGCCACGGGTTGATCCGGTCGGTGAACTCCGCGTACTTCGGCAGGTCCGCCACGGTCGGGGTGCCCAGGAACGCCGTCACCAGGTCCGGTCGCAGACCGTGCACGATGCGCACGCTGGCGGCGCTGAAGCTCTGCACCACCAGGCGCCGCGTCACGTGGCGCTCGTCGAGCCAGCCGAGCTCGCCCAGCAGGTTCAGGGTCTGCTGCTCGATCCCGGGGTAGAGCTCGGGCTTCTTGATCTCCAGCAGCAGCCGCTGCTGATTGCGGCCCACCCGTTCCATGTACTCCCGCAAGGTCGGCACCCCGGCGCCCGCGAACTGCTCGTCGAACCAGCTGCCCGCGTCCAGCCGGGCGATCTCCGCCGCCGTGAAGTCCTTGACCCGCCAGGGCGCCCGGTCCGGGAAGACCTCTTCGACGTCGGTGGTTCGGGACAGGGTGTCGTCGTGGATCACCACCAGCTCGCCGTCCTTGGTGCGCTGCACGTCGTTCTCGACCCATTCGAAGCCCAGCCGCATCGCCATGTCGATCGCGTCGAGGGTGTTCTCCGGGGCGTACGCCGAAGCCCCCCGGTGGGCGTACACGACGGGGCCGCCCAGCGCTGCCCGGTCGGCGGGGGAGGGGGCGGAGCCGGGGCCGTTGCCGGTGGCGGCGGACGAGGCCGTCCCGCCCAGCAGGGTGAGGGTGAAGCCCAGGAATGCGGCGGCGGCCGCGGCGGCGGGTCGGACGTACATGTGCGTTCTCCTCGGGTCGTGAACCCTGTTCCTGCGTCAGACGGGTGCGGAGCGACAGACGTTGCGGAGGTGTGCTTCACGGCGGGCCTTCACCGCGATCATGGGGTCGAAGATCACCGGGCCGCCACCGAACTACGACAAACGGACCAGAAGGAATGAGATCCGTCCGGCGCGGATGCGTGAGTGTCAGTGGGGGGTCGTACGGTTGACTCATGCGGCCCGTATCGAAGATCGAACGCACGGTGGCGCCTTTCGAGGTCGTCAGCTCCTACCAGCCCAGCGGCGACCAGCCGGCGGCCATCGCCGAGCTGGAGAAGCGCATCCGTGCAGGTGAAAAGGACGTCGTCCTGCTCGGTGCGACCGGCACCGGCAAGTCGGCGACGACCGCCTGGATGATCGAGAGGCTCCAGCGCCCCACGCTGGTGATGGCGCCGAACAAGACGCTGGCCGCCCAGCTGGCGAACGAGTTCCGCGAGCTCCTGCCGAACAACGCCGTCGAGTACTTCGTCTCGTATTACGACTACTACCAGCCCGAGGCGTACGTTCCGCAGTCGGACACCTACATCGAGAAGGACTCCTCGATCAACGAGGAGGTGGAACGGCTGCGCCACTCCGCGACCAACTCGCTCCTCACCCGGCGGGACGTGGTCGTCGTGGCCTCGGTGTCCTGCATCTACGGCCTCGGCACCCCGCAGGAGTACGTCGACCGGATGGTCGCCCTCAAGGTCGGCGAGGAGATCGACCGGGACCAGCTGCTGCGCCGCTTCGTCGACATCCAGTACACCCGCAACGACGTGGCCTTCACCCGCGGCACCTTCCGGGTGCGCGGCGACACGATCGAGATCTTCCCGGTCTACGAGGAACTGGCCGTCCGCATCGAGATGTTCGGCGACGAGATCGAGGCCCTCTCCACCCTGCACCCGCTGACCGGCGAGGTCATCAGCGAGGACCGCGAGCTGTACGTCTTCCCGGCCAGCCACTACGTCGCCGGCCCCGAACGCATGGAGAAGGCGGTCCGCGGCATCGAGGCGGAGCTGGCCGAGCGCCTCGCCGAGCTGGAGAAGCAGGGCAAGATGCTGGAGGCGCAGCGACTGCGCATGCGCACCACCTACGACCTGGAGATGATGCGCCAGATCGGGTCCTGCTCCGGCATCGAGAACTACTCGCTGCACATGGACGACCGCGAGCCGGGTTCCGCGCCCAACACCCTGATCGACTACTTCCCGGAGGACTTCCTCCTGGTCATCGACGAGTCCCACGTGACCGTGCCGCAGATCGGCGCCATGTACGAGGGCGACGCCTCGCGCAAGCGGACCCTGGTCGACCACGGCTTCCGGCTGCCGTCCGCGCTCGACAACCGGCCGCTGAAGTGGGAGGAGTTCCAGGAGCGGATCGGCCAGACCGTCTACCTGTCGGCGACCCCCGGAAAGTACGAGCTCTCGCGCGGCGACGGCTTCGTCGAGCAGATCATCCGCCCCACCGGCCTCGTCGACCCCGAGGTCGTCGTCAAGCCCACCGAGGGCCAGATCGACGACCTGGTGCACGAGATCCGCGCGCGGGTGGAGAAGGACGAGCGGGTCCTGGTCACCACCCTCACCAAGAAGATGGCCGAGGACCTCACGGACTACTTCCTGGAGCTCGGCATCCAGGTCCGCTACCTGCACAGCGACGTGGACACCCTGCGCCGCATCGAGCTGCTGCGGGAGCTGCGGTCCGGCGAGTTCGACGTACTCGTCGGCATCAACCTGCTCCGCGAGGGCCTCGACCTGCCCGAGGTGTCCCTGGTGGCGATCCTGGACGCCGACAAGCAGGGGTTCCTGCGCTCGGGAACCTCCTTGATCCAGACCATCGGCCGCGCGGCGCGCAACGTCTCCGGCCAGGTCCACATGTACGCGGACACCATCACCCCGGCGATGGCCCAGGCGATTGACGAGACGAACCGCCGCCGGGAGAAGCAGGTCGCCTACAACACCGCGAACGGGATCGACCCGCAGCCGCTGCGCAAGAAGATCAACGACATCGTCGCCACCATCGCCCGCGAGGAGCTCGACACCGAGCAGCTGCTGGGCACCGGGTACCGGCAGGCCAAGGAGGGCAAGGCGGCCGTCGCTCCGGTGCCGGCGCTCGGCGGCAAGGCGCAGGCGGGCGTCAGGGGAGCCAAGGGCGCCAAGGGCAAGGCCAAGGCCGCCGAGGTGCTCACCGACCGGCCCGCCGCCGAACTGGCCTCGCTCATCGAGCAGATGACGGAGCGGATGCGGGCGGCGGCCGCGGAGCTGCAGTTCGAGGTCGCGGCCCGGATCCGGGACGAGGTGGGCGAGCTGAAGAAGGAGCTGCGGCAGATGAAGGAAGCGGGCCTCGCCTGACCGGGAGCCTGTCAGTAGGGTTGGTGCACGGCCGCAGGTACACGCTGCGCGTTCGTTAGTTGGGGCGGGTTTATGAGAGGGGACAGCGCGTGACGGTCAACATGACCAAGGGTCAGGCCATCAGTCTGCAGAAGGCGGACGGAGGCACGCTGACCGCGGTCCGGATGGGCCTCGGCTGGCAGGCGGCGAAGCGCCGCGGGCTCTTCGGCTCGCGGACGCGGGAGATCGACCTGGACGCCTCGGCGGTGCTCTTCGCCGACAAGCAGCCCGTGGACGTGGTGTTCTTCCGGCATCTGCAGAGCGACGACGGCTCGGTCCGGCACACCGGTGACAACCTCGTCGGCGGCGCCGGCCAGGGCGGGGACGACGAGTCCATCCTCGTCGACCTCCAGCGCGTGCCGGTGCACATCGACCAGATCGTCTTCACGGTGAACTCCTTCACCGGCCAGACGTTCCAGGAGGTGCAGAACGCGTTCTGCCGCATCGTCGACGAGACCAACGGCCAGGAGCTGGCCCGTTACACCCTCGACGGCGGCGGTCAGTACACCGCGCAGATCATGGCGAAGGTGTCCCGCGCGGGCGCGGGCTGGAAGATGACGGCCCTGGGCAACCCGGCCAACGGCCGCACGTTCCAGGACCTGATGCCGGCGATCCTGCCGCACCTGTAAGCGAAGAAGTACGGGGGAGACGGGACGATGGCGGCCGAACTGGTCCGGGGGCAGAACCACGCCCTGCCCGAACACAAGGTGCGGATCACGGTCTCGGCGGGCACACCGGTGCTCGCCCTGGCCTCGCTCGGGGACGAGCGGGGCGCCGTGACGGGCCCGGAGGGGATCGCGCACCCCGGTGCCTGCGCCCTGCCGGGTGTGGAAGCGCCCGACGGGTCCGCCGACCGGCACCGGTTCGCCGTCGACCTGGACGCGGTGGACCCCGCGGTGCACCGGGTCGCCGTCCTGCTCTCCCTGCCCCCCGGCGGCCCGGCCCGGTTCGGGGCCGTCGCGGCCTCGCACATCGCCGTCGCCGGCCTGGACGGCACGGCGCTCGTCGAGTACACCCTCACCGGGCTGGACGCCGAGACCGCCGTCGTCGCCCTGGAGCTCTACCGGCGCCAGGGGACTTGGAAGGTGCGTGCCGTCGGGCAGGGCTACGCCGACGGGCTCACCGCCCTGTTCGCCGACCAGGGGCTCCCCGCGCCCGTCGCCGCCGAACTGGCGGCCCGCGTGCACGCGTGCGTCGCCGCCCCGGTGGCGCCCGGCCCGGTCCCCGTGTCCGGAGTGCCGTACGCGGGTACCCCGGGCCCGGCGCCCGAGTCCGGCACGTCGCCGACGCCGGCTGCGGAACCGGCGCCCGCTCCCGAGCCGGCTCCCGCGATCGGTGCCGACGGGACCATCAACTACGCCCACCCGCGCCGCCGCCGCACCAGCACCGAGCCCCCCGAGCCCGCCCCGCGGGCCGCCGAGCCGTCGGAGCCGGGCCAGGCTCCGCGCCCCGTCGCCGGGGACGCCAGCGGCTGGTCCATGGACGAGCGGCTCTACAACCAGGTCTGGGGCATGTTCGAGGACCTGGCCCGCGCCGTCGCCGCCTACCGCAGCGCCGTCGACTTCGCCGACTCCCGGATGGACCGCGAGCTCGACGAGGCGCTGTCCGACCCCCGCCACCGCATCGGCGGCTCCGGCAACGCCGCCCGCGACACCGCCCGGGCCCGGCGCGAGGAGCTCGTCGCCCAGGCCCAGGCCGTACTCGACCGGGACCTCGCACAGCTCCTCGCCGAGTGCGAGGTGGTCGAGCCCGCGCTGCCGGCCTCGTACGCCCGCTGGGACAACCCGGTCTGGCACGGCCACCGGGTCCCCGAGGAGGGTCCGCTGGCCCTGCGCCTGGGGGACCTGCACCTGCCCGAGCGGCCCGATCTGCGGATCCCCATGCTCGTAAGGCTCCCGCTGGAGCGCGGTCTCTGGATCGACAACGGCCGCACCGGCTCCGAGGCCGCGATGGCCATGGACACCGACCGGCTGCGCCGGGCCGCCATGGACATGGCCGTCGCCCACGCGGCGAGGCTGCTCGCGGTCCACCCCGCCGACCGCTTCTCCGTCCACGTCATCGACGCGGCCGGGGCCGGCGCCGCCTCACTGGCGCCCCTCGTCCGCGCCGGGGTGCTGGCCGGTCCGCCCGCCGCCGGGGCGGTCGGGGTCTCCGAGACGCTGGAGCGGTTGACCCGCCGGGTGGACCTCGTACAGATGGCGCTGCGGGCCGGTGCTCCCGAGGACCTGCCGCCGGACGTGGACACCGCCGAGCAGCTGCTGATCGTGCACGACTTCCCGCACGGGTTCGACGACCGGGCCGTCACCCGTCTGCGCTACCTCGCCGACGAGGGACCGGCGGTCGGCGTGCACCTGCTGATGGTCGCGGACCGTGACGAGGCCTCGGCCTACGGGCCGCTGCTGGACCCCCTGTGGCGCTCCTTGATGCGGCTGTCCCCGGTGCCCGACAACCATCTCGCCGATCCCTGGGTCCACCATGCCTGGACCTTCGAGCCGGACCTGCCCCCGCAGGGCAGCCGCGTCCTCGACCAGGCCCTGGAGCGGGTGGCGGAGGGCAGGCGCACCCGGCGATGACCTGCGGATGACCAGTACTTGGCATTCCCTTTACCTTTTCGGGCCCGGGCGGGTACCCTGGTGAGCGCGGAGGGGAGTATTCCTGCTTTCCTGCTACGGCGTGCCCGTCAATACGGACCAGCGGTTACAGACCGCAGCCGGTCCCGGGGCGTCGGCCCACGGCCTCCAGGCCGCCCGGGTGGAAGAGACCTCCGGCAGCGATGACGCTGACGAAGTGCTGAGCCATCCGCCGGAGGCGTGTCAACCGTGGAAGTTTCCTGGACCCTGTGGGTGCTGACCATTCTTGGTCTGTCCCTCCTCATCGGCGCCGATTTCTTCATCGGCCGCAAACCGCACGACGTATCGATCAAGGAAGCGGGCGCCTGGACGGTCGTCTGGATCGTCCTCGCCGCGATCTTCGGCCTCGGCCTGTGGTTCTTCGGGAACGCCCAGGCCTCCCAGGAGTTCTTCGCGGGCTTCATCACCGAGAAGTCGTTGAGCGTGGACAACCTCTTCGTCTTCGTCCTGATCATGGCGAAGTTCGCAGTGCCCTCCCACCTCCAGCAGCGCGTGCTGCTCGTGGGCGTACTGATCGCCCTGGTGCTGCGCGCGGTCTTCATCGCGGCCGGCGCCGCGATCATCGCCAGCTTCTCCTGGGTCTTCTACATCTTCGGCGCGTTCCTGATCTACACCGCCTGGAAGCTGATCCAGGAGGCGCGCAAGGACGAGGACGAAGAGGAGTTCGAGGAGAACCGCCTCCTCAAGTCCGTCGAGAAGAAGTTCGGCGTCGCCGACAAGTACCACGGCACCAAGCTCGTCATCAGGAACGGCGGCAAGCGCGTCCTGACCCCGCTGATGGTCGTCATGCTCGCCATCGGCACCACCGACGTCCTGTTCGCCCTGGATTCCATCCCCGCCATCTTCGGCCTCACCCAGGACCCGTACATCGTCTTCACCGCCAACGCCTTCGCCCTCATGGGCCTGCGCCAGCTGTACTTCCTCATCGGCGGGCTGCTGAAGAAGCTGGTCCACCTCAGCTACGGCCTGTCGGTCATCCTCGGCTTCATCGGCGTCAAGCTCGTGCTGCACGCGCTGCACGAGAACGGGGTGCACGTCCCGGTGATCTCGATCCCGGTCTCCCTCGGCGTCATCTGCGGTGTCCTGGTCATCACCACGGTCACCAGCCTGATGGCCTCGAAGAAGCAGGCGGCGGCCGAGGCCGCCGCCCGCCCGGAGAACATCGACGCCTGACGACCTACGCGGGGGCGGTGGCCGCCTCGGCCGCCGCCCCCGGCCGCACCCGTACGACCAGCGGGTTGGTCTCGGGCAGCAACGCGAAACAGCCCAGGCTGAGCAGGGCGATCCCGCTCAGGTACACGGCGACGCCCCACGGCGGACCGGACCCGTCCGCCAGCGCCGTCGCCACGATCGGGGTCAGCGCCCCGCCCAGCACCCCGCCCAGGTTGTAGCCGACGGCCGCTCCCGTGCAGCGGATCCGCGGCGCGTACAGCTCCGGCAGGTACGCGCCCACCACCGCGAACATCGTGACCATGCCGAACAGGGCACCCACGAAGCCCAGCGTCATCAGCAGCGGCTCCGCCGTGCGCAGCAGCGCCACGAGCGGGAACATCCACACCGCGCAGAGGGTGCAGCCGAGCAGACACAGGGGGCGCCGGCCGTAGCGGTCGCCGAGCAGGGCCGCCAGCGGCGTCGCCAGACCCTGGAGGGCGACCGCCGCCATGATGCAGGCCAGGATCACGCTGCGCCCGACGCCGAGCTGCTCGGTGGCGTACGCGAGCGACCAGGTGGTGACCGTGTAGAAGACGGCGTACCCCACGGCGAGCGCTCCGCCGGTCAGCAGGAGCAGCCGCCAGTGGCCGCGGACCACCTCCGCCAGCGGGGCCTGAGCCCGGCGCCCCGTCTCGGCCAGCGCCCGGAACTGCGGGGTCTCCTCCACCGAGCGCCGCAGCCACAGCCCGGCCAGGGCCAGCACCCCGGCCGCCCAGAACGGCACCCGCCAGCCCCACGCGGTGAACTGCGCGTCGGTCAGGGTGGTGGACAGCGCCAGGACGATGCCGTTGGCCAGCAGGAAGCCCACCGCGGGGCCGATCTGCGGGAAGCTCGACCACAGACCCCGCCGCCGCTCGGGGGCGTGTTCGGCGGTGAGCAGCACCGCGCCGCCCCACTCGCCGCCGAGTCCCAGGCCCTGGAGGAAGCGCAGCAGGAGCAGCAGCACGGGCGCCGCCACGCCGATCGTTCCGTACGTGGGCACGCAGCCGACCGCGACCGTGGCGAGGCCGGTGAGCAGCAGGGAGGCGAGGAGCACCGGGCGGCGGCCGTACCGGTCGCCGATGTGGCCGAAGACCGCCGAGCCGAGCGGGCGGGCGAGGAAGCCGGCGCCGAAGGTCCCGAAGGCGGCCAGGGTGCCGGCGAGCGGGGAGAAGGACGGGAAGAAGAGCGGGCCGAGCACGAGGGCGGCGGCGGTCCCGTAGACGAAGAAGTCGTAGAACTCGATGGCGGTCCCGGCGAGGGAGGCCGAGGCGAGGCGCAGCATGCCGGGGTGTCCGCCCGCCGCGGTGCGCGGGTGGCCGTGCCGCTCGGAGGGCGCGGAGGGCCGGGACGGCTCGGGGGACGGGGTGGGGTCTTGTTGCATGGTGCAGCAAATACCCCTCCCCGCCCTTCAGGACGTGCGTTCGGCCGTTCTCGACCGGAAGGAGTGCACCGCGTACCGGAATTGACGGCCGCGGGGCTCTACCAGCCGCGCTCGCGCCACTCGGCCAGGTGCGGCCGCTCGGCGCCGAGCGTGGTGTCGTTGCCGTGGCCCGGGTAGACCCAGGTCTCGTCCGACAGCTGGTCGAAGAGCTTGTGCTCGACGTCGTCGATCAGGCTGGCGAAGGCCTCCGGGTTGCCGCCGGTGTTGCCGACACCGCCGGGGAAGAGGCAGTCGCCGGTGAACACGTGCGCGTGCCCGTGCGGGTCGTCGTAGACCAGGGCGATCGAGCCGGGGGTGTGTCCGACCAGGTGGCGCACGGTCAGCTTGACCCGTCCGACCTGGATCGTGTCCCCGTCCGCCACCGGCACGTCGGTGGCCACCGGGATGCCCTCGGCGTCGAGGGCGCCCGCGTAGGTCCGCGCCCCGGTCGCCGCGACCACCTCGGCGAGCGCGCCCCAGTGGTCACCGTGCCGGTGGGTGGTGACGACGGACGCGATGCCGTCGTCGCCGATCAGGCTCAGCAGCGTGCCGGCCTCGGCCGCCGCGTCGATGAGCAGCTGCTCGTCGGTGGCGCGGCAGCGCAGCAGGTAGGCGTTGTTGTTCATCGAGCCCACCGCGACCTTGGAAATCATCAGGTCCGCGAGCTCGTGCACGTCGGCCGGACCGCCGACCTTGACCTCTCCGGTGTACGTCATGGCTTGATCCTAGAGCGGCGGGAGCTCGGGAAGGGGGCCGCCCGCCGTGGTCAGGGAGGCGCCCTTGTCGCCGCGGCCGGCCAGCCAGGCCAGCAGGCCGGCGGCGGTGCCGGACACCGTGACGGCCGGGTCCCCGGCGGAGCCGGTGCGCCAGCGGCGCCCGTCGGCCGCGGCCAGGGCCACCGGCGGCACCTCCGGGCGCCCGGACCAGCGGTCGGCGAGGAACTCGATCTCCCGCTCGGTGAACTCGTCCGGGAGGTCGCCGAGCTCGTAGCCGATGTTCAGGTCGACGTGGTGCAGCTCGACCTCGACGAGCCGGCGGAAGGGCACGTTCGAGGCGAGGTCGGTGACGCCGTTGCGCAGCTCGACGGTGCGCGACCAGTCCTGGGCGGGCTCGCCGGTGGCGAGGAAGCGGGCCGCGGAATCACGGAGGTCCGTCAGGTGTTCTTCCAGGGGCCGACCGGAGTCGCGCTCGATGTCCGCGTCGCGCGCGGCGGCGCTCTCGTACATGGGGCGCCCTTCGAGGACGTTCACGAGGGCGTCGGCGTTGCGCGCGAGGTGGGCCAGGATGTGGCCCCGGGTCCACGCCGGCAGATGTGACTGCTCGGCGAGGGCGGCGTTGTCCAGTTTCGCGACCGCGGTCAGCAGTCGGTCCGTGGCTTCACGTACAGATCGCAGGTCGTGCACATGATCAGTCATGACGGCGAGCCTAGTGGTTTCCGGGCCGCGGCCACACGATCGGGTGAAGAGGTCTGCGGAGTGCCGTAAATCGAATGTGCGTGCTATACGCTCGAAGTCCAGACTTCAAATCCACCGCAGCGGCGCCCCCCATACCCTGGGACGGGGGCCCGTGCCCCCGCTCTCTCAAGAAAGGTGCGGACCGGCGTGACCGACCGTCTCATCGTTCGTGGCGCTCGCGAGCACAACCTCAAGAACGTCTCGCTCGACCTGCCCCGCGACTCACTCATCGTCTTCACCGGACTCTCCGGATCGGGCAAGTCCTCCCTGGCCTTCGACACGATCTTCGCCGAGGGTCAGCGCCGCTACGTCGAGTCGCTCTCGTCGTACGCCCGCCAGTTCCTCGGGCAGATGGACAAGCCCGACGTCGACTTCATCGAGGGCCTCTCCCCGGCCGTCTCGATCGACCAGAAGTCGACCTCGCGCAACCCGCGCTCCACCGTGGGCACCATCACCGAGGTCTACGACTACCTGCGTCTCCTTTTCGCCCGCATCGGCAAGCCGCACTGCCCCGAGTGCCGGCGCCCCATCTCCCGCCAGTCGCCGCAGGCGATCGTCGACAAGGTGCTGGCGCTCCCCGAGGGCAGCCGGTTCCAGGTGCTCTCTCCGCTGGTGCGCGAGCGCAAGGGCGAGTTCGTCGACCTCTTCTCCGACCTCCAGACCAAGGGCTACAGCCGGGCGCGGGTGGACGGCGAGACCATCCAGCTCTCCGAGCCGCCCACGCTGAAGAAGCAGGAGAAGCACACCATCGAGGTGGTCATCGACCGCCTCACCGTCAAGGACAGCGCCAAGCGCCGGCTCACCGACTCGGTGGAGACGGCCCTCGGTCTCTCCGGCGGCATGGTCATCCTGGACTTCGTCGACCTCGCCGAGGACGACCCCGAGCGTGAGCGGATGTACTCCGAGCACCTCTACTGCCCGTACGACGACCTGTCCTTCGAGGAGCTCGAACCGCGCTCCTTCTCCTTCAACTCGCCCTTCGGCGCCTGCCCCGAGTGCACCGGTATCGGTACGCGCATGGAGGTGGACCCGGAGCTGATCGTTCCGGACGAGGAGAAGTCCCTCGACGAGGGCGCGGTCTCGCCGTGGTCGCTCGGCCACACCAAGGACTACTTCCAGCGGCTGATCGGCGCGCTCGCGGGCGAGCTGGGCTTCCGCACGGACATCCCGTGGGCCGGGCTGCCGGCGCGCGCCAAGAAGGCACTGCTCTACGGGCACAGGACGCAGATCGAGGTCCGCTACCGCAACCGGTACGGGCGGGAGCGCGCCTACACCACGGCCTTCGAGGGCGCCGTGCCGTTCGTCAAGCGCCGGCACGCCGAGTCGGAGAGCGACGCCAGCCGCGAGCGCTTCGAGGGCTACATGCGCGAGGTGCCCTGCCCGACCTGCGAGGGCACCCGGCTCAAGCCGATCGTGCTCGCGGTGACGGTGATGGAGAAGTCCATCGCCGAGGTGGCCGCCATGTCGATCAGCGAGTGCGCGGAGTTCCTCGGCAGGCTGCGGCTCGACGCCCGCGACAAGAAGATCGCCGAGCGGGTGCTCAAGGAGGTCAACGAGCGGCTCCGCTTCCTGGTGGACGTCGGTCTGGACTACCTCTCCCTCAACCGGGCCGCCGGCACCCTGTCCGGTGGCGAGGCCCAGCGCATCCGGCTCGCCACGCAGATCGGCTCCGGCCTGGTCGGCGTGCTCTACGTGCTGGACGAGCCCTCCATCGGCCTGCACCAGCGGGACAACCACCGGCTGATCGAGACGCTGGTGCGGCTGCGCGACATGGGGAACACGCTCATCGTGGTCGAGCACGACGAGGACACCATCAAGGTGGCCGACTGGGTCGTGGACATCGGCCCGGGCGCGGGCGAGCACGGCGGCAAGGTGGTGCACAGCGGGGCGCTGAAGGACCTGCTGAAGAACACCGAGTCGATGACCGGGCAGTACCTGTCCGGCAAGCGGTCCATCCCGCTGCCGCAGGCCCGCCGGCCCGTGAACGGGGAGCGCAGGCTCACCGTGCACGGCGCCCGGGAGAACAACCTCCAGGACATCGACGTGTCCTTCCCGCTGGGCGTGCTCACGGCCGTGACCGGTGTCTCGGGCTCCGGCAAGTCGACGCTGGTCAACGACATCCTCTACACGCACCTGGCGCGCGAGCTGAACGGCGCGCGCTCGGTGCCGGGGCGGCACACGCGGGTGGACGGGGACGACCTCGTCGACAAGGTCGTGCATGTGGACCAGTCGCCGATCGGCCGGACGCCGCGCTCGAACCCGGCGACGTACACGGGTGTCTTCGACCACGTGCGCAAGCTGTTCGCGGAGACGATGGAGGCGAAGGTGCGCGGCTACCTGCCGGGCCGCTTCTCCTTCAACGTCAAGGGCGGCCGGTGCGAGAACTGCTCCGGCGACGGCACGATCAAGATCGAGATGAACTTCCTGCCGGACGTCTACGTCCCGTGCGAGGTCTGCCACGGTGACCGGTACAACCGGGAGACCCTGGAGGTCCACTACAAGGGCAAGTCCATCGCCGAGGTCCTCAACATGCCGATCGAGGAGGCGCTGGACTTCTTCGAGGCGGTGCCGACGATCTCGCGGCACCTGCGGACGTTGACGGAGGTCGGGCTGGGCTACGTACGGCTGGGCCAGTCCGCGCCGACGCTGTCGGGTGGCGAGGCGCAGCGCGTGAAGCTGGCGTCGGAGCTGCAGAAGCGGTCGACGGGGCGGACGGTGTACGTGCTGGACGAGCCGACGACGGGGCTGCACTTCGAGGACATCTCGAAGCTGATCAAGGTGTTGTCGGGGCTGGTGGACAAGGGGAACTCGGTGATCGTCATCGAGCACAACCTCGACGTCATCAAGGTCGCGGACTGGGTCATCGACATGGGCCCCGAAGGCGGCTACGGCGGCGGTCTGGTGGTGGCCGAGGGGACGCCGGAGCAGGTCGCGTCGGTGGGGGCGAGCCACACGGGCAAGTTCCTGCGGGACATCCTGGGGGCGGACCGGGTCTCCGACGCGGGCTCGCCTCCGGCGAGGGCCGCGGCGAAGAAGGCCCCGGCCAAGAAGGCGGCCGCCGCGAAGAAGGCGGCGCCGGCCAAGAAGGCGACGACGCGGGCCCGCAAGGCGTAGCCGCGCACGGCCGCCGGGCGGGGGCGGGGTGGGTCGGGGCTCGGTCCCGGACCCTCCGCTCCCGTACCTCCGCTCCCGGACCCCCCGATCCCTGGCCGGGGTCTGTGGGGGCGGTTGCGGCGGGGCCGGGCGCGCGCCGGGGCACCTCCTCGGGCGCCGAACGTGGCAACGGGTCGGACGGTGATGCGGGACAGCGTTCGGCGCCCTGCGGGGGCGCCCCGCCACGCACCCGGCCCCGCCGCAACCGCCGGGCGCGTGGCGGGACCAGCCCGGGTACCGAACGCGGCCATCCCTGGCCGGGGTTCGGCGTGCTGCGGGGGAGCCCCGCTCGGAGCGGTGTTACGCGGCTACGCCGATGGCGTGGCCGGTGGTCGACGGGTCGGTCAGGGTCGTCAGGAGGGCGTCCGCCACGTCGGCCCTGGCGATGACCTTGCCGCCCGGGACGTTCCCGTCGACGGCCCGGCGGTAGGCGCCCGTGTGCGGCCGGTTCAGCAGCCGCGGCGGGCGGATCACCGTCCATTCGGTCGTGCTGGCGCTGATGGTCGCCTCCATGACGGCGAGATCCGCGTACACGTCCCGCAGCAGCCTCCGCAGGAGCGGATAGACCACCACCCGCGCGAGCGCCCCGTCCTCCGGGGCGTCCGGGGCCACCGGCGCGGCGCTGACCGCCGACAGCCGTCGCACCCCCGCCCGGTCCATCGCCGAAACGATCGACCGCAGGGCCGGACCGGCGATCGGCGTCAGCTTGGCCTGCTTGTTGCTCGCCGCGCCGAGGGCCGAGATCACCGCCACCCGGCCCGCCAGGACGGGTACGAGCGCCTCCTCGTCCGTCAGGTCGGGGACGACTGCCACCTCCAGCCGGTCGTGGGCGGGCACGTCCAGGCGGGCCGGGTCGCGGACCACGGCCGTCACCTCGTGGCCCGCGGCCAGCGCCTGCTTGACGACCTCGTGGCCGACGCCGCCCGTGGCTCCGAACACCGTGAGTTTCATGGCTCTCGCTCCCGTCGGTAAAGGGTGAGGATGGGTGGGTGAGTATTCACTCACCCGCCGCTTCCCTTAGGGTGAGTGAGTGCTCACTCCAAAGTCAAGCCGTCCCACCCCCGAGCGGATCCTCGACGCCGCCGAGACCCTGATGCGCACCATTGGACTGGCCGCTGCCACCACCAAGGCCATCGCCCGAGAAGCCGGGTGCTCGGAAGCCGCGCTCTACAAGTACTTCGCGAACAAGGAAGAGCTGTTCGTGCGGGTGCTGATGGAACGCACGCCCAACGCGGGCCCGCTCATGGCCGCCCTGCACGGCGGGCCGGCGACGGAGCAGGAGGGGCCCGCGAGCGCGGGTGAGGAGGCGCTCGCCGAGATCGCCCGGCATGCCGCGCTCTTCTACGCCGACGCCATGCCGATGGCCGCCTCGCTCTTCGCCGACCCCGTCCTCCTCACCCGCCACCGCGAGGGCGTACAGAAGATCGGCTCCGGCCCCCACGTGATCCTGGACGCACTGGCCGGCCGGCTGCGCCGGGAGGCCGACGCGGGCCGGCTGCGCCCGGGCGCCGATCCGCAGGCCGCCGCGGCCCTGCTGCTCGGCGCCTGCTTCCAGCGGGCGTTCTTCCTGCACTTCTCCGGCGAGGAGGTGGTCCAGCCGGTGGAGGAGTTCGCCCCCGCCGTGGCCCGGACCGTGTGGGCCGCTATCGGGTGAGCTCGGCCGCGTACGGGGGCTCCGCGCCCGCCCGGGTGCAGGTCAGGGCCGCCGCGTGCGCGGCGTAGGCCAGGACGTCGGGCCAGTCCACCGGCCGGCCGGACGTCGCCGACAGCCGGTGCAGCAGGGCGGCGTTGACGGTGTCGCCCGCGCCGATCGTGTCGGCCACGGTGACCCGGCGGCCCGGGACCGAGTGCTCCGCGCCCTCCCGCGTCCAGACGGTCAGCCCCGCCGCACCCCGGGTCAGCACCACCGCCGACGGCCCCGCCGCCAGCCAGTCCGCGACCCGGCCGCCCAGCCAGGCCGCGTCCTCCTCCGACAGCTTGAGGACGGTCGTGTACGGCAGCAGCCGCTCCAGGAACCGGGCGCGGTACGCCGCCGGATCCGCGATCAGCGCCGGCCTGATGTTGGGGTCCAGCAGGGTCAGCCGCCCGCGCCCCGACTCCCGGCGCAGCAGCGCCTCGTACGCGCTCGCGCCCGGCTCCAGGACCAGCGAGCAGGTGCCGAGCGCGAGGGCCCGTACGGACTCGGGGAGGGCGGGCGGCAGGGTGAACAGCCGGTCCGCGGTGCCCTCGACGTAGAAGCCGTACGAGGCCGAGCCGTCCGGGGCCAGCGAGGGCACGGCGAGGGTGGTCGGCTCCGGCCCGCGCTGCACCAGGGACAGGTCCACGCCGGCCGCCCGCAGCCCGGCCAGCAGGCTCTCGCCGAAGCCGTCCGTCGAGACCCGGGAGCAGAAGGCCACCTGGGCGCCGAGGCGCCCGAGGGCGAGCGCGGTGTTGTACGGTCCGCCGCCCGGCCGGGGCAGCAGCGCGCCCGGCGGCCGCTCCGCGGGCACCAGGTCGATGAGGGCTTCTCCGCCGACGACGATCACGCGGGGGAAGCTATCCCATCGGCCGCGGGTATCGTCGGGTGGGCCGAGCCCCGCCCGTCACCCAGGAGAGTTCCATGCCCGCGCAGCCGTCCTCCGCCCGCCGTACCGTCCTCAAGGGCGCCGCCGCGCTCGCCGGTGCGGTGGGTGCCGGTGTGACGCTGGCGGCCTGTTCCACCGAGGGCAACAGCGGCTCCGGCTCCCCGGCGGTTCCGAAGGAGCCGGTGGAGCTGGGGGCCGCGGCCGAGGTCCCGGTCGGCGGGGCGAAGCTGTACCGCGAGCGGAAGCTGATCGTCAGCTGTCCGGCGGAGGGTCAGTACAAGGCCTTCAGCGCCCAGTGCACGCACGCCGGCTGCGTCCTGGACAAGATCGTCGAGGGCGAGGGCAACTGCCCTTGCCACGGCAGCCGCTTCGACCCGGCGACCGGCAAGGTGCTGCGCGGCCCGGCCACCGACCCGCTGCCCGCCGTCCCGGTCAAGGCGGAGAACGGCAAGCTGATCGCGGGCTGAACGCGCCCGGCGCGCGGCTACTCCCAGTCCCAGGCGATCCCGAGGATCCCGCGCCGGACCGTCTGCTCCACCAGGTGCACCGCCCGGTGCCGGCCGCTCGGGGTCAGGTCCGCGAAACCCGTGCGCGGGGCCTGCGGGCCGGTGCGGGCGAAGCGGCGGCACCGCACCGGCAGGGCTGCCCCGTCGAAGCGGACCTGGAGCATGTACTGGCCGCCCGCGTAGCTGAAACCGCGTACGTACTCGCTGCTGCGCCCGCCCGTGCCGTCCCGGACGCCGTAGCCGAAGACGTACGTGTCCCCGCGCCGCAGCCGGGCGTCGAAGAGCAGCTCCGCGACCACCACGCCGGCCTCCGGGTGGCGCCGGATCCGGCCCGTGCGGCAGTTCTCGTACGCCGTCACCTCCATGCGGGAGGTGTCGCAGCCCGGATCGCCGTGGTGGATCGCGAGGTAGCGGTCGACCCCGTCGCGGTGGGCGCGGACGATCTGCTGCGACGCGCGGGTCCGCATCTCGCCCCCCGGCCCGATGCGGACCCGTTCGTGATGGCCGAGCGAGTGCAGTCCGCCGTCGGGCGGGAGCTCCATCCCCTCCAGCAGCTGCTCGACCGCCGCGCCCACGCTGATGAGGGTCCGGTACGGGCGGGCGGCCGGGCGCGCCGCCTGGCCCGGGCCGGGGTCCGGGGTGCGCAGGAGGCGGGTGAGGGCGCCGTCGGGCAGCTCCAGGATCTGCTCCAGCGCGGTCACGGCCCGGAGGGACTCCGCGTGGCGCGGCCGCCGCGCGCCCTGCTGCCAGTAACTGAGGCTGGTGACGCCGACCTTGATGCCGCGCGCCGCGAGCCGGTGCTGAACCCGGTGCAGGGGCAGCCCGCGCGCGGCGAGGGCGGCGCGCAGGGCCAGATGGAAGGGGCCGCCGCGCAGGAGCCGGCTGAGCTCTGCCGCGCCTGCCGTGTCCCCGGTCGGCCGCATGGCGACTCCCTTGTGAACATTCACACGCGTCGGCGCGGAGATCGCGCCGGTGGTCCCGGTGGTACCGGGGGACCAGGTGACACGGCAGCAACCGTTCACACCGCAGCCCCACCGTTCACACGGCGATGTCACCGCGTATTGAAGCGGGTTGACCTGATCGCGACAACTCCCTGATGCTCCTGGACAGCGTCCGGACGCGCTCCTCCACCCCCACATCCCCCTCGGGAGGAACGCGATGCGCAACCGAAAGCGGTGGCCGTACCTGGCCGCCTTCCTCACCGCCCTGCTCCTCGCCCTGCCGCTCGGCGCCGGCACCGCCACGGCCGCCGCCGACAACGGTGCCCGCGCCGGTGCCGTCACCGGTACCGGCGCGGAATCCCTTCTCGCGTCCAAGCGGCTGAACATCACCATGCAGGCGCAGCAGAAGACCAACTGGTGCTGGGCCGCGGGCGGCAACACCATCGCCACCTGGTTCGGCCGCAACTACAGCCAGAACCAGTTCTGCAACGCCGCCTTCAACCGCCAGCAGGGCTACGACTGCCCCAACAACCAGGCCACCCTCGGCAACGTCCAGACCGGCCTGCGCTGGGCGGGCATCAACTCCGGCTCGTACGTGAACGGCTGGCTCCAGTACTCCACCGTGCAGACCGAGATCAACGCCAACCGCCCGATCGAGACCCGGATCCAGTGGTCCAACGGCGGCGGCCACATGCACGTCGTCTACGGCTACGACACCGCCAACAGCTGGGTCTACTGGGGCGACCCGTGGCCCTCCAGCGACCGCTACAACTGGGCGTCCCACGCCTGGTACGTGGACAACAGCACCTTCTCCTGGACCCACTCGCTCTACCGGATCGGGGCGTGACCGCCATGACCGTGCGTTCCGCCGCCGCCGCGGTCCTTGCCGCCGCCGCAACCGCCGTCACCGCCGCCGTCGGCGTCCTCGCCCTGGGCGGGGAGGCCGTCGCGGCCCCCGTACCGCAGCCGGCCGCCGCCACGGCCGAGATCCGGGCCGCCGCCGGGCAGGCGGCCGCCGCGCCCGAGACCCTGGCAACGCTCGCCCGCTTCTTCGCGCGGGAGGGCAAGGTCTCGGCGGACGCCGCGCAGCCCCGTATCGAGGGAGAGGCGATACCGGTGAACCACCTCTCCCCGGACTTCGTGGCCGGGAAGGCCGGTGCGCCGGTCGCCCGCCTGGAGTTCCTCGCCAGCGAGGCGGTCTCCTCGGACGGGCAACGGGCCGCGCTGTGGACGGCGCGGACGGAGGCCGGGTGGCAGGTGGTGAACATCGCGACCGGCGACGACGAGTTCCGCTACGCGCAGGCGGGGGCGGCGAAGCTGCCGGGCGGCACGGTGTTCCGCGAGCCGCAGATCGACGCGTGGTACGTGGCCGGGGGGAACAGGGTGCTGCCCCTGGACGAGGACGCGGTACGGGCCGTGGGCGCGCAGGGCGCCACGCTGAGCGCCTACCGGGCCCGGGTCGTCAAGGCGTACGGGGACAAGCTGCCGGGGTCGGCGTACGCCGAGGGCGGCATGGCGGGTGGCTTCGCCGGCTCCGCGGAACCCGGCGCGCCGGTGGCGGTGATGGCCGGAGCCGGGGCGCTCGCGCTGGGCGGGGCCGGGGTGCTCGCCGTGCGCCGCTCCCGGCGTAGCCCGGCCTGACCCGGCCAGGACCCGGCCACCGGAACAGGGGGCCGGGCCCTGCGGGGCTTTCCCCTACCCACCCCTTCCCGAAACCGGGGCTCCGCCCCGGACCCCGCGCCTCAAACGCCGGCGCGGCTGAAAGAGCCGCACCGAGCGGACGGCAGCTGCCACATCCAGCCCCGCCGGCGTTTGAGGCGCCGCCGGAGGCAAAACCAGCCCGCCGGCGTTTGAGGCGCGGGGGTGCGGGGCCGGAACCCCACGGCAGGGGGACCGCGGGCCCGCAGAGCCCCCGGCAGGGGGGCCGCAGGGGTGAGGTCCGTTGTCAGCCCGCGCAAGTAGGGTGATGGCATGGCCGACCCTTCCAGCTACCGCCCCAAGCCGGGACAGATCCCCGACTCGCCCGGTGTGTACAGATTCCGCGACGAGCACCGCCGGGTGATCTACGTCGGGAAGGCCAAGAGCCTGCGCCAGCGCCTGGCCAGCTACTTCCAGGACGTCGCCGGCCTGCACCCCCGTACGGCCACGATGGTGACCACCGCCGCATCCGTCGAGTGGACCGTCGTCTCCACCGAGGTCGAGGCCCTGCAGCTGGAGTACTCCTGGATCAAGGAGTACGACCCCCGGTTCAACGTCAAGTACCGGGACGACAAGAGCTACCCCTCCCTCGCCGTGACCATGAACGAGGAGTACCCGCGGGTCCAGGTCATGCGCGGGCCCAAGAAGAAGGGCGTGCGCTACTTCGGGCCGTACGGGCACGCCTGGGCCATCCGCGAGACCGTCGACCTGATGCTCCGGGTGTTCCCCGTACGGACCTGCTCCGCCGGAGTGTTCAAGCGCTCCGCGCAGATCGGCCGGCCCTGCCTCCTCGGTTACATCGGCAAGTGCTCCGCGCCCTGCGTCGGCCGGGTGACCCCCGAGGAGCACCGCGAACTCGCGGAGGACTTCTGCGACTTCATGGCCGGCCGGACCGGCACGTACCTCTCCCGCCTCGAGAAGCAGATGCACGCGGCCGCCGAGGAGATGGAGTACGAGAAGGCCGCCCGGCTGCGCGACGACATAGGGGCCCTGCGCCGCGCGATGGAGAAGAACGCCGTCGTGCTCGCCGACGCCACCGACGCCGACCTGATCGCGGTCGCCGAGGACGAGCTCGAAGCCGCCGTGCAGATCTTCCACGTACGCGGCGGCCGGGTCCGCGGCCAGCGCGGCTGGGTCACCGACAAGGTCGAGGCCGTCGACACCGCCGGGCTCGTCGAGCACGCCCTCCAGCAGCTCTACGGGGAGGAGACCGGCGAGAGCGTGCCGAAGGAGGTGCTGGTCCCCGCCATGCCCGAGGACGCCGCCGCGCTCGGCGAGTGGCTGGCCGCGCGGCGCGGCTCCCAGGTCAGCCTGCGCATCCCGCAGCGCGGGGACAAGAAGGCGCTGATGGAGACCGTCCACCGCAACGCGCTGCAGTCTCTCGCCCTGCACAAGACCAAGCGCGCCAGCGACCTCACCACCCGCTCCCGGGCCCTGGAGGAGATCGCCGAGGCCCTGGAGCTGGACAGCGCCCCCCTGCGCATCGAGTGCTTCGACATCTCGCACCTCCAGGGCGACGACGTCGTGGCCTCGATGGTCGTGTTCGAGGACGGGCTGGCCAGGAAGAGCGAGTACCGGCGCTTCCAGATCAAATCCTTCGAGGGGCAGGACGACGTCCGCTCCATGCACGAGGTCGTCTCCCGCCGCTTCCGCCGCTACCTCCAGGAGAAGCTGAAGACCGGGGAGTGGGAACCGGAGGACGGCGACGGCGTCCCGCCCGAGGACGACGGGCGGGCCAAGCGGTTCGCGTACCCGCCGCAGCTCGTCGTCGTCGACGGCGGGCAGCCGCAGGTCGCCGCCGCCAAGCGGGCCCTGGAGGAGCTCGGGGTCGACGACGTGGCCGTGTGCGGGCTGGCCAAGCGGCTGGAGGAGGTCTGGCTGCCGGGCGAGGACGACCCCGTCGTGCTGCCCCGTACCAGCGAGGGCCTGTACCTGCTCCAGCGGGTACGTGACGAAGCCCACCGGTTCGCCATCCAGTACCAGCGCAACAAGCGCGGCAAGCGCCTGAAGTCCGGCCCGCTGGACGAGGTGCCGTGCCTCGGCGAGAGCCGCAAGCAGGCCCTGGTCAAGCACTTCGGTTCGGTGAAGAAGCTGAGACAGGCGACAATCGACCAGATCTGCGAGGTCCCGGGCATAGGCCGCAAGACGGCCGAGACCGTGGCCGCGGCCCTCGCCCGGGCGGTCCCCGCCGGCCCTGCCGTCAACATGGCCACAGGAGAGATCATTGAGGATGAGACCCCCGCCCCGCGGGTGGGGGCACCTCCCGGCGGTGGCCGGGAGACATCGTCCGAACGGGGGACCGAGCAATGACCGAGCACGAGACCGCGCACGACCGAGACGGAGCACAGGTGAGTACGGGCACGACAGTGGAGCCCGGCGAGGCCGCCGAGGCGGCCATCCCCGAGCTGGTGATCATCTCCGGGATGTCCGGGGCCGGCCGCAGTACGGCGGCCAAGTGTCTGGAGGACCTCGGCTGGTTCGTCGTCGACAACCTCCCGCCGGCGCTGATCCCCACCATGGTGGAGCTCGGCGCCCGCTCCCAGGGCAACGTGGCCCGCATCGCCGTCGTCGTCGACGTCCGCGGCCGCCAGTTCTTCGACGCCCTGCGCGAGTCCCTCGCCGACCTGGACCACCGTGGCGTCACCCGCCGCATCGTCTTCCTGGAGTCCTCCGACGACGCGCTGGTCCGCCGCTTCGAGTCGGTCCGCCGCCCCCACCCCCTCCAGGGCGACGGGCGCATCACCGACGGCATCGCCGCCGAGCGCGACCTGCTGCGCGAGCTGCGCGGCGACGCCGACCTGGTCATCGACACCTCCAGCCTGAACGTGCACGAACTGCGCGCCAAGATGGACGCCCAGTTCGCCGGCGACGAGGAGCCCGAGCTCCGCGCCACCGTCATGTCCTTCGGCTACAAGTACGGCCTCCCCGTCGACGCCGACCTCGTCGTCGACTGCCGCTTCATCCCCAACCCGCACTGGGTGCCGGAGCTGCGCCCCTTCACCGGGCTCAACGAGGAGGTGTCGGGGTACGTCTTCAGCCAGCCGGGCGCGAAGGAGTTCCTCGACCGCTACACCGAGCTGCTCCAGCTCATCGCCACCGGCTACCGCCGCGAGGGCAAGCGGTACGTGACCATCGCGGTCGGGTGCACGGGCGGCAAGCACCGCAGCGTGGCCATGTCCGAGAAGCTCGCCGCCCGCCTCGCCTCCGAGGGAGTCGAGACCGTCGTAGTCCACCGGGACATGGGGCGCGAGTGACCGCACGGACCCCGCGGCTGAGCCGCCTGCGCCGTCTGACCCCCGGACGGGGCGAGGACGGTGCGGGACGCTCCGGCCGCCGGCGCGGCGCCACCCCCAAGGTGGTCGCCCTCGGAGGCGGACAGGGCCTGTCCGCCTCCCTCGCGGCGCTGCGCCGCATCACCGGTGACCTCACCGCCGTGGTCACCGTCGCCGACGACGGCGGCTCCAGCGGCCGGCTCCGCGAGGAGCTCGGCGTGCTGCCGCCCGGCGACCTGCGCAAGGCGCTGGCCGCGCTGTGCGGGGACGACGACTGGGGCCAGACCTGGGCCCGGGTCATCCAGCACCGCTTCCAGTCGCGAGGGGAGCTGCACGAGCACGCCGTCGGCAACCTGCTGATCGTGGCCCTGTGGGAGCAGCTCGGCGACCCCGTCCAGGCCCTCGACCTGGTCGGCAAGCTGCTCGGAGCCCAGGGGCGGGTGCTGCCGATGTCGGCCGTGCCGCTGGAGCTCCAGGCGCTGGTCAAGGGGCACGACCCGGCCCGCCCCGAGGACGTCGACACCGTCCGCGGGCAGGCCACGGTGGCCCTCACCCCGGGCGAGGTGCTCTCCGTACAGGTCGTACCGGGCGATCCGCCGGCCGTGCCGGAGGCCGTCGCGGCGGTGCTCGACGCCGACTGGGTGGTGCTCGGTCCGGGGTCCTGGTTCTCCTCCGTGATCCCGCACCTGCTGGTGCCCGAACTGCTCGACGCGCTGGTCGAGACGAAGGCCCGCAAGGTGCTGTCGCTGAACCTCGCGCCGCAGCCCGGCGAAACAGAGGGCTTCTCTCCGCAGCGTCATTTGGAGGTTTTGGCCCGACACGCCCCTAAACTCGCCCTGGACGTGGTGTTGGCCGACCAGGCCGCCGTGCCCGACCGCGAGTCCCTCGCCGATGCCGCAAAACGGTTCGGCGCGGCGGTCGAGCTGGCGCCGGTCGCCAGGCAGGACGGCTCTCCCAAGCATGATCCGGAGCTGCTCGCCGCCGCGTACGACCGTATTTTTCGGATGCATGGAAGGATCGGCCCATGGCGATGACGCCCGCGGTGAAGGATGAGATTTCCCGGCTCCCCGTCACCCGGACCTGCTGCAGGAAGGCGGAGGTCTCGGCGATCCTTCGGTTCGCGGGCGGCCTCCACCTGGTGAGCGGACGGATTGTCATCGAGGCGGAGCTGGACACCGGCATCGCTGCCCGCCGGCTGCGCAAGGACATCCTGGAGATCTTCGGACACTCCTCGGACCTGGTGGTCATGGCTCCCGGCGGCCTGCGCCGCGGCAGCCGCTACGTGGTCCGCGTCGTGGCCGGGGGTGACCAGCTGGCACGCCAGACGGGCCTCGTGGACGGCCGCGGGCGCCCGATCCGGGGTCTTCCGCCGCAGGTGGTCTCCGGGGCCACCTGCGATGCCGAGGCGGCCTGGCGCGGCGCCTTCCTGGCCCACGGCTCGCTGACGGAGCCGGGACGGTCCTCCTCCCTTGAGGTCACCTGCCCCGGCCCGGAAGCCGCTCTGGCCCTGGTGGGCGCCGCCCGCAGGCTCTCCATCGCCGCCAAGGCGCGCGAGGTGCGCGGAGTGGACCGGGTCGTGGTCCGCGACGGCGACGCGATCGGCGCCCTGCTGACCCGGCTCGGCGCGCACGAGTCCGTGCTGGCCTGGGAGGAGCGGCGGATGCGGCGCGAGGTGCGCGCCACCGCCAACCGCCTCGCCAACTTCGACGACGCCAACCTGCGCCGCTCGGCGCGCGCCGCGGTGGCCGCCGGAGCCCGGGTGCAGCGCGCGCTGGAGATCCTCGGCGAGGAGGTCCCCGAGCACCTCGCCGCGGCCGGCCGGCTGCGCATGGAGCACAAGCAGGCCTCCCTGGAGGAGCTGGGCGCGCTCGCCGACCCCCCGCTGACCAAGGACGCGGTCGCGGGCCGGATCCGCCGACTGCTCGCGATGGCCGACAAGCGGGCCCAGGACCTCGGCATTCCGGGGACCGAGTCGAACCTCGACCTGAGTGAGGAAATGGCCGACAACATGGCCGGTTAGCGGGGCTCGGGGGCGGGTGCGGGTGGGTGCGCCTGCGCGGCGCTGCTCCCCGCCCCGCCCCTTCTCCGTTTCCCGGGACAGCGCCCCCGGACCCCGCTCCCGGCGGGGCCGGGAGCGCACGGGGCTGAAAGTGCGGAGCCCCGCGGTACGCCCCATTGACACGGGCGTCGGCCGATCGTGAGCCTGGCCCCCGAACGCTTTCGTGGCAGACGACGCCCAGGGGGGCACATGAGGCACCGCGCGAGACTGATCCTCGCCGCAAGCGCACTCGTCTTCGGAACCACACTCGCCGCATTACCCGCCGCGGCGCAGGCCCGGCCCGGCTCCGCCCCGGGCTCCGCACCCGGCGCCGACGAGGTGCGGGTCTACGACGCCGACCTCACCCGGGAGCAGGTCCCGCTCGTCCTCGCCGCGGGCCAGGACGCGCACGAGCTCAGCGAACGAGCCCCGCAGACGGGCACCGCCAAGGTCGAGCTCTTCCTCACCGGCGGCCAGGCCAAGCAGCTCGCCGACCAGGGCGTCAAGCTCGCCGAACGCAGGCTCCCGGCCACGGCCCGCGGCAAGGCCGCCGGCGACGGGGTGTTCCGCCCGTACAGCGGCAAGGGCGGCCTCCAGGAGGAGATCCTCGCCACCGCCCAGGCCAACCCGGCCCTCACCAAGGTCGTCTCCATCGGCAAGACCGTCCGCGGCAAGGACATCCTCGCCCTCAAGGTCAGCAAGGACGCGAGGAAGACCAAGGACGGCGACAAGCCCTCAGTGCTCTACATGTCCAACCAGCACGCCCGCGAGTGGATCACCCCCGAGATGACCCGGCGGCTGATGCACCACACCCTCGACAACTACGGCAAGGACCCGAGGATCACCAGGCTGGTCGACTCCACCGAGCTGTGGTTCCTGCTCTCCGCCAACCCGGACGGGTACGACTTCACGCACGCGCCCGACGGCGAGCGGCTGTGGCGCAAGAACCTGCGCGACAACAACGGCGACGGCAAGATCACCTCCGGGGACGGGGTCGACCTCAACCGGAACTTCGCCTTCAAGTGGGGCTACGACAACGAGGGCTCCTCGCCGGACCAGGCCAGTGAGACCTACCGCGGCCCCAAGGCCTCCTCCGAGCCCGAGACCGTCGCCCTCGACGCCTTCGAGAAGCGCATCGGCTTCGAGTACGCCGTCAACTACCACTCCGCCGCCGAACTGTTGCTGTACGGCGTGGGCTGGCAGGTGGCCACCCCCACCCCCGACGACGTCGCCTACAAGGCGCTCGCCGGCACCCCCGAGAACCCGGCCGTCCCCGGCTACTACCCGCAGGTCTCCTCCGAGCTGTACACCACCAACGGAGAGGCCGACGGCCACGCCTCCAACGTCAACGGCGTCATGATGTTCACGCCCGAGATGACCACCTGCCAGACGGCCTCCGCGATCGACCCGAACGACCGCTGGAAGCCCGAGGACTGCGCCTCCGGCTTCAACTTCCCGGACGACGAGAAGCTCATCCAGGCGGAGTTCGCCAAGAACGTCCCCTTCGCCCTCACGGTCGGCGAGAGCGCCGCGCACCCGGACCGGCCGGCGTCCGCCGTCGGCCTGAGCGCCGCGGACTTCACCCCCGACCCCTTCACCACCTCCTACGCGGCCCGCGGCGAGGACCAGACGGTCTCCGTGACGGCCCGCAAGGCGCTGAAGGACAAGGAGCTCAACTTCCGGATCAACGGTGGCCGCAGGCACGACGAGGCGCTCAAGGCCTGGAAGGGCGGCGAGGTCTACGGCGGCGACGACAACAACTGGTTCGACGAGTACCGGGCCGAGGTGGACGGTACGAAGCCCGGCGACAAGGTCGAGGTCTGGTTCACCGGCCGCGACCGCTCCGGCAAGCAGGTCTCCAGCGAGCACTTCACCTACACGGTGGCCGAGCGGCCGCGCGCGGACG
Source organism: Streptomyces sp. NPDC088762 (assembly GCF_044750905.1). Taxonomy (NCBI): domain Bacteria; kingdom Bacillati; phylum Actinomycetota; class Actinomycetes; order Kitasatosporales; family Streptomycetaceae; genus Streptomyces; species Streptomyces sp. NPDC088762. Next base: position 102,872 of record NZ_JBIVKT010000012.1, read on the forward strand.
TGCTGGTGATCGCCGAGGAGGGGGCCAAGGCCCGGCACGCCCAGGCCTACGTCGACGCCCTGCGCGCCAACGGCAAGTCCGCGGCGGTCTGGGACGTGGCGACGCAGGGCACCCCGCACCACCTCGGCGTGCTCTCCCACTTCCGTACGGCCGTCCACTACACCGGCGCCAAGACCCCGGGCGGCGACACGCAGCTGGCCGTACGGGACTTCCTGAACGAGGGCGGCAAGCTGATCGAGGCCGGTGAGCTGGCGGGCGGCAACGCCCAGGTCGGCCGCGCCGTGACCGACGACTTCAGCCAGTACTGGCTCGGCGCCTTCGCCCGTACGAGTGTCGGCGGCGCCACCGGATTCACCGGCGCCGGAGCCCTGGCCGGGGCCAAGGGCGGCCTCGGCGACGCCGCCGGCAACCCGCTCAACGCCCCCGGTTCCTACGCGGTGACCTCCGAATCCCTGGCCCCGGCGCAGTTCCCGCAGTTCAAGAGCGCGCAGGCGGGCCAGTTCGCCGGGGTCGTGAACCCGTACGCCCCCTACGCCGGCAGCGGGATGGCCTCGGCCCTGCACACAGACGGCGACTGGAAGCGGCTCACCCGCACCCTCGACCTCACCCAGGTCACGGCCGCGGACAAGCCGCAGCTCAAGTTCGCCCTCAACTGGAACACCGAGCAGGGCTACGACCACGCGGCCCTGGAGGCCCGTACCGCCGGCGGGGACGACTGGACCACCCTGCCGGAAGCGGGCGGGCTGAGCAGCACGGCCGTTCCCGAGGAGTGCGCGGCCGGCTTCTTCGTCAACGGCCACCCCTTCCTGCGCCGCTACCTCACCCTGGAGGGCGGCGGCTGCACCCCGACGGGCACCAGCGGGGCCTGGAACACCTTCACCGGCTCCTCCGACGGCTGGAAGCAGGTCTCCTTCGACCTGAGCGCCTACGCCGGCAAGCAGGTCGAGGTCTCGCTCGCCTACATCACCGACCCGGGCTCCGGCGGCCGCGGGGTCTTCGCGGACGAGGCGCGTCTGTCCGTCGGCGGGGCCGACCAGGCGGTGGAGGGCTTCGAGACCTCCCTCGGCGTCTGGACCGCGCAGGGCGCACCTGCCGGAAGCGCGGAGGTCCCGGGCGATTGGTCCCGGTCGGGCGAGCTGTTCAAGTCCTATGCGGCCGTCACTACCCGTGACACCGTCCTGCTGGGCTTCGGCCTGGAACACCTGCCGGCCGCGGCGGATCGTGCCGTACTCGTCGGTAGGGCGCTGCGCGCCCTGAACCGCTGACCAGCGGCCCCCTCGCCGCTCACCCTGAGTAACGCAGAGCAAGGTCCCCGGGGTCCCGTATCGGCCGTCCGGTATGGGGCTCCGGGGTGTGTCAGGCCCCGGTCGATGTCACTCAAAAGCTCACGGAGAGGTAGGGTCATAAGCGGTCGGGGACATCCCATACAGCTCGCCGGCGCTCTTACCGGCGCACCAACGAGGAGATCGGTTCGTGACGATCCGCGTAGGCATCAACGGTTTTGGCCGCATTGGCCGCAACTATTTCCGGGCGCTCCTGGAGCAGGGAGCGGACATCGAGATCGTCGGTGTCAACGACCTGACTGACAACGCCACCCTGGTGCACCTTCTCAAGTACGACACGATCCTGGGCCGCCTCAAGCACGAGGTCTCCCACACCGCCGACACCATCACGGTGGGCGGCAACACCTTCAAGACCTTCGCCGAGCGTGACCCCGCGAACCTCCCCTGGGGCGAGCTGGGTGCCGACATCGTCATCGAATCGACCGGCATCTTCACGAAGAAGGCCGACGCCGCCAAGCACATCGCGGCCGGTGCCAAGAAGGTCCTCATCTCGGCTCCGGCCAAGGACGAGGACATCACGATCGTGATGGGTGTCAACCAGGACAAGTACGACGCGGCCAACCACCACGTCATCTCCAACGCCTCCTGCACCACCAACTGCGTGGCGCCGATGGCCAAGGTCCTCGACGAGAACTTCGGGATCGTCAAGGGCATGATGACGACCGTCCACGCCTACACGAACGACCAGCGCATCCTGGACTTCCCGCACTCGGACCTGCGTCGCGCCCGCGCCGCCGCCGAGAACATCATCCCGACCTCCACCGGGGCCGCCAAGGCCACGGCGCTGGTCCTCCCGCAGCTGAAGGGCAAGCTGGACGGCATCGCCATGCGCGTCCCGGTCCCCACCGGCTCGGTCACCGACCTGGTCCTCGAGCTCTCCCGCGAGACCACCGTGGAAGAGATCAACGCGGCCTTCCAGAAGGCCTCCGAGGGGCAGCTGAAGGGCATCCTCGACTACACCGAGGACGCGATCGTCTCTTCCGACATCGTGAACTGGCCCGCGTCCTGCACCTTCGACTCCTCCCTGACCATGGTTCAGGAGGGTACGCAGGTCAAGGTCGTGGGCTGGTACGACAACGAGTGGGGCTACTCCAACCGTCTCGTCGACCTCACGGTCTTCGTCGGTGGCCAGCTCTAAGGTCGCCCCGGTTCCAAGGCAAGGCACCACGATGTGAGCACAGGGTCCGGCAGCGCGACGAAGCGCCGCACGGGCCCTGTTGCTTGCCTCGTTCTCCCTTCCTCGCCCTTCGAGTGAAGGGCTCACAAGGAGTAGAAACACATGAAGACGATCGACGAACTGCTCGCCGAAGGCGTCAAGGGCAAGCGGGTCTTCGTCCGCGCGGACCTCAACGTCCCGCTGGCCGACGGCACCATCACCGACGACGGCCGCATCCGCGCCGTGCAGCCGACCATCGCGAAGCTCGCCGAAGCCGGCGCCCGCGTGGTCGTCGCCTCGCACCTGGGCCGTCCCAAGGGCGCCCCGGACCCGGCCTTCTCCCTCGCCCCGGCCGCCGGGCGACTCGGTGAACTGCTCGGCACGGAGGTAGCGTTCGCCACCGACACCGTCGGCGCCTCCGCCAAGGAGACCGTCGCCGCCCTCACCGACGGCCAGGTGGCCGTCATCGAGAACCTGCGCTTCAACGCCGGTGAGACCGCCAAGGACGACGCCGAGCGCGGCGCCTTCGCGGACCGGCTCGCGGAGCTCGCCGACATCTACGTCGGCGACGGCTTCGGCGCCGTCCACCGCAAGCACGCCTCGGTCTTCGACCTCCCCGCGCGCCTCCCGCACGCGGCCGGCTACCTCATCGCCACCGAGGTCGGCGTCCTGAAGAAGCTGACCGACGAGGTCAAGCGCCCGTACGTCGTCGTCCTCGGCGGAGCCAAGGTCTCCGACAAGCTCGCCGTCATCGACCAGCTCCTCGGCAAGGCCGACCGCATCCTCATCGGCGGCGGCATGGCGTACACCTTCCTCTACGCCAAGGGCTACGAGGTCGGCATCTCCCTGCTCCAGAAGGACCAGGTGGACGTCGTCAAGGAGTACATGGCGCGCGCCGAGAAGAGCGGCGTCGAGCTGGTCCTCCCCGTCGACATCCTGGCCTCGGCGGACTTCCCCGACCTCAAGGGCAAGACCCCGGCCCAGTACGTCACCGTCGACGCGGACAAGATCCCCGCCGACAAGGAGGGTCTGGACATCGGTCCCAAGACCCGTGAGCTGTACGCGTCGAAGATCGCCGACGCGGAGACCGTGTTCTGGAACGGTCCCGTGGGCGTCTTCGAGCACCCCGACTACGCCGGTGGCACCACCGCCATCGCGCAGGCCCTCGTCGACAGCAGCGCCTTCACCGTCGTCGGTGGCGGCGACTCGGCCGCCGCCGTGCGCACGCTCGGCTTCGACGAGAACGCTTTCGGCCACATTTCCACCGGTGGCGGCGCCTCCCTCGAATACCTCGAGGGCAAGACGCTCCCCGGCCTCGCCGCCCTGGAGGGCTGACCCCTAATGACTGCTGTCGAGACCGGCCGCACCCCGCTGATGGCGGGCAACTGGAAGATGAACCTCAACCACCTCGAGGCCATCGCCCACGTCCAGAAGCTCGCCTTCGCCCTCAACGACAAGGACTACGACGCCGTCGAGGTCGCGGTCCTGCCGCCCTTCGTCGACCTGCGCTCGGTCCAGACCCTGGTCGACGGCGACAAGCTGAAGATCAAGTACGGCGCCCAGGACATCTCGGCGCACGACTCCGGCGCCTACACCGGTGAGATCTCCGGCCCGATGCTGGCGAAGCTGAAGTGCACGTTCGTGGCCGTCGGCCACAGCGAGCGCCGCCAGTACCACGGCGAGACCGACGAGCTCTGCAACGCCAAGGTCAAGGCCGCCTTCAAGCACGGGATCACGCCGATCCTCTGCGTCGGCGAGGGCCTGGACGTCCGCAAGGCCGGACAGCAGGTCGAGTACACGCTGGCGCAGCTCGACGGCGGCCTCAAGGACGTCCCGGCCGAGCAGGTCGAGTCCATCGTGATCGCGTACGAGCCGGTCTGGGCCATCGGGACCGGCGAGGTCGCCACCCCCGAGGACGCCCAGGAGGTCTGCGGGGCGATCCGCGGCCGCCTCGCGGAGCTGTACTCGCAGGAGCTGGCCGACAAGGTCCGCATCCAGTACGGCGGCTCGGTGAAGGCCGGGAACATCGCGGCGATCATGGCCCAGCCCGACGTCGACGGCGCCCTGATCGGCGGCGCGGCGCTGGACGCCGACGAGTTCGTGAAGATCGTCCGCTTCCGCGACCAGTAGGCACCACAGTGAGTATGCGGTAGGACGGATCCGTCGTACCCTTGCGGGGGCCGGAGGCTGGACACCAGCCACCGGCCCCCGCGTCACTTCGCAGCACAGCCGGAAAGTCCTGAAAAGCCAGAAAGTAGGAATCAGCCGTGATTATGGGGTTCTCGATCGCCCTGATCGTCTTCAGCGCCCTGCTGATGCTGCTCGTGCTGATGCACAAGGGCAAGGGCGGCGGCCTTTCCGACATGTTCGGCGGCGGCATGCAGTCCTCGGTCGGCGGTTCCTCCGTCGCCGAGCGCAACCTGGACCGCATCACCGTCGTGGTCGGTCTGCTGTGGTTCGCCTGCATCCTGGCGCTCGGCCTCCTGATGAAGTCGAGCAGCTGACCGTTCTGGCCATTCCGGCAGTCCGGTGGGCAACGCCCGGCCTATCATGAGGTCCGCCGTCCAAGACTGGAATCAGTAACTCCGGTCACTGGACGTGCGTTGGGCCTTACGTAGACTTGGGCGCCCGCGGCGGAAATTCCACTCAGGCTCCGCGGCACCATCACGCAGGGAGTTACGACCGTGGCAAGTGGCAACGCGATCCGTGGTAGCCGGGTCGGAGCGGGGCCGATGGGTGAGGCCGAGCGCGGCGAGTCCGCGCCCCGCCTGCGCATCTCCTTCTGGTGCTCGAACGGGCACGAGACGCAGCCGAGCTTCGCCAGCGACGCGCAGGTGCCGGACACCTGGGACTGCCCGCGCTGCGGGTTCCCGGCCGGCCAGGACCGGGACAACCCGCCGGCGCCGCCGCGTACGGAGCCGTACAAGACGCACCTGGCGTACGTGCGCGAGCGGCGTACGGACGCCGACGGCGAGGCGATCCTCGCCGAGGCACTCGCCAAACTGCGCGGCGAGATCTGAAGTCCGCCCGGCACGTGTGACGTGAGGCCCGGTCGCACAGGAGTCCTCTCCTGTGCAACCGGGCCTCTTTGTGTGGGTTGTGCCGCTTCAGATCCCTTAGGTTGGGAAGTGGCGGGGCACGACAGGACGGAAGAAACGGGTTGATGTCCGAGATGAACGCAGACAGCCGTACGAAGCTCAACCGGACCGCTGAGTGGTTGGCACTCGGCAAGCACCGGGAGGAATTCGGGCAGACGCATCTGCGGGAGCTGTTCGAGGAGAATCCGGGCCGCGGTACCGGCTACACGCTGCGGGTCGGGGACCTGCACATCGACTACTCGAAGCACCTCGTGACCGACGAGACGCTGAGGCTGCTGCGCGAACTGGCGGCGGCGACGGGCGTGGCCGAGCTGCGCGAGGCGATGTTCCGCGGCGAGAAGATCAACACCACCGAGGACCGGGCGGTCCTGCACACCGCCCTGCGCGCACCGAAGGACGCCGTCGTCGAGGTGGACGGCGAGAACGTCGTCCCCGGCGTCCACGCCGTCCTCGACAAGATGGCCGCCTTCTCCGACCAGGTCAGGTCCGGGGCGTGGACCGGCTTCACCGGACGCCGCATCAGGAACCTCGTCAACATCGGCATCGGCGGCTCCGACCTCGGTCCGGCGATGGCCTACGAGGCCCTGCGCGCCTTCACCGACCGGGCCCTGACGGTGCGCTTCGTGTCCAACGTGGACGGCGCGGACCTCCACGAGGCCGTCCGGGACCTGGACCCCGCCGAGACGCTGTTCATCATCGCCTCCAAGACCTTCACCACGATCGAGACCATCACCAACGCCGAATCGGCGCGGGAATGGCTGCTGGCGGGGCTGGGCGGCGACCAGGCGGCCGTGGCACGGCACTTCGTGGCGCTGTCCACCAACGCCGAGAAGGTCACCGGGTTCGGCATCGACCCGGCCAACATGTTCGAGTTCTGGGACTGGGTCGGCGGCCGCTACTCCTTCGACTCGGCCATCGGGCTCTCCCTGATGATCGCGATCGGCCCGGACGCCTTCCGGGAGCTGCTCGGCGGCTTCCACGCCATGGACCGGCACTTCCGCACGGCGCCGCCGGAGGAGAACGCCCCGCTGCTGCTGGGCCTGTTGGGCATCTGGTACGCAGCCTTCTTCGACGCACAGTCGCACGCGGTGCTCCCGTACAGCCACTACCTCTCCCGCTTCACCGCGTACTTGCAGCAGCTGGAGATGGAGTCCAACGGCAAGTCCGTGGACCGCGACGGCAATCCGGTGGAGTGGCAGACCGGACCGGTGGTGTGGGGCACGCCCGGCACCAACGGCCAGCACGCCTACTACCAGCTCATCCACCAGGGGACGAAGGTGATCCCCGCCGACTTCATCGGCTTCGCGCACCCGGTCGCGGAGCTGGGGACCGCCCTGGCGGCCCAGCACGACCTGCTGATGGCGAACTTCTTCGCGCAGACGCAGGCGCTGGCCTTCGGCAAGACGGCGGAGGAGGTACGGGCGGAGGGCGCTCCGGAGTCACTGGTTCCGCACAAGACCTTCCAGGGGAACCACCCCACGACGACCATCCTGGCGACCGAGCTCACCCCCGCGGTGCTGGGGCAGTTGATCGCGCTCTACGAGCACAAGGTGTTCGTCCAGGGCGCGGTGTGGAACATCGACTCCTTCGACCAGTGGGGCGTGGAGCTCGGCAAGGTTCTCGCCAAGCGGGTCGAGCCGGCGCTGACGGAGGGCGCTGACGTGCCGGGCCTGGACGCCTCCACGAAGGCCCTGGTGGCCACGTACCGGAAGCTGCGCGGCCGCGGCTGACGGTCCTTCGCCCACGGACGGCAGAGCGCCCCGCACCTCGAAGGTGCGGGGCGCTCCGCCGTGCGTGCCGGTACGGATCAGGCCGAGGCGGGCGGGTACATCCCGGAGGGCAGCTTGGCCGCCGCCGCGCGGTCCAGGAGCCACAGGGTGCGGGAGCGGCCGTACGCCTCCGCGGCCGGGGCCTGGACGCCGCCGGCGCCGCCGAGCGCGATGGCCACCGCGCCTGCCTTGTCCTCGCCGGCCGCCAGCAGCCAGACCTCGCGGGCCGCCCGGATGGCCGGCAGGGTCAGCGAGATACGGGTCGGCGGGGGCTTCGGGGAGCCGTGCACACCGACCACCGTGCGCTCGGTCTCGCGCGCCGCCGGGTGCTCCGGGAAGAGGGAGGCCACGTGCGTGTCCGGGCCCACGCCCAGCATCAGCACGTCGAAGCGGGGGACCGGGCCGTGGTCCTCCGGGCCGGCCGCGCGCGCCAGCTCGGCCGCGTAGGAGGCCGCGGCCGCGTCCACGTCGGTCCCGTACGGGCCGTCAGAGGCGGGCATCACGTGGACCCGGGCGGGGTCCACGGGCACGGAGTCCAGCAGGGCCGCACGGGCCTGGGTGTGGTTGCGCTCGGGGTCGTCGGCGGGGACGTACCGCTCGTCGCCCCACCAGAGGTCCAGCCGGGCCCAGTCGACGGCGTCCCGGGCCGGGGCGGCGGCGAGCGCCGCGAGGAGGCCGTTGCCGTTGCGTCCGCCGGTGAGGACCACGGACGCGGTGCCGCGGGCCGTCTGTGCGTCCACGATCTTCGTGATGAGCCGGGCTGCCGCGGCCTGGGCCATCAGCTCTTTGTCCCGGTGGACGACGACCTGGGGAGTCGTCATACCCATGTGCTGCCGCCTTTTGTGTGGTTCCGGGTGAGGTGGTGCGGGGTGCGGGATGCGGGTGCCGCTGCGCGGAGCCGTCCCCGCCCCGCCCTTTCTCCGTTTCCCGGGGCTCCGCCCCGGACCCCGCGCCTCAAACGCCGGCGAGGCTGATTTCAGCCCGCCCGGCGTTTGAGGGCACGGGCGCGAAGCGCACGTACGGGGGTCGGGGGCGGAGCCCCCGGGAGCGGCGGCCGGGGTCGCAAGCCCAGGTTTCGGGAAGGGGCGGGGTGGGGGAAAGCCCCGCAGGGCAGGGTTACTTGGCCGTCGCCTTCTTGGCCGGCTTGGGGGCCGGCTTCGGGGCGGCGGCCTCGGCCGCCTCGGCCTCGGCCGGAGCAGGCTCGGGCGCAGCGGCCGGAGCCGGGGCCCCGGACGGGCCCAGGCGGGTGACGCCGAACTTCAGCGAGGCCTCGTACGTGTTGTCCGGGTCCAGGCGGCGGAGTTCCTCCGCCAACAGCTCGGCCGTGTCGCGGCGCTTCAGCGCCACCGCACGGTCGGGCTGCCCCGGCATGCACAGCGTGGCCAGCGCCCCGTCGGCCCGGTCCAGGACGATCGCGCCGTCCTTGGTCTCCAGACGTACGGCCGTGAGGCCCGGGCCCGAGGACAGGGTCCGCTGGACGGGGACGCCGAGCCGGTCCGCCAGCCACATGGCCAGCAGTTCGCAGCTCGGGTTCTCGTCCTCGCCCTCGACGACCGCCGAGACCACCGACACCCGCTGCTGGTCCAGCGCGGCCGCCAGCATGGAACGCCACGGGGTGATCCGGGTCCAGGACAGGTCCGTGTCCCCGGGGGCGTAGGCCGCCGCCCGCTTGGCGAGTGTCCCGATCGGGTCCTCGCAGGAGTACGTGTCCGTGATCCGTCGCTGGCCCAGCGCACCCAGCGGGTCGCCCGCCAGGTCCGAGGGGGCGCCGTCCGGCCACCAGACGACCACGGGGGCGTCCGGGAGGAGCAACGGCAGAACCACCGACTGGGCGTGGTCGACCAGTTCGCCGTGCAGGCGGAGCACAACCGTTTCGCCGGTGCCGGAGTCCGCCCCGACGCGGACTTCCGCGTCGAGACGGGCGTCGCGGCGGCTGCGCGGCGAGCGGCTGACCCGCTTGATGACGACGACGATCCGCGAGGGGTGTTCGTGGGACGCGTCGTTCGCCGACTTGAGCGCGTCGTACGCGTTCTCCTCGTCGGTCACGATCACCAGCGTGAGGACCATGCCGATGGCCGGCGTGCCGATGTCCCGGCGTGCCTGCACCATCGCGGCATTGATCTTGCTGGAGTTGGTCTCCGTGAGGTCGATCTTCATGGCCGGCGCCAGCTCCGTCCGTCTCGTGCGAGCATCTCGTCCGCCTCGACCGGCCCCCAGGTGCCCGCCGGGTACTGCGCGGGCTTGCCGTGCTTGTCCCAGTACTCCTCGATCGGGTCGAGGATGTTCCAGGACAGTTCGACCTCCTGGTGGCGCGGGAAGAGGTTCGCGTCGCCCAGCAGCACGTCCAGGATCAGCCGCTCGTACGCCTCGGGGCTCGACTCCGTGAAGGACTCGCCGTAGGCGAAGTCCATCGTCACGTCCCGGACCTCCATGGAGGTGCCCGGGACCTTGGAGCCGAAGCGGACCGTGACGCCCTCGTCCGGCTGGACCCGGATGACCAGGGCGTTCTGCCCCAGCTCCTCGGTCGCGCCCGACTCGAACGGCAGGTACGGGGCGCGCTTGAAGACCACCGCGATCTCCGTCACCCGGCGGCCCAGGCGCTTGCCGGTCCGCAGGTAGAAGGGGACGCCCGCCCAGCGGCGGTTGTTGATCTCCAGGCGGATGGCCGCGTAGGTGTCGGTCTTCGACTTGGGGTCGATGCCGTCCTCTTCGAGGTACCCGACGACCTTCTCGCCGCCCTGCCACGCTGCCGCGTACTGACCGCGCACCGTGTGCTTGCCCAGGTCCTCCGGCAGCTGCACCGCCGTCAGGACCTTCAGCTTCTCGGCCACCAGCGCCTTGGGGTGGAAGGAGCCGGGCTCCTCCATCGCCGTCAGCGCGAGCAGCTGCAGCAGGTGGTTCTGGATGACGTCGCGGGCCGCGCCGATGCCGTCGTAGTAGCCGGCCCGGCCGCCGATGCCGATGTCCTCGGCCATGGTGATCTGCACGTGGTCGACGTACGACCGGTTCCAGATCGGCTCGAACATGGTGTTCGCGAAGCGGAGCGCCAGGATGTTCTGGACGGTCTCCTTGCCGAGGTAGTGGTCGATCCGGAAGACCTCGTCACGCGGGAAGACCTCGTGGACGACCTTGTTGAGTTCCTCGGCGCTCTTCAGGTCGTGGCCGAAGGGCTTCTCGATGACGGCACGCCGCCAGGAGCCCTCCTTCTGCGCCAGACCGTGGTTCTTGAGCTGCTGGACCACCTTTGGGAAGAACTTCGGAGGCACGGACAGGTAGAAGGCGAAGTTGCCGCCCGTACCCTGCGCCTTGTCGAGCTCGTCGATCGTCGCCTTCAGCGTCTCGAACGCGGCGTCGTCGTCGAAGTCGCCCTGGACGAAGCGGCAGCCCTGCACCAGCTGCTGCCACACCTCCTCCCGGAAGGGGGTGCGCGAGTGCTGCTTGACGGCCTCGTACACCTCCTGGGCGAAGTCCTCGTGCTCCCATTCACGGCGGGCGAAACCGATCAGCGAGAAGCCCGGCGGCAGCAGCCCCCGGTTCGCCAGATCGTAGATCGCCGGCATCAGCTTCTTGCGCGACAGGTCACCCGTAACGCCGAAAATGACCAGGCCGGACGGCCCCGCGATGCGCGGGAGCCGCCGGTCCTGTGCGTCACGAAGCGGGTTCGCTCCGTTTACAGACAAGGTGTTCAGGCCTCCGTGGGGGCGAGGCGCTCGAGCTCCGCCTCGGTCGACTTCAGCAGGTCGTTCCAGGACGCCTCGAACTTCTCGACGCCCTCGTCCTCGAGCAGCTGCACCACATCGTCGTACGAGATGCCCAGCTTCGCGACCGCGTCGAGCTCGGCGCGCGCCTGCTCGTAGGTGCCGCGGACGGTGTCGCCCGTGATCTGCCCGTGGTCGGCGGTGGCCTCGAGGGTGGCCTCGGGCATGGTGTTCACCGTGTTCGGGGCGACCAGGTCGTCCACGTACAGGGTGTCCTTGTACGCCGGGTCCTTGACGCCCGTCGAGGCCCACAGCGCACGCTGCTTGTTGGCGCCGACACGCTCCAGGGCGCTCCAGCGGTCCGAGGAGAAGACCTCCTCGTACGCCTCGTAGGCCAGACGGGCGTTGGCGAGCGCCGCCTTGCCCTTGAGGGCCTTCGCCTCGTCGGTGCCGACGGAGTCCAGGCGCTTGTCGATCTCGGTGTCCACGCGGGACACGAAGAAGGAGGCGACCGAGTGGATCAGGGAGAGGTCCAGGCCGGCGGCCTTGGCCTTCTCCAGACCCGCCAGGTACGCGTCCATGACCTCGCGGTAGCGCTGCAGCGAGAAGATCAGCGTGACGTTGACGCTGATGCCCTTGCCGATGACCTCGGTGATCGCCGGCAGGCCGGCCTTGGTCGCCGGGATCTTGATGAGCGTGTTCGGGCGGTCCACCAGCCAGGCGAGCTGCTTGGCCTCGGCGACGGTCGCCGCGGTGTCGTGGGCCAGGCGCGGGTCGACCTCGATCGACACGCGGCCGTCCTGGCCGTCGGTGCGGTCGTAGACCGGGCGCAGGATGTCGGCGGCGTCGCGGACGTCCGCCGTGGTGATCATGCGCAGGGCCTCCTCGACGGTGACCCGGCGGGTCGCGAGGTCGGTGAGCTGCTGCTCGTAGCCCTCGCCGCCGCTGATCGCCTTCTGGAAGATCGCCGGGTTGGTGGTGACACCGACCACGTGCGACTGGTCGATGAGCTCCGCCAGGTTGCCCGACGTGATGCGCTTGCGGGACAGGTCGTCCAGCCAGATCGCCACGCCCTCGTCGGAGAGGCGCTTGAGTGCGTCTGTCATGGGAAATGCATCTCCTACTGGTCTTGTACCGGCGTCAGCGGGCGGCGGCGGAGAGGGAGGACTTCGCGGCGGCGGTCACGGCCTCGGCGGTGAAGCCGAACTCGCGGAACAGCACCTTCGCGTCCGCGGATGCCCCGAAGTGCTCCAGCGACACGATCCGGCCCGCGTCGCCCACGTAACGGTGCCAGGTCAGGCCGATGCCCGCCTCGACGGCGACGCGCGCCTTGACGGAGGGCGGCAGGACGCTGTCCTTGTACGCCTGGTCCTGCTCCTCGAACCACTCGACGGACGGCATCGAGACGACCCGGGTGGGGATGCCCTCGGCCTGCAGCTGCTCGCGGGCCTCGACGGCCAGGTGCACCTCGGAGCCGGTGCCGATGAGGACGACCTCCGCGGGACCGCCCTCGGCCTCGAACATCACGTACCCGCCCTTGGCGGCGTCCTCGTTGCGCTCGTAGGTCGGCACTCCCTGGCGGGTGAGCGCCAGGCCGTGCGGGGCGCCCTTGCCGAACACCTTGGTGTGGCGCTTGAGGATCTCGCGCCAGGCGACGGCGGTCTCGTTGGCGTCGGCCGGGCGGACCACGTTCAGGCCCGGGATGGCGCGCAGCGAGGCCAGGTGCTCGACCGGCTGGTGCGTCGGGCCGTCCTCGCCGAGGCCGATGGAGTCGTGCGTCCACACGTACGTCACCGGCACGTGCATCAGCGCGGACAGGCGGACGGCGTTGCGCATGTAGTCGGAGAACACCAGGAAGGTGCCGCCGTAGATGCGGGTGTGGCCGTGCAGGGCGATGCCGTTCATGGCCGCGGCCATGGCGTGCTCGCGGATGCCGAAGTGGATGGTGCGGCCGTACGGGTCGGCCTCCGGCAGCGGGTTGCCCACAGGCAGGAACGAGGAGTCCTTGTCGATGGTGGTGTTGTTGGAGCCGGCCAGGTCGGCCGAGCCGCCCCACAGCTCCGGGATGACCGCGCCGAGCGCCTGGAGCACCTTGCCGGAGGCGGCACGGGTGGCGACGCCCTTGCCGGCCTCGAAGACGGGGAGCTTGTCCTCCCAGCCCGCGGGCAGCTCGTTGGCGTTGATGCGGTCGAACTCGGCGGCGCGCTGCGGGTTGGCGGTGCGCCAGGCGGAGAAGTCCTTCTCCCACGCGGCCTTGGCCTCGCGGCCGCGGTCGAGCGCCTTGCGGGTGTGGGCGATGACCTCGTCGGAGACCTCGAAGGTCTGCTCCGGGTCGAAGCCGAGGACGCGCTTGGTGGCCGCGACCTCGTCGTCGCCGAGCGCCGAGCCGTGCGCCGCCTCGGTGTTCTGGGCGTGCGGGGCCGGCCAGGCGATGATCGAGCGCATCGCGATGAAGGAGGGGCGCTCCGTCTCGGCCTTGGCGGCCTGGAGGGCGGCGAACAGCGCCTTCGGGTCGAGGTCGCCGTTCTCCTGCTGCGCGACGCGCTGGACGTGCCAGCCGTACGCCTCGTAGCGCTTGAGGGTGTCCTCGGAGACGGCCGTCTCGGTGTCGCCCTCGATGGAGATGTGGTTGTCGTCCCACAGCAGGACCAGGTTGCCGAGCTTCTGGTGGCCGGCCAGCGCGGACGCCTCGTGGGAGATGCCCTCCTGGAGGCAGCCGTCACCCGCGATCACGTAGATCATGTGGTCGAACGGGGAGGAGCCCTGGGGGGCCTCCGGGTCGAACAGGCCGCGCTCGTAGCGGGCGGCCATGGCCATGCCCACGGCGTTGGCGATGCCCTGGCCCAGCGGGCCGGTGGTGGTCTCGACGGCGGCCGTGTGGCCGTACTCCGGGTGACCGGGGGTCTTGGAGCCCCAGGTGCGGAACGCCTTGAGGTCGTCCAGCTCCAGGCCGAAGCCGCCCAGGTAGAGCTGGGTGTAAAGAGTGAGGGACGAGTGCCCCGCGGAGAGCACGAAGCGGTCGCGGCCGACCCACTCATGGTCCGCCGGGTCGTGCCGCATCACCTTCTGGAAGAGGGTGTACGCGGCGGGGGCCAGGCTCATCGCCGTACCGGGGTGGCCGTTTCCGACCTTCTGGACCGCGTCGGCGGCCAGGATGCGGGCGGTGTCGACGGCCCGCTGGTCCAGTTCGGTCCACTCGAGCTCTGTGGTGGTCGGCTTGGTGCTCACCGTGGGTCAGGGCTCCTCTCCACATGTTTGTTTTCCGGTGACGAACGGTGCACCGGCGCGATTCCGAGCCTACCCCCGCAACGGCGTGCAGCTATTCGAGTGCCCACAGTCCGTCACTGCGTCGGCAGCCGGTGTTCACCTGACCACCCGGTCCGATCGGCCCAACACGAAGCGACCCCGGCGCGGGGCGACGTAAGCGCAACGTCTAGAGTGGCGTGGTACGTGCAAGCCTTGACCGGGCGCCCATTCCTTGTGTGGCCTGAGTCGGGGCTTGCTGGATTCTCTGTCAGGGGTGTGCGTGACGGCCGTCGAATCCCGTCCAGCGGGGGTGCTCGGGACGAGCCCCGGTCACCGGCCGTTCGGGGCCCGGGCAATGGCTTTCGTGGCTTTGACCAAGCCTCGGATCATCGAACTTCTGCTGATCACCACAGTGCCGGTGATGTTCCTCGCCGAGCAGGGCGTGCCGTCCCTGTGGCTGGTCCTCGCCACCTGCTTCGGTGGCTACCTGTCGGCGGGCGGCGCCAACGCGCTGAACATGTACATCGACCGCGACATCGACGCGCTGATGGACCGGACCTCGCAGCGCCCGCTGGTGACCGGCATGGTCAGCCCGCGGGAGTGCCTGGTCTTCGGCATCACCCTCGGTGTGGTCTCCACCCTCTTCTTCGGCCTGCTGGTCAACTGGCTGTCGGCCGCCCTCGCGCTCGGCGCGCTCCTCTTCTACGTCGTGATCTACACGATGCTGCTGAAGCGGCGCACCGCCCAGAACATCGTCTGGGGCGGGATCGCGGGATGCATGCCGGTGCTCATCGGCTGGTCGGCCGTCAAGGACGAGGTCTCCTGGGCCGCGGTCATCCTCTTCCTCGTCATCTTCTTCTGGACGCCGCCGCACTACTGGCCGCTGTCGATGAAGGTGAAGGACGACTACGCGCGTGTCGGCGTGCCGATGCTGCCGGTCGTGGCGGGGAACAAGGCCGTCGCCCGTCAGATCGTCCTCTACAGCTGGGTGATGGTGGCCGTCTCGCTGCTGCTCACCCCGCTGGGTTACACCGGCTGGTTCTACACGGCGGTCGCGCTGCTGTCGGGCGGCTGGTGGCTGTGGGAGGCGCACGCGCTGCACGCGCGGGCCAAGGCGGGCGTGACGGGCGCGAAGCTCAAGGAGATGCGCCTGTTCCACTGGTCGATCACCTACGTGTCGCTGCTCTTCGTGGCCGTGGCCGTGGATCCCTTCCTCCGTTGATTACTCGCCGGTAGCATGCCTTCCATGGCAGACACCGCAGACAGCGCAGACTCCGCAGGCACCGCAGCCGCCGCGGAGAAGAAGCAGGACCGTACGGCGGCCAAGCTGGCCAAGCAGATCGGCGCGTTCGCCCGGAAGCACGGCGGCGCCGAGGGCCAGCTCGCCCACATCGGGCAGGCCGGCACCCGCATCGTGCTCGTCGGCACGGACGGCGGCTGGGGCGACCTGGTGGCCCCGGACTTCGCCGTGGCGCAGCTGGCCGCCGAGAAGGCCGGGCTCACCCTCCACGAGGAGTTCGACGGGGAGTTCGCCGCGCGCGTACGGACCGGCCCGTACGAGTGGACGCGGATGGCGGGCATCCAGCTGGGCGGCCCCGAGAACCCGGCGGCCTGACCCTCCCGTACCCGGGCGGCCGCTCGGTCAACAGCGCGAGCAACACCTCGCACCCCGCTCACCCGTTAGGACGTGTGGAAGCCCCTTCCTCACGTCCGCAACGGGATGCCCGGATGATCGAAACGCCGCCCCTGGTGGACCAGTACTGCCACGGATTCCTCCGTACGGAGCTGGGCCTGGGCACCTTCGAGGGCCAGCTGGTCCGCTCGGCGGGCCCGCCAGCCCCCGGCACCACCTCCTTCGACACCCAGACGGGCTTCGCGGTGCGCCGCTGGTGCCCGCCGCTGCTCGGGCTGGAACCGCACGCCGCCCCCGCCCGCTATCTGGCCCGGCGGCGCGAGCTGGGCGCGGCCGAGGCCGCGCGGCTGCTGTTGCGGGGCTCCGGCGTGGGCGCCTACCTCGTCGACACGGGCGTGCCCGGGGACCTCACCGGGCCCAAGGAGCTGGCACTGGCCGCGGACGCCGAGGCCTTCGAGGCGGTCCGGCTGGAATTACTGGCCGAGCAAGCTGCCGACACCTCCGGAACGGTGCCCGCCTTCCTCGCCAACCTCGCCGAGGCCGTGCACCACGCCGCGACCGGGGCCACCGCCTTCACCTGCGGCGCGGCCGCGGGACACGCAGCCGCCGGCGTGCCCGAGCCGCCCGGTCCGGGCGAGGTGGGCGGGGCGGCCGGGCGGTGGCTGGACCGGCGGGCCCGGGGCGGCGTCGTGGAGGACCCCGTACTCCTGCGGCACCTGGTGTGGAGCGCCGTCGCCTCCGGGCTGCCGCTCCAGCTGCACACGGGCGAATCGGATCCGGCCGGGCTGGCGGGGTTCGTACGGGCCACCGCGGGCGCGGGTACGCGGCTGGTCCTGCTCGGCGGGTACCCGTACCACCGGCACACGGCGCGGCTGGCCGCGGCCTTCCCGCACGTGTACGCCGACGCGGGCGCGGCCCTCGGGGCGACCGGGGCGCGGGCCGCGGCGGTCCTGGCCGAGTCGCTGGAGCTCGCGCCGTTCGGGAAGCTGCTGTTCTCCAGCGGCGGCCGGCGGCTCCCCGAACTGCACGCGGTGGGCGCCCTGGTGTTCCGGGAGGCGCTGGGCCGGGTCCTGGGCGGCTGGGTCGCCGACGGGGCGTGGACCTGGCGGGACGCGGACCGGGTGGCCGCCATGGTCGCGGCGGGCAACGCCCGCCGCGTCTACCGGCTCGACGAGCGGGGCGGCCCGGGCCCGTCCTGAAGGACTCAGACGGTGGAGAGCTGCGCGTCGCCCTGGGCCGGGATCTCCACCTGCTCGGCCGGCCGCTCGCGCAGGCTCAGCGCGAGGCGGACCACCGAGATCCACACCAGGCAGGAGCCGAGCATGTGGGCGGCGACGAGCAGTTCGGGCAGTTCGGTGAAGAACTGCACGTAGCCGATGCCGCCCTGCGCGAGCAGCACGACCAGCAGGTCGCGGGCGCGGGCCCGGGTGTCGACGGGCGCGTCCACCACGCGCAGCACCAGCCACATCGCGACGGCGAGCGCGCAGACCAGCCAGGCGGCGATGGCGTGCACGTGGGCGGTGGCCGCCCAGTCGAACGGCATCCGCTTGATCTCGCTCTTGTCACCGGCGTGCGGTCCGGAGCCGGTCACGACGGTGCCCGCCGCGATCAGCACCAGGGTGGTGGCGATCAGGGCCCACGACAGCTTGCGCACCGGGCCCGGCACGCGCGGCCGGGGCTCGCCGTCGCCCTCACGGGTGCGCTGCCAGGAGACGGTGGTGACCGCGATCAGGCCGGTGGCGAGCAGGAAGTGCCCGGCGACGCTGTACGGGTTGAGCCCGGTCAGCACGGTGATGCCGCCCAGGACCGCGTTGCCCATCACGAGGGCGAACTGCACCCAGCCGAGCTTCGTCAGCGAGTGGCGCCACGGCTTGGCCGAGCGCGCCGCGAGGATGAACCAGCCCACCGCCGCGCTGAGCACGTACGTCAGCATCCGGTTGCCGAACTCGATGGCCCCGTGGAAGCCCTGGGCCTGTGTCACGACGAGGCTGTCGTCGGTGCACTTGGGCCAGGTGTCGCAGCCGAGACCGGATCCGGTCAGCCGCACCGCGCCACCGGTGACGATGATGGCCACGCTCATCAGGAGCGCGGCGGCCGCGGCCCGCCGGACGGTCCGGGGTGACGGCGTCCAGCGGTCGGCGATGTATGCGAATGGGTTCAACACGGCCCCTATCGTAGGCGCCGCCTTGTGCAAAGTTTCACGAGGGGGTACCGGCGGGTGCGTCGGGGCCCGCGACCAGCCGGAACCTCGCCCCGGCCGGGTCGCCCTCCGCGTGCCACCACAGGTGGATCCGCCAGGGCGTCCCGTCGCCCGGGTGCTGTGCCGAAGCCGTGAATCCACGTACCAATTCGGCCCCTACGTCCTGTGCCGTCCTGTTTCGCACTTCCGCCGAGCCGTACCAGGGAGGACCCTGCCGGTTCCACAGCCCGTCAGGACCGCGCACCTCGAAGCGCCACACCGCGCGCCACGGGGTCACCTCCAGCATCGTTGCCACCTGGTCGGCGTCCAGGTGCAGCCGGGCCGCCATCTCGGGCTCCGTGACGCCCTGGATGCGGGCGGCCACCACGGCCTGGGGCAGCAGCCGTTCGGGCAGCAGCCCCTGGGCGCGCAGGCTGACCAGGGAGTCGAAGGAAAGGAAGCGCAGGCGCAGTTCCAGCTGGTGGCCGATGTGGTCGATGGCCCCCTCGGCCTCGTCGGCCGCCTCGGCGTCACCGTCCCCGCGCAGCAGCTGCCGGAAGTCCGACTCCGCGTCCACGGCCCAGGCCACCGCCTCCTCGGCGAAACCCAGCTCGGCCAGACGGTCGCCGAGGAACACCTTCGCCTGGGCCAGGCCGCGGCGGTTTACCAGGTCGTGCTGGTCCAGCCGCGACCACACCCCGACCGCCGTCCGGGTCAGGTCACGGGCACGCTCGCCGGCCGCCCGCTCCATGGCGCTCGGGCCGTCCGTGGCGGCCGGGCCCAGCGGATGCCTGGGCAGCCGGTCCTCGTCGCTCAGCGGCCAGGACAGCCACACGCCGTGGTTGATCAGCCCGCGGGCGTACCAGCGGGCGAACTCGGGGGAGTGGGCGGCCGCGCGCTCGGAGCTGCGCAGCCCCTCCTCGATGGTGGCGAGGGCGCCCGCGCGGTCTCCCTCGGCGAAGCGCAGGGCGGCGCGGTCGGCGAGGCGCAGGCCCAGCCGGGCGGTGCACTCGGGGTCGTCCGGGAACCCGCGCAGGGCCCCGATCAGCCGGTCGAGCAGCCGCTCGCGCTCCTGCGGATCCGTGTGCGCGGCCCCCGCGCGCACCCGTGCCCATTGTTCGTCGAGCCGTAGAACGGCCTCCCGCTGCGCCATGCTCGCCCCCCGGCGTCGTGGTCCGCGCACCTCATGGGTGAAGGCGTCCATCGTCGCGGGCGAGCCGGCCGGCGCGGAAGGGTTTCATTCCCAGCGGAACAGCCGTGCCGCGGCCCCCAGGCCCAGTACGGCCCAGCCCGCCAGCACGGCGGCGTCTCCCCAGGGCAGCCCGGCCCCGTGCCGGAGCACCTCGCGCAGTCCGTCGGACAGGGCCGAGATGGGCAGCATGCCGAGTACGGACTGCACGGCGCCCGGGAACTTCTCCAGCGGCACGATCACCCCGCCGCCGACCAGCAGCAGCAGGAACACCAGGTTGGCGGCGGCCAGGGTCATCTCGGCCTTGAGGGTGCCCGCCATCAGCAGCCCCAGCCCGGAGAACGCGGCGGTGCCGAGCAGCAGCAGCCCGGCCACCGACAGCGGGTTCCCGTGCGGGGACCAGCCCAGCGCGAGGGCGATCACCGTCAGCAGGGCGACCTGGAGCACCTCGGTGACCAGCACCGACAGGGTTTTGGCGGCCATCAGCGCCCAGCGCGGCAGCGGGGAGGCCCCCAGGCGCTTGAGGACCCCGTAGCGGCGGTCGAAGCCGGTGGCGATGGCCTGGCCGGTGAAGGCGGTGGACATCACGGCGAGGGCGAGGATGCCGGGGGCGAGGAAGTCCACGGACTTCCCGGCCCCCGTGTCGACGATGTCCACGGCCGAGAAGAGGGTCAGCAGCAGGGAGGGGATGATCACGGTCAGCAGCAGCTGCTCCCCGTTGCGCAGCAGCATCCGGGTCTCCAGGGCCGTCTGCGCCAGGATCATTCGGGAGACGGGGGCCGCCCCCGGCCGGGGGGTGAACGTACCGGCGCTCATGCGCGCAGCTCCTTACCGGTCAGTTCGAGGAACACGTCTTCGAGGGTGTGCCGCTCCACCGCGAGGCTGTCCGGCATCACGCCGTGCTGGGCGCACCAGGAGGCGACGGTGGCCAGCAGCTGCGGGTGCACGTCGCCGGTCACCCGGTAGACGCCGGGAGTGAGCTCCGCGGCCCGGGTGCCGTCGGGGAGCGCCTTCAGCAGCGAGGCGAGGTCGAGGGAGGGGCGGCCGGTGAACCGCAGGGTGTTCTCGGCGCCCCCGCGGCACAGCTCCTCGGGGCTGCCGTGGGCGATGACCTTGCCGGTGTCCACGATGGCGACCTCGTCGGCGAGCTGCTCGGCCTCGTCCATGTGGTGGGTGGTGAGGACGACGGTGACCCCGTCGGCGCGCAGTTCCCGTACGAGGTCCCAGGTCGCGCGGCGGGCCTGCGGGTCGAGGCCGGCGGTGGGCTCGTCCAGGAAGACCAGCTCGGGGCGGCCGACCACGGCCATGGCCAGGGCGAGGCGCTGCTGCTGGCCGCCGGAGAGCCTGCGGTAGGCGGTGCGGCCGCAGCCGCCGAGGCCCAGGCGTTCCACCAGGGTGTCCACGTCGAGGGGGTCGGCGTACAGCCTGGCCATGTGGCGCAGCATCTCGACCGCGCGGGCGCCGGAGTAGACGCCTCCGGACTGGAGCATCACGCCGATCCGCGGGCGCAGCGCCCCGGCCTGGGCGACGGGGTCGAGGCCGAGGACGCGGACGGTGCCGGCGTCGGGGCGGTGGTAGCCCTCGCAGGTCTCCACCGTGGTGGTCTTGCCCGCGCCGTTGGGACCGAGGACCGCGGTGACCGAGCCCCTCCGGACGGTGAGGTCCAGGCCGTCCACCGCCGTTTTGGGGCCGTACCGCTTCACCAGTCCGCGGATCTCCACGGCGGGGTCGTTGCTCATGGGGGTTGAGTCTACGGAGCCCCGAAAGGGGCCCCGGATCCCGGGGCCGAGGGCCGTGGAATTCGAACACCCCGCCGCGCACACGGGTCTTTTCAGCCTGGCGGTCCTGGGCGGGGCGCCGCTTTCGGTGATCTTTTACGGGACGGGCCGCATTCCGGGCCGGGAAACGGCGGGTGGCGGAGGTGTGCTGGTGGGAGCCGTTTTCCGGGTCCTCCGCGGCGCTCGGCGCGCATGCGGACTGTTCCCGTCCGGATAACTCTGTGTCGATAAATTAGGTAACCCTTAGTGATAGAGGCCACCAGCAGTGGCGTCCGTCACGGCTTGTCGGGGCTCGGCTAATTACGCAACAATGGCGTTGTGAAATACGGCGAACGGCAGAACGAGGCCCCCCAGGGGGAGCTCGCCACCGGGGAGCGGTCAACCCGCAACCGCGTGGCGCGCTCGATCCTGGACCACGGTCCGTCCACCGTCGCCGACCTCGCCCAGCGTCTCGGCCTCACCCAGGCCGCCGTCCGCCGCCACCTCGACACGCTCGTCGCCGACGACGTGGTCGAACCCCGTGAGCAGCGTGTGTACGGCGCACGCACCCGGGGTCGGCCCGCCAAGGTCTTCGCGCTGACCGACTGCGGCCGCGACGCCTTCGACCAGTCCTACGACAAGCTCGCCGCGGACGCCCTGCGCTGGATCGCGCAGTCCGTCGGCGGCGGCGAACAGGGAGAGGCGGCGGTCGCCGCCTTCGCCCGGTCCCGGATGGAAACGCAGGCGCGCAGCTACCGGGAGGCCGTGGAAGCGGCCGCCCCGGCGGAGCGCACGGAGGCCCTGGCCAAGGCGTTGACCGCGGACGGGTACGCTGCTACGGCGAAGAGCGCTCCCGGTCCGCACAGCGGTGAACAGCTCTGCCAGCACCACTGCCCGGTCGCGCACGTCGCCGAGCAGTTCCCGCAGCTCTGCGAGGCGGAGACCGAGGTCTTCTCCCGCCTGCTCGGGACGCATGTGCAGCGACTCGCGACCATCGCCCACGGCGACGGGGTGTGCACGACGTTCATTCCGCGCAGCGCGAGCGCCACACAGACCGACTCATCAGTATCTGCAAGTACGGCCGGGAGGAACCCCGCATGACCACGGAGACTGCTCACCCTGAGCTCGATGGCCTGGGCACCTACGAATACGGCTGGGCCGACTCCGACGCGGCCGGTGCCGCTGCCAAGCGGGGTCTGTCCGAAGAGGTCGTCCGCGACATCTCGGCGAAGAAGTCCGAGCCCGAGTGGATGCTGAACCTCCGCCTCAAGGGTCTCAAGCTCTTCGACCGCAAGCCCATGCCGAACTGGGGCTCCGACCTCAGCGGCATCGACTTCGACAACATCAAGTACTTCGTGCGCTCCACCGAGAAGCAGGCCGCTTCCTGGGAGGACCTGCCCGAGGACATCAAGAACACGTACGACAAGCTCGGCATCCCGGAGGCGGAGAAGCAGCGCCTCGTCGCCGGTGTCGCGGCCCAGTACGAGTCCGAGGTCGTCTACCACCAGATCCGTGAGGACCTGGAGGAGCAGGGCGTGATCTTCCTCGACACGGACACCGCGCTCAAGGAGCACCCGGAGCTCTTCCAGGAGTACTTCGGCACGGTCATCCCGGTCGGCGACAACAAGTTCGCGTCGCTGAACACCGCCGTGTGGTCGGGCGGCTCGTTCATCTACGTCCCCAAGGGCGTCAAGGTCGACATCCCGCTCCAGGCCTACTTCCGCATCAACACGGAGAACATGGGCCAGTTCGAGCGGACGCTGATCATCGTCGACGAGGACGCGTACGTCCACTACGTCGAGGGCTGCACCGCCCCGATCTACTCCTCGGACTCGCTGCACAGCGCCGTGGTCGAGATCATCGTGAAGAAGGGCGGCCGCTGCCGCTACACGACCATCCAGAACTGGTCGAACAACGTCTACAACCTGGTCACCAAGCGCGCCGTGGCGTACGAGGGCGCGACCATGGAGTGGATCGACGGCAACATCGGTTCCAAGGTCACCATGAAGTACCCGGCCGTCTACCTGATGGGCGAGCACGCCAAGGGCGAGACCCTGTCCATCGCCTTCGCGGGCGAGGGCCAGCACCAGGACGCCGGCTCCAAGATGGTCCACATGGCGCCGAACACCTCCTCGAACATCGTCTCGAAGTCGGTGGCCCGCGCGGGCGGCCGCACCTCGTACCGGGGTCTGGTCGAGATCGGCGAGGGCGCCCACGGCTCGAAGTCCAACGTGCTGTGCGACGCGCTCCTGGTCGACACGATCTCCCGCTCGGACACGTACCCCTACGTGGACGTCCGCGAGGACGACGTCTCCATGGGCCACGAGGCCACGGTCTCCAAGGTCTCGGACGACCAGCTCTTCTACCTCATGCAGCGCGGTCTCACCGAGTTCGAGGCCATGGCCATGATCGTGCGCGGCTTCGTCGAGCCGATCGCGAAGGAGCTGCCGATGGAGTACGCGCTGGAGCTCAACCGGCTGATCGAGCTGCAGATGGAGGGCTCGGTCGGCTAGTCCGCCGCCCGCCCTGCATCCCGCACATTCTTTGACGTACGTAGGAAGAGAGCAAGACGACAGCCATGGCTGAGGCTCAGAACATTCCGGCGGGTTCGACCACTGCCGGCGCGATCGCGGTGGCCGCCGAGTCCACCGTCGCCACCCGGATGAGTGCGCCCCCGTCCTTCGACGTGGCCGACTTCCCGGTCCCGCACGGCCGCGAGGAGGAGTGGCGGTTCACGCCGCTCGCCCGCCTCAAGGGCCTGCACGACGGCACCGCGGTCGCCAACGGAACCATGAAGGCCCAGATCGACGCGCCCGAGGGCGTCACGGTCGAGGCGGTCGAGCGCGGCGACGAGCGGATCGGCAAGGCCGGCATCCCCGTGGACCGGGTCTCCGCCCAGGCCTTCTCCTCGTTCGCCAAGGCCACGGTCGTCACCGTGCCCAAGGAGACCGTGCTCGCCGAGCCGATCCGCGTCGCGCTGCACGGCGAGGGCGGCACGACCTTCGGTCACACCGTCTTCGACATCAAGCCGTTCGCCGAGGCGATCATCGTGATCGACCACACCGGTGACGGCGTGCGCGCCGCCAACGTCGACATCCTCGTCGGCGACGGCGCCAAGGTGACCTTCGTGTCCGTCCAGGACTGGGACGACACCGCCGTCCACACCTCGCAGCACAACGCCCTGATCGGCCGCGACGCGAGCCTCAAGTCCGTGGTCGTCACCTTCGGCGGTGACCTCGTCCGCCTGCACCCGCGCGTCCGCTACGCGGGCCCCGGCGGCGAGGCCGAGATGCTGGGCCTGTACTTCACGGACGCCGGCCAGCACCAGGAGCACCGCCTCCTGGTCACGCACGACGCCCCGCACTGCAAGTCGAACGTGGTCTACAAGGGCGCCCTCCAGGGCCAGGACGCCCACGCCGTCTGGATCGGTGACGTACTCATCGAGAAGACCGCCGAGGGCACCGACACCTACGAGATGAACCGCAACCTCGTCCTCACGGACGGCGCGCGGGTCGACTCGGTGCCGAACCTGGAGATCGAGACCGGCGAGATCGTCGGCGCCGGCCACGCCTCCGCGACCGGCCGCTTCGACGACGAGCAGCTCTTCTACCTGCAGGCCCGCGGCATCCCGGCCGACGAGGCCCGCCGTCTGGTCGTGCGCGGCTTCTTCGCCGAGCTCGTCCAGCAGATCGGTGTCCCGGACATCGAGGAGCGTCTGCTCGCCAAGATCGAGACCGAGCTCCAGGGTTCCGTCTGATGAATTACGTCAAGGCCTGCGCGCTGAGCGAGCTGGAGGAGAACACCCCGAAGCGGGTGGAACTCGACGGCACGCCGGTGTCCATCGTCTCCACCGACGGGGAGGTGTTCGCGATCAACGACATCTGCTCGCACGCGAACGTCTCCCTCTCGGAGGGCGAGGTCGAGGACTGCATGATCGAGTGCTGGCTGCACGGATCGGCCTTCGACCTGCGCACCGGCAAGCCCTCCGGTCTGCCCGCGACGCGACCCGTCCCCGTATACCCCGTAAAGATCGAAGGGGACGACGTGCTCGTCTCCCTCACCCAGGAGTCCTGAGGTATCCATGGCAACGCTTGAAATCCACGACCTGCACGTCTCCGTCGAGGCCGAGAACGGCGCCCGCGAGATCCTCAAGGGCGTCGACCTCACCGTCAAGCAGGGTGAGACGCACGCCATCATGGGTCCGAACGGCTCCGGCAAGTCCACCCTGGCGTACTCGCTCGCCGGTCACCCGAAGTACACCATCACCGGTGGCACCGTGACCCTCGACGGCGAGGACGTCCTGGAGATGTCCGTCGACGAGCGCGCCCGCGCCGGCGTCTTCCTCGCCATGCAGTACCCGGTCGAGGTCCCCGGCGTCTCGGTCTCCAACTTCCTGCGCACCTCCGCCACCGCCATCCGCGGCGAGGCCCCGAAGCTGCGTACCTGGGTGAAGGAGGTCAAGTCCGCCATGGAGCAGCTCCAGATGGACCCGGCCTTCGCCGAGCGCAACGTCAACGAGGGCTTCTCCGGCGGTGAGAAGAAGCGCCACGAGATCCTCCAGCTGGAGCTCCTGAAGCCGAAGATCGCGATCCTCGACGAGACCGACTCCGGCCTGGACGTCGACGCCCTGCGCATCGTCTCCGAGGGCGTCAACCGCGTCCGCGAGAGCGGTGAGGTCGGCACCCTGCTGATCACCCACTACACGCGCATCCTGCGCTACATCAAGCCCGACTTCGTGCACGTGTTCGCGAACGGCCGCATCGCCGAGTCCGGCGGCGCCGAGCTCGCCGACCAGCTCGAGGCCGAGGGCTACGACAAGTACGTGAAGGGTGGCGCGACCGCGTGACACAGCTGCCTGGCCTCCTCGACACCGAGGCGATCCGCAAGGACTTCCCCCTTCTGGATCGTGTGGTCCACGACGGGAAGAAGATCGTTTACCTGGACAACGCGGCGACTTCGCAGAAGCCGCGCCAGGTGCTCGACGCGCTGAACGAGTACTACGAGCAGCACAACGCCAACGTGCACCGCGGCGTGCACGTGCTCGCCGAGGAGGCCACGGCGCTGTACGAAGGTGCTCGCGACAAGGTCGCGGCCTTCATCAACGCACCGAGCCGCGACGAGGTGATCTTCACCAAGAACGCCTCGGAGTCGCTCAACCTCGTCGCGAACATGCTCGGCTGGGCCGACGAGCCCTACCGGGTCGACCGCGAGACCGAGATCGCCATCACGGAGATGGAGCACCACTCCAACATCGTGCCGTGGCAGCTGCTCGCGCAGCGCACCGGCGCGCAGCTGAAGTGGTTCGGCCTCACCGACGACGGCCGGCTCGACCTGTCCAACATCGAAGAGGTCATCACGGAGAAGACGAAGATCGTCTCCTTCACGCTGGTCTCCAACATCATGGGCACGGTCAACCCGGTCGAGGCGATCGTCCGGCGCGCCCAGGACGTCGGCGCCCTGGTGCTGATCGACGCCTCCCAGGCCGCCCCGCACATGCCGCTGGACGTGCAGGCGCTCGGCGCCGACTTCGTGGCCTTCACCGGGCACAAGATGTGCGGCCCGACCGGCATCGGTGTCCTGTGGGGCCGCCAGGAGCTCCTGGAGGACCTGCCTCCGTTCCTCGGCGGCGGCGAGATGATCGAGACGGTGTCGATGCACGCCTCGACGTACGCCCCGGCGCCCCACAAGTTCGAGGCGGGTACGCCCCCGATCGCCCAGGCCGTCGGCCTCGGTGCGGCCGTGGACTACCTGACCGCCATCGGCATGGACAAGATCGCGGCGCACGAGCACGCGATCACCGAGTACGCGATCAAGCGCCTCTCCGAGGTGCCCGACCTGCGGATCATCGGCCCCACCACGGCCGAGGACCGCGGCGCGGCGATCTCCTTCGTCCTCGGCGACATCCACCCGCACGACGTCGGTCAGGTACTGGACGAGCAGGGCATCGCGGTCCGCGTGGGACACCACTGCGCGCGCCCCGTCTGCCTGCGCTACGGAATTCCGGCGACGACGCGAGCGTCTTTCTATCTGTACTCCTCTCCGGCCGACGTCGACGCACTGGTCGCCGGGCTGGAGCACGTACGGAACTTCTTCGGCTGACGGACGAGGCGACGAGGACGCAGTGAAGCTCGATTCGATGTACCAGGAACTGATCCTGGACCACTACAAGCACCCGCACGGGCGTGGCCTGCGCGACGGCGATGCCGAGGTGCACCACGTCAACCCGACCTGCGGCGACGAGATCACGCTGCGCGTGAAGTACGACGGCGAGACGCTCACCGACGTCTCCTACGAGGGCCAGGGCTGCTCCATCAGCCAGGCCAGCGCGTCCGTGCTGAACGAGCTGCTGGTCGGCAAGGACCTGGCCGAGGCGCAGAAGATCCAGGCTGTCTTCCTGGAGATGATGCAGTCCAAGGGCAAGATCGAACCCGACGAGGCCATGGAGGAGGTGCTGGAGGACGCGGTCGCGTTCGTCGGCGTCTCCAAGTATCCGGCGCGTGTGAAGTGTGCTCTCCTGAGCTGGATGGCGTGGAAGGACGCGACCGCCCAGGCGCTGGGCGACGCGGAGAGGAAGACGGCATGACCGAGAACGCGACGCCCGAGGCGTCGACCAAGCCGGCCACCGAGGAAGAGGTCCGCGAGGCCCTCTACGACGTGGTCGACCCCGAGCTGGGCATCGACGTCGTCAACCTGGGCCTGATCTACGGCATCCACATCGACGACGCGAACATCGCCACCCTCGACATGACGCTGACCTCGGCGGCCTGCCCGCTGACGGACGTCATCGAGGACCAGGCGAAGTCGGCGACGGACGGCATCGTCAACGAACTCCGGATCAACTGGGTCTGGATGCCCCCGTGGGGCCCGGACAAGATCACCGACGATGGCCGTGAGCAGCTGCGCGCGCTCGGTTTCAACGTCTGATCCAGCGCTTGCCCGCGAGGCCCCCGGCACGGTCGTGCCGGGGGCCCTCGCTGTTTTCACCTACCAGGGGGACGGCGTCGCGGGATGCCTCAGGCGCAGCACCCGGTCCGTGTAGAGCAGTCCGGAGGCCGGCTGCGGGACGGTCAGGAGCAGGGCCGGGGCGAGCAGGGCGCCGAGGAGGCCGAACCACGACAGGACGGCGTACGCGGCTCCCAGCGCGAGCGCCCCGGCGGGGACCGTGATGCCCAGGGTCCGCCACCAGGCCCCGCGCACCAGGCGGGCCGAGCGGCGCAGGGCCGCCACGGGGCCGAGCGCCTCGGACCCGGCGGCCGTGGGCGCCAGGGCGAAGAGGACCCCCAGCCACAGGGCGACCGGGGCGAGGGGCAGTACGGCGAGCGGCGGAAGGCCCGCGGCGAGGGCGGCCGCGCCGGGGCCCGCCGCGGCCAGCAGGGCCAGCAGCCGGGCCCCGCACACGGCCGGGATCCGGGGCCCGGCGGCCCGCAGCAGCCCGAGTGCGGTGACGGGCCGACCGAGCACGGCCGGCCGGAGCAGCGCCGCGGCCAGGGCCGTGGCCAGCGCCCAGCCGAAGAGCAGGAAGAGGGCGGTGGCGGGCAGGAGGGTGTAGACGAACACCCGGCTGCCGGCGCTGCGCGTGAGGGAGGCGAGGGTGGCCGCCCCGGCGACGGCGGGGAGCGCGAGCAGCCCGGCCAGCTGGCCGAGGAGCAGCGCGCCGAGCAGCCGGCCCCCGTACCGGCCCAGGGTGGTGACCGCCGCCGAGGATGTCGCGCGGCCCCAGCGGGCGCAGGGGCACCACGCCCGGCCGCGGAGACTGCGGGGGCAGCCAGCCGCCGCCCCGGTGGGTCCAGTGCTGCGCCATGCGCGGGCCCCTCTCCGCTGGAGGCGGACAGGGTAGCGCCGCGGGGCCCAGGAGTCCCGGGGCGTGCATGTGTACGGGCGTACGCAACGATGTGTACAGTCGTACGCATGCCTTACGTACTGCTCGCCGCCGCCATCGCCGCGGAAGTCGCCGGGACCACCGCCATGAAGTACAGCGACGGCTTCACCAAGCTGTGGCCTTCGCTGGGCACGCTGCTGGGCTACGCCATCGCCTTCACCCTGCTCGCGCAGACGCTGAAGTCGATGTCGGTCGGCACGGCCTACGCGATATGGGCCGGCGTCGGCACCGCCGCCATCGCCGCCATCGGCATGGTGTTCCTGGGGGAGGCGGCGACCGCCGCGAAGATCGCCGGGATCCTCCTGGTGATCGGCGGGGTGGTCCTGCTCAACCTCGGCGGGGCCCACTGATGGCCCCCGCCGCACGGCGCTACGACCCCGACCGGCGCCAGCGGATCATCGACGCGGCGATCCGGGTGGTGGCGGCCAAGGGCATCGCGGGACTGAGCCACCGGAGCGCGGCGGCGGAGGCCGACGTACCGCTCGGGTCGACGACGTACCACTTCAAGACGCTCGACGACCTGCTGGTGGCGGCGCTGCGGCAGGCGAACGAGGGCTTCGCGCGGGCGGTCGCGGACTCGGACGCGCTGGCCGACCCGGTTGCGGACGCGGACCTCGCGGCGGCGCTGGCCCGCCTCCTGGGCGAGTTCCTGGCGGCGGACCGGGGCCGGGCGGAGCTGGAGTACGAGCTCTACCTGGCGGCCCTGCGGCGCCCGGCGCTGCGGCCGGTGGCCGCGGAGTGGTGTGACGCGGCGGCCCAGGCGCTGGCCGCGTGGACGGACCCGGTGACGGCGCGGGCGCTGGTGGCGGTGATGGACGGCATCGGCCTCCAGGTCCTGCTGACGGAGGCGGAGTACGACGAGTCGTACGCGCGCGAGATCCTGGGCCGGGTGCTGCTGCGCGGCTAGGCGGCCTAGGGGGGCGGCGGATCAGGGTCGGATGGCCCGGCGTGTCTGGTCCTGAGCCGCCGGCGGGGTTCGGGAGGTGCCGTCACGGGTTTCCGGGCTCGGGGGCCAGGACCGCGTCCAGCATGCGGTGGACCGTCGCGGCCAGGGCGGGAACCGTGGGGGTGGGGCGGGTGGCGGCGAGGGCTCCGGCCAGCTGGTCGTAGAGCAGGCCGTCGGTCCAGGCCACCAGCAGCTCGGCGGCTGCCTCGGGGTGGGCGGCGCCGAGGGCGGCGAGGATCGCGGCGGCGCGGGCGCGGGCCCCGAGGCCGGCCCGGTGCAGCCCGGTGCGCAGGTCGGGGGTGCGGGCCGCTTCCAGGCTGAGCTCGAAGCGGGCCAGCTGGCGCTCGCGGCCCGCCGTCAGCCAGTGGTGGAGGACCGCCGCGAGGGCGGCCGCCGCCTCGGCCCGGCCGGCCGGGCCCGCCGACAGGGACGGGGCGGTGGGCGCGTCCTGGTCCACATCCGCCAGGTCCAGCTCTGCCAGCCGCTCGTAGCAGGCCTCGATCAGGGACGTCCGGGTGCGGAAGTAGTACGAGGTGCTGCCCGCCGGCAGGCCGGCGGCGGTGTCGACCGCCCGGTGGGTCAGCCCCCGCAGACCGGCGGCGGCGACGGTGGCGATGGCGGTGTCGGCGATCAGTGTTCTGCGGTCGGTGGTGGACATGAGGGCACTCTACAGATGTAGAGTGCCCTCATGTCGCCTCTACGGATGTAGAGGCCCGGTGGGAGGAGCGTCCATGTCCCGACGTCGAGTGGCCGTGGTGGGAGCCGGGATCGGCGGGCTCACGGCGGCCGTGGCGCTGCACCGGTGCGGCTGGGAGGTCACGGTGTACGAGCGGGCCGCCGAGCCCGCCGTCGGCGCCGGCATCGTGCTCGCGCCCAACGCGCTGCGCGCCTTCGATTCCCTCGGCTTCGACGTGGAGCGGGCCACCGGCAGCGCCGTGCCCGCCGCCATGGGGGTGCGCCGGCCCGACGGCGGCTGGCTCAACCGGGCCGACACCGGTGCGCTGGCCGCGCGGTACGGGAGCCCGCCGCTGGCCGTGCACCGCGCCGCCCTCACCGACGGGCTGGCGCAGGAGCTGCCGGCCGGGACGGTGCGGTACGGGACGGCCGTCTCGGAGGTCCGCGACGCCGGGGGTGCCCCGCTGGTCCGTGCCGACGACGGGGAGCGGCGGGTCGATGCCGTGATCGCCGCGGACGGCATCAACAGCCCCCTGCGCCGTCGGTACTTCCCCGAGCACCCCGGACTCCACTACAGCGGCGAGACCGCCTGGCGGGCGGTCGTGTCCGCCGACGGGCTGCCGGTGCTCGCCGCCTCGGAGACCTGGGGGCGCGGTGAGCGGTTCGGGATCGTGCCCCTGGCGGACGGGCGGGTCTACGTCTACGCCACCGCCTTCGCGGCTCCGGGCACCCGGCCCGCCGACGTACCGGCCGAGCTGGCCCGGCGGTTCGGCCGGTGGCACGATCCGGTGCCCGCGCTGCTGGAGCGGCTGGACCCCGCCACGCTGCTCCAGCACGACCTGTACGACCTGGCGGAGCGGCTGCCCCGCCTCCACGACGGCCGGATCGCCTGGATCGGCGACGCCGCCCATGCCATGACCCCCAACCTGGGGCAGGGCGGATGCCAGGCCATCGAGGACGCGGTGGTCCTCGCCCACCTGCTGGACCGGAGCGAGGGCGACCGTATCCCGCAGGCCCTCGCCGCGTACTCCGCCGCCCGGCGGGACCGGACCGACGCCATCCGGCTCCGGGCCCGCCGGGCCGGCCGGGTGGCAGGGCTGCGCCACCCCCTGGCGGCCGCCGCCCGCGACCTCGCCGTCCGGGTCACGCCCGCCCGGGTTGCCTTCCGCGCGCTGGACGACCTCTACGACGGGTTCGCCCTTCCGGCCTAGACCCCGCTACGACCCCGCGGCGGAACGGACCGCGGCCAGGGCCACCTGCACGCTCGCCTCGATGTCGCCGATGGGGTAGAAGACCTCGCGGACCACGCGGTCCCGCCCGACGACCAGGGTCAGCCGCTTGATCCGGCTCACGCCCGCCGCGCGGAAGGTCGGCAGGCGCAGCGCCGCCGTCAGGGCCAGGTCCGCGTCCGAGAAGAGCGGGAAGCGCAGCCCCTCGTGCTCCGCGAACTCCCGCTGTTCGTCCGGGCGCTGGGTCGAGACCCCGTGCACGGTGGCGCCGGCCGCGGTGAACTCCGCGAGCTGGTCGCGGTAGGTGCAGGACTCGAGGGTGCAGCCCCTGGCGCCGGGGATCCCCGCCCAGCCGGGCGGGTAGGACGCGGCCCGCGCGTAGGCGCCGGGGAAGCAGTACAGGACCGTGAACGGGGTGTCCGCCGCCACCGGATCCCCGAACTCCCCGAACCGGTCCGGCAGGAGCAGCTCCGGGACCCGGGTGCCGCGCAGCGCGTGCACCCGGTCGGCCTCCCGCGAGGTCCCTTCGGTCGTCGCCGTCATCTCTCCGTCTCCCAGGATCCACTGGTCCCCCCAGTCCTGGAGGGCGATCAGCACCGGCAGCAGCCCCCGCCCGCGGGGGGTCAGCCGGTACTCGTGCCGCACCGGGCGTTCCTGGTACGGCTCGCGCGTCAGCACCCCGGCCTCGACGAGCAGCTTCAGCCGCTCGGCGAGGACCTTGCGCGATACGCCCAACTCGCCCTGGAGCTCGTCGAAGCGGTGGAGGCCGCGCGCGGTGTCCCGCACGATCAGCAGCGTCCACCAGTCGCCCACGACGTCGAGCGCCTGGGCGATGGAGCAGTCGGCGTCGCCGAGGTGCGTGCGCTGGGCCATGGGCACTCCTTTGTCCGTTGACCCAAGGCTGTCATGCTGACATAGTCAGTTCCCAAAAGGAACTCACTACGTCGGGCATGGGGGACACGGGTGTGCTGCAGGGCTTCAAGGACGTACCGAGGGTTGTGTGGCTGCTGGCTGCGGGGGTCTTCGTCAACGCCGTCGTCAGCTTCACCTTCGTCTTCGTCTTCCTCTACCTGACCGGCCCGCGCGGCCTCGGCGCCGCCCAGGCGGGCCTGGTCACCGGCGTCGGCGGCATCGGGCTCGTCGCCGGCAACTTCACCGGCGGCTGGTACGGCGACCGCTTCGGCCACCGCCGGGTGCTGCTCGCCGCCTCCGCGCTCGGTGGCGCCGCCCTGATGGCCTTCCCGCTGCTGCCCACCCCGCTGCTGTACGCCGCGCTGCCCCTGGCCCAGTACGCCTCCGGCGTCGTACGGGCGGCGAACTCCGCGCTGGTGGCCGTGACCGTCCCCGAGGGGGCCCGCCGACAGGCCTTCGCCGTCGTACGGTGCGTGTCCAACGGCGGCTTCACGCTCGGCCCGCCGCTGGGGGCCCTGGTCGCCGCCGGGCTCTCGTACGACTGGCTCTTCGTCGGCGACGGCCTCGGCACCCTGTTCTTCGCGTTCTGGACCGCCCGCGTCGTCCCGGCGCGCGGCGCCGCCCGCACGCCCGCCGCGGCACCGGACGGGGGTCAGGGCCGCGGCGGGGTGTGGGCCGAACTGCGGGCGCGGCCCGGAGTGCTGGTGCTGCTCGGCGCGATCCTGGTCGTCGACGTGGTGTACCGGCAGCAGTACTCCCTCTTTCCCGTCTTCCTCGCCGACCACGGCCTCGACGTACGCGCCTTCGGCCTGGTCATCGCGCTCAACGGCGCCGTCATCCTGCTGCTGGAG
This sequence comes from Streptomyces sp. NPDC088762, assembly GCF_044750905.1. NCBI lineage: Bacteria > Bacillati > Actinomycetota > Actinomycetes > Kitasatosporales > Streptomycetaceae > Streptomyces > Streptomyces sp. NPDC088762. The sequence goes on from NZ_JBIVKT010000012.1 coordinate 136,432, forward strand.
CTGCCCGCCGCGGTCGCCCTGCGCGCCCGCCCGCCGCTGGCGGTCATCGGGACCGGACTGGTGCTGGTCGGCGCCGGCTACGCCGCGCTGCTGTTCGGCGCCGGACTCGCCACCGCCGTGGTCATGATGGTGCTGCTCAGCCTCGGCGAGATCCTCTACAAGACCACCGCCACCGCCTACGTCGCCGACGAGGCCCCCGAGCACGCCGTCGGGCGCTTCCAGAGCCTGTACGCCGGGGTCTCGGTCAGCGGGACCGTCCTCGCCCCGCCCGCCGGCGGGGCCGTGTACGCGGCGGCCCCCGGCCTGCTGTGGCCGCTGTGCGCGGCCTTGGCCGCGGGCGCCGGGGCGGCCGTCCTGGCCAGGCACCGGAGCGAGGTGCGGACCGCCGGACGGCGGGCGGAGCGACACGGCGCGCGCCCGTCACATGAGACCGGTTCGCAACCGCGGGCCGTCGCCGGTTAGGTTGCTGGCATGACTGCTACACGTACCACCGGCGCCGTCGCCGCCGGCCTCGCCACCCTCACCGCCGACGGCACCGTCCTCGACACCTGGTTCCCCGCCCCCCAGCTGGTCGCCGAGCCCGGCCCGGCCGGCACCGAGCGCCTCACCGCCGACCAGGCCGTGGAGCTGCTGGGCGCCGCCGCGGCGAAGGCGATCCGCCAGGACGCGGTCCGCGGCGTCGAGGTCGTGGCCGTCCGTACGGTGATCGCCTCCCTGGAGGACAAGCCGCTGGACGCGCACGACGCGTACCTGCGCCTGCACCTGCTCAGCCACCGCCTGGTCAAGCCGCACGGCCAGAACCTGGACGGCGTCTTCGGCCTGCTGGCCAACGTCGCCTGGACCTCGCTGGGCCCGGTCGCCGTCGACCAGGTCGAGACCGTGCGCCTCAACGCGCGCGCCGAGGGCCTGCACCTCCAGGTCACCTCGATCGACAAGTTCCCGCGGATGACGGACTACGTCGCCCCCAAGGGCGTCCGCATCGCCGACGCGGACCGCGTCCGCCTCGGTGCGCACCTCGCCGAGGGCACCACCGTCATGCACGAGGGCTTCGTCAACTTCAACGCCGGCACCCTGGGCACCTCCATGGTCGAGGGCCGCATCTCCGCGGGTGTCGTCGTCGGCGACGGCTCCGACATCGGCGGCGGCGCGTCCACCATGGGCACCCTCTCGGGCGGCGGCAAGCAGATCATCTCGATCGGCGAGCGCACCCTGATCGGCGCCGAGGCGGGCGTCGGCATCGCGCTGGGTGACGAGTGCGTCGTCGAGGCCGGCCTCTACGTGACCGCGGGCACCCGCGTCACCCTCCCGGACGGCCAGATCGTCAAGGCCCTGGAGCTCTCGGGCGCCAACAACATCCTCTTCCGCCGCAATTCGGTCACCGGCGCCGTCGAGGCCCGCCCGTACAAGGCGGCCTGGGGCGGCCTGAACGAGGTCCTGCACAGCCACAACTGATGCCCGCCGCGCCGACCACCGGCTGAACCGGACCGGTCGGCGACGCCGGTCACCGCTGAACGCCCTTCCACGGCCCGAGACGGCCGGGGGAGGGCGTTGCGGCATTCAGGCGGGTGTCCTCGTCCGTCGTGGCCGGGGCACGCGCCCGGGCCCACGAAGCGCAAAGCCCTCCACCGGCGGGGAGAGCGCGGGCGGAGGGCTTGACGGTGCTGGGTGCCGGTGGGGGCGATCAGCGCAGCGGGATCGTGCGGACCAGGCCGGCGAAGGCCTGCTCCTCCGCCTCGGTCAGTTCCACCGACTCCATCGGGTGCGCGGCGGCGGTGCGCTGGGACGGGATCACCGACAGGCCCTCGAAGACGGCCGGCTCCGGGTGGTGGTGGAAGCGGCTGTCCCACAGCATGTGGCCGAGGCCGACGACCCAGACGAGGGCGGCGACGAGCAGGCAGGCGAGGCCGATTTCCTGGGCGAGGGAGATGGAGGGGAACACGCGGTCCTCCGGGGGAGTGCGGGGAACGAGGCGGCGCAAGATCGGGCGTGGAGACACTCAACACCACATGGGGTCGGTTGGACAGGGATGTGGCGAGCGTCACGCCCGGGACCGAAAGTCCCCACCTTGTCCGGGAACGGTCCGCGCCCACGGCCCGTCAACGCGCCTTCCGCGCCCCGACCTGGGCCGTCATCGCGCCGCCGCCACCCCCCTACGGCTCCAGGGACAGCTTGAAGCCCTCGTGGCTGCGGGCGAAGCCCAGCCGCTCGTAGAAGCGGTGCGCGGCGCCGCGCCGCTTGTTGCTGGTCAGCTGGACCAGCCCGCATCCGCGCTCGCGGGCCCGGTCCACCGCCAGCCGCATCAGTTCCGCGCCCAGACCCCCGCCGCGCCGGTCCGCGCGGATCCGTACCGCCTCGACCAGGGCGCGCTCCCGGCCGCTGCGGCCGAGGCCAGGGACGTACGTCAGCTGGAGGCAGCCGACGACCCTGCCGTCCGGCTCCGTGAGCACCAGCACCTCGTTGCGGGGGTCGGCCTCGATGGCGCGGAAGGCCCGCTCGTGCGCCTCGCCGACCACGATCGAGGCCGGGTCCACCACCCGCTCCTCGTCGTCCAGCAGGGCGAGTACGGCGGGCAGGTCCTCGCGCGTGGCGGTACGGAAGATCATGGCCAGGAGTGTGGCAGAGGGCCCGGCCGGGACGGCGGCCGGGCCCTCTGCGGTCCGGGGAAGCCGCGTGGCCACAGGACCACGGACAACGGGACACGGCGGCGACGGGACTACGGGACTACGGGACTACGTACTACAGGGCTTCAGGGCTACGGGCGGAAGCGCAGCACCTGCGGGTCGTGGTCGCTGTTCTGCGCCGAGAACTCCGCGTTGATGTGCACGCTGTCATACGTGAAGGACTTGATCGCCGGGCTCGTCAGGATCTGGTCCAGCACCTGCGCGTTGCCCTGGTAGACGTAGGAGTACCGTTCCGCCTTCGGCAGCGACTTGATCGCCGGGTACAGCGCCCCGCCGTCGGCCAGCGCGTTCGTCGTCGCCGAGAACTCGAAGTCGTTGATGTCACCGAGGACGAGGACGTTCGCGTTCTTCTCCGCCGCCAGGATCTCCTTCACGAAGCCGTTCACGGCCTGCGCCTGGAGCAGCCGCTTGGCCTCCGACGAGCGCACCGGCGGCTGGTGGTGCGAGGTCAGGCCCTCGTCGCCGCCCTTGGAGCCGAAGTGGTTGGCGATCACGAAGACGGTCCGGCCGCGGAAGACGAACTCACCGGCCAGCGGCTTGCGGCTGTCGGCCCACGCCGGGTTCGCCGGGTCGATGCGGCCGGGGGAGTGGGTGAGGGCCGCGTGGCCGTTCTCCCGCAGGACTCCGTTCGCGGTCGTCGCGTCGCCCGCGGCGCGGTCGGTGAAGGAGACCCGGGCGGGGTTGAAGAGGAACACCTGGCGGATGTTGCCGCCGGGCTCGCCGCCGTCCTTCTTGTCCTCCGGGTTGACGCTCCGCCACTGGTAGGCGGGGCCGCCGGCGGCAGCGATCGCGGCCGTGAACTTCGCCAGCGTCTGCTCGGCCGAGACCGTGCCGTCGTTCTTGGCGCCGTTGTCGTCCTGGATCTCCTCCAGGGCGAGGATGTCGGGGGAGGCGAGGTTCTCGACGACCGCCTTGGCGAGGTTGTCGAACTTCTCCTGCGGGTCGCTCGGGTCGAGGTTCTCGACGTTGTACGTCGCCACCGCGAGCTCACCCGGGGCCTGCGCCTTGGTCTTCTCGGGGGCGAGCGTGCCCGCCGTGACGGTGCCGAGGGTGCGGGCCACCAGCGTGTAGCCGCCGAACTGGTTGAAGTCCAGCGGGCCTTCGGTGGTGCCGGTCAGCCTGTCGCCGACGTTCGCCACGGGGAAGGGCTGCTGCGCGATCGGCGCGAGCTGCTGGATCTGGAGGCGGCCGGTGTTCTGGGACTCGTACGAACCGTAGATCGTCCCGCCGCGCCTGGCGGCGTTCTCCCAGCCCTTGACGGTGACCCACAGCTCGTTGTACGGGTCGGTGGCGCCGACCACGCGCGAGGTGCCGATCGTGACGTTCATGCCCTCCAGGGACTCGTAGTAGTCCAGGGCGTAGCGCGAGGGCTCCAGGGCCAGGCCGTTGATGCTGCCGCCGGCGGCCGGGTCGCCGGCCGGGGCGTACTCGGCCGGCACCGAGTACTCGTTGACGGCGGTGGCCTCGGGCAGCGCGTTGCCCGAGGAGACGACGGAGACCGTCGGCTTGGAGATCTGGGTCACCGACTGGTTCCCGGAGTTGACGCCGCCGGGGACGTACTCCCCGACCGTGCCGGAGACCTTGACCGCGTCGCCCACGGCGACCGTCGGCGCGGAGCTCGTGAAGACGAACACGCCCTCGCTGGTGGCGTCGTTGTCGTCGGCGTCCGGGTCCTGGATCCAGAAACCGCGCGAGCCGTACGTACGCACACCCGTCACGATGCCCGCGACATCGGCGACCTGCTTGCCGTTGAGCGGGGATATCCGGGTGGTGCCCTGGATGTCGTGGATGCGTATCGGATCGGCGGACACGGCGCCTTCGGCCGCGTCGGCGGAGCCCGCGAGCAGGCCGGTGGCCAGCGCGGTGGCGACGAGGGCCGCGACGGCGGCGGAACGGGGATGCGAGGAGCGCATGGGCGGGAACTCCGGTGTGGGATGAGGGAGGAGCACGGGGGTGCGGCAGTGAGATCCGCGAGATCTGCGGGAGGCTTGCGGCTCCCGAAACATCTACGCGCGTCAATTTCGTGGGTGGCCGGCAAAGTTGTCAAGGGCTCTAGGGAATACGACAGCTGACTGTGGGATGAACCAAAGGCGATCGCCCGCCGTCGGTGCCCGAATTGCGTCTACGCTGAAGCGCCCGACGGGCCGTCACGGCCCGCCCCACCGCGTCCCACCGCGCCCGCGAGGAGAACCGCCCCATGTCCGCAGAGCCGCACCCCACGCTGCCGCCGGTACGGCTGCACTCCGATGCGGAACTGGCCCGCGACGCCCTCGTCGCCCCCCTGTTCGCCCGCGCCGTACGGCTCGCCCGCTGGGCCGGACCCGACACCCGCGTCGACGTGGGCGGCGAACTCGTCGCCGCCCAACTGCCCGAGGCCGCCGCGGTGCTCGGCCTCGACGCCGCCGACCCGGCCTCCGTGGCGTACGCGAGCCAGGCCTGGCGGGTGGCCGTGGACACGGGCCTGGTCGACGTGACCGAACCGGAGGCGGACGGAGGGGACTTCGCGAACTCCGCGAACTCCGCGAGCTCCGCGAGCTCCGCGAGCTCCGCGAACTCCGCGAACTCCGCGAACTCCGCGAACTCCGCGAACTCCGCGAACTCCCTGGTTTCCGGAGGCCCCGGACCGGAAGAGGCCGGCACCGCCCGGCCCGGCGAGGACCTGGCGCTTCTGACGGGCGGCGCCCCCGGCGACGTGCTCGACCTCTGGCTGGCGGCCCTGGACACCGTCCTCGCCGATGCGGCGGTACCCGACCTGGACGACCTCGTCGACGCGCTGGACGAGGGCGGGGAGATCGACTTCGACCAGCTGGACTGGAACCCGCGGCGCGAGGCGGACTTCCTGGACGGGGTCCTCGCCAACCTCTACCTGCTCACCGTCGCCGAGGGCAGGTCGCCGGACGAACCGGTTCCGCTGCCGGTGCTCGCCGCGTCCATGGTCATGCCCGAGGACATGGCGGATCCGACCGACGCCGTCCTGGAGCAGGTCTCGGACGCGATGATGCGCCTCGACGACCAGTTCCGGCAGCTGGAGCCGATCGGCCTGGTCGAGTACCGGCCCGTCGACGAGGAGCTGCTGGCGGAGGCGGACGACGAGGGCGTCCCCGCGGCCGGGGGAACGGCCGCGACCGCAGGCCAGGCCGGCGACGACGCGGACGAGGACGTCTCCCGCTACGGGATGGTCCGCCTGACCCCCCTCGGCCTGTACGGGGTCCGCGCCCGGATGCTCGAGGCCGGCGTCGAGGCCCCCGCGGTCGGAGAACTGGCCGACAAGGGCGCGGACGCCCTGCTCGACGTGGTCTCCTCCTACCCCGAGGCCGCCGCCCAGGCCGAGATGGAGCTCTGGCTGGCCGGCCGCGCGCTGCCCGCCGCCGTGGCCGAACTGCTGGACGCGGCGCGCGGTGACGACCCGGGCGCCCCGCTGCGCCGGCTGCGCTGCCAGCAGGCCCTCGCCCCGGCCGGGCCGGAGGCCGAGCCCGCCGTCCGCGCGGTGCTGGACGACGCGGAGCTGGGCGGGCTCGCCCGGGTCTGGCTGGCCGAGCGCGGGGTGACCGGCGTACCGGCACCGGACGAGGAGATGGTGTTCTGGCTGACGGTCGACACGATCGCGGCGCAGCTCGCCGCCGACGGGGAGACCGAGGAGCTGCCGCTCCTGATGGAGACCCTCACCGGCCACCACACGGGCTTCTTCGACCGGGTGTGGCGGGTGGAGCACCCGGCGACGGCGTACGTCCTGGAGGCTATGGGGCGGCTGCACCCGGACAAGAAGGCGGCGAAGGAGGCCCGTAAGGCCGCGTTCAAGGCACGCTCCCGGCGGCCCTGAGGCGGGCGGGCCCGGGCGGACCCCCCGCTTCCGCACGCGACTGCGACCGGTCGAAAGAGCGACCGGCCCAGGACCCCGTTGCATGAACATACGTAGTGATGCATACTCTTCCTATGTCCAAGGTCCTCACCTCCCTGCCCGCCGGCGAACGCGTCGGCATCGCCTTCTCCGGCGGCCTCGACACCTCCGTCGCGGTTGCCTGGATGCGCGACAAGGGTGCCGTTCCGTGCACCTACACCGCCGACATCGGCCAGTACGACGAGCCCGACATCGCCTCGGTGCCCGGCCGTGCGAAGACCTACGGCGCCGAGATCGCGCGCCTGGTCGACTGCCGCGCGTCGCTGGTCGAGGAGGGACTGGCCGCGCTCACCTGCGGTGCGTTCCACATCCGCTCGGGCGGCCGCGCCTACTTCAACACGACGCCGCTCGGCCGCGCCGTCACCGGCACCCTGCTGGTCCGGGCGATGCTCGAGGACGACGTCCAGATCTGGGGCGACGGCTCGACCTTCAAGGGCAACGACATCGAGCGGTTCTACCGCTACGGCCTGCTCGCCAACCCGCACCTGCGGATCTACAAGCCCTGGCTCGACGCCGACTTCGTGACCGAGCTCGGCGGCCGCAAGGAAATGTCGGAGTGGCTGCTCGCCCACGACCTCCCCTACCGCGACAGCACCGAGAAGGCGTACTCCACCGACGCCAACATCTGGGGCGCCACCCACGAGGCCAAGACCCTGGAGCACCTCGACACGGGCGTCGAGACCGTTGAGCCGATCATGGGCGTGCGGTTCTGGGACCCCTCGGTCGAGATCGCCACCGAGGACGTGACGATCGGCTTCGACCAGGGCCGCCCCGTCACGATCAACGGCAAGAAGTTCGGCTCCGCCGTCGACCTGGTGATGGAGGCCAACGCCATCGGCGGCCGCCACGGCATGGGCATGTCGGACCAGATCGAGAACCGGATCATCGAGGCCAAGAGCCGCGGCATCTACGAGGCCCCGGGCATGGCCCTGCTGCACGCCGCGTACGAGCGCCTCGTCAACGCCATCCACAACGAGGACACCCTCGCCCAGTACCACAACGAGGGACGGCGCCTCGGCCGCCTCATGTACGAGGGCCGCTGGCTCGACCCGCAGGCCCTGATGGTGCGCGAGTCGCTCCAGCGCTGGGTCGGCTCGGCCGTCACCGGCGAGGTCACCCTGCGACTGCGGCGCGGCGAGGACTACTCGATCCTCGACACCAAGGGCCCGGCCTTCAGCTACCACCCGGACAAGCTGTCCATGGAGCGCACCGAGGACTCCGCCTTCGGCCCGGTGGACCGGATCGGCCAGCTCACCATGCGCAACCTCGACATCGCCGACTCGCGCGCCAAGCTGGAGCAGTACGCCGGCCTCGGCCTGATCGGCACCGGCAGCCCCGCCATCGGCGCCGCCCAGGCGGCCGCGACGGGCCTGATCGGCACCATGCCGGAGGGCGGCGCCGAGGCCATCGCCTCCCGCGGCGAGGTCTCCGGCGACGAGGAGATGCTGGACCGCGCCGCGATGGAGTTCGGCACGGACTGAGGTCCGCACCGACGGCACGGGCTTCACCGCCCCCGGCCGGTCCGGCGCCACGACGGCGCCGGGCCGGCCGTTCGCGTATCCGGTGGCGTGACACGGCTGTCCGGGCACCGGCAGGCGTGGGCCCCCCCGCGGCGACAATGCGCCGTTCATGGGGTGGAGTTGGCCATTCCGGCCGCGGGCAAGGGGTCGGCCGCACGTCGCGGGTAGTTCAGCCGCCGTTCACGTGCGGGCGGGAGCGTGTGCGCCGACGACCGCACGACAGGCGCACCACCTCCCCACCCCTGGAGACCCGATGCCGCTCAGCCGCAGAGACTTCACCGCCCGTACCGTCATCGCCGGTGCGGGCGTCGCCCTCACCGGGACCGTCGGAGCCCTCGCGACCGCACCCGGCGCGCTGGCCGCCGACGACGGCACGCGCCGCGACGAGCACGGGCGGCCCTGCGAACCCGGCTACGGCCCCCTCGTCCCCGACCCGGCCGGCCTCCTGGCGCTCCCCGCCGGATTCACGTACCGCGTGATCACGCACAGCGGTGTCACCACACTGGACTCCGGCGAGACCACCCCGTCCCACCACGACGGGACCGCCGCCTTCGAGGGCCACCGAGGAGTCACCCTCCTCGTCAACAACCACGAGCTCAAGGGCAAGCGGGAGAACTGGGCGCACCCCGTCCCCCTCGCCGAGGGCCTCGTCTACGACCCCGCCGCGGCCGGCGGCTGCACGGTCGTCGAGGTCCGGCGCGGCGGCGAGGTCGCCGAATGGGTCGGCGTCGCCGGTACGTCGACCAACTGCGCGGGCGGTGCCACCCCCTGGGACACGTGGCTGACCTGCGAGGAGACCGAGGACCTGGCCGGCAAGAACGGCATGACGAAGGACCACGGCTACGTCTTCGAGGTCGACCCGCACGACCGCCGCGCCAACCGCGACCCTCAGCCGATCAAGGCGTTCGGACGCTACGCGCACGAGGCGGTGGTCATCGACCCGCGCCGGGGCCACGCCTACCTGACCGAGGACGCCTCCGGCCCCAACGGGCTGTTCTACCGCTGGACCCCGCCCAGCGGATTCCGCCACGGCCGCGGCAGGCTCCGTACCCTCTCCGCCGACGCCGGCGTACTCCAGGCCGCCAAGTGCATCGACAGCTCGGGCCGCTTCGTCGACGACCTCTCGCGCGCCACGAGGATCGGCACCGTCTACGGGGTCGACTGGGTGGACGTGGCGGACCGCGACGCGCGGACCGTCCCCGTGCGCAAGCAGTTCGCGGACGGGGTCGTGACGCGGGGACGGAAGCTGGAGGGCATGTGGTGGGGCGACGGCGGCGCGTACTTCGTCTCGTCCTACGCCCGTGAGGAGAGCCCGGGCGCGGCGCACGACGGCCAGGTGTGGTTCTACGACCCCAAGCGGCGCACGGTCCGGCTGACCGTCCTGATCGGGGTGAACACGGACACGTCGGCCGAGGGCGGCTACGACGGCCCCGACAACATCACCGTGTCGCCGTACGGCGGCCTCGTCATCGCCGAGGACGGCTCGGGCCTCCAGCACCTGTTCGGCGCGACCGAGTCGGGCCGGACCTACCCGCTGGCGCGCAACGAGCTGAACATCGGCACGGCCGAGGAGCCCGAGTACTCGGAGTTCACCGGCGTCTGCTTCTCACCGGACGGGCGCACGCTGTACGCCAACCTCCAGGACCCGGGCATCATGCTGGCCATCACCGGGCCGTGGCGGCGCGCGCACTGACGCGGCTCCCGCTGCCGCCGCCCGGCGGCCCGCCGGTGGCTCACCGGCGGGCGGCGCTTCACCGGCGGCGGCCGGTCCACCGACGGCTCACTGGGCCGCGGCAACCTCCGCCCGGGAGGCCGCGGCCCACTCGGCGAGGAGGAACTCGTACGCCTCCGAGGGCCACTCGCCGTCCACCCGGGTCTCGACAAGGTGCCGTATCGCCTCGTTCGCCTCTGCGGCGGACGGGCGGGCGGGCCCCGCGGGGTTGAGTGACTCGTACATGCCTCCAAGGCTACGGGCGGGCACGGACAGCCACCCCCGGATTACGCGTGGCATCCATCACCCGCCCTCCCCGGCTGCGGCCGCACCTGCCCGCCCACCTGCTCAGAGTGCCTGTGCGGCGGGCTTGACCATCCCGCGCACTGTGCGGGACTTCACAAACTCGCCCATGGCCGTCATCTCCCACTCCCCGGAGAACTGCTTGATCAGCTTGGCCATCATGACCCCGGTCTGCGGTTCGGCACCGGTGAGGTCGAAGCGCACCAGCTCCTCGCCGCTCGCCGCGTCGATCAGCCGGCAATAGGCCTTGGCCACCTCGGTGAACTTCTGCCCGGAGAAGGAATTGACCGTGAAGACCAGCCCGGTGGCGTCGGCGGGAAGACGGCCGAGGTCCACGACGATCACCTCGTCGTCGCCCGCTCCCTCGCCCGTGAGGTTGTCCCCCGAGTGCTTGATGGCGCCGCCGAGGATCGACAGCTTGCCGAAGTAGCAGCTGTCGATGTGGTTGCGCTGCGGGCCGTAGGCGATGACGGACGCGTCGAGGTCGATGTCCCGGCCGCGGAAGGCGGGCTCCCAGCCCAGGCCCATCTTGACCTGGGAGAGCAGCGGCCGGCCGCCCTTGACCAGGGAGACCGTCTGGTTCTTCTGCAGGCTGACCCGGCCCTTGTCCAGGTTGACCTTCCCGGCGCCGAGCGCGGCGGACGCGGCCACGGGGGCGGGCGCCGCCGGGGCCGGCGGCGCGGCCGGGGCGGGCGTCGTGGCACCGCCGAGCCAGGGGGAGGCCGGGTAGGAGGCCGGCGGTGCGGGCGGAGCCGGGGGCGCGGGCGGGGCGACGGGGGCGGGCGCGGGGGCCGCGGCCGCCGGCTCCTCGTCCACGGAGACGCCGAAGTCGGTCGCGATGCCGGCGAGGCCGTTCGCGTACCCCTGGCCGACCGCCCGGACCTTCCACACGCCGCCGCGCTGGTAGACCTCGACGACGACGAGCGCGGTCTCGGTCCCCAGCCGCGGCGGGGTGAAGGTGGCGATCACCGCGCCGCCGTCCGCGTTGCGCACGGTGGCGGTGGGCTCGATGCCCTGGAAGGTCTGCCCGGCGGCGTCGGGGCTGGCCGTGACCACGATGCGCTCGATGCCCGGGGGCACGGCGCTGGTGTCGACGGTGATCGAGTCCGGCGCCGTACCGCCACCGGACCGGTAGTCGACGCCGGGCCCGGAGGGCTGGTTGTAGAAGATGAAGTCGGCGTCGGAGCGCACCTTGCCGTTCGCCGCGAGGAGCAGCCCGGATACGTCGAGCCGCACCGGGGCAGCCACGTCCACCGTCACGCGGACGGTATTGAGCGGCAGGTTGGAACCAGGGGTCATAGCGGTCATGCCCGGAGAACGACCGAGGGTGCTTTGCCGTTCCCTTACCCTCGCGACAGATTCGGCCCGGGATCCGGCGCGCGGTTCATCGCCGGTTGCGGGGGTGGTTCTTCGCCGTGCGCTCGTTGCCGAACTTGTACGAGCCGGTCCAGCGCGCCATCACCAGCTGCGCGTCACCGGCCCCCACCTCGGCGAGGAACCTGTCGGCCCGGCTCCCGCGGAGGGTGGCCGCGGTACGGCCCTGGTGGGTGATGACGACGCGGTGGTCGCGGTGTTGTTCGTACGAGAACCCGTGCGGCTTCGGCATGAGCCGCAGCCTGCCCCGCCCCGGGCGGAGGCGGCAACGCAATTAGCGGGCCCCCGGCCGCCGCCCGGCACCCCGCTGCAGGTGGCGGGGGCCCGACAGCCACCCGGCGGCCTCCGCCCGGACCGCCCCCCGGCTACCTCCGGCCACCGCCCCCGGGCCACCACCTGCGGCCCGCGCTCAGGCCCCCGTCACACGGCGCGGCAGCCCCAGCGGGTTGGCCTCGCGCAGCTCGGCCGGGAGGAGTGCGTCCGGAACCGACTGGTAGGCCACCGGCCGCAGCCAGCGCTCGATGGCGGTCCCGCCGACGGAGGTGGAGTGCGAGGTCGCCGCCGGGTAAGGGCCGCCGTGGTGCTGGGCCGGGGCCACGGCGACACCGGTCGGCCAGCCGTTCACCACGATCCGCCCCGCCAGCCCCGTGACCTGGGCGATCAGTGCGGAGGCCGGGCCCGGCGCACCCTCGGTCTCGGCGGCCGACAACTGGAGGGTGGCGCTCAGGTTCCCGGAGAGCCGCTCCAGCACCGCGGCCGCCTCGCGCTGGTCGGCGTACCGGACGACGACGGTCACCGGGCCGAAGCACTCCTCCAGCAGCACCTCGTAGGAGTGGCGGTCGGTACCTTCCGACCCATCGGACCCATCGGACCCTTCGGACCCCGCGGCGCCCCCGGCGGGGTCGACGAGCAGGCCGGCCGGGACGGTCAGGTAGCCCGCCCCCACGGTGTGCTCCCCTCCGGACCCGGGGGTGACGGGCGCGGTGACGCCGGGCAGCGCCGCACGCTCGCGGACGCCGGCGAGGAAGTTCTCCCGCATCCGGTGGTCGAGCAGGACCCCCGGCTCCGTCTCGCCGAGCGCCTTGGTCAGCGCCTCCGTGAGCCGGTCGCCGTCCGCGCCCTCGGGGACCAGGACCAGACCGGGCTTCACGCAGAACTGGCCGACGCCGAGGGTGACCGAGCCCGCGAGTCCCGTACCGATCTCCTCGGCGCGCTCGGCGGCGGCCGCCGGGGTGACCACGACGGGGTTGAGGGAGCCGAGCTCCCCGTGGAAGGGGATGGGCACGGGCCGGGCGGCGGCCGCGTCGAACAGGGCCCGCCCGCCCCGGATGGACCCGGTGAACCCGGCCGCGGCCACCAGCGGGTGGCGGATCAGCTCCAGGCCGGCGTCGAACCCGTGGACCACCGAGACCACCTCGGCCGGCAGACCGGCGGCGACCGCAGCCCGGCGCAGCACCGAGGCGCACAGCTCGGAGGTCGCGGGGTGGTCGGGATGGGCCTTGACGACCACGGGGCAGCCTGCGGCCAGCGCGCTCGCGGTGTCCCCGCCGGGCACGGAGAAGGCGAGCGGGAAGTTGGAGGCGGCGTATACGGCGACCACGCCGAGCGGCACCTTGTAGCGGCGCAGTTCGGGGCGGGGCGGGCTGAGGGAGGGATCCGCGCGGTCGATCCGGATGTCGAGGTAGGACCCCTCGTCCACGGCGTCGGCGAAGGCGCGCAGCTGACCGGTCGTGCGCGCCAGCTCGCCGGTGAGCCGGCCCGGGCCGAGTGCGGTCTCGGCGTCGGCGGCCTCGATGACGTGCGGGGCGGCTTCGTCGAGCAGCGCGGCGGCCTTGCGCAGGAAGGCGGCGCGGACGCCGGCGTCGGCGAGCGCGCCACGGGCCGCGTGCGCGGACCGTACGGCTTCGTCCACCTCCTGGCGTGTGGCCTCCACCGCAACCTGCTCGCGCTGCTTCCCGGTGCGGGGGTCCACACTCCAGACTGGTGTCGTCGTCATGACCCGCTGCCTCCTGGATCGTTCAGTATTCTGAACGCCGTTCCGGTGGATGAATGATCACATCTGCTGCGGACTCTATTTCCGCGTCCTCCGCGTGACAAGAGGCGACCAGAGGGGAAGCGCGCGCATGACGACGACCGAGGCGGGGCCCACGGACGAGGCGGGGCCCGCGGACGAGGCGGGGTCCTCGGCCCAGGGGGTGCCCACGGCCCAGGGGGCGGCGGTCAAATCGGCGGTCCGGACCGTCCTGCTGCTGGAACACTTCGCGGCCCGGCCCGGCCTGCACAGCCTGGCCGACATCCAAAGCGACCTCTCCCTCCCCAAGTCCAGCCTGTACATGCTGCTGCGCACGCTGGTGAACCTGGGCTGGGTGGAGACGGACGCGACGGGCACGCGCTACGGCATCGGCGTACGGGCGCTGCTGGTCGGCAGTTCGTACATCGACGGCGACGAGGTGGTCACCGCGGCCCGGCCCACCCTGGACCGGCTCTCCGACGACACGACGGAGACCATCCACCTGGCCCGGATGGACGGAACGAGCGTCGTGTACCTCGCGACCCGCCAGTCCCAGCACTACCTGCGGCCCTTCACCCGGGTCGGGCGGCGGCTGCCGGTGCACTCCACGGCACTGGGCAAGGCGCTGCTGGCCACGCACACGGACGAGGAGGTACGGGGGCTGCTGCCGCTGCGGCTGGAAGCGGTCACCGAGCACACCATCACCGACCGGGAGCAGCTGATCGAGGAGCTGGCGCTGGTGCGGGAGCAGGGGTACGCGGTGGACCGGGAGGAGAACACGCTCGGGCTGCGCTGCTTCGGAGTGGCGGTGCCGTACCGGACGCCGGCGCGGGACGCGGTGAGCTGCTCGGTGCCGGTGGCGCGGCTGACGGCGGGGCACGAACAGACCATCAAGGCGGCGCTGTTCGAGGCGCGGGACCGGCTGTCGGTGGTCACGCGGCGCATGTGACAACCCGGTCGCGGGTCAGCGGACCGCGGAACGCGAATCGCGGCCCGCGGCCCGGCGACCGCCACATCGGCCGGGGACCGGGGCCCGTGGCCGATGTGCCGCGACCATGCCGTGCGGCGGCAGGGGTGGTTCCTCCCCCGCGCGGGGGAGGCGGTTCCCCTTGGAGGGGGAGGTGGCGGGGCAGCGGACACGGGACCGTTGGGTCATGACCACGCGAGCAGTTCACCCATCGACGTACGAGACCCACCGGGAGACCCGGCGGCCGGCCCCCGCCCTGGGGACCGGAGGGCGGATCCTGCGGGCGGTCGCCCTGACCGCCACCGTGCCCTATCTGGTGCTCAAGACCGCCTGGCTGGCCGGGAGCAGGATCGGGATACCGGACGGCAGCGTGCTGCTTGACCCGGGGCCCTTCCTCATGGCGGCGAATGCCGTCACCGTGGCGATGGACGCCTGCGTGGTCCTGCTCGCGCTGCTGCTCACCAGACCCTGGGGCAGACGGGTGCCGGCCTGGACGCTCACCGTCCCGGTGTTCGTCGCGACCGGACTGCTGACCCCGATCCTCCTCGGGTTCCCGGGCCAACTGCTCATACGGGCGCTCGGCTTCGGGGCGGAGCCCGTCGGGGAGGCGGTGCGGGAGCCTTTCCTGGACCCCTGGGTGTTCAACGTCGTCTACGCCGGATTCACGGTTCAAGGACTCGCCCTGGCCGGTCTGTTCGTGCCCTATGCGCGGGAGCGCTGGGGCCGGCGGTGGCAGGGCGTGACGGGCGCGCGGCTGCCGTCACCCACGGGGGTGGTGGCGGCGGCCGCGGCTACGGCCGGCCTGGCGATCGCGGTGGTGTACGGGTACTGGGCCTGCGGCGGTGCGGCCGGGCTGGGTGCCGAGAGCGTGGCCGCGTACTCCGTGGAGAGGGCCCTGGTGTCCGCGCTCCACGGGACGTGCGCGCTCGCCGCCGGAGTGGGGGCCGTGCTCCTGGCCCGTGGCGGGGCGTTTGCGGCGCGGTGGCCGCTCGGCCTCGTCTGGATCGGTGCGGCGGCGGCCCTGAGCTGGGGGAGCTGGATGCTGATCACCTCGTTCGGACCCCAATTGGACGGCGGCGAAGGGCCTTCCGCCGCGGTCCAGTTGGCCTACGCTGACCAGATGATCACCGGATTGCTCGCCGCCGCCGTCCTCATACGGTTCCTCACCGCCCGCCGACCGGCGTGAACCGGCTGCTGGGGGCGCGGGCCAGGCTGCGCTGGGTCCACCTCGTACTCGGCGGGGCCCTGCTGATGCCGTACTTCCTCCTCACCCAGGTGGGGGTCGGCATCGCGGCCGGCGGGGCCAATGCCCTGGCGTCCCTCCCGCTCACCCTCGCCGCCTACGCGGCCGCCCTGCCGCTGGTCGCCGTCACCGCCGTGTTCGGACTGGTCCGGCCGCTGTCCGTGGCCGCCGTCCGGGCCATGTGCGGGGTGCCGGGGGAGCGGCTGGCCGACGGGCCGGCGCGGTCCTGGGCCGCGCGGGGGCGGACCTCGGCATGGTGGACCCTGCACCTGGGAGTGGGGGCGGTGATCAGCGGGCTCAGCCTCGCGGTGCCTCCCATGGCGGTGGTGCTGATCGCGCTGCCGTTCGTGCCGGGGCTGCGCGAGCCCGAGCTGGGGCTGGGCTGGTTCAGCACGAGAGCCGACCCGTACCTGGCCCCGCTGCTCGGGGCGGGTCTGCTGGCCGGGCTCGCCCTGTGCGCCGCCGGGGCCGGGGCGCTGCTGGCCCGGCTGGCGCCCGTACTGCTCGGGCCGACGGCTGCCGACCGGCTGGCCGCTGCCGAGGAGCGGGCCGCCGACCTGGCCGTGCGCAACCGGCTCGCCCGGGAACTGCACGACGCCGTCGGCCACGCGCTGAGCGCCGTCACCCTCCAGGCGGTCGCCGCCCGCCGGGTGCTCGACAGCGACCCCGCCTTCGTACGGGAGGCACTGGCCGCGATCGAGGACACCACCCGGCGGACGGTGGGCGAGCTGGACGCCGTACTGGGCCTGCTGCGGGACGGGGATCCGGCCCGGCCGGACGCCGCGCCCGCGCCGACCCTCGCCGCCGACCTCGACGGACTGCTGGCCCGCACCCGGGCCGGCGGTACCCCCGTCACCGCCCACCAGGACCCCGGACCCGCCGGGGACTGGGAGGGCCTTCCGGCCATCGCCTCCCGCGAGGCGTACCGGATCGTCCAGGAGGGCCTCAGCAACGCACTGCGCCACGGCGCGGGTCCGGTGGAACTGCGGATCCGCGTCCGGGGCCGGGAAGAGACCGGACATCGTGAACTGGAGATCACCATGACCAATCCGCCCGCCGCGCCGGAGGACCGGGAGCCCCGCACCACCGGGGGCCGCGGGCTGCGCGGTGCCGCCGAACGGGCCGCGCTCCTCGGCGGCGGCGTCGAGGCGGGCCCGCACGAGGGCCGGTGGCGGCTGCGGGCCGTCCTCCCGCTCACCGGAGGCGACCGATGAGCGCACCGGCCCCGGCGGTCCGGCCGCCCCTGCGCATCGTGCTCTGCGACGACGAGCGGATGGTCCGCACGGCCCTGCGGGTCATCCTCGAAGCCGAAGCCGACCTCGAGGTCGTGGGCGAGGCGGCCACCGGCGCCGAGGCCGTGGCGCTGGTCCGCTCCCTCGCGCCCGACGTGGTGCTGATGGACGTCCGGATGCCCGAGATCGACGGGATACGGGCGACCGAACAGATCCTCGCCACCATGGCCGAGCCGCCCCGCGTCGTGGTCGTCACCACCTTCGAGAACGACTCCTACGTCTACGCCGCCCTGCGCGCGGGAGCCTCCGGGTTCCTCCTCAAGCGGGCCGGCCCCGACGAACTGATCGGCGCGGTGCGGCTGGTCGCCCGCGGCGACTCGCTGCTCTTCCCGGCCGCCGTCCGTTCCCTCGCCGCCGCGCACACGGCCGGCGCCCCGCCCGCAGCGCCCTGGGTGGCCCGGCTCACCGACCGGGAGGCCGACGTCCTGCGGCTGATGGCCACCGGACTGTCCAACCACGAGATGAGCGAGCGCCTCGGGGTCGGCCCGCAGACGGTCAAGACCCACGTCGCGTCGGTCCTGGCCAAGACCGGCTCGCGCGACCGCACCCAGGCCGTCATCGCGGCCTACGAGGGAGGCTTCATGAAGAAAAGCTGAGAACCCCGCCACAATCGGGGCAGAGCGGAACGCCCGGTGCGGCTGGTGCGTCCTTCTGGGGGATGAACAAGACGATCAGGCGAGCGTCGGTCTTCTGCCTGCTCCTGGTGCTGGCCCTGCTGGTCCGTGTCACCTGGGTGCAGGCCTACCAAGGCCAGGCCCTCGCAGACGACAAGAACAACCGGCGCAACCTCATCGGGCAGTACGAGAACCCGCTGGGCAACATCATCGTGGGCGGGGAGGCGATCACGGGCTCGACCAGGACGGGCGGCAAGGACTTCGGCTACAAGCGGACCTACACCAACGGCCCGCTCTACGCGCCGATCACCGGATACAGCTCGCAGGCCTTCGGCACGAGCATGCTGGAGGGCGTCTACAAGAACGTCCTCAACGGCTCCGACAGCCGGCTGAAGACCATGATGGACATGCTCACGAACAAGCGGGCCGCCCCCGGCAACGTCCTGACGACCATCGACCCGGACGTGCAGAAAGCGGCGTACGACGCGCTCCAGGGCAAGCAGGGCGCCGCCGTCGCCATCGACCCCTCGACGGGCCGGATCCTGGGGGTCGTCAACAACCCCTCCTACGACCCGGGCCGGATCACGGGCGCCAACGACACGGAGGCCTGGGAGGAGCTGTCCGCCGACAAGGGCAAGGCGATGGAGAACGTGGCCCTGCGCAAGCCGCAGGCACCCGGCTCCACCTTCAAACTGGTCACCCTCGCCGCGGCGATCGAGAACGGGCTGGTCTCCTCCATCGACCAGAACACCTCCGTTCCCGGCGACTACACGATCCCCGGCACCAGGACCAAGCTGAAGAGCGAGGTCCCGGACGAGATGTGCCACAACGCCTCGCCGCGCACCGCCCTCAGGCTCTCCTGCAACAACGTCTTCGCCGACTTCGCGCACAGGCTGGGCCAGGACAAGATGCGCGCGATGGCCGAGAAGCTCGGCTTCAACACGCAGATCGACACCCCGGTCCGCACCAACCCGCCGAGCAAGTACCCGTCGAAGAAGATGTCGGTCGACCAGGTCGCGCAGACGGGTATCGGCCAGTTCGACGTGCAGGCCACCCCGCTCCAGATGGCGATGGTGACGGCCGCGATCGAGAACGGCGGCAAGCTTGTCGCCCCGCACATGGTCTCCCAGGTCACCGACGCCGGCGGCAACGTCCTGGAGAGCTTCGAGGACCCCAAGTCCCAGCAGGTCATGAGCGAGAAGACGGCCTCGATGCTGCGCGACGCCATGCGGACGGTCGCCACCGAGGGCGGCGGCAAGAGCGCGCAGGTGCCGGGCGCCGAGGTGGGCGGCAAGACCGGTACCGCCCAGCGCGGCGTGAACAACAGCCTGCCGCCGCTGGCCTGGTTCACCTCGTACGGGAAGCTCGACGGCAAGCAGATCGCCGTCGCCGTCGTGATCGAGAACTCCGACACGGACCGCTCCGAGATCGGCGGCGGCAAGCTGGCCGCCCCCATCGCCCAGAAGATGATGGAGGCGTGGCTGAAGAAGTAGCCCGCGGGCCGTGCGGCCGGCGCGCCGGGAACCGAGACGGTTCCCGGCGCGTTTCCCTCTCCATGATCCGTATCGCGCGCCCCGCCGACCTCGACGCGATCGCCGCCCTCCACGCCCGGGCCCGCGCGACCTACTACGAGGGCCGCATTCCCGAGGAGGCCTACAGCGGCGCGGCCGAGCTCGCCCGTACCCGCGAGGGCTGGTCCCGGGCCGTCGCCCGCGCCCAGGCCGACGGCGGGGTCCTGTGCGCCGAGCAGGACGGCGAGCTCACCGGGGTCGCCGCCTTCCGCACCGCGGACGGCGAGACCACCCTCACCCAGCTGCACGTCGACCCGGTCCACTGGCGCAAGGGCACCGGAGCCGCCCTCCACGCCGCATGCCTGGACGCATGGCGCAGCGCCGGAATCCAGCGGGTCCGCCTGGAGGTCTACACGCACAACCTCCGCGCCCAGGCCTTCTACGCCACCCACGGCTGGCTCCCGGAGCCGCACCCCACCGCCTCCGGATCCCACCGCGTCCTGTGGCTCTCGGTGCCCCCGCCGTCCGGGGAATGAGACGGACCCCCAGGTCGTTGAAGCGGGAACTGTTTCGTTCCCCGGACCCGGAGAGAAGAAGGATCATGCGCGTCGAGATCTGGAGCGACATCGCCTGCCCCTGGTGCTACATCGGCAAGGCCCGTTTCACCAAGGGGCTGGCCGAGTTCGCGCACCGTGACGAGGTGGAGGTCGTCTTCCGGTCCTTCGAGCTCGACCCCAACGCCGCCAAGGGCGTCACCGCGCCCGTCACCGAGATGCTCGCCAAGAAGTACGGCCGCACCCTCGACGAGGCGCGCGCCATGGAGGAGCACGTCGCGGCGAGCGCCCGCGCCGAGGGTCTGCAGTACCGGATCGACGGGCGCGACCACGGCAACACCTTCGACATCCACCGCCTGCTGCACCTGGCCGAGGCCCGGGGCCGCCAGGAGGAGCTGCTCGACCTGGCCTACCGGGCCAACTTCGGCGAGGAGCGGTCCGTCTTCGACCCCGAGGTGCTGATCGCGCTCGCCGTCGAGGCCGGGCTGGACGAGGCGGAGGCCCGCGCCGTCCTCGCGGACGACTCCGCCTACGCCGACCAGGTCCGGGCCGACGAGCGCGAGGCCGCCGAACTGGGCGCCAACGCCGTGCCGTTCTTCGTCCTCGACCGCCGCTACGGGATCTCCGGCGGACAGCCGGCCGAGGTGTTCACCCGCGCCCTGGAGCAGGCCTGGGCCGGGCGCGAGGTGCCCGAACCGGACGCCGGCGCCGGGGCGTGCGAGCCCGGCGAGGCCTGCACAGTCCCGCCGGTATAAGCATTTCTTTGGGACGCCACGGATAATTCGGCAATGGACTTTGGGTTGTTTCTGGCGCAGAGTTACCTCATGGATCTTGACCTCGCCGAAGCGACCCGTGCCGAGTTCGCGCACTCCACCGCCTACCTCAACACCGCAAATTGCGGGGTGCTCCCGCGTTCCGCCGTCGCGGCCGTACGGGAGCTGGCCGACGCGGCGGGGGCCGGAATCCCCGCCGGATTCGGCGACTTCGACCGGGTGAACCGGGCCCGTGCCGCCTTCGCGCGGCTCGTGGGGGTGGGCGTGGAGCGGGTGTCCGTCGGCTCGGCCGTGTCCACCCACGCCGGTCTCGTCTCTGCCTCCCTCCCGCCGGGCGCCGAAGTCCTCTGCCCGGAAGACGACTTCGCCTCCGTCATCAACCCGTTCGTGGTGCGGGGAGACCTCAAGGTCCGCTTCGCGCCGCTGGAAACCCTCGCCGAGGCCGTCGGCCCGGACACCGCACTGGTCTCGCTGAGCGCCGTGCAGTCCGCGGACGGCCGGATGGCGGACCTGCCCGCCGTCCGCGCGGCGACCGCCGCCCACGGGGCCCGGATGCTGGTGGATGCCACGCAGGCAGTGGGCTGGCTGCCCTTCGATGCCTCCCCGTACGACTACACGGTCACCGGCGGGTACAAGTGGCTGCTGGGCATGCGCGGTGCCTCGTACATGACCGTGTCGCAGGAGGCCCAGCACACCCTGACGCCGCTGCACGCGGGGTGGGTGGTGGCGGAGTCCCTCTGGGACGACATCTACGGGCCGATGGGGGAACTGGCCCGCGACGCGCGGCGGTTCGACGAGTCCCCCGCCTTCCTCAGCTACCACGCGGCCGAGGCCTCACTGGCCCTGCTGGAGCGGATCGGCATCGAGGCGATCCACGCCCACGACACCGCCCTGGCCGCCCGCTACCGGGCCGGCCTCGCCCGCCTCGGCCACGAGCCGGTGCCCGGCGAGGCCGCCATCGTCTCGGTGCCGGGGCTCGCCGACCGCCAGCCCGCCCTCCAGGCGGCCGGCATCGCCACCAGTGCCCGCGCGGGCGCCCTGCGGGCCTCCTTCCACCTCTACACCACCGAGGCGGACGTGGACCGGCTCCTCGACGTCCTCTCCTGACCGGGGGCTTGCGAGGGCGAGCACGATCAGGCGGGCGGCCCTGGGGGCCGAGGCCCGGCGCGCCGGGAGGGCGAGCCGGCTCACGCCGCGGCGGCAGCCGCCCACGCCGACTCCGCCGCGGCGAGCGCCGCGCCGGGCTCGGCCCCCAGGGCCGCCGCGAGGGCCGTCAGCGAGGCGCGGACCACGGGCAGCGCGGCCGCCGTGCCGTAGTGGTTGACCCGCAGCATCTCCTGCGCGAGCGCGCCACCCCCCGCCGCGAGCGGAACCGCCGGATCCGTGGCCAGCGCCTTGGCCACCACCGGCGCGGCGCCCGCGACCCGCAGGGTGGTGGCCACCGGCGCCGCCTCCGACGCCCGGCCCACGTACGGGGTGATCCCCAGCTCCGCCGCGCCCGCACGGGTCGCCGCCGCGGCGGCCGCGTGGCGGGCCGTCACCGAGGACAGCCCCTCCGCCGCGATCCGGTCCAGGCAGGCCTCCAGCGCCAGCATCTCCAGCTGCGCCGGCGCGTGCAGCAGGGTCCGGCGCCCGCCGTCGATCCAGCGTTCCTTCCAGTCCAGGAGCGAGAGGTACGAGCGGCGCGGCGCCGCCGGGTTCGCGGCGAACCGGGCCCACGCCCGCTCCGAGACCGACACCGCCGACACGCCCGCCGGGCCGGCCATCGCCTTCTGCGCGCCGATCACGCACAGGTCGACGCCCCACGCGTCCGGGAGCAGCGGCTCGGCGCCCACCGACGCCACCGCGTCCAGCATGAACAGCGCCCCGTGCGCCCGTACGACCTCACCGATCTCCGCCACCGGGTTCGTGTTGCCGGTCGCCGCCTCGGCGTGCACCAGCGAGACGAAATCGATCTCCGGGTGCTCGGCCAGCGCCCGCGCCACCTGCTCCGCCGTCACTGCCGTGTCGAAGGGGACCGTCAGGTCCACCACCGTGGCGCCGCAGTCGCGCAGCCAGCCGCCGAAGGTGTTCCCGTAGGGGCCGGTGACCACGTTCAGCGCCGTCGAACCGGGCCGGGCGCCCGACCGGATGCAGCCCTCCAGCGGCAGCAGCGCCTCGCCCTGGGTGATCACCACGTCCTGCCGGGTGCCGAGCAGCTCCGCGACCCCCCGTTCGATCGAGGCGAAGCGCTCCGCCGTGAGCGGCGGGAGGTCCAGGAGGGGGTGGGTCACGGTGCTGCTCTCTTCGTCCGGGGTTACCCGCCGAGCGTACCGAGCCCGCACGTACAGTGCCGACATGAGCGATGTGAGCGAAGTGCTGCACGTGAAGGGGCGGGTGCTGGTCGGGCCGGACGAGGTCCGCGACGAGCTCTGGGTGGTCGGGGGCCGGATCTCCTACGAGCGCCCGCGCGCCGCCCGGGAGATCACCACCGTGACCGGCTGGGCCCTGCCCGGCCTGGTCGACGCGCACTGCCACGTCGGCCTGGACTCCCACGGTCCGGTCGACGCCGAGACCGCCGAGCGCCAGGCCCTGACCGACCGGGACGCCGGCACCCTCCTCATCCGCGATGCCGGATCGCCCTCCGACACCCGCTGGATCGACGACCGCGAGGACCTGCCGAAGATCATCCGGGCCGGCCGGCACATCGCCCGCACCCGCCGCTACATCCGCAACTACGCCCACGAGATCGAGCCCGCCGACCTCGTCGCGTACGTGGGCCGCGAGGCGCGGCGCGGCGACGGCTGGGTGAAGCTGGTCGGCGACTGGATCGACCGCGAGGCCGGGGACCTGGCCCCCTGCTGGCCGCGCGCCGAGGTGGAGGCCGCCATCGCCGAGGCGCACCGGCTGGGTGCCCGGGTGACGGCCCACTGCTTCGCGGAGGACTCGCTGCGCGATCTGGTGGAGGCGGGGATCGACTGCATCGAGCACGCCACCGGCCTCACCGAGGAGACCGTTCCGCTGTTCGCGGAGCGCGGGGTCGCGATCGTCCCCACCCTCGTGAACACGGCGACGTTCCCGAAGCTGGCGGCGGGCGGCGAGGCGAAGTTCCCGGACTGGTCGGCGCACATGCGACGGCTCCACGAGAAGCGGTACGACACCGTCCGGGCCGCCTACGACGCGGGCATCCAGGTCTACGTCGGCACCGACGCGGGAGGCTCCCTGCCGCACGGCCTGGTCGCGGCGGAGGTGGCGGAGCTGGTGAAGGCCGGGATCCCGCCGCTGGACGCCCTTTCGGCGACGGCCTGGGCGGCGCGCGCCTGGCTCGGCAGGCCGGGTCTGACCGAGGGAGCGCCGGCGGACCTCGTGGTCTACGCCGCCGACCCCCGGGCGGACGTAGGGGAGTTGGCGCGGCCGCTGCGGGTCGTCGTGAACGGCGCGGTACGGGCCTGAGCGCCGCGGCTCACCGGGTTGACGGCGCGTGACATCGGCGGCTCCCCGGTCGTTGTGAACGGTCGCGCGGACGACCGGTGTCGGGAACCCTGGGAAAGGAGAGCACTCACGTTCTTCACGAGGCGGGGGAAATCGAATACATGCGTGGAAACCACCCTTTGGGGTGAACTCACGCCAGGTGGCCGCCCGTTCACTCACAGTGCGTAAAGATTCCGGGGACGAAGCCGTCGGCGCCCGCGATGTCCCCCATCGGCGGCGCGACGGCACCCATCTCCCCGGGGGTTCCACCACCTTGAACAGCAACACCTTCCGCATGCCCGCGGCCGTCCTGCTCGCCACGGGAGCGGTAGCCCTGCTCACCGCGCCGCCCGCCCTCGCCACGGGCGGCGGCGCCGGGAGCGAGGGCAAGGCCGGCGCCGTCGTCCTGCGCACCGGACTGGACGTGGGCCTGCTCAACAAGACCGTCCACATCCCGCTGAAGGCGACCCTCAACGAGGTGAGCGCCCCGGCGGCCCCCGCCGAGAAGACGGCGCTGACGGTCACCCTGGACGGGGTCGAGGGGGGTGCGCCGGTCAGCGTGCTCCGCGCCGACGTGGCCACCTCGAAGGCCACCGCGGACAAGACCCGGGCCGAGGCGGAGGCCAACCTCGCCAAGGCCCGGGTGCACGTGCCGGGCTTGCCGGCGCTCTCGCTCATCGAGGTGGAGAAGGTCACGTCCAAGGCCGTCTGCGAGGCCGGCAAGCAGCCCGTGGCCACCGCGAACGTCCTCGGGACGGTGACCGCGCTCGGCAAGAGGACCACGCTGTCGGCGGGCGGCCCCACCACGATCGAGGTCCCGGGCGTGGGCCTGGTCAGCCTGGAGCTGTCCGGCACCAGGACCACGTCCACCACGGCCGCCGCGGCCGCGCTCCGCCTGAAGGTGTCGGTGAACCCGCTGAACCTGGGCGTGGCCGAGGTGGAGGGCGAGGTCGTACTCGCCGAGGCGCACTGCGAATCCCCGAAGGGACCCGCGCCGACCCCGCCCGCGAAGCCGGACGTCAAGCCGCAGACCGGGACGGGAACCGGGTCGGGGATCACCACCGACGCCAACCTGGCCGAGACCGGCGGCGGTTCGCTGACCCCGTACGTGGCGGGCGCCGCGCTGATCCTGCTCGGCATCGGTGCGGGCGCGCTGGTCGTCTCCCGGCGGGGCCGGACTTCGTAAGGTAGCGCCCCCTCCCGGGCGGCCCGGTCAACGTGAGGGGTCGGGGGCGCGGTGGGGTGTCGTCCGGGACCGAAACGAGATGAATTCGGCGCGAGCTTCCGCCGTGCAACCCAGCCCCCAGGGCGCCGAACATCGAAGCCCGTCCCGGACGACACCCCACGGCGCCCCCGGCCCCAGACCCCGCCCCCAGCCCTCCGTCAGCGCGCGGCCAGCGCAAGCGCGTGGTCCAAGGCCTGGAGCAGCCGCCCCGTGGTCGCCCGGTCCCGGACCGCGAGCCGGAGCCAGGAGTGGTCCAGCCCCGGAAAGGTGTCCCCGCGGCGGACCGCGAAACCCAGCGCGCGCAGCCGCGCGCGCACCTCCGCACCGCCTTCCACCCGGATCAGCACGAACGGCCCCTCCGCCACCCCCACGACCGTGACCTCCTCGAACTCCGCGAGCCCGGCCAGCAGATGCGCCCGGTCCACCGCGATCTGCCGGGCGGCCTCCTCCGCCTCGGCCAGCGCCGCCGGAGCCATACAGGCCTCGGCCGCCACCAGCGCAGGCGTGGACACCGGCCACAGCGGCTGCGCCGCCGCCAGCTTGGCGATGACCTCCGGCTCGGCCAGCACGTAGCCGATCCGCAGCCCCGCCAGCCCCCACGTCTTCGTCAGGCTCCGCAGCACCACCAGTCCCGGCACGTCCGTCCGCCCGGCGAGGGCCTCCCGTTCCCCGGGTACGGCGTCCATGAACGCCTCGTCCACCACGAGGATCCGGCCCGGGCGGGCCAGCGCGGCCAGCGTCGCCGCCGGGTGCAGGACCGACGTCGGGTTGGTCGGGTTGCCGACCACCACCAGGTCCGCTTCCTCGGGCACCGCCGCCGGGTCGAGCCGGAACCCGTCCTGCGCCCGCAGCACCACCCGCTCCACCCGGCGCCCGGCGTCCCGCAGCGCCGCCTCCGGCTCGGTGAACTGCGGGTGCACCACGACCGGCCGTACCGGGGCCAGGGCCCGCGCGATCAGCACGAAGGCCTCCGCCGCCCCGGCCGTCAACAGCACCCGGTCGACCGGAATCCGGTGCCGATCCGCGACCGCCGCGCGGGCGGGCCGGCCGTCGGGGTATGCGGAGAGATCCCCGAGGGACGCCGCGATCCGCTGTCTGAGCCACTCCGGCGGTGTGTGCGCCCGTACGTTGACCGCGAGGTCCACCAGCGCCGAGCCCGCGTCCATCACCTCCGCGTCCCCGTGGTGGCGCAGGTCGTGCGCCTGCGCGGTGGCCACCGCGCAGGTCGCCGCCACCGACCGCCGCTTCGGTACGAGGAGTTCGCCGCCCCCCGCGAGCGCCGCCGCCTCCGCCACCGAGGGCGTGCCCGTGGCGGTGCGCGCCGCGTCCGAGGGATGCGGGACCGTGATCGCGGCCAGCTGGTGGGCAGGGTAGCTGAGGAGGGGCACGCCGAAACGTTCCGCCGCGCCCGCTATCCCCGACTCGCCCGCTTTGGAGTCCACCGTGGCCAGCGCCGTCACCGACCCCGAGGCCAGCCCGGCCCCCCGCAGCGTCTCCTCGACCAGGGCACACACCTCCGCGACGGAAACCCCCGCGCGTCCGCCGACCCCGACCACCAGCTGCGCGTCGTACTCGCCCACCGGGGGTCCTCCCTCCGTAGTCACCGCGACCGCCACCGGCCGGTCGTGTCAGTCGTCAACAGTCCAACACGGGCCACCCGCGCGCGGACGTGCGCGCGGGGCGAGGAGTCGGTATTCAGGGGCACATGGCCGTGATGGTGGCGCTGGGCGCGTTCCTGATGACCCTGGCGGGCGGCTGGACGGCGCAACGCGTCACCGACCGCCGCCACCTCGTGCTGGGCCTGGCCGGCGGGCTCATGCTCGGCGTCGTCGGCCTCGACCTGCTCCCGGAGGCCCTGGCGGCGGCGGGCGGCCCGGAGCACGACGTCTTCGGCGTACCCCTCGCCCTGCTGCTCTTCGTGGCCGGCTTCCTCGTCGCGCACGTCGTGGAACGGCTCCTGGCCGTACGTCAGGCCGCGCACGGCGCCGAGAACGGGGGCCGCGTCCCCCAGGTCGGACTCACGGCCGCCGCCGCCATGGTCGGACACAGCGTGGCCGACGGCGTGGCCCTGGGCGCGGCCTTCCAAGTCGGCGGGGGCATGGGCGTGGCCGTGGCGCTGGCCGTCATCACGCACGACTTCGCCGACGGGTTCAACACCTACACCCTGACCAGCCTCTACGGGAACGCCCGACGCAAGGCCCTGCTGATGCTCTTCGCGGACGCCGCCGCACCGGTGGCGGGCGCGGCGTCCACTCTGCTGTTCACCCTTCCGGAGGAACCCCTCGGGGCGTACCTGGGCTTCTTCGGCGGGATCCTGCTGTACCTGGCGGCCGCCGAGATCCTGCCCGAGGCACACCACAAGCACCCCGCCTTGTCCACGCTGATGTGCACGCTGAGCGGGGTGGCCGGGATCTGGCTCGTGGTGGGCCTGGCGGACTGATCTCACGGCCGGGCCGCCGCCGCTTCGACGAAGCGCCGGGCGACCGACGGCTCCGCCGCCCAGTGCGTGTGCAGGTAACTCGCGTGCACACCCCGCTGTACGAAGCCCTCGACGCGGCGCTCCGGGTGCGTGAACCCCCACGCGGGCGCCGCACCGGCGCCCGGCTCGATCACCGTCCGGTGGAACTCGTGCCCGCGCAGCCGGGTCCCGGCGACGGCGAGCGCGCTGTCGGAGACCGCCACCGCCTCGCGGTAGCCGAGGGTGAGCCGCTCGGACATCCGGGCATCGGCGTCGAGCACCCCGCACATGGGCTTCCCGTCCAGCGAGCGGGCCAGGTACAGCAGTCCGGCGCACTCGGCGGCCACGGGTCCGCCGTGCGCGGCGAACCGGGCCACGGCCGCCCGCAGCGGCTCGTTGGCGGACAGCTCGGGGGCGTACACCTCGGGGAAACCGCCGCCGATCACCAGGCCGGCCGTTCCCTCGGGGAGGGCCTCGTCCCGCAGCGGGTCGAAGGTGACGACCTCCGCTCCGGCGGCGGCGAGCAGCTCGGCGTGTTCGGCGTAGGAGAACGTGAACGCGGCCCCGCCGGCGACGGCGATCACCGGGCGTCGGCCGGGCTCCCGCCCCAGGTCCGCGAGTGCGGCGCCGCTGCCGGGGACTCCGACCCCGGACCCCCGCGCCTCAATCGCCGGCGAGGCTGGATTTTGCCCGTCGGCAGCGTCGATGGGGGCTCCCCGCAATCCTGCATCCGACAAGCTGGAGGGCGCGGAGCGCACTTCCAGCCCCTCCGGCGTTAGAGGAGCGGGGTCTGGGGCGGAGCCCCAGGTGCGCGCCAGCGCACTCGCCGGCGACCACGGCTCGCAGGCAAGCGGCGGTGCTGTCCGCGCCAGGGCCATGAGCGCGTCCAGGTCGCAGCCCTGGCGGACCTGCTCGGCCAGCGCCGCGACAGCGGCGAGCGCATCGGCCCGCCGCTCGGCGACCGGCACCAGGCCCAGGTGCCGCGACGGCGCGGCCACCTGGGGAGCCCGCCGCAGGACACCGAGCACCGGCATCCCGGCCTCCTCCAGCGCCTCCCGCAGCATCGCCTCGTGCCGGTCGGAGCCGACCTTGTTCAGGATCACGCCCCCCAGCCGCACCTGCGGGTCGAAGGACGCGAAGCCGTGCACCAGCGCCGCCACCGACCGCGACTGCGAGGACGCGTCGACCACCAGCACCACCGGCGCCCGCAGCAGCTTCGCCACCTGCGCCGTCGACGCCAGTTCACCCCGGCCCGCGGCCCCGTCGTAGAGGCCCATCACGCCCTCGACCACGGCGAGCCCGCACCCGGCCGCCGCGTGCGCGAACAGCGGAGCGACCAGCTCCGGCCCGCACATGAAGGCGTCCAGGTTGCGGCCCGGCCGGCCGGTGGCCAGCGCGTGGTAGCCGGGGTCGATGTAGTCGGGCCCGGCCTTGTGCGGGGACACGGCGAGGCCGCGCTCCGAGAAGGCCGCCATCAGGCCCGTGGCCACGGTGGTCTTGCCGCTGCCGGAAGACGGCGCGGCGACGACCAGCCGGGGAATGTTGAACGAGGTCACCACTCGATGCCCTTCTGGCCCTTCTGGCCGGCGTCCATCGGGTGCTTGACCTTGGTCATCTCGGTGACGAGGTCCGCGAACTCCACCAGCTTCTCCGGCGCGTTGCGGCCGGTGATCACCACGTGCTGGGTGCCGGGCCGGTTCCGCAGCACCTCGATGACCTCGTCGACGTCGATCCAGCCCCAGTGCATCGGGTACGCGAACTCGTCGAGGACGTACAGGCGGTGGGTCTCGGCGGCCAGATCCCGCTTGACCTGCTCCCAGCCCTCCTTGGCCGCCTGCTCGTTGTCGAGCTGCGCGTCCCGCTGGACCCAGGACCAGCCCTCGCCCATCTTGTGCCAGACGACGGAGCCGCCCTCGCCGGAGGCGCCGAGCACCTTGAGCGCGTTCTCCTCGCCGACCTTCCACTTCGCCGACTTGACGAACTGGAACACCCCGATCGGCCAGCCCTGGTTCCAGGCGCGCAGCGCCAGCCCGAAGGCCGCGGTCGACTTGCCCTTGCCGGGGCCGGTGTGGACGAAGACGAGCGGACGGTTGCGGCGCTGGCGCGTCGTGAGTCCGTCGTCCGGAACGACGGACGGCTGTCCCTGAGGCATTACGCGGCCCTCCTGTTGCTGCTGTCGGCTGATGCGGCGGATGTCACCGCGGTACGTACGTTCTTCACGAGTCCGGCCAGCGAGTCGGCCCGCAGCCCGTCGAGGGTGACGGCGGGCCCGCCGAGGTCGGCGGCGAGCACCCCGGCCAGCCCCAGCCGGACCGGCCCGGACTCGCAGTCCACGACCACGGACGCGACCCCTTCGGCCTGGAGCAGCCGGGCACTGCGCGCCGAGAGCGCGCGCGGGCCCCCGCCGGCGGCACCGGCCGAGGTGGCTCGCCCGTCGGTGACCACCACGAGCAGCGGCCGGCGCGACGGATCGCGCAACCGCTCGATCCGCAGCACCTCGCGGGCCTTCAGCAGCCCGGCGGCCAGCGGGGTGCGGCCGCCGGTGGGCAGCCGCTCCAGCCGGGTCGCGGCGGCGTCCACCGAGGAGGTCGGCGGCAGCGCCAGTTCGGCCGTGGCACCCCGGAAGGTGATCAGGCCGACCTTGTCCCGGCGCTGGTAGGCGTCCAGGAGCAGCGACAGCACGGCGCCCTTGACCGCGCTCATCCGCTGCCGGGCGGCCATCGAGCCGGAGGCGTCGACGACGAAGAGGACCAGGTTGCCCTCGCGGCCCTCCCGCGTGGCCTGGCGCAGGTCGTCCTTGCGGATCACCAGGCCGGGGCCGCTGCGCCCGCGCGCCTTCTGGTGCGGGGCGGCCGCGTGCACGGTGGCCGCCAGGTGCAGCCTGGTCAGGTTGCCCCGGGGGCGCTGGGCCCCGGTGGTCCGGCCGTGCGCGGTGCGGGCGCGCGAGCGCCGTCCGGCGGCGCCCTCGCCGAGGCCCGGCACGCTCAGCATCCTGGTCCGGAACGGCTCGGAGGCCCGTACGGCGGCCTGTTCGGGCCCACCGGCTCCCTGGGAGGAGGGCTGCGGGGACTCGGGGGCGTCCGCGGGGGAGCTCTCGGTGGTGTCCGGCGGGGCGTCGGAGGCCTGGGGGCCGTCGCCCTGCGGGGGCACCGAGCCGCCCCCGTCGGGGCCGCCCCCGTCACCGCCGTCACCGCCGTCGCCGCCGTCGCCGCCGTCCGGGCCCTCGGGCTCCGGCTCCGGGTCGGGTTCCGGGTCCTCGTCCTCGAACTGGTCCAGGATCTCGTCGAGCTTGTCCTCGTCGAGGCCCGGCGCATCGAAGGGGTTGCGGCGGCGCCGGTGGGGGAGCGCCAGCAGCGCGGCCTGCCGTACGTCTTCCTTCCGTACGTCGGTCCGCCCGGCCCAGGCGGCCAGCGCGGTCGCGGTCCGGGCCATCACGATGTCGGCCCGCATGCCGTCGACCTCGAAGGCGGCGCAGGTCGCGGCGATCTGCAGCAGCGCGGTGTCGCCGAGCGTCACCTCCGGGAGCAGGGCGCGCGCGGCCACCACCCGGGCCCGTACGTCCCGTTCGTCATCGGCCCAGCGGGTCGCGAAACCGGCCGGGTCGTCCTCGTAGGCGAGCCGGCGGCGCACCACCTCGACGCGCTGGGCGGGCTCGCGGGAAGCGGCGACCTCGACGGTCAGTCCGAAACGGTCGAGGAGCTGCGGCCGCAGCTCGCCCTCCTCGGGGTTCATCGTGCCGACGAGGAGGAACCGGGCGGCGTGCCGGACGGAGACGCCCTCGCGTTCGACGTACGAGGCGCCCATCGCGGCGGCGTCCAGGAGCAGGTCGATCAGGTGGTCGTGGAGCAGGTTGACCTCGTCGACGTACAGGATCCCGCGGTGCGCGTCGGCGAGCAGCCCGGGCTCGAACGCCTTCACGCCCTCGGCGAGGGCCCGTTCGATGTCGAGGGCGCCGACGAGCCGGTCCTCCGAGGCGCCGACGGGCAGCTCCACCATGCGGGCCGGCCGTGCCTGGCCGGGGCCGGGCTCGTGGGGCCCGTCGGGGCAGGCCGGATCCGGCGCGCCCGGCGCGCACGAGAACCGGCACCCGGGCACGACGTCCACCTGCGGCAGCAGCGCCGACAGCGCGCGTACGGCGGTGGACTTGGCGGTCCCCTTCTCGCCGCGCACGAGGACGCCGCCGACCGCCGGGCTCACGGCGTTGAGCAGCAGCGCGAGGCGCAGGTCGGTCTGGCCGACCACGGCCGTGAACGGGTAGGGCGTGCTCATACGGTGGCCCCTCCTTGGTGGATATGAGTGTGCGTGCGCGGGCGTGCGGCGGGGCGGGGACGGGGTGCGGGTCGCCGGTGGCGTACCGCTGCGCGGAGCGGTCCCCTACCCGCCCTTCCACCGTTCCCTGGGGCTCCGCCCCAGACCCCGCGCCTCAAACGCCGGCGAGGCTGGGTTTCACGCTCGGCGGGGCTGGGGTGCGCGCAGCGCACTTCCAGCCCCGCCGGCGTTTGAGGCGCGGGGGTCCGGGGGCTGGCCCCCGGGAGCGGCGCCGCAGACGGACGCGGGTCCGGGGCGGAGCCCCGGGGAACGGTGGAAGGGCGGGTAGGGGACAGGCCCCGCAGGGCCCCGCCCGTCACGGCGCGCCCGGCGGGAGGAACGGGAGCCCCGCCGGCGCCCCGCCCTCGATCAGGCGAAGCAGCGCCGCGGTGTCCGCGTGCTCCTCGATCAGATCGCCCAGCAGGTCCAGCTGCTGCTCCCGCAGGGCGGAGAACGACGTGTCCGGCGCGGGCACGAAGCGGCGGCCCGCGGCCGTCGCCACCTCCCGGAGGAACGCCCGGCGGAAACCGTCCGACTCCAGCGAGCCGTGCCAGTGCGTGCCCCACACGGCCCCCACCCGGCACCCGTCCAGGAACGGCTCGCCGCCCAGGACTTCGGCCACGCCGTGGTGGATCTCGTACCCCTCCACCGGTTCGCCCAGCGCGGAACCGACCGGCCGCGCCAGGGTCTTCTCCCGCTCGAAGCGGACGCGTACGGGCAGCAGCCCGAGGCCGTCCACCACCCCCGCCCGGGACTCGACCTCGTCGGAGATCCGCTCGCCCAGCACCTGGAAGCCGCCGCAGATCCCGAGGACGGGGCGGCCTTCCGCGGCCCGCCGCACCAGCGCGTCCGCGAGCCCCCGCTCCCGGAGCCACTCCAGCGCCTTCACCGTGCCCCGGGTACCCGGTATGACGACGAGGTCCGCGTCGGCCAGCTCCTCGGCACGGTCCACGAACCGCACCACGACCCCCGGCTCGGCCGCCAGCGCGTCGACGTCCGTGAAGTTCGACATCAGCGGAACCGCGCAGACCGCGACCCGCAGCACGTCCTCGCCGACCGGCGGCGCCACCACCGATTCCCGCACGGCACCCCGCAGGGAGACCCGCAGGCCGTCCTCCTCGTCGATGCCCAGCCCGTGCCGGAACGGCAGCACCCCGTACGTCGATCGCCCGGTCAGCCCCCGCAGCATCTCCATGCCCGGTTCCAGCAGCGAGACGTCCCCGCGGAACTTGTTCACCATGTAACCGGCGATCAGCGACTGGTCCTGCGGCGACAGCAGCGCCGTCGTCCCGAAGAAGGACGCGAAGACCCCGCCCCGGTCGATGTCCCCGACCACGACCACCGGGAACCGCGCGGCCCGCGCGATGCCCATGTTCACGATGTCGGTCCGGCGCAGGTTGATCTCGGCCGGACTGCCCGCCCCCTCGCAGATCACGGCGTCATACGTGCCCCGCAGCTGCTCCAGGCAGTCCGTGACGATGCCGAGCAGCTGCTCCTGCCGGCCCCCGTGGTAGCCGCGCGCGCTCATCTCGCCCACCGGCTTGCCCAGCAGCACCACCTGGCTGCTGCGGTCACTGCCGGGCTTGAGCAGCACCGGGTTCATCAGGGCGGTCGGCTCCACCCGGGCCGCCTGGGCCTGCATGGCCTGGGCGCGGCCGATCTCGGCGCCCTCCCGGGTCACGAAGGAGTTCAGCGACATGTTCTGCGCCTTGAACGGCGCCACCTTCACGCCCTGCCGGGACAGCCAGCGACAGATGCCCGCCGTGACCACGCTCTTGCCCGCGTCCGACGTGGTGCCCGCGACCAGCAGTCCGCCGCCGCGCTTCGCGCCGCTCATGCCCCCGCCCTCCTCATGTGCCGGCCCTTCCGTCCTCGTGTGGCCAGCGCCCGGACCGCCACACAGGCGCCCAGGGCCAGCCAGGTGACCTGCCGCGACAGCCGCACGGCCCGCTCGATGTCCGCGACCTCCACCGGCCGGCCCGCCGCGCCGTTCAGCACCGCCCGGTGCTCGACGCGCCCGCCGTAGGACAGCGTTCCGCCGAGCCGTACGCCGAGGGCCCCCGCGAAGGAGGCCTCCACCGGTCCGGCGTTCGGGCTCGGGTGTCCGGCGGCGTCCGCGCGCCACGCCCGTACGGCTCCCCGCCGGTCGGGGCCGGCCAGGACGGCGGCCAGCGCGGTCAGCCGGGCCCCCGGCCAGCCCGCCAGGTCGTCGAGCCGGGCGGAGGCCCAGCCGTAGCGCAGGTAGCGGGGGGACTTGTGGCCGACCATCGCGTCCAGGGTGTTCACGGCGCGGAAGGCGAGCAGCCCGGGGACCCCGGCGACGGCGCCCCACACCAGGGCGCCGACCACGGCGTCGGAGGTGTTCTCGGCGACCGACTCGACGACGGCGCGGGCCATCTCCTGCTCGTCCAGGGCCTGCGGGTCGCGCCCGCACAGGTGCGGCAGCCGCTCCCGGGCCACTTCGGCGTCCCCGGCGCCGAGGGCGCCGCCGATGGCGCGGGCCTCCCGGCCGAGCGAGGTGCCGCCGATGACGGCCCAGGTGGCGGCGGCGGTCAGCGCGATACGGGCGGCCGCGGGCCGGGAGCGCACGGCGCGGGCGCCGAGCGCGCCGACGGCGGCCGCGCCCCCGGCGCAGATCAGGGTGTGCAGGACGCCCGGCGCGCGGTCGTCGCGCCACAGGGCGCCCTCGACGGCGGCGGCGGCTCGTCCGAAGGCGGCCACGGGGTGCCCCCGGCGCGGATCCCCGAGGATCCGGTCGCCGATCAGGCCCGCCGTGACGCCGTACGCGAAGACGCGGTCGGCACGCATGGTGGCAGGTATGTCCTCACTCAGGGTCCGCGCCCTGGTTCGACGTGTCCGGCGGCGAGAGTTCCTGGCTCCCGGGTCGCGCAGGCGGTGTGCGCTGCCCGGTGACAGTGGCGGGACCGCGCCGGATTCGCACCGGACTTCCTCTCCATGCCGCCGTATTGGCTCGGGCAGTCCACCACGCACCGCGAACGCCCGTCAACTCGCCGTTGACCTGCGGTCGCGCCGGGCCGGGGCCGCCCTGCTGCCGGCCGCGCCGGGGCATGCGAAAGCTCCCCCCGGGAGAAACCCGGAGGGAGCGTTCACCGCTGGTGTGTCAGGCGACGATCAGGTAGATCCCGTACGCCACGGCCGCCGCGACGAGCGCGAAGCAGGCGTACGCACCGCTGCGGGCCAGGGTGGCGGTGCCGCCCTGCTCGGTGGCGGTCTCGTGCTTGGAGAGGCCCACCAGACCCAGGGTGAACAGGGCCACGAGCGCGACGGTGGCGGAGAGGCTGACCCCGAAGACGGAGCCGAGTGCTGCCCAGTCGATCTTCATACTGCCGCTTTCTGAGTGTCTCGGTCTCTGCAGGTCTCGGTCAGACCGCGGCGGCCGGAGCCGGGGCGGTCGTCGGGGCCGGCGTCTCGGCCGGGATGGTGGCCTTGAGGTCCTCGTCCGTGACCGCGGCGGTGGTACCGGCAGCGGCGACGGTCGGCGGGACGGTGACGGCGGCCATGGCCGTGGTGACGACACCCGGCTCCTCGTCGCCGGCCGGCCGCACGTCGTTGACGTTGTGGTGGTCGACGACCTGGCGGCGCGAGATGAACCAGATGGCGGCGCAGGCGGCGACCAGGAAGACCGCGACGGCGGCGACGCCCACGTCACCGGTGCGCATGACCAGCTCGGCGCCGGAGGCGACGAGGGCGGCGGCCGGCAGGGTCAGGCCCCAGGCGATGAACATGCGGGTGGCGGTGGACCAGCGGACCACGCCGCCCTTGCGTCCCAGGCCCGCACCCATGACCGCGCCGGAGCACGCGTGGGTGGTGGAGAGGGAGAAGCCGAGGGTGGAGGAGGCCAGGATGACGCTGGCGGCCGAGGTCTGGGCCGCGAAGCCCTGCTGCGGCTGGAGGTCGGTCAGGCCCTTGCCCATCGTCCGGATGATGCGCCAGCCGCCCAGGTAGGTGCCCATCGCGATGGCCATGCCGGCGGAAACGATGACCCAGACCGGCGGGTTGGAGCCGGGGGAGAGGGCGCCACCGGCGACGAGCGCCAGCGTGATGATGCCCATCGTCTTCTGCGCGTCGTTGGTGCCGTGGGCGAGGGAGACGAGACCGGCCGAGGCGACCTGACCGGCGCGGTAGCCCTTGGTGGAGGTCTTCTCGCCGACCTTGCCGCCCAGCTTGTACGTGACCTTGGCGGCCAGCATCGCGGCCGCACCGGCCACGATGGGCGCGGCGACGGCGGGGATGAGCACCTTGGTGACGACCACGCTGCCGTTGACGGCGTCGATGCCGGCGGAGGCGACCGCGGCGCCGATCAGGCCGCCCATCAGGGCGTGGGAGGAGCTGGAGGGCAGTCCGACCAGCCAGGTGACGAGGTTCCAGAGGATCGCGCCGACGAGGGCGGCGAAGATCACCTCTGGCTGGATGCCTTCCTCGTTGACCAGGCCCTTGGAGATCGTCTTGGCGACCTCCACGGACATGAACGCGCCGACGAGGTTGAGCACGGCGGACATGGCCACCGCCGTCTTGGGCTTGAGGGCGCCGGTCGAGATGGTGGTGGCCATCGCGTTGGCTGTGTCGTGGAAACCGTTCGTGAAGTCGAACACGAGAGCGGTGATGATCACGATCCCGAGGAGAAGCGTTATGTGCTCCATTTACCCAGGCTTCTGTTTGGCGTCAGTGGCACGGCGACCGTAGGCAACCTGGATGAACGGAAGGTGAACTGGCCCGGGCGGATCGGTGTACTGGAGCGGCGTGTGATCGGGCCGTTCGTCCCGATTCTGGCGTAGATATATCGATTAATGCACGTCAAAGCGGGGTGAACGAACCCCTCCGCGCGGCCGGCCGGCCTCCTCGGCGGTCCCTCCGGGGACCTCGGAGGAGACCTACATCACTCCCTCGCGCCCCACGGGCACCAAAACCGGAACATTCGCCTCCGGTGGCCCGCCGGAGCGTGCGCCTCGACACTGGAGCGGTGCGTACCGCCACAGCGACGGCAGCGGCCGTCACCACCACGCTCCTGGGCGCCGGCGCGGCCGCGGTCGCGGGCGCCCGGTACGCCGCCGACGCGGCCCTGCGCCCCGAACCCGGGCGCCCCCTGCCCGGCGGCCCGCGCCTCAGCGTCCACTCCACCGCCGCCGGCCGGATCGCCCTGACCCGCACCCTCGGCTCCCTGCGCCCCGGTACGTACGGACTGGACGCGCCCGGGGTGCACGCCGTGGTCGGGCCGGTCCTCCCCGACGTGGAGCACGCACCGGACACCGTCGTGCGCCGGCTGCTCGCCGTCACCCACGGCAGCCTCGACCCCGGCACCCGCGTCACCCTCACCCCCCAGGTCCACCTTGGGAACCCGCGCACCGCCCTCGGCCTCGACCACGCCGACGTGGACGTCCCCGGGGAGCTCGGCGCGCTGCCCGCCTGGTTCGTGCCCGCCGCCCGCGACGTCTGGGTCATCACCGTGCACGGGCTCGGCAGCAGCCGGGAGCACCCGATGGTGGTCATGCCGTTCCTGCACCGCCAGCGGCTGCCCGTCCTCGACCTCGCCTACCGCGGGGACCTCGGCGCCCCCGCCTCCCCGGACGGCCTCGGTCACCTCGGCGAGTCGGAGTGGCGGGACGTCGACGCCGCCATCCGCTACGCCGTGCGCTACGGCGCCCGCCGCGTGATCCTGCACGGCTGGTCCACCGGCGCCGCCATGGCCCTGCACGCCGCCGAGCGCTCGGCGCTGGCCGACCGGATCGCCGGACTGGTGCTGGACTCGCCCGTACTCGACTGGCACGCCACCCTGCGCGCCCTCGCCGCGGCGCGCCGCACCCCGGCCGCGGTGCTGCCGCTCGCGGTCCGGGCCGCCGAGGGCCGCGCGGGGCTGCGCGCCGATCGCCGGGCCCCGGGCGCGGACCCCGGCGCGCTGCGCGTCCCCGTACTGATCTTCCACGGCCCGGACGACACGTTCGCCCCCTGGGAGCCCTCCCGCCGGCTCGCCGCGGCCCGCCCCGACCTCGTCACCCTGCGCACGGTGCGCGAGGCCGGGCACGGTGCGATGTGGAACGCCGACCCGGCCGGTTACGAGGAAGCGCTGCGCCGTTTCCTCACCCCCCTC
Organism: Streptomyces sp. NPDC088762; assembly: GCF_044750905.1. Taxonomy (NCBI): domain Bacteria; kingdom Bacillati; phylum Actinomycetota; class Actinomycetes; order Kitasatosporales; family Streptomycetaceae; genus Streptomyces; species Streptomyces sp. NPDC088762. Next base: position 174,431 of record NZ_JBIVKT010000012.1, read on the forward strand.
ATGTGACGCGGCGGTGAAGGCCGTGTGGCGGCCAGGGAACCGGGGGCCGTTCGTGCCGGTATGCACCCCGGGTGAGGAGTGGAAACGGCCGATTCCGTTTGGGCTTTCGGCCAGTGACGGGCGAGACTGCTTCCGTGACGTCCCGAAAGCCTGATGAGCAGTTGGCTCGCGACTCCAGACTCCGACTCGTCTACCCGAGGTCCGTTGGTATGGCCCGCAAGGCGGTGACGGACCGGCGTACCCGGCCCGCCCAGAGGCCTCCGGCCGGCACGCCCGCCACGGCCGACCTCGCGAACCGGGCCCGGGCCTCGCTCGCCGACGCCGTACGCCTGACCCGCTGGGCCGAACGCAACCTCGGCGCCGGGGACGGGGGGCGGCCCGCCCCCGCGGGTGCCCTCCCCGCCGCCGACGTCGAACGGGCCGCCGACGACCTGAACCTGACGCACGGCCAGATCAGAGTCGGCTGGGACCGCGCCCGCCTCGCCGGCCTCGTCGAGGTCCACGGCGGCCACGCCCGGCCGGGCTGGCGGCTGCGCGCGTGGGACCGCGACGACGCTGCCGTACTGCGCGGCTGGGTCGCGCTCTTCGACGCCTGGTCGCTCGTCCACCCGGCCCCCGCCGACATCGCCCCCGCGGCCGTCGCCGAAGTCGTCGAGGCGATGCCCCAACTCCTTTCCCTGCTCCAGCTGTCGGCCGGTCCCGTGACCGTCCCCGACCTCCTCGACCTGCTCGGGCAGCGCGTCACCGAACTGCGCGACGAGCGGTGCGAAGTCCCGTACGACGCGGAGCCCGCGGCCGCCGGCTCCGCCGAGAGCCGGCCCGTTCCGCTCGCCCGGCTGCTGCGCTGGGCGCTCGGCGGGCTCGCCGCCGTGGACGCCGTCACCCTCGGCCCCGCCCGGGCCACCCTCACCCCGCTGGGCAGTTGGGCGGTCTGGGTCAAGCTGGAACAGATCTGCGTCGCCGCGCAGAGCCCCGCCGGGAACATCGAGCAGTCCGCCGCCGCCATGCTGCACGGCTGCGCCCGGCTCACCCCCGGCCCGGCCCGTGCCGAGTACCAGGCCTGGCTCGCTGCCCGCCCCGTCGGCCACGCCGTGGCCGAGCTCCTGCAGGCCGCCCGGGGCGAGGACGCCCTGCTGCGCGGCCTCGCCTTCGAGGCACTGCGCGTGGTCGGCGCCCCCGCCGAGCCGGAGGTGCGCGCGAGCGTACGGGAACCCGCCCTGCGCCCCTACGCCCTGCTGTGGCTCGCCGAGCACGACGGGGTCGACCCCGACGAGGCCCAGGACGTCCTGACCCCCGAGGAGTCCACCTGGCTCTGGGTGGACACCGCGGCCGCCATCGCCGACCACGGCGAAGCCGACCTGCTGGCCCGCCACCTCGACTCGGCCGTCCGGACCACGGTCCCCCGGCTGCTCGACGAGGTCCGGGCGGTCGGACACCCGCGCACCGTGCAGGTCCTGGTCGCGCTGGCCGCGGCCCACCCCGATCCGGCCCTGGCCAAGGCGGTCCGCCGGGCCGCCTTCCAGGTCCACACCGGCGGCGCCTAGCGAAGGGACGCGCCGGGGGGGCTCAGACCTGCGGCGCGTACGTCCCGAAGCTCCAGATGTTGCCCTCGGCGTCCTTGGCCATGTAGTCGCGGGAGCCGTAGTCCTGGTCGGTGGGCTCCATCAGGATCTCCGCACCGTGCTCCGCGGCCCGCCGGTGGTGCGCGTCCACGTCCTCCACCACCACATAGACCCCCGAGGGCCCCGCGTCCCCCATGGCCTTGTCGAAGACGCCGCCCTTCCCCTTGCTGCCGAGCATGACCAGGCCGTTGCCGTAGGCCAGCTCCGCGTGCACCACCGAGCCGTCCTCACCCTCGTACACCGCGACCTGGCTGAAGCCGAAGGCCTCGGTCAGCAGCCTGATGGCCGCCTTCGCGTCGCGGTAGAGCAGCGTGGGACAGATGGACGGAACGCCTGCCATGACGATCACTCCCTCTCGTGACGGTGACCCGCGTCACAGCATGGCAGGCGTCACCGGCCGTCAGCCGAAGGTGTTGCACTGGGCCATGTCACCCGTGCGGTAGCCCTGGTAGAACCACTGCTGCCGCTGCTGGGCCGACCCGTGCGTCCACGACTCCGGGGTGACGCGGCCCTGGAACTTCTCCTGGATCCGGTCGTCGCCGACCGCGGCCGCCGCGTCCAGCCCGTCCTTGATGTCCTGGTCGGTCAGGTTCGTGATCAGCGGCCTGCCCGTGGACTCGTCCGGGGTGCGGGTCGCGTTGTGCGCCCACACCCCCGCGTAGCAGTCGGCCTGGAGCTCGACCTTGACCGCGTTGCTGTTCGCCCCCGGCTGCCCGCCCCCGGCCCGCTGGAGCGTCCCCGTCAGGTTCTGGATGTGGTGCCCGTACTCGTGGGCGACGACGTACGCCTGGGCGAAGGGGCCGCCGCTCGCCCCGAACTTCGTGCGCAGGTCGTTGAAGAAGCCCAGGTCCAGATAGACCTGCCGGTCACCGGGGCAGTAGAAGGGGCCGACCGCGGAGGTCGCCGCCCCGCAGGCCGTGTTCACCCGGCCCGTGAAGAAGACCGTCGACGCCGGGGTGTAGGTGCCCCCGCGCCTGGTGAACTCCTGCCTCCAGAAGTCCTGCGTGCTGTTGACCACAGCGACCTGCCGGCAGTCCTCCCGCGTGTTCGCGTCCCGCCCGGTCCTGCAGCTCTGCTGCACCTGGTTGACGGACGAGGCGGAAGGCGCGGGCTCCTGGTCCCCGGAGGAGAGCCCCAGCTCCTCCGGGCCCACACCGAAGAACAGCCCCAGGAGCAGCGCGACGAAGCCGATGATGCCGCCGCCGACCGTGGCCCTCCCGCCGGGGATGCGGCTCCCGCGCACGTCCTTGACCTCGGACGTGTCCAGATCGGCGTCGTCGTCGAACTGCATCCCGCACCGCCCTCCATTCGTGGACCGGGGACGGTCGCGCCGCCGCCCCTGCGGCGAGTATCAACCCGTTCATCCCGATACGCGCCCCGGCCCGCCGGGGCCGCCCGGGGGCCGGACGGGGGACACCGGGAAGTGGCGTCCGGGGCCCCGGTACCCCGAAAAGTGGTTGCGCACCCCCGGTAGAATGAATCCCATGGCAAATCTCCTCGCGGATTAGCGGCGCTGAAGCTCGCGTCCTGCCCCCTTTCCGCCGTCCCCCCGCCCTGGAGTATTTCCGTGATCACCGCCACCGGCATCGAGCTGCGCGCCGGCGCCCGCGTCCTCATCGAGTCCGCCTCCTTCCGCGTCGCCAAGGGCGACCGCATCGGCCTGGTCGGCCGCAACGGAGCGGGCAAGACCACGCTCACCAAGTGCCTCGCCGGCGAGGGGCAGCCCGCCGCCGGCTCCATCACCCGCTCGGGCGAGGTCGGCTACCTCCCGCAGGACCCGCGCACCGGTGACCTCGACGTCCTGGCCCGCGACCGGATCCTGTCCGCCCGCGGTCTCGACGTGCTGATCAAGAAGATGCGGATGAACGAGGAGCGCATCGCCAACGGCTCCGGCGCCACCCGGGAGAAGGCGCTCAGGCAGTACGAGCGCCAGGAGACCGAGTTCCTCACCAAGGGCGGGTACGCCGCCGAGTCCGAGGCCGCGACCATCTCGGCCGCCCTCAGCCTGCCCGACCGGGTCCTCGGCCAGCCGCTGCACACCCTCTCCGGCGGTCAGCGCCGCCGCGTCGAGCTCGCCCGGATCCTCTTCTCGGACGCCGACACCCTGCTCCTCGACGAGCCCACCAACCACCTCGACGCCGACTCGATCGTGTGGCTGCGGGACTACCTGAAGAACTACCGCGGCGGCTTCATCGTGATCTCCCACGATGTCGACCTGGTCGAGACCGTCGTCAACAAGGTCTTCTACCTCGACGCCAACCGCGCCCAGATCGACGTCTACAACATGGGCTGGAAGCTCTACCAGCAGCAGCGCGAGGCCGACGAGAAGCGCCGCAAGCGCGAGCGCCAGAACGCGGAGAAGAAGGCCGCGGCCCTGAACTCGCAGGCCGACAAGATGCGCGCCAAGGCGACCAAGACCGTCGCCGCGCAGAACATGGCCAAGCGCGCCGAGCGGCTGCTCTCCGGTCTGGAGGCCGTCCGCGTCTCCGACAAGGTCGCCAGGCTGCGCTTCCCGGACCCGGCGCCCTGCGGCAAGACCCCGCTGACCGCCGAGGGCCTGTCGAAGTCGTACGGCTCACTGGAGATCTTCACCGACGTCGACCTCGCCATCGACAAGGGCTCGCGCGTGGTCATCCTGGGCCTCAACGGCGCCGGCAAGACCACCCTGCTCCGCCTCCTGTCGGGCACCGAGAAGCCCGACACCGGCACGGTCATCCCCGGTCACGGCCTCAAGCTCGGCTACTACGCCCAGGAGCACGAGACCCTGGACCCGGAGCGCACCGTCCTGGAGAACATGCGGTCCTCCGCTCCCGACCTGGACCTGGTCGCCGTACGCAAGACGCTGGGCTCCTTCCTGTTCTCCGGCGACGACGTGGACAAGCCGGCCGGGGTCCTCTCCGGTGGCGAGAAGACCCGCCTGGCCCTGGCCACGCTGGTCGTCTCCTCGGCGAACGTGCTGCTGCTCGACGAGCCCACGAACAACCTCGACCCGGCCAGCCGCGAGGAGATCCTGGGCGCGCTGCGCACCTACAAGGGCGCCGTCATCCTCGTCACGCACGACGAGGGCGCCGTGGAGGCGCTGGAGCCGGAGCGGATCATCCTGCTCCCGGACGGCGTCGAGGACCTGTGGGGACCGGACTACCGGGACCTGGTGGCCCTCGCCTGACCGGCCCGGGACCCTGATCCAATTCCTTATGGATCATTCGGCTCAGGGGTGATCCATCATCTGAGTGAGACGGTCTCGTACCGTTGCACGGCGTACGACGGCCCCGGCCGCACCCCCGAGCGGGCGCGGCCGGGGTCTTGCGTTGCCGGGTGTCCCGCCCCTGACCTGGCGATTCACCGTGAGGGCGGCGAAGTGTGACGGAGGTCATGCGGCGGAAGAGGAGATTCCGTTCTGCTCGGGTGTCCACCAGTCGAGAAATGCCGCCGTACCGACCTTGCTGAATGGGTGGCCAGGAAGCCGGGGAGGGGTGATCATGAGAAGTCCAGAGCGCACTTCCCATGAGGAGGCACGGGTGGCCGAGACTCTGAAGAAGGGCAGCCGGGTAACCGGCGCCGCGCGCGACAAGCTCGCGGCAGACCTGAAGAAGAAGTACGACTCCGGGGCGAGTATCCGGGCGCTGGCCGAGGAGACCGGCCGGTCCTACGGATTCGTCCACCGGATGCTCAGTGAGTCCGGGGTTTCGCTGCGCGGTCGCGGTGGCGCGACCCGGGGCAAGAAGGCGGCTACGGCCTGACCCCGGCCTCAGCGGTTCCAATGCTTTCAACGCTTCAAGGCTCCAAAGGCGTCATGGTTCCAGCGGTACCTTCGGTGACCCCCGGTCGGCCCCGCGGTCGACTGGGTGGTTACTGTGCAGTCACTTAGGCCGGGCTTGCGGCCGACTGCACACCGGAGGCACACGGATGACTCTGCTCGACAAGGACGGCGTACGACTCACCGTCGACGACACGCTCGCCACGGTGACACTGACCAATCCGGCCAAGCGAAACGCCCAATCCCCCGCGCTCTGGCGGGCTTTGGCGGAGGCCGGACGGTCGTTGCCGGGCAGCGTCCGCGTCGTCGTGCTCCGCGGCGAGGGCAAGTCCTTCTCCGCCGGACTCGACCGGCAGGCGTTCACCCCCGAGGGTTTCGAGGGCGAGCCGTCCTTCCTCGACCTGGCACGCGGTTCGGACGAACTGCTCGACTCCACCATCGCCGAGTACCAGGAGGCATTCACCTGGTGGCGCCGTAACGACATCATCTCCGTCGCCGCCGTGCAGGGGCACGCGATCGGCGCCGGCTTCCAGCTCGCGCTCGCGTGCGACCTGCGCGTGGTCGCGGACGACGTGCAGTTCGCCATGCGCGAGACCAGCCTGGGTCTGGTGCCCGACCTGGCCGGCACCCAACCGCTGACCTCGCTGGTCGGCTACGCCCGCGCCCTGGAGATCTGCGCCACCGGACGCTTCGTGCACGCCGAAGAGGCGGAGCGGGTCGGCCTCGCCAACCTCGTGGTCCCGGCGGAGGAGCTCGACGCGGCCGTCCAGGACCTCGCCACCGCGCTGCTGGCCCCGCCGCGGGACGCCGTGATCGAGACCAAGGCCCTGCTGCGCGACGCGCAGTCCCGGCCGTACGACGACCAGCGCACCGCCGAACGCGCCGCCCAGGCCCGCCGGCTCCGTGACCTGGCGGGCCTCTCCGACTGAGCCGGCCGGGGGCCCGGGCGGAGCCCCGGGCCCACGCCGACCGGCGTAGTCCCGGCGCGGGAGCGGCGTCGCGCGCTTAACGTGGTGCGCAGTGAGTCCGCACGCGTGAAGGGACGATCGATGAGCGAATCCGCACCCGCACCCGCATCCGGTGGCTCCGGCAAGGCACCCGGCGACCGGGGCCGCACCAGCATCGCCGACGGAGTGGTCGAGAAGATCGCCGGGCTGGCCGCGCGCGAGGTGGTCGGCGTACACGCCATGGGCAGCGGCAGCGGCCTCTCCCGTACCTTCGGCGCCGTCCGCGACCGCGTCCCCGGCGGCCAGAAGGCCTCCGTCAGCCGCGGCGTCAAGGCCGAGGTCGGCGAGGTGCAGACCGCCCTCGACCTGGAGATCGTCGTCGATTACGGCGTGTCGATCCGCGAGGTCGCCCGGGAGGTCCGTGAGAACGTGATCGCGGCGGTCGAGCGGATGACCGGCCTGGAGGTCGTCGAGGTCAACATCGCGGTCAGCGACGTCAAGCTGCCCGACGAGCCGGACGAGGAACCGGAGACCCGGCTCCAGTAGCCGGAGCCGAGAGGAGCCACGCAATGAGCATGGCGGTCGCCGGCCTCTTCGCCGGCATGGCCCTGGCGTTCGCCGGCTACTTCGGCGGCTTCGGAGCCTTCCTGCTGGTGGGCGCACTCGGCGCCATCGGCTTCGTCGTCGGCCGGTTCCTCGACGGGGACCTGGAACCCGGGGACCTCTTCCGCCGCCGCGACGACCGGCGCGGGTGAGGCCCCGATGAGCACGCCGTCCCGGGAGACACCCTCCCGGGAGACACCCTCCCGGGCCACACCCTCCCGGGTGCCACCCGCCGAGCGCGGGGCCACCCGTATCGCCGACCGGGTCGTCGCCAAGATCGCGGCCCAGGCCGCCCGGGAGGCGCTTGCGCCACGACCGGAGCAGGCCGCCGCTCCGCACGCGACCGTCACCGTGCACCACGACATCGCGCGCGTACGGGTGAGCCTGGAGCTCGACTACCCTTCCGACCTCGCCGCCCAGTGCGCCTCCGTACGCCGCCGGGTGGCGCTGCGCATCGAGGAGTACGCGGAGATGGCCGTACCCGAGGTGGACATCGACATCGAGCACCTGCACTCCACCCACACCCGGTCCGCCGCCGGCCGGGACCGGCGGCTGCGGTGACCGGCACGCACCGGTTCCGTTCCGCCCGGCGGATCCCGGCCGCGCTCGTCGCGCTCGTGCTGCTGGGGGCCGCGGGGCTGTTCCTGTACGACCTGGCCGCCGTACGGGCCGACCGGCCCGGCATGGGCTGGCGGCGCGAGCTCGGCCGCCAGCTGGACCGGCACACTCCAGCCGACCTGGGGGTGATCCTCGGCGGCGGGGCCCTCGCCCTGGCCGGGGCGGTGCTCCTGCTGCTGGCGCTGACCCCGGGGCTGCGCGGGATCCTGCCGATGCGGAACCCCGATCCGGCCGCGGGTGCCGCCGTACGGGCCGGGCTCGGCCGGAAGGACGCGGCGCAGGTGCTGCGGGACCGGGCGCTGGAGGTGTCCGGGGTGCGGTCGGTCCGCGTCAAGGTGGGCCGGTCCCGCGTGGGGGTGCGGGCCACCTCGCACTTCCGGGAACTGGACGACGTACGGGCCGACCTGGACGCGGTGCTCGGCGTCGGCATCGAGGAACTGGGACTCGCGCACCCGCTGCACCGGCGCGTACGGGTCAGGAGGTGAGCGGATGCTCGGGGTGGTGAACCGGATCCTGCTGGCGCTGGCCGGAGTGGTCCTGCTGGCGGCCGGGGTCTCGGTGCTGACGGCGTCGTGGCCGCTCGGCGGCCGGCACGCGCCGCTGCTGACGGCCGAGGCCCGCCGCCGGTACTGGCATGCCGAGGGCTGGTGGTGGTGGGCGGTGGCCGCCGGGCTGGGGCTGTGCGTGCTGCTCGCGCTGTGGTGGCTGCTGTCCCAATTGCGGCGCGCGCGGCTGCCGGCGGTGGTGGTCGACACCGGGGACGGGGCCTTCGCCGTGCTGCGGGGGCGTGCCCTGGAGGAGGCGGTGGCGGCGGAGGCCGGTGCCCTTGAGGGGGTTGCCGGGTGCCGGGTCGCCCTGCGCGGGCGGCGGGGCGCGCCGGCCCTGCGGGTCGCACTGGAACTGGAGCCCCACGCGGTCCCCGCCGACACCCTGGCCGCCCTCGCGGGCCCGGTGCTCACCCACGCCCGCACGTCGGCGGGCCTCGCCGCCCTCCCCACGGAGGCCCGCCTGAGGGTCACCCCCCACCGCCCCCAGCGCGTGACGTAGCGCGGCGGAACCCGTCCCGGCCGGGCGCCCCGGGGCTCCGCCCCGCACCCCGCGCCTCAAACGCCGGCGGGGCTGGAATTGCCCCGCCGGGCAGGCGGCATCGGCCATATCCAGCCTCGCCGGCGTTTGAGGCGCGGGGTTTGGGGCGGAGCCCCAGGACGCGGCGCGTCGGTAGCCGTGGACGGGACGTCGCTCGGGTTGGGGCGGAGCCCGGGAGACGGCGGGGCTGGAATTGCCCCGCCAGCAGGCGGCATCGGGCATATCCAGCCTCGCCGGCGTTTGAGGCGCGGGGTTTGGGGCGGAGCCCCAAGACGCGGCGCGTCGGTAGCCGTGGACGGGACGCCGCCCGGGTTGGGGGCGGAGCCCGGGAGACGGCGGGGCGGGAGCCCCGCCGGGTTGGGGCGGAGGCCCGGGGACGGGTGCTCAGAAGCCGTGGCGGGAGCCGCCGTCCACCGGCAGCATGACTCCCGTCAGGTACGACGCGGCAGGGGACAGCAGGAAGGCCGCCGCGCGGCCGAACTCCTCCGGGGCACCGTACCGCCGCAGCGGGATGCGGGACTCGTGCCCGGCCCTGGCGGCAGCGGCGTCGCCGGACATGGCGTCCAGCTCCCGCACCCGGTCGGTGTCGATCCGCGCCGGCAGCAGGCCGACCACCCGGATCCCGCGCGGGCCGAGGTCCACGGAGAGGGACTTCGCGAAGCCCGCCAGCCCCGGGCGCAGCCCGTTGGAGATGGTCAGTCCGGGGATCGGCTCGTGCACCGACCCCGACAGCACGAAGCCGATGACCCCGCCCTCGCCCAGCTCGGCGGCGGCCGCCCGCGCCAGCCGGACCGCACCCAGGAAGACCGACTCGAAGGCCGCCGACCACTGCTCGTCGGTGTTGTCCGCCGCCAGGCCCGCCGCCGGGCCGCCGACGCTGATGAGGATGCCGTCCAGGCGGCCGAACCGCTCGCGCGCGGCCGTGACGAGCCGCCCGGCCGCCTCCGGGTCGGCGTTGTCGGCGGCGATGCCCGCGGCGTTCGGGCCGAGCGCGGCGGCGGCGTCGGCCGCCCGCTTCTCGTCCCGGCCCGTCACGAGGACCTTCGCGCCGTCGGCGGTCAGTTCCCTGGCGGAGGCGAAGCCGAGGCCGCGCGTGGCCCCGGTGACGATGTAGACACGGTCCTTCAGTCCAAGATCCATGCCGACACGCTACGCCGTCGTCGTCGCCGGCTCCGACCCGGCGGCGGATCCGGCGGCCGATCCGGCGGCGGCCGCCGCCTCGCGGTCGCGCTTCTCGCGCCGTACGAGGACCAGCCAGCCCACCGGCACGGCGGCCGTGAACAGCCACCACTGCACGGCGTACGCCATGTGGGGGCCGATCGAATCGTGGTCGGGCTCGGCGATCGTCTCGGGGCTGCCGTCCGCGGGGGCCGGAGCGGTGAGTTCGAGGTAGCCGCCGAGGACGGGCCTGCCCAGGTACGCCGCCTGCTGCTCGCTGTTGATCAGCATCACCTGGCGGTCCGGCAGCCCCTTGCGGTCCTTGATGCCGCTGCCGCCGCTGGTCTCGTCGGCCTTCAGCCGGCCGGTGACCGTGACCTCGCCCCCAGGGGCGGCCGGCACCGGCGGGTAGGCGCGGGGGTCGTCACCGCCGGGCACCCAGCCCCGGTTGACCAGCACCACCCGGCCGTCGCCGAGCACCAGCGGGGTCACGACGTGGAAGCCGACCTTGTCATCGCCCGAGGTCCGCATCCGTACGACCACCTCGTGCGCGGAGTCGTACGTACCGGTCGCGGTGACGGAGCGCCAGAAGTCCGCGCGCGGGACGGTGTGGCGGGGGGAGGTGACCTCGGTCACGGGGACGGGCTCCGCCCGCAGGTTCGCTTCGATGAGCCGGTTCTGCGCGACCCGGTGCTCGTGGCGGTGGAACTGCCAGAAGCCCAGCTTGATCGTCACGGGGATGAGGACGAGGGCGAAGAGGGTGAGGCACACCCACTGCCGGGTCAGCACAAAGCGGTACACGCCCACGACGGTACCCCCAGCGCGGTCGACCCCGGCGGCCGGGTGGCCGTCCGGGGTCGAGGTGTACGGGGAGACGTGACGGAACTCGCAGGGAGGGCCGTACCGGGAGTCGTGCGGGCGGGAGGTGGCTCAGACGCGGTCGATAACGCCCACCTTCCCCTCGGAGCGGGCGCAGTGCGCCCCGCAGAACCACTGCCCCTCGACCTCGACGCCCTGCCCGATGATCTGGACCCGGCAGTGCTCGCAGATGGGCGCCATGCGGTGAATGGCGCAGGAGAAGCAGTCGAAGACGTGCACGGCGCCCTGCGCGTGCACCTCGAAGGACATGCCGTAATCGTTTCCGCAGACCTCACAACGTGCCATGCGCCGCATGCTCCGCACGGCAGCCGGCCGGAACAAGATCCACCGGGGTGAGTCGCCGTGCCTGCACCCGCCCGGCGCAACGCCCGCCCGGATCCGGTGCTCTGCGAGCCCCGCCCGGCCCCGCTCAGTCCTCGGCCGCCGCCACGTCCCGCAGGAGCTGGGTGAAGGCCGCCTCGTCGAGGACCGGCGTGCCGAAGGCCTTGGCTTTGACCGTCTTCGAGGTCGCCGAGTCGGGGTCGTTCGTCACGAGCAGGCTGGTGAGCCGCGACACACTCGTCGCGACGTGCAGGCCCGCCTCGACCGCGCGGTCCTCCAGCAGTTCGCGGTCCACCGAGGTGTCACCGGAGAAGGCGATGCGCATGCCCTGCTTCAGCGGCTTGCCGTCTTCGAAGCGCCCGGGGTTCGGATACGGGCACGGCGGCCGCTTGCGCGAGGCCCGCCAGGTGCCGCCGCCCCCGTAGGAGGCCTGGTAGCCCACCCGGGGGGTGGCGGGGGAGTCAGACCATTCGGTCAGCGGCCGGCATTCGAGCAGGGGCAGCCGTACGCCGTCCCGCGCGGCCGCGTGCAGCGACGGACGGAAGGCCTCCGCCAGCACCCGGGCGTCGTCGAGCGCGTGGTGGGCCCGCTGCTGGACCACGCCGAAGTGCGCGGCGAGCGACTCCAGCTTGTGGTTGGGCAGCGGCAGGTTCAGCTCCTTGGACAGGGCGATGGTGCACAGCCGCTGACGGACCGGCGCGGTCTCGGCGGCCCGCGCGTACTCCCGCGCGATCATCTGCCAGTCGAAGATGGCGTTGTGCGCGACGAGCACCCGGTCCGCGAGCCGGCCGGCGAACTCCTCGGCGATGTCCTTGAAGAGCGGGGCGTCGGCGAGCATCGCACTCGTCAGACCGTGGATCCACACCGGTCCCGGATCGCGCTGCGGGTTGACCAGGGTGTACCAGTGGTCCTCCACGTTGCCCTGGGCGTCGAGCCGGTAGACGGCGGCGGAGACTATCCGGTCGTCGCGAGCGAGCCCGGTGGTCTCCACGTCGACGACCGCGTACCCCTGTGGGTACGCGGTCGGCCACGTCGTCTCTGCGGTCGTACGGTCGTCGAGCATGGTCACAGAGGATATCGGCACGGACTGACACCGCCTGCCGCCCGGGATCAGCCCAGGGCCGCGACGAGGTCCCCGGCGGCCAGCTGTTCGAGCCCGCAGCCGTCAACGGGCCCCGGCAGCAACCGGTATACCGCTCCCCGCGCACCGGCCGGTGCCACGCCCCCGTCCACCAGCGCGAGGAGGGCGGACCGCCCCGAGGCGGCGGCTCCCGCGAGGGCCTCAACGTCCGGCGAAGCCAGGGCGGTGTCCGGATCGCCCAGCCCGACGAGCCGCTCGGCGAACGCCGCGGTGTCCTCGTGCGCGCGCCGGCGGTAGGTCCACAGCTCGTCGGGGTCGCTAGGCCGGGGCGTGCGGCGCAGTACGACGACCTCGCCGCAGCGGGCGGCGGCGTGCCAGCCGGCCAGCTCCCAGAGGGTGGTGCGGCCGGTGGAGAAGTACTGGAACAGGTCGCGGCCGATCCGGGCGAGGTCGTCCTGGTGGGCGTACACGCTGTGGTAGCCCTCGTCGTCCGGCAGGTGCACGTCGGTCCACAGGAAGCCGCGCCGCTCCAGGTCGACGAGGAGCGGTACGTGGATCCGCGAGTTGCCGACCAGGTCGTAGCGCTGCCGGACGGTCCGCGGGTCGTAGCGCGAGGTGCGCCCGTTGCGGCTGGGCAGCGCCATGAAGCCGGCGAAGGCGTCGGGCAGCAGCTCGAAGGGGATGTTGTTGTAAGAGAAGACGACCGGCATGGCGAAGCGCACGCCGGTGTCGGCGAGGGCGTCGAGGTCGATGTCCACGTACTCGCTCGCCCCGGCGGGCGCGGGGGCGGAGGTGAGGTCACCGGAGTGGACGACGGCCCGCCCGCCGTACACCAGGTTCGTGTAGTCGCACAGGCCCGCGTAGTTCCAGTCGGCGTCGAAGAGCACCACCGACAGGTCGAGGTCCACGGTCTTCTTCGGCGGTTCCATCCAGTGCAGGAACATCCGCAGCACCTCGCCGTCGGGCAGTGCCTGGAAGCTGCCCTTGGGGACGGTGACCAGCGCCTTGGCCGCGGCCCGCTCGGCGGAGGGCACGTGCAGGTGGGCCAGGCGCGAGTCCAGCACCGCCACGTCGTACGGCTCGGCCGCAGACAGCCGGCGCAGTACCTCCCGCTCGAACAGTGCGCTCACCGCGCGGGTCACCGGCTCGGCGAGCGGGGCGCGGGTGTCGTCCACGGTGAAGGAGTGCGCGACCTCGCCGCGGGGGAAGAACACCCGCCGGGTGCCGGGCAGATGGCGGATCCGCAGCCGCCCCAGCGCGGACAGCACCGGGCCCGGTCCGGCCTTGGGCAGCCGCTCCTCGAGCACCGCCGCGACCTGTTCGGGCAGGGCGTCGGCGCAGTAGCGGCGCAGCAGGTGGTCGAGGCGGCGTACGAGTTCCCCGGGCCGCTCCGCGAGGACCGCGAGGGCGCGGTCCGGGTCCCCGCCGCGCAGGGCCTCCTCGGCGCGCCCGGTCCAGGTGGCGGCCCTGATGCGGGAGCCGTCGACGCGTACGGCGTGCGGGTGGGCGGCGGCGGTGGCCAGCAGGGCGTCGCCCAGCGCGGTGCCCCGGACGTCGGTCTCCCGCAGTACGGCGAACGCCAGCGCGGCCCGCGGGTGGCGGCCGTGGTGCTCGAAGGGGTGCAGGATCTCGGCGGCGCGCTTCCAGGGGTCGGGGTGGCGCAGTACGTCCTCGACGAGCAGCGCGGGGTCCAGCCCGTCCAGCAGGCCGAGCAGTTCGCGCCGCAGCGCGCGCGGCAGGGAGCGCATCCGGGGCGGTGCCAGCAGGTCGGCCCCGCCGCCGGACCACACGGCCAGCAGCCGCAGGACGTCCGTGGCGGTGGTCAGCCACCGCGGCAGCAGGGCGCGTACGGCCTCGCGGGTGCGGCGCTCCAGCAGCAGGGTGCCCAGGACCAGGGCCTTGGTCTCGCGCACCGGGATGGTCTCCGGCAGCCAGCCGAGGCCGGGCGGCGCGCTCGCGAGGAGCACCCGCGCCTCCTCGGTGTCCTGGGGCGACAGCGGGGTGCGGCGGGCGAGCAGCCGGCCGAGGGCGGTGACCGCGTCCGCCGCGCGGTCGGTGCCCAGGGTGAGCAGCCGCAGCGGGCCCGCGGAGTCGGCGGGGGCGGGGCGGCCGGGCCGGACGGCCGGTACCAGGAAGGGGTCCTCGGGGTCGATCCGGCGGTGGCAGATCGGGCAGCCCGTGTAGACGCCGCCGTCCCAGCAGCTGCGGCAGACCAGGTGGGCGCAGGGCGAGACGGGGTGGACGCTGCCGACGGTCGCGCACAACACGCACGGCTGGGCGGGCCACTGGAGGAGGAGGGTGAAGACCCGGTCGATCCACAGGCCGTACGTGTCGTCGGGCACGGAGGCCGGGAAGGTGCGGAACAGCGGCATGTGGGTGCGGTCCGCTCCCAGCAGGACGTCGATGTCCCGGACCAGGCGGGTGCCGGCGTCGGCCAGCCCGCGGGGGCCGAGCCAGGCGAGCGCGGAGCGCAGCGGAGCCGTCAGGGCGAAGCCCCGGTCGAGGAGTTCGGCCTCCAGGGCCGTCAGGCCCTCGGTGGTCGAGGGGTCGCCCGGCCGCGGCCCGGCCTGGTCGACGTACACGGTGTGGAGACGGCGCAGCAGAACGGTCGACAGCTCGGGCAAAGGGGGGATTCCTCCGGAACCGGGGAGAGAGGTGGGGCGGGGGCGGAGAGGGGACGCGCTGCGGTTTTCAGAGTGGGATGAGAAGGAAGCACGTCGCGGAGCCGCCCCCGCGGACCAGATCCAACCACGGAGGCGGGCCGGCGCAAACCGATTTAGGGGGTGTCTTACGGATCAGGCCGGGCGGGACGTCGACGACACGGCCTAACGGCCCGTCCGCGGAGCCGGTGGGCCCGGTGGCAGCAGGGTCGCCACCAGGGCCCGTACGGAGAGCAGGAGGAGGCGTTCCGGGTCGGCGGGGCGGGCCAGGGCGCGGGCGAGCGCCGGGTCGTGGGGGGCGGCGGCCGGGTCCCAGAGCTCGCTCTCGGCCGGGGACTGGGCGGGGGAGCGCTCGCGGTTGCGCTCCACCAGAAGGAAACCGACGATCTGGAACTGGATCGCGCGCACCGCGTCGGCCGCCCGGGCGCCGCGCAGCCCGGCGGCGTGCACCTCGTGCACGAGCGCCTGCTGCGCGGGCAGGAACATCCGCTCGGTGAGGCCGCGTTCGTGGACCATCGCGATCAGGTGCGGGCGCTCGCGCAGTTCGCGCCGCAGGGTCCGGGCCACCGACAGGATCCGGTCGGCGGGGGTGCGGCCGGCGGGCCTGATGGCGCCCATTTCCTCGACGGTGCGTTCCACGAGGGCGTCGAGCAGTGACTCGCGGTTGCCGACGTGCCAGTAGATGGAGGTCACGGCCGTGCCCAGTTCGGCGGCGAGTTTGCGCATGGTGAGGGCGGCGGGGCCGTGCTGCTTGACCAGGGAGGCGGCGGCGTCCAGTACCTCGTCGCGAGTGAGCGTGGTTCTGGCCATGTCTGCGGTTCCACCGATCTGTCGATGTGTCAGTTCTCGTGTGTGCACGGGTCTTTACCCTTCATCGGTGGCGGTGTAACTGTGTTACAGAACCGACTCCGCCCGAGACGAGGGATGGTCGAATACATGGCACGCGTACGGTACGGAGCGCGCACGGAGGCCGAGATCGCGGCGTCGCGCGAGAAGAGTTCCAACCTCCCCGACATCTGGTCCACCGGTGTGGTGGCCGTCTGGGAGAGCGACCCGGACGTGGTGGCGGCGGTCCTCCCGCCGCCGCTCAAGCCGGCCGACCGGCCCCTCGTACGGGCCAACATCAGCAAGGTCGAGCTGCCCGGCTACCCGCTCGGCGCCGGTTCAGTGGCCGTCGCCGCCCGGCACGGCGGGGTCGAGGGCTGGTACCCGCTGGTCATGCCGATGAGCATGGAGCGCGCCCTGACCGGCGGCCGCGAGGTGTTCGGAGAGCCCAAGAAGCTCGGCGAGATCACCGTCGAGCGCGACGGCCTCGTCGTACGGGCCTCACTCGCACGGCACGGGATCGCCTTCGTGGAGGTGCGCGGGGCCGTGGACCGCGAACTGCCACTGCCCGAGCCCACGGAGAAGACCGACTTCTACTTCAAGTTCCTGCCGGCGGTGGACGGTTCCGGCTTCGACGCCGACCCGGTGCTCGTCCATTGCACGCGCCACGAGAAGGTGCGCAAGCTGGAGCACATCACCGGTGACGTGGTGCTCCGCGAGTCGATGTTCGACCCCGTCGCCGACCTCCCCGTCCGCCGGGTCGTGGAGATCACCATCGGGGAGAAGACCACCGACCAGAAGGGCCGGGTCGTCGAGCGGGTCAGCGCCCAGGCCCTCCTTCCGTACATCCACCAGCGCTACGACGACCCGATGCAGATCCTCGACGCGCCCCCGGAGGGATCGACAGGGGGGAGGGGCTGACATGCGACTCGAACCGGGACAGGTGGCCGTCGTCACCGGCGCCGCCAGTGGCATCGGCCTCGCCATGGCCCGCCGCTTCGCCGCCGAGGGCCTGAAGGTGGTCCTCGCCGACGTGGAGGAGGGCGCCCTGCGCAAGGCCGCCGAGGAACTCCTCGCCGAGGGCGCCCAGGTCCTCGCCAGGACCGTCGACGTCAGCGACCGCGACTCCGTGCTCTCGCTCGCCGACGCCGCCTACGAGACCTTCGGCGCCGTGCACGTGCTCTGCAACAACGCGGGCGTCGGCTCCGGCGCCGAGGGCCGCATGTGGGAGCACGAGCCCAACGACTGGAAGTGGGCCTTCTCCGTCAACGTGTGGGGCGTCTTCCACGGCATCCAGGCCTTCGTCCCCCGCATGATCGCGGGCGGCGCCCCCGGCCACGTCGTCAACACCTCCTCGGGCGACGGAGGCATCGCCCCGCTGCCCACCGCCTCCGTCTACGCCGTCACCAAGGCGGCCGTGGTCACCATGACCGAGTCCCTCTACGCCCACCTCAAGGCGGAGGGCGCGGCCGTCGGCGCCTCCGTCCTCTTCCCCGGACCGCACATGCTGCGCACCGGACTGTGGGAGTCCCACCGCAACCGGCCCGAGCGCTACGCGAAGCAGCGCCCGCGCAAGACCCCGTACCGCAGCCTCGACCAGTACGAGGCGGCGATGAAACAGGCCGGCCACGAGGTGAACTTCACCCCGGTCGAGGAGGTCGCCGAGCACGTCGTCGACGGCATCCGCGCCGACCGCTTCTGGATGCTCCCGGCGAGCGAGCACAGCGACCGGCAGATCCGCGCCCGGTCGCAGTCGATGCTCGACCGCGCCAACCCCGCCTACCTGGAGAGCTTCATCCTCGACTGAGGAGCCACGCCGTGAGTGACACACCGTACGAAGACCCGTACCTGATCATCTCCTCCGACTGCCACGCGGGCCTGCCGACCGAGCGGTACCGCCCCTACCTCGACTCCCGTTTCCACCGCGAGTTCGACGAGTTCCTCGGCGAACGCGACGCCCGCCGCGCGGAGGCCACCCGCCTGGGCGTCCGCAACGAGGCCTTCGCCGAGAAGTGGTTCCACGACCACGAGGAAGGCCTCAAGGGCGGCTGGGACACCGCGCAGCGGCTGAAGGAACTCGACGGCGACGGCGTGGCCGCCGAAGTCGTCTTCCCCGACGCGGACGCCGTCGACAGCCAGACCGCGGCCCCCTTCGGGGTGGGGCTGGGCCTCTCCGGCGACCAGGACCCCGAGCTGGGCATGGCGGGCGCGCAGGCGCACAACCGCTGGCTCGCGGAGTTCGTCTCCGAGAACCCGGAACGCCACTGCGGCGTCGCACTCCTGCCCATCACCGGTGAGCCGGACAGGGTCGTCGCCGAGATCCACCGGGCCAAGGAGTCCGGTCTGGGCGCGCTGATGATCCCCTCCATGTGGGTGGACAAGGCGCCCTACCACGACCGCCGCTACGACCCCGTCTGGGCGGCGGCCGCCGAGACGGCGATGCCGATCGTGACGCACTCCGGGGCCGCGCCCCGTCACGAGTACGGCGACCACCTCGGCATCTACGTCTCCGAGGTCACCTGGTGGCCCGCCCGCCCGCTGTGGTTCCTGCTCTGGTCCGGGGTCTTCGAGCGGCACCCGGGCCTGAAGTTCGGCGTCGCCGAGTCGGGCTGCTGGTGGCTCCCGAACCAGCTGTGGTTCATGGACCGGCTCTACCTCGGCGCCCACGGCGGCAAGAAGCTCTCGCCCTTCGCGGAGCTGAAGCGCCCGCCGAGCGAGTACCTCGACCGCCAGGTCTTCATCTGCGCGACGAACACCAAACGCCGGGAGCTCGCCCAGCGCTACGAGATCGGCGTGGACAACATCCTGTGGGGCTCGGACTTCCCGCACCCCGAGGGCACCTGGCCCGCCACCCGGAACTGGCTGGAGAAGACCTTCCACGACATCCCGGTCGCGGAGACCCGCCGGATGCTGGGCCTGGCGGCGGCCGAGGTCTTCGGCTTCGACACCGGGAAGCTGGCCCCGATCGCCCGCCGCATCGGCCCCACCCCGGCCGAGCTGGGCCAGAGCCCCGACCAGGCGGCGGTGGAGGCCTCCTGGGCCCGCTCCCGCGAGGTGGGCCGGCACTGGCTGACGGACCACGACTTCCCGGTCCTGGGTGTGTCGTCATGACCGACCGGACGGAGGACCGCTACACGGTCATCTCGGCGGACTGCCACGCGGGCGCCGACCTGCTGGACTACAAGCCGTACCTGGAGAAGCGGTACCACGACGAGTTCGACGCCTGGGCCGCCGGCTACGTGAACCCGTACGAGGACCTCCTCGCGGACACGGCGGACCGCAACTGGAACTCGGCCCGCCGGCTGGCGGAACTGGAGGCGGACGGCATCGTCGCGGAGGTCGTCTTCCCGAACACGATCCCACCGTTCTTCCCCAAGGCCTCCCTGATGGCCCAGCCTCCGACGGCCGCGGAGTACGCGATGCGCTGGGCCGGACTCCAGGCCCACAACCGCTGGCTGGCGGACTTCTGCGCGGACGCGCCGGGCCGGCGTGCGGGGGTGGTCCAGATCCTCCTCAACGACGTGGACGCGGCGGTGAAGGAGATCCGCCGCACGAGGGAGGCGGGCCTGACGGGCGGCATCCTGCTGCCCGGGGTCCCGCCCGGCTCCTCGGTCCCCGAGCTCTACTCGGACGCCTACGACCCCATCTGGGCGGTGTGCGACGAGCTGGACGTGCCGGTCAACCACCACGGCGGCTCGGCGTCCCCGCCGCTCGGCGACGAACCGGCGGCCCGGGCCGTCTTCATGGTGGAGACGACCTGGTTCTCCCACCGGGCCCTGTGGCACCTCATCTTCGGCGGCGCGTTCCGGCGCCACCCGGGCCTGAAGCTGGTCCTGACGGAGCAGGGCTCCGGCTGGATCCCGGGCGTGCTCGACATGCTGGACTACTACCACGGCCGCCTGGTCGCGGCCTCCGCCACGGCGGAGTCCAAGTTCGGGGCCGGCCTCGCGGAGTCGATGGGCCGGGGCCCGAGCGAGGTCTGGCGGGACAACTGCTTCGTGGGAGCGAGCTTCATGCGCCCGCACGAGGTGCCGCTGCGGGAGCGGATCGGCCTCGACAAGATCATGTGGGGCAGCGACTACCCCCACGACGAGGGCACCACCCCCTTCTCCCGCGAGGGCCTCCGCATCGCCTACGCGGGCCTCCCGCGCGAGGAGGTCGTCGCGATGGCCGGCGGCAACGCGGCCCGCGTCTACGGCTTCGACCTCCCCTTGCTGGACGCCCTGGCCGCCAAGCACGGCCCGCTGGTCTCGGAGATCGCCGAACCCCTGACGGAGGTCCCGCCGGAGGCCACCAGCCCGGCCTTCGCCCGAGGGGGGTCGGTCCGGGTCTGGTGACCTTCGGCTCCCGCCGGGAGCGGCTCAGGCCCTGAACGCGAGCCGCTCCGGCGGGATGGTCTCTGCACCCGTGACGGACGTGGCGCCGTGGACCTTGATCTTGAGTTGGTCCAGGTCCGACAGCGGAGTGAGATCGACCGTCCCGCTGGAGCCGGTCAGGAGAAGGGTCCTGAGTTCGGGCAGGGACCGCAGCGGAGCCAGGTCGAAGTCAGAGCACTGGTGCAGTGTCAGGTAGGTGAGTCGGTCGTGCGGGAGAACGTCGGTGAGGTCCGGCGCCGCATTGCTGATGAACAGGTTCGTGATCGGCGGTGCGGCGATGGTCGCGAGATCGTGGACCTGATGGTCGCCGGTGACCGTCAGGCTCCACAGCCGAGGCCAGCGGTCCAGGCCCTCGAGCGACAGGTGGCTGCTTTCGTTGTGCAGCGTGAGTGACTCCAGCCCTTCGGTCACCGGTAGGTCGGCAACGCGGTCCACCGGCAATCGGGATCCCAGGGTCAGATCGGTCAGTGCCAGACCGCGAAGCGGTCCCAGGGGCGTGCCGTCAGCAAGGTCGTACAGGCTCAGTTGGCGCAGCGGCAGTTCGGTGAGGGGAGCGAGGTCTCGCACGTTCGGGCATATCGACAGGCCGAGGAAGTTCAGGCGATCGAGGGGCGCCAGCAGGGACAGATCGTTCAAGGCGTCATTGCGGAAGACGAAGAGCCATTCGAGGTCGGGGCGTCGCGCCACCAGCCCCGGGAGGCCCGGGGCCCAGTGCAGGTTGATCCGCTTCAGATGGGTGAGCCGCCCGACCTCGGCCGCCTGCTCTTCGGTGTTCACGAGCAGGCTCGCTCCCGGTAGCTGAGCCGCCGACAGAACAGCGTCGGCGTACTCGGCCGCGTCGAACCGTGCCCAGTTGTCCGCCAGGGCGTAACCCACGCTCAGCCGGGTGTCCTGGCAGAACCGGGCGGTGATCTCCAAGGCACGCGGCCCGCCGACCCGCCCTGCCGTGAGCACGACGGCTTCCGCTTCTTCCTCGCTGAGGTCTTCGTCCAGCGGGAGGAGTTCCAGGACCAGCTCACCGGCCTTCGCCAGCTCCTCCGCCTCTCGGAGGGACCGCGGCGGCAGCAGTTTCGCGGTGCGCTCCTGCACCTCGGCGCGTATGGCCTGGTCGATCTCGGGAGCGTGCTCCAGAGAAGCTGCCGCCAGCAGGACGAGGCGGTCGTGCGCCGACTTCACCTTGTCCGCGCGGCGGAGCAGCCCCCGTAGCAGACGGACACGCTCGTCGGGACGCGCGTGGCCCACCGCCATCCGCACCACGTCGTCCCACGTGTCGTCCTGCGCGTTCTTCACCAGGACGCCGAAGTCCCGCGACTCCACCGCCGCCTTGGCGCCCAGGTAGTCCTGGAACGTGCGGTGGACGAAGACCACGGAGCCCGGCGCCGGTTCCAGGAGCAGTCCGCTGCGGATCAGCAGGTGCGAGAAGACCTGCTCCGCGCCGCCCTGCTCGCGCACCTGCGGCATCGCCTCCAGCCACTCGCCCACCAGCTCGACGGCCTCGTCCCGGCCCGCCTCCACCTGCCCGTTGCGGATCAGCCAGTACGCGAACCGCTGGAGCAACACGATCTGCTCGTCGCGGGTCAGGTAGACCCCCTCGACCCCGCCGATCTCCCGCTCCGTGTCCCGCCGGACCAGCAGCATGTCCAGGGCCGCGTCGTACAGCTCCTTCCTCGCCCGGGGGAGCTGCATCCGCCGGTCCTGGTTCAGGGCGCACAGCAGCGCGCACATCAGCGGGTTGGTCGCCAGCCGGGCCAGGTCCCGCCGGGAGGCGACCGCCTCCAGCAGGGAGGCCTCGTACACATCGACCTCCTGGCCCTCCGCCCGGGCCGCCGCGTGCCAGTGCGTGACGAAGGCCCGGATGTCCTTCTGCTCCATCGCCAGCATGGAGTGCGTCGCGAAGCCCAGCCCCGCGAGCCAGTCCTCCGGGACCGCGGAGGGCCGGGTGGTCACCACGTACCGGGCCTTGGGGAAGGCGGAGACCAGCGAGCGCAGCCAGGTCTCGGTACGGGCGCGCAGCCGCTGCGGGACCTCGTCCACGCCGTCGACGAGCACCAGCGCCCGTCCGCTGAGCATGAGGTCCTCCACCCAGCCGGGCGGGGCCGAGAGCGGGACGCCACAGGCCCGCAGGAAGTCCTCCGGCAGCGGCAGGTCGCCGGACGAGGTGAAGGAGCGCAGGCGCAGGACGAACGGGACGGAGGTGCTCCACGGGCCGTCCGTCCGCCGCGCCGCGTTGAGGGCCAGCCACTGCACCAGCGTCGACTTCCCGGAACCCGCCGGACCCCGCAACAGCACCCGGTCCGCGGACGCCAGGGCCTGTTCGGCCCGTACCGGAACCTGGTGGAGCTCCGGCTCGCCGGGCAGCATCGGCTGGTCGCCCGCCACGGCAAGGCTGATGTAGGCCACGTCCAGCGGCCATTCCCGCCGGGAGCGGCTGAGGGTGAGGCCGAAGAGCTGGAGGCGGCCGTGGGTATCGGCGACGTACCGCGCGTACCGCTCCTCGAAGGCGTACGCCGCCCCGTCCCCGCCCTCCTGAAGCCGGTCCACCGCCCGGGCCAGCTCACCGGTCCGGCGGACGAGTTCCACATCGGCCCGGGCCCCGAACCCCGGCAGTGTCGTCAGGTACTCCACCGCATGGGCGCAGGTCAGCCGGATCAGGTCCCGGCAGGCGGCCTCGGCCGCCGGGCTGAGTCCGGCGGCGGGCGGCACGGGCAGCAGGGACGCCAGGGCCACAGGATCCAGGTCCGCGGCGAACAGGGCGTCGGCGTCGACCGCGCCCAGTGCGGCGAAGGCGTCGGCGACCGCGTCCAGCGCCGCCAGCCGTTCGTGTTCCGGCAGCCGGGCCGCTGCCGCCCCCAGCCGGTCCGCCAAGCCCGCCGCGAGCCGGCGGAGTTCGGGTGTACCGAGCTGCGCCGGGCGGCGCCAGCGCTGCGCCGGACGTACCGGATCGCTCGCGAGCCCGGCGCCCGGGACCTGCCCGAGACGCGACCTCAGCAGCGAACCCGCCGCCGTGCTCGCCACGCGTAAGACAGCCGTTTCGAGGCCTGCCATTCCCCACCCCTCCGTCGCTTCCCCTGGGCCCGGACCCTACAGCGCGAACCGTCGGTAACCTTTATGGATACCGATCGGTAACAACCCCTAGCGGCACCCCGGAGACCGCCTCTATGGTGCCGACATGCCGAACCTGCCCGATGTCGTGCTGTGGTCCATACCCGCCTTCGTGCTGCTCACCGTCATCGAGTTGGTGAGCTACCGGATCCATCCCGACGAGGACGCCGCCGGGTACGACGCCAAGGACGCGACCACGAGCATCACCATGGGGCTCGGGAGCATCGGCTTCGACCTGCTCTGGAAGATCCCGGTCGTCGCCGTCTTCACCGCCGTCTACGAACTGACCCCGCTGCGGGTGCCGTTCCTGTGGTGGACCGCCCTGTTGATGCTGCTCGTCCAGGACTTCCTCTATTACTGGCAGCACCGGCTCCACCACGTCATCCGCATCCTGTGGGCCTGCCACGTGGTCCACCACAGCAGCCGCCGGTTCAACCTCACCACCGCCCTGCGCCAGCCGTGGACCAGCGCCACCACCTGGTGGTTCTACCTCCCCATGGTGGCCCTCGGCGTGCACCCGGCCGCGATCCCGTTCTGCTACGGCATCAACCTCCTCTACCAGTTCTGGGTCCACACCGAGCGCATCGGCAAGCTGCCGCGCCCCTACGAGTACGTCTTCAACACCCCCTCCCACCACCGCGTCCACCACTCCTCCCAAGGCGGCTACCTGGACCGCAACTTCGGCGGGATCCTGATCGTCTGGGACCGGATGTTCGGCTCCTGGGTGGGCGAGACCGACCGGCCGGTCTACGGCCTCACCAAGAACATCAACACCTACAACCCGCTCCGCGTGGCCACCCACGAGTACGCCGCCATCGCCCGCGACGTCCGCGCCGCCACCACCTGGCGCGAGCGCGCCGGCCGCGTCTTCCGCGGCCCCGGCTGGCAGCCCCTGGCCTCGCCGGCCAAAACCCAGGCCCCGGCCACGGCTTCGGCCCCCGTGTCGGCGGCGCCCGTCGACACGGCCCCGGCCGCGGAGCCCGCCGCGTGAGCGCCGCCGAGTCGCCGTCGGCCCGTACGCCCTCCTGGGCCCGGCCCACACCCGCGGGAGCGGGAACGGTCCCGCGGATCATGCTCATCGGCTTCGCCGCCGCCACCGCCGTCGACCTCGGCTCGCTGCTCTTCGGCTGGCACCTCGGCCACGTCATCGCCAAGCCGCTGCTGATGCCGCTGCTCGTCGGCCACGTAGCCCTGCGCGGAGCGCCCCGGCTGCTGGTCGCCGCCCTGCTCTTCGGCTGGGGCGGGGACCTCGCCCTGCTCTTCGACGCCGAGCCGGCCTTCCTCGTCGGCATGGGCTCCTTCGCCGCCGGGCACGTCTGCTACCTGGTCCTCTTCGGCCGGCGCGCAACGAATCCGCTGCTCGGGGGTGCCTACGGACTCGCGCTCGCCGGGACCGTCGCGCTGCTCTGGGCCGACCTCCCGGCCGATCTGCGCATCCCCGTCGCCGGATACAGCCTGCTGCTCACCGCCATGGCCTACCGGTCCAGTGCCCTCGGCCGCGCCGCCGGGCTCGGCGGGGCGCTGTTCCTGCTCTCCGACACCCTCATCGCCACCGGCGTCGCCGCATGGCCCCAGCTGCCCCGCCCCGACTTCTGGATCATGGCCACCTACCTCGCCGCCCAGTACCTCCTGGCCTCCGGCACGCTCACCCGCGAGGCAGGCGTACGGTAGGGGAGGTCTTACAAGACTCAACCATTCCCGATCCGGAGGACAGCACCACCATGCGCGCCACCGTCATCCACGCCCCGCACGACATCCGCGTGGAGGAGGTGCCCGACGCTGCGATCCAGCGCCCCGAGGACGCCGTCGTCCGCGTCCTGCGTGCCTGCATCTGCGGCAGCGACCTGTGGGCCTACCGCGGCGAGGCCGAGCGGCAGCCCGGCCAGCGCATCGGTCACGAGTTCCTCGGTGTCGTCGAGGAAACCGGCTCCGCGGTGTCCGGCCTGCGCGCCGGGGACCTCGTCGTCGCTCCCTTCATGTGGTCCGACGGCACCTGCGACTACTGCTCCGAGGGCCTGTACACCTCCTGCGTGCACGGCGGCTTCTGGGGCTCGGTCGGACACGACGGCGGCCAGGGCGAGGCCGTCCGCGTCCCGCACGCCGACGGCACCCTCGTGAAGCTGCCCGCCGCGGCCCTCTCCGACGACCACCTGCTCACCGGGCTGCTCGCGCTCTCCGACGTGATGGGCACCGGCCACCACGCCGCCCTTGGCGCGGGCGTGCGCAAGGGCTCCACCGTCGCCGTCGTCGGTGACGGCGCGGTCGGCCTGTGCGGCGTCCTCGCCGCCAAGCGCCTCGGCGCCGAGCGGATCATCGCACTGGGCCGCCACAGCGTCCGTACGGACATCGCCAAGCTCTTCGGGGCCACCGACGTCGTCGCCGAGCGCGGCGAGGCCGCCGAGGCCGCCGTGCGCGAGCTCACCGGAGGCCAGGGCGCCCACGCCGTCATCGAGGCGGTCGGCACCGAGCAGTCCATGCGCACGGCCGTGAACATCACCCGCGACGGCGGCGCCATCGGCTACGTCGGCGTCCCGCACGGCAGCGGCACCGGTCTCGACCTCGGCGTCATGTTCGACCGCAACATCACCCTGCGCGGCGGTGTCGCCCCGGTCCGCGCGTACATCCCGGAGCTGCTCGAGGACGTGCTCAGCGGCGCGATCGACCCGGCGCCCGTCTTCGACCGCGCCGTGTCCCTGGACGAGGTCCCGGACGGCTACCGCGCGATGGACGACCGCAGCGCGCTCAAGGTGCTGATCAAGCCCTGACCCCCGGTCCCGTACGTAGGAAGGGCCCGGGCGGGGATCACCCCCGCCCGGGCCCTTCCCGTCAGCCGGTCGCCTACTGGACGGCCTTGAGCGCGTCGACCACGCCGTAGCCGTAGTAGCCCGTCTGGCCCCACTTGCTCGCGCAGGTGGTCGCGTTGATCAGCGTGCCCGTGGCGTCGTAGATCTGCGCCGGGCAGGCCGTCTTCGTGGCCTGGCCCTTGAGCATGGCCTGGATCTGCGACGGGGTGGCACCCGGGTGGGCGCTCTTGAGCAGCGCCGCGACGCCCGCGACGTGCGGGGCGGCCATCGAGGTGCCCTGCTTGTAGCCGTAGCCGCCGCCCGGGACGGTCGACAGCACGCGGCCGTTGGCGTCCGGCGTGGCCGGTATCTGCCACTTGTCGCCACCGGGGGCGGCGACGTCCACGACCCCGAGGCCGTAGCTGGAGTAGTACGACCGCAGGCCCTTGTCGCCGGTCGCCGAGACCGTGACCACACCCGGGAGCTGGGTGGGCAGGTCCAGGCAGACCTTCGGGTCGATGGTGCGCGGCACCGGGGTGGCGTCGTCCGGGCTGGTGTCGTCGGTGAGGGAGTCGGCGGCCAGGTCCTGGTTGGAGTTGCCCGCCGAGGCCACGTTGAGGACGCCCTTGCGCTCGGCGTACTTGCTGGCCCGCCCGATGGCCTCCACCAGCGCCTTCTGGTCGTCGTCCGTCTTGCAGTTGAAGAGCCAGGGGTCGACGTAGTAGCTGTTGTTGGTCACCTCGATCCCCTTCTCGGCGGCGAACATGAAGCCGCAGACGACCGCCTCGGTGAAGAAGAGGCTGGTGCCGGGCTCGCTCACCTTGATCGCGGCGACCTTCACGCCGGGCGCCACGCCGCTGACGCCGACGCCGTTGCGCGGGGCCGCGATGGTGCCCGCCACGTGCGTGCCGTGGTCGCTGCCGTCGGCGTACGGGCGCCAGGCGCCCTCGGTGGTGTCCGCGACACCGCCGACGCAGTTGGCCGACTGCTCCTTGGAGAAGTTCGCGGCCAGATCCGGGTGGGTGTCGTCGATGCCCGTGTCGATGACGCCGACCGTGACGTCCCGGCTGCCGTCGTTGATCTTGTGTGCCTGGTCGGCCTTGATCGTCCGCAGGTCCCACTGGTTGGGCTCCAGCGGCTCCTGACCCTCCTGGGCCTGCGACGCCGCCTTGGCGGCGTCCGCCGCGCCCAGCTGCTGGGTCGTGCCCTCCTCGGTGGTCTGCACCGTCTGGAGGGGGGCCGTACGGGTGGCACCGACCGACACGAAGAGGCCCCGCTGCGTGCGGAGCTGCTTGGCGAAGTCCGGGTTCTGGGAATGTGCGACGACGACCCCGATCTGCTCATAGGACGTCACCACCGTTCCACCGGCGCGCTCGATGGCCTTCCTCGCCTGCTTCACGGTTCCGTACGTGGTCAGGTTCGCCACGTAGGACAGCTTGGGGCCGGTGGTGTCTGCCTTGGAGGCCGTTGCCGCGTCCGCCGTGTTGCCGAGCGGAGCGGCGGAGGCCGACACCGAGGGCAGGAGGGCGAGCGAGGCGGTGAGCACCAGGCCGACCGGAACGGCGAGAGCACGCCGGCGGCCGGATCCCAGATGAGCCATGGGTTCTCCAGATCATCCTTGAAAAAGCCGTCCTGCCGCGGTCGCGGGGGACGGGTTCATGACAAGGGAACCTAGCGTCGCCGTTCCCCTCTACGCCATCAGTTCGAGGAATGAGTTTTCAAAGAAACAGTGGGTGTTGAACCGTCCCGACACGCCGGCCGTGCCGTTGACAGGGGGGATCAGCACCATCGTCCCCCGCACGGAGGTTGTTTTGTCCGTCGTCCCCACCGCACCCGCGTCACAAGGAGAGCCCCCCGTGACCACCGAAGCAGCGCCGCCGCCGGGCGGCGCGGGAACGCCGTTGGCGGGCCCCACGGCCGAAGAGTTCGGACACGTCCAGCAGAGCCCCGAGTTCGCCGAACTGCGCAGCTCCTACCGCTCCTTCGCCTTCCCGCTCACCGTGGCCTTCATCGCCTGGTACCTGCTCTACGTCCTGCTGTCCAACTACGCGGGCGGCTTCATGGGGACGAAGCTCTTCGGCAACATCAACGTCGCGCTCGTCCTCGGCCTCGCCCAGTTCGCGACGACCTTCCTGATCGCCTGGCTGTACTCGCGGCACGCCGCCGCCGAGCTCGACCCCAAGGCCGCGGCCATCAAGAAGCGGATGGAGGGCGGGGCATGAGCGCGGTGCCGCACCACCTGACGGTCGCCGCGGGAGCGAGCGAGCACCGTCCGCTGATCATCACCCTGTTCGGGCTGTTCGTCGTGGCCACCCTGATCATCACGATCTGGGCCGGCCGCCAGACCAAGGACGCCGCCGACTTCTACGCAGGCGGCCGCCAGTTCACCGGCTTCCAGAACGGCCTGGCCATCTCCGGCGACTACATGTCCGCCGCGTCCTTCCTCGGCATCGCCGGAGCCATCGCCCTCTTCGGCTACGACGGCTTCCTCTACTCCATCGGGTTCCTCGTCGCCTGGCTGGTCGCCCTGCTGCTCGTCGCCGAGCCGCTGCGCAACTCCGGCCGCTACACGATGGGCGACGTCCTCGCGTACCGGATGCGCCAGCGGCCCGTCCGTACCGCCGCCGGCACCTCCACCATCGTCGTCTCGATCTTCTACCTGCTCGCCCAGATGGCCGGCGCCGGCGTGCTCGTCTCGCTGCTGCTGGGCATCACGAGCGACGGCGGCAAGGTCGCCGTCGTCGCACTGGTCGGCGTACTGATGATCGTCTACGTGACCATCGGCGGCATGAAGGGCACCACCTGGGTCCAGATGATCAAGGCCGTGCTGCTGATCGCCGGCGCGCTGCTGATCACCTTCCTGGTGCTGCTGAAGTTCAACTTCAACATCTCCGCCCTGCTGGGCCAGGCCGCGGAGAACAGCGGACAGGGCACCAAGTTCCTGGAACCGGGCATGAAGTACGGCAAGGACTCCCTCACCAAGCTGGACTTCCTCTCGCTCGGCCTCGCCCTGGTCCTGGGCACCGCCGGCCTGCCGCACATCCTCATCCGCTTCTACACCGTCCCCACCGCCAAGGCCGCCCGCAAGTCCGTGAACTGGGCCATCGGCATCATCGGCGCCTTCTACCTGATGACGATCGCCCTCGGCTTCGGGGCCGCCGCCCTGCTCAAGCGGGCCGACATCCTGGCCTCCAACAAGGCCGGAAACACCGCGGCCCCGCTGCTCGCCCAGGAGATCGGCGGAGGCGCGGGCTCCACCGGCGGCGCCATCCTGCTCGCCGTGATCTCCGCGGTCGCCTTCGCCACCATCCTCGCGGTGGTCGCGGGCCTGACCCTGGCCTCCTCCTCGTCCTTCGCGCACGACCTCTACGTGAACGTCATCCGCAAGGGCAAGGCCACCGAGCAGGAGGAGGTCCGCGCGGCCCGCTGGTCGACCGTGGTCATCGGCGCCGTCGCCATCGGCCTCGGGGCGCTGGCCCGCGACCTGAACGTGGCCGGCCTCGTCGCCCTGGCCTTCGCGGTCGCCGCGTCCGCCAACCTGCCGACGATCCTCTACAGCCTCTTCTGGAAGCGCTTCACCACCCAGGGCGCGCTGTGGTCCATCTACGGCGGCCTGATCTCGGCGGTCGGCCTGGTGCTCTTCTCGCCGGTCGTCTCCGGCAAGCCCACGTCGATGTTCAAGGACGCCGACTTCTACTGGTTCCCGCTGGAGAACCCGGGCATCATCTCCATCCCGCTCGGCTTCCTCCTCGGCTGGCTGGGAACCGTCCTGTCCAAGGAGGAGGCGGACCCCGCGAAGTTCGCCGAGCTGGAAGTGCGCTCCCTCACCGGAACTGGGGCTCACTGAGATCCTCCGAACACCCAGCGTGGCCGCGTCGTACTTCCCTACGACGCGGCCGCGCCACGTCTCGTTCGTTCGGGCGCCCCTGCGCGCCACCGGCGTCGCGTAGGCTCGATACAGCGCATGCAGTGCATCCACGACTGCGCGCACCTCTACGATCCGGACAGGGGAGGGGGCCCACAGTGCTTCTCGACACCTACGGCCGCGTGGCCACTGACCTGCGCGTCTCACTCACCGACCGGTGCAACCTGCGCTGTACCTACTGCATGCCCGAGGAGGGACTGCAGTGGCTCGGGAAGTCCGATCTGCTCAGTGACGAAGAGATCGTCCGGCTGATCCGCATCGCGGTCACCCGTCTCGGCATCACCGAGGTCCGTTTCACCGGCGGCGAGCCGCTGCTCCGTCCCGGCCTCGTCGGGATCGTCGAGCAGTGCGCGGCCCTGGAGCCCCGCCCCAAGATGTCCCTGACCACCAACGGCATAGGCCTCAAGCGCACCGCGCAGGCCCTGAAGGCCGCCGGCCTGGACCGGGTGAACGTCTCCCTGGACACCCTGCGGCCCGAGGTCTTCAAGACCCTCACCCGCCGCGACCGGCACCACGACGTCATCGACGGCATGGCCGCGGCCCGCGAGGCCGGTCTCACCCCCGTCAAGGTCAACGCCGTGCTGATGCCGGGGCTGAACGACGACGAGGCCCCCGACCTGCTGGCCTGGGCCGTCGAGAACGAGTACGAGCTGCGCTTCATCGAGCAGATGCCGCTCGACGCGCAGCACGGCTGGAAGCGCGACGGCATGATCACGGCAGGTGACATCCTCCAGTCGCTGCGCACCCGCTTCACGCTCACCGAGGAGGGCGCAGAGGAGCGCGGCTCCGCCCCCGCCGAGCGCTGGCTGGTCGACGGCGGCCCGGCCACGGTCGGCGTGATCGCCTCGGTCACCCGCCCCTTCTGCGGCGCCTGCGACCGTACGCGGCTCACGGCCGACGGCCAGGTCCGTACGTGCCTGTTCGCCACCGAGGAGTCGGACCTGCGCGGCGCCCTGCGCTCGGGCGCCCCGGACGAGGAGATCGCCCGGCTGTGGAAGCTGGCGATGTGGGGCAAGAAGGCCGGGTCCGGACTCGACGACCCGTCCTTCCTCCAGCCCGACCGCCCGATGTCGGCGATCGGCGGCTAGGCGGCGCCGGCGCTAGCGCTCCGAGCCCTCCGGCTGCACCCACTCGTCGAGCTTCACGACGTCCTTGAGGAAACCGCGGACGCCCAGGAACTGGGAGAGGTGCTCGCGGTGCTCCTCGCACGCCAGCCACGTCTTGCGCCGCTCCGGCGTGTGCAGGGTGGGGTTGTTCCACGCCAGGACCCAGACGGCCGCGTCGCGGCAGCCCTTGGCGGAGCAGGTGGGGGTTTCGGCACCGGGGCCGGGGAAGTCGGAGGAAGTCACGACCTCACCCTAGGGCCTGTCGTCACACTCCCGTCGTCGCCTGCGGGGCAGACGGGAGTGTGACGACGGGCCCTGGAACGGAATGGCGACGCCGGGCAGCCACGGGGGGAGCTGCCCGGCGTCGGTCCGTCGCTCCGACGGGGGATGCGGAGCGCGTAGGCAGTATGTCACGCAGGACCCGGTGCGGTGCACCGGAACTTCATGATTGATCTGAGCTCTTCTTGAGGTTTCCCGCGCCCAGCGCCGGCCGCACGGGAGCCGGGATGAAATTCGAGGGCAGCGAGGGGGCCGATTCGCGGCCCGCGTTCGCGATGACCACGGCGACGTAGGGCAGCAGGGCGCCCGCGATCAGCGTCACGATCGCCACCGGCCGCTGCACGTTCCACAAGCCCACGGTCGCGATGACCGACAGGGTCCTGATGCCCATCGACACGACGTAGCGGCGCTGGCGGCCCCGCACGTCCTCGGCGAGACCCATCCGCGCTCCGGTGATCCGGAAGACCTCGGCCCCGCTCCGCTTCTGCCGTTTCGTCCGCTCCACGCTCCACCACCCGATCGACGGCCGGACGTTCCCCGGTCCGGACCCTCCCACGGTACGCCGCCGCCCCGGCCGCGAGGAGAGCGGGTGTCCCCCGAATGGAGCTGCCCGAAATGCGCCGTACGCCCCGCCTGTCGAGACTGGGCCCACATGCGCACAACGCGCCACGAGGAGGCTCGACATGCAATGGTTGTGGGCGATCATCGTCGGTTTCGTGCTGGGTCTGATAGCCCGGGCCATCCTGCCGGGCAGGCAGCACCAGCCCCTGTGGCTGACCACCCTCTTCGGCATAGCCGGAGCCCTCCTCGGCAACGCCGTCTCGCGGTGGATCGGTGTCGAGGAGACCAAAGGCATCGACTGGATCCGGCACTTGCTGCAGCTTGCCGGAGCGGTCCTGGTCGTCGGCGTCGGTGACATGGTCTACCACTCGATCCGCGGCCGCAGGAGGCAGATGACCTAGTGCCGTGACCGCAGAGGTTCACGGCACTGGCTGCCCCGTCCGGGGCACGACGGAGGGGCCGGCCGGACAATGGCGTCCGACCGGCCCCTTCGCCGTGTTCCGTGCCGCTTCCGCGAGGCGCCGGGCCTCAGGCGCCGGTGACCTCGACCGCCGCCAGGTTCTTCTTGCCGCGGCGCAGTACCAGCCAGCGCCCGTGCAGCAGCTCCTCCTTGGCGGGGACCGCGTCCTCGGCCGTGACCTTCACGTTGTTCACGTAGGCCCCGCCCTCCTTCACGGTCCGGCGCCCCGCCGACTTGCTGGCGACCAGCCCGGTCTCCGCGAGCAGGTCCACGACCAGGCCCGGCTCGGCGACCCGTACGTGCGGCAGCTCGGACAGGGCCGCGGCCAGCGTGGCCTCGTCCAGCTCCGTCAGCTCGCCCTGCCCGAACAGCGCCTTCGACGCGGCGATCACGGCGGCGCACTGGTCGGCCCCGTGCACCAGCGTCGTCAGCTCCTCCGCCAGCGCCCGCTGGGCGGCGCGCGCCTGCGGCCGTTCGGCGGTCTGCGCCTCCAGCTCCTCCAGCTCCTCACGGCTCCGGAAGGACAGGATCCGCATGTAGGTGGAGATGTCCCGGTCGTCCACGTTCAGCCAGAACTGGTAGAACGCGTACGGGGTGGTCATCTCCGGGTCGAGCCAGACGGCGCCGCTCTCGGACTTGCCGAACTTGGTGCCGTCCGCCTTGACCATCAGCGGAGTCGCCAGGGCGTGCACGACCGCGCCCGGCTCCAGGCGGTGGATCAGGTCCAGACCGGCCGTCAGGTTGCCCCACTGGTCGGAGCCGCCCTGCTGGAGCACGCAGCCGTAGCGCCGGTACAGCTCCAGGAAGTCCATGCCCTGCAGGATCTGGTAGCTGAACTCGGTGTAGCTGATGCCCTGGTCGGAATCGAGCCGCTTGGCGACCGAGTCCTTCGTCAGCATCTTGTTGACGCGGAAGTGCTTGCCGATGTCCCGGAGGAACTCGATGGCGGACATGCCCGCCGTCCAGTCCAGGTTGTTCACCATGACCGCGGCGTTCTCGCCCTCGAAGGACAGGAACGGCTCGATCTGGGTGCGCAGCCGCGTCACCCAGTTCGCGATGGTCTCCGGGTCGTGCAGGGTCCGCTCCGCGGTCGGCCGCGGGTCACCGATCTGCCCGGTGGCCCCGCCGACCAGCGCCAGCGGCCGGTTCCCGGCCAGCTGGAGCCGGCGCACGGTGAGCACCTGGACCAGGTGCCCCACGTGCAGCGAGGCGGCCGTCGGGTCGAAGCCGCAATAGAACGTGACCGGACCGTCCGCGAACGCCTTGCGCAGCGCTTCTTCGTCGGTGGACTGGGCGAACAGCCCGCGCCACTTCAGTTCGTCGACGATGTCCGTCACGGTCTCTCGACTCCTTTGATGTCTGAAATTGCCAAGGTCAGTCTAGGTGGGTCAGACGCCCTTGCTGACCGAACTCATGTTGAAGTCCGGGATGCGCAGCGCGGGCATCGCGGCCCTGGTGAACCAGTCGCCCCACTCCCGCGGCAGGGTCTTCTCGGTCCGCCCCGCCTCGGTGGCCCGCGACAGCAGGTCCACCGGGGACTCGTTGAACCGGAAGTTGTTGACCTGCCCCGTGACCTGCCCGTTCTCCACCAGGTACACGCCGTCCCTGGTCAGGCCGGTGAGCAGCAGGGTGGCCGGGTCGACCTCGCGGATGTACCACAGACAGGTCAGCAGCAGGCCGCGCTCGGTGGCCGCCACCATCTCCTCGAGCGACCGGTCGCCGCCCCCGTCCAGGATCAGGTTCCCGAAGGCGGGGGAGAGCGGCAGGCCGGTCAGCCCGGCGGTGTGCCGGGTCGTGGTCAGCCGGGCCAGCTCGCCGTCCCGGATCCACTCGGTGGCCGGCACCGGCAGGCCGTTGTCGAAGACCGAGGCGTCGTCCCCGGAGCTGTGCGCCACCACGAACGGAGCCGACTCCAGGCCCGGCGCGTTCGGGTCGCTGCGCAGGGTCAGCGGCAGCCGGGACAGCTTCTCGCCGAGCCGGGTGCCGCCGCCGGGCTTGGAGAAGACCGTACGGCCCTCCACCGCGTCCCGCGCCGCCGCCGACCACATCTGGTAGATCAGCAGGTCGGCCACGGCCGTCGGCGGCAGCAGCGTCTCGTACCGCCCGGCGGGCAGCTCGACGCGCCGCTCCGCCCAGCCCAGGCGGACGGCGAGCTCCGCGTCCAGCACCGTCGGGTCCACGTCCTTGAAGTCCCGGGTGGCACGGCCGGCCCAGGCCGAGCGCTGCATGTCGGGGCTCTTCGCGTTGAGCTCCAGGGTGCCCTTGGGCTGGTCGTGGCGCAGCCGCAGGCCGGTCGAGGTGCCGACGTACGTGGACACCAGCTCGTGGTTGGCGAATCCGTACAGCTCCCGGCCGCCCGCCCGGGCCCGGGCGAAGGCCTCGCCGAGGGCCGGGGCGAAGTCCGCGAACACCGCCGAGGAGGTCTCGGCCGGGGCGTCGGCGAAGTCCGGCGACGCCGGGGTCCCGCTCACCAGCGGCTGGGCGTCCTCGGCGGGACCGGCTCCGCGCGCGGCCGCCTCGGCGGCCCGTACCAGCGGCTCCAGGTCCTCGGCGGTGACGGCGGAGCGCGAGACGACCCCCGAGGCCGTCCCCTCCGCGCCGTCGACCGTCGCGATCACGGTCAGGGTCCGGCCGCGGGTGACGCCGTTCGTGGTCAGCGCGTTGCCCGCCCAGCGCAGATTGGCACTGGACTCCTCGTCGGCGATGACGACACAGCCGTCCGCGGTGGACAGCTCCAGCGCCCGCTCGACGATCTCGTGGGGCTTCGTGTGGTTCATCGGCATCAGCGTCCGGCCTCCTGCGTGGTGTTCAAGATGTTCACGTCGCGGAACAGCGCGGACGGGCAGCCGTGCGAGACCGAGGCCACCTGGCCCGGCTGGGCCTTTCCGCAGTTGAAGGCGCCGCCCAGGACGTAGGTCTGCGGGCCGCCCACCTTCTCCATGGAGCCCCAGAACTCGGTGGTCGTGGCCTGGTAGGCGACATCGCGCAGCTGCCCGGCCAGCCGCCCGTTCTCGATCCGGAAGAACCGCTGACCGGTGAACTGGAAGTTGTAGCGCTGCATGTCGATCGACCACGAGCGGTCGCCGACCACGTAGATCCCGCGCTCCACCCCGCCGATCAGGTCCTCGGTGGACAGGCCGCCCGGGTCCGGCTGGAGCGACACGTTCGCCATGCGCTGCACGGGCACGTGCCCGGGGGAGTCGGCGTAGGCGCAGCCGTTGGAGCGACCGAGGCCGGTCAGCTTCGCGATGCGCCGGTCCAGCTGGTAGCCGACCAGGGTGCCGTCCTTGACCAGGTCCCAGCTCTGCGCCTCGACGCCCTCGTCGTCGTAGCCGATCGTGGCCAGCCCGTGCTCGGCGGTGCGGTCGCCCGTCACGTTCATGATCGGGGAGCCGTACTTCAGCTTGCCCAGCTGGTCGAAGGTGGCGAAGGAGGTCCCCGCGTACGCCGCCTCGTAGCCCAGCGCCCGGTCCAGCTCGGTGGCGTGGCCGATGGACTCGTGGATGGTCAGCCACAGGTTGGACGGGTCCACCACCAGGTCGTAGCGCCCGGCCTCCACGCTCGGCGCCCGCATCTTCTCGGCGAGCAGCTCGGGAATCCGCTCCAGCTCCGAGTTCCAGTCCCAGCCGGTGCCGGTCAGGTACTCCCAGCCGCGCCCGGCGGGCGGCGCGATGGTGCGCATCGAGTCGAACTCGCCGGTGACCTCGTTCACGGCGACCGCCGTCAGCTGCGGGTGGACCCGCACCCGCTGCTGCGTCGTCGAGGTGCCCGCGGTGTCGGCGTAGAACTTGTTCTCGTGGACGGCGAGCAGCGAGGCGTCCACGTGCGTGACCGCCTCGGCCGCCAGCAGCCGCGAGCTCCAGTCGGCGAGGAGCGCCGCCTTCTCCGCGTCCGGCACGTCGAAGGGGTTCACGTCGTAGGCGGAGATCCACGTGCGCTCCGCGTGCACCGGCTCCTCGGCCAGTTCCACCCGCTCGTCGGAGCCCGCCGCCTTGATCACCTGGGCCGACAGCTTCGCCATGGCCACGGCCTGCGAGGCCACCCGGGCGGCGGCGTCCATGGTCAGGTCCACACCCGAGGCGAAGCCCCAGCTGCCCCCGTGCACCACGCGGACCGCGTACCCGAGGTCGGTGGTGTCGGACCCGCCGGAGGGCTTGGCGTCGCGCAGCCGCCAGGAGGCGCTGCGGATCCGCTCCAGCCGGAAATCGGCATGATCGGCACCCAGCGCGCGGGCCCGGGCGAGCGCCGCGTCGGCGAGCGCCCGCAAGGGAAGCGCGGTGAAAGACGGATCGATTCCGTGGACCACGGGCGGCCTCACTCTCTCTGGCTGGGGTCATTGCGCACAGTCGGTCGGCATGGGAAGTGAATCACGACGGCGGTTGGAGCCGTAGCCGATATAGCCCGCGGGGTCCGCTGCCGTCACCTCCGGTGAATCGGCCTGACTTGGGGGCCTTCGAGACGAGAAGATGAGATGATCTATCGATGCACGCGTGGTCACGTGAACTGCGTTCCTGGGCTCTGTCTTTGACGGAGTCTGATATTCGCCTACTCCTGACACGGCATCACTGCCTGCGGGGAAAGGTCTGCGTTCACGGAGCCGGTCCCGAGGCCCATTCGCCGGCCCGGCGCGAGGTGAAAGCGGCCCGGGTGTGGCTGACGATGGCGCAACAGCCGCAGTTGGCCCGCATGGTCTCCTGCGGACTCGGCTGGTCCGTGCGGATGTTGAGCCGAGAATACGGATTCCCGGAGAAGGTGCTGGCCAGTCCCACACCGGCGCAGCTGACCGCGATGCTCGAGGTACTGCCTTCCCCCCTCGCGCGCTGTGCCCTGTACGGCATGCTGACGGCGCGGGCCGAGGAACAGCCGCTCGCCCTGCTCGCCGCGGAGCATGAGAAGACATTGAGGGCAGCGGCGGATCGTCAACCGCCCCGGGATGCCCACGCAATCGGCCGCTCATTCGCGAGCGCCGAAGCGGTAGAGGTGGAAACCGCATCCGATGCGGACGTGACCGGAGAGAGCGAGGACATGGCCATGTTGCCCAGGTCGGAGGGCGCGGCCACGCCCGCGGGCGCCCTTGAAACGCTCAAAGCGCTGGGCGGCCGCCTGGCCGCAGCCTTGCGTGCAGCCGGGGACGACGTGGAGGCGGGCCGCCTCCCCGGGTCACATGAGGAGCTGGCTCCGACGGTGGCCGCATGGTGCGACGCGCGTGCGGACCTCGTCGGCCGACTGGCTGCGCGGGGCTGCGCATGGCCGGGGGACCAGGGGTACACGGAGGTCGAGGGCGCGCTGAAGCGTCTCACCGAACGGCTGGCGACGCTGAGGCGCAAGGCGGGATCGTACGCTGCTCTGCTGGAGATGGCGGAGGGCGAGGACGAGGCGGCCAGCCTGCGCGGACTGCTCCAGGGCGTTCAGTCCGAGATAGCGGCCTTGGAGGCGGCAGGACCCGCCGGAGAAGCCGATCAGGCGGGGGGCGGCCTCCGGGAGCCGGCGGGCCCCCGTTCGGCGGACAAGGACGGGGCCGCCGGGGAGGCGGCTCCCCAAGAAGCCGTAGAGCGCGTTCCTGACCTGCCCCGCGGGTCGGACGAGGCCGACGAACCCGAACCCCAGGCGACGCGATGCGCGCCCGCCGGGGCGGAAGCCGACCCCGACATCCAGGAAGCCGAGCAGGCGACGCGGACGGACACGGAGACGGCTCCGGAGCCGCCGGCCACCGACGAGGCGAACGGCGAGACGGCCCAGTCCGAAACCGGGACCGAGGAAGGAACGGGTCCCTCCGTCGACGACGCGGAGGAAGGCTCCCCGGCCAGGGCCCCCGAGCCGCTCGTCCGGGTGGCCGAGCCGATCGAGGCGTGGTGGCCGGACGGGATCAGCACGCCCGACTGGGACCCGCGAGCGCCTTGGGAGACGGGAGAGCCCTCACCGGTGGCCCGCCTCGTACGGGACGGACGCATGGCGGAGGCCTACTGGCTGACGGGGGCCTCCGACGAGGCCGCGGTACGCTCCCAGGCCCTCGCCTTCACCGCAGCCGCGTACGCCTGCATCTCCGTGGCGGACGCCACCCCGGTGCAGATCGCCCACGACTTCGACACCGACCTCCTGTCGCAGGACCGGGAGGCCTACCTGGTCGCCTTGGCAGCGGCCTTGCGGACGGGCCTCACCGCCCGCTGGGCGCATCCCCTGGTCAGTGGATTCAGCATGCCTTCGGGGCTGACCGCCCCTTGGCAGGAACTGCTCACCGTCCTCGTGGCCGCCGTCCGCAACGGCCGTACGTTCGTCCCGGGCACCCTCCAGGCCGATGAGAGCCAGCAGGAGCTGAGCCGGCGGGAGGAGATCGGGAAGACCGCGCGGCGCCTGCTCGAAGAGCTGCCGCACCGCAAGACTCAGTACCAGCGGGCCTCACAGGTCCTCAAGTACCTCCTGGGTCCCTCGGGCAGGCTCCATGAGGCGCTGAACCGCGTCATCCAGTGGGCGGAGCACGGTGGGGGCGGCACCGCCTTCGCCGAAATGGGTGACCAGCTGCTGAGGGAGGGACCGGTCCGCCATCTCATCGAGGAGACGGACGCACAGTTCCGTACGCCCAAGCAGGCCAAGGAACCGATCACGGCGGGCGCGTTCCGGCAGCTCCTCGGCATCTGCAGGTCCGTCGGGGAGCTCGTCATGAAGGCTGAGGCGGCGCGTGCCGCCACGCGCCCGGCCCTCGGCAGCGAGCCGGGGGTGGCGGGCCTGTCCGCCGCCCTGCGGGAGCTGCGCAGTGTGCGACCTCTCCCCGGCGTCGGCGGGGCCGCCTTGGGCGTGCTGCGAGCCTGGTTGGCCGGTGACGTACCGAATCGCGAGGGCGGCGTCGAACGGCTCCGGGAGGACGGCGGGATCATCCCGCCCGAGGACTGCCTGCTCGGCCTCCCGGACCTGCCGCGCGACAGCGAGGGGCATCCGGTGCTGGACGACCCCCGGACGGCTCGGCTGCTGGCCGGGCTCCTCGGCTCCGCAGACGCGGAGACGGCCCTGACGCGCTACATGGAGGTGGGCGACCTCCACTTGGCCAAGGCGCTTGTCACGGCCGCCGAAAGGGTCCCCTCGGCCTACGGCTCCCTCGATCCCGAGTGGGTCGAGGGCGCTGCCCGCCGCTGCGCCCAGTCGTACGAGGACTGGCGCATTGCGCTCGCCGAACGGCACCGTGCCGCCGCGGGCCTGCTGGCGGAGATCCGGACCCTGAACCTGAATCTCGCGCCCGACATCGAACGGGACTTCACCGGCCGGCTGCAGGAGTTCGCGGACGGTGAAGAGTCCGGGCGCTACCGCCTCGCCCTGGAATCCCTCGAAGCCCTGGAGACCGAGCTCAAGGCGCTGGTCCGGGAATCCACGATCCGGCTTCGCGAGGACCTCGAACGGCTGCGGGCCGATTCAGACCTCGCGCTTACGGCCGAGGACCACGGACGGATCGCCCGCCTCATCGAGGAGGGCGACACC
Organism: Streptomyces sp. NPDC088762; assembly: GCF_044750905.1. Lineage (NCBI taxonomy): Bacteria > Bacillati > Actinomycetota > Actinomycetes > Kitasatosporales > Streptomycetaceae > Streptomyces > Streptomyces sp. NPDC088762. The sequence continues at coordinate 214,047 of NZ_JBIVKT010000012.1, forward strand.
GTCACGGCCCAGGAGTTCCTGGCGCTCGCCACCAGCCGCCAGGCGCTGCCGGAGCGACCGGAGGACGACGGGTCGGAGCTGGTGGAGTTCGTGGCGGGTCTCGCCGACGCAAGTGCGCCCAAGGCCGGGGGCGACGGAGTGGACGCCGCGTGGTGGGCGGACCGGTTCGGCGGGGGTGACGAGGCGTCCCTCACCCAGGCGGCCAAGGCGGGCTTGGAGTCGTGGAAGGGCCTGTGCACCCAGCCGGGCCGTACCAGTCAGTGGCAGCAGCACATTCTGCAGGTCCTGCGGCTGCTCGGCCTGGAGATGACCAACAACCAGTTGAAGTCCGAGCGGCTCGTGCGCGGGCACGGCATGCGCACGTTCCGCGCCAAGGCGCGGGTGGCCGAACGGCCCGGCTACGTGGCGGCTCTGGGCTCGCGTGCGACGTCCTACACGATCATGCTGATCTGGGAGGAGCAGCCTGCGGACGGGCCGCTGGCGCACCTCGAGGACGCCGATGTCGGTGCCAACATCATCCTCTACATGCACCCGCTCGGGGTGGAAGGCCGCCGGGGGCTGGCGGTCGCGGCACGGAAGAACACCCAGCAGGCGCTCGTCGTCGACCCGGCGGTGCTGGGGTGGATGGCCGCCCGCGCCCCCGGCTCCTTCCGCTCGCTCCAGAGGGTCACCCTTCCCTGGACCGCCTACAACCCGTACACCCCCTTCGTCGCCGGTCTCGTCCCGCAGGAGGTGTTCTACGGGCGGGACAAGGAGATGGGAGAGGTGATGGGCCGCGACAGCGGCATGTTCCTGTACGGCGGCCGGCAGCTGGGCAAGTCGGCGCTGCTGCGGCGGGTCGCGGAGATCTTCCCCAGTAGGCCCGACGAGAACGTCGCGGTCTACCTCGATCTGCTCAAGGCCGAGATCGGACACGCGGAGGCGCCGGATCAGATCTGGAGCCGGCTGGTCGAAGCGCTCAAGCGGGAGGGCGTCTTCGACAACAGGATGTCCGACCGGGCGGGCCCGGAGATCGTCGTCAAACGCATCCGTGAATGGCTGGATGAGGACGAGAGCAGGCGGATGCTCGTCCTGGCCGACGAGGCGGACTCGTTCCTGAACACGGACTCGCGGCGGGCGTACAAGCTGGGCAGCGAGACAACCTTCCCCAACGTCATGCAGTTCCAGCGTCTCATGGAGCAGACCGAACGGCGCTTCAAGATCGTCTTCGCGGGTCTCCACCAGGTACAGCGCTTCAGCCACCTGTCCAACGTGTCGACCGTGCACGGCGGACCGGACGTGCTCGTCGGCCCGCTCATGCAGGCGGCCGCCATCCGTCTCGTCACGGAGCCGACAGCCGCCCTCGGCTACACCTTCGAGAGGCCCGAACTGGTCTGGCGGATCCTCGCCATCACCAACTACCAGGCCAACCTCGTGCAGATCTTCTGCCGGGAGTTGGTGGAGACCCTGCACGCCCGTCCGTACGACTTCACGGACGGCCCCGTGCAGATCACGGAAGCCGACGTCCAGTGGGTGGCGGCGTCCGAGACGGTCCGCCGGCGCATCGCGGAGCGGCTGCGATTCACGATCAATCTGGACGACCGCTACCGGGTGCTTGCCCTCGTGATAGCCCTGCGCAGCCTGGAAGACGGGTACCGGGGCGACTACACCCCCCGCGAACTTCTCCAGCTGGCGCGCGAGGCATGGCCGGCGGGCTTCGAGCCGCTCAGCGTCAAGCAGGTGCAGATCTTCCTTACGGAGATGGTCGGGCTCGGACTGCTGTACCAGCTCGGGGACCACTCCAGGTTCGCCGTCAGGAGCCCCAACGTCGTCAACATGCTGGGCACCCACGAGGAGCTGGAACTGGAGCTCCAGGAGACCGAGTTCACCCAGCCCTACGAGTACAACCCCCGGTCGGCGCGCCGCATCCTCGGACGGGACGCGCAGCAGATCCAGCGCTACAGTCCGCTGACCGAGGGCCAGCTGCACGAGGCTGCCCAGCCCGGCGTCAGCGTGGTCGGCGTCACCGATCTGCACCGCCCCAACCAGGTGTTGAAGGCCGCCGAAGTGTTCGCGCAGTCGCGCGGTGTGGAGATCGTCAAGCACGTACAGGGCGGCGACCTCGGCAAGCTGCTTCAGGGTCGGCGCAAGGCCTTCGTCCTCACGGCCGACCTCCGCGGCGCCTCCTCCGAAGAGCTGCGCGAGAGGCTCCGAATGCTGGTGAAGCAGGCCGGCCCCGCCGCGGAGAAGCTGGTACCCCACGCCGAACGGCGAGGATCGGGCAAGGAGAACCGCTCGGTCGTGGTGCTCGCCGACGCCGCACAGGTGGGCGAGGTGCTGGGGGGCGGGCAAGGAGAAGAGCTCTCCCTGAGGGTGCTGAGCCCCGACCGCTGGACCGCCGACGCCCTGCGTGCCTGGTCGGAGTGCCCGTTTGTGGCCAGCGAGGACCGGGAACGGCTGGTCGCGGCTACGGGTGGCTGGCCCCACTGGACGGAGGTCGCGGTCGCCGACGTCGCCCAGCACGGTGCGACGCTCGACAGCGCCCTCGAACGGATCAGGCTGACCATTGAGAAGCCGGCCAACATCGAACATCACCTCAAGCAGTCGGGGCTCGACCGCAGGGACCTGGAACTGGCCGCCGCATGGACCGAATACGTCGGAGAAGGTCAGGGCGTCCCAAGGGACGACGTGGAGGCGGCGATAGAACTCTCCGCGGAGGAGGCGGAGAGCTGGCTCGTCAGGCTCGATCACCTGGGACTGCTCGACGAGGTCGAGGGAGGGTTCGCCGTGGAGCCGGTCACCTACCGGGCGGTCCGCTTCTGGGCCTCCAAGGAGCGGTGAGGTGTCGGCCCACGAACCCCGCTCCTGGCAGCTCACCGATCTGCCGGGGGCGCGGGGTCAGATCCACGACGTCGCGACGGACCTTGCCGCGGGCCAGAACTGCCTGTGGCTCCTGCCCGACCGCATGGTGGACGAGGGCGATGCCGACCGGTTGTACGGCGAGGCTCTCTTCAGCTTGCCGAGGGTGCTGGACCTGCCGGCATCGCCGGAACCGGCTGACGGCGGTGGGGCGGGCGGCCCGTATGAACGGGAGGAGACGTCCGAGGCCGGGCATCCGAGGCCCTGGACCGATGACGACCTGCCGTACCTGGAGGGCTACGACGACGGGTTCGACCTGGGCTGGCCGACGGCCACACCTGCCGGGCGCGGGATGCCGTACGCCCCCCACGACCACGGCCCGGCGGCAAGTCTGCTGGCACGCATCGGCAAGGAGCTGTCGGTCGAACCGGAACAGGCGCTCTCCCGCCTGGTGGTCGGCGACAACGGGAGACAGCTCGTCGTCGGCATCCGCGCCTGGGCCGAGGGCGACACCCCAGCCGGCCGAGGCGGAGGAATCCAGAGGCTGTTCCAGACGCTGACGGCCGCCGTGAAGGAAGCCGGACTGTCTCCCGGCGAGCGTCCGCTCCTGTTCGTCGCCGCCCGGCTCCAGGACCTTCCGGGGGGACTCCCCGACGAACTGGGACTCGATGTCGCGAACACCTCGGTGCGTTGGTGGTGGGGTGTGGTGGGACGAGCGGACACTGCGATGGTCGTCGCGCCGCGTGCCGCCGGAGCCCGCCGCCCGGAACGCCGGCACAGCGACGCTCTGCGGGACCGGGTCGTACGAACGGTCCGTGCCGAGATCGTGGTGGAGGTCAGCGGACCGGACCTCTCCCTGGCAGAACGTCTTTCAGAGCTCTGGGACGGAAAGGATCACAGCCTGCTCGGAGCCTTGACCTCCGCCCTCGCGGACGTGCCTGGCCCCCGCGCCGACGTCTGGCCGCGCGGACTCGCCCAGACGGGCGCTAGGCGCAAGCCCGACGCGTGGCTGCGGGAAGCCTGGGCCGCAGGGGCGGTCGCCGCGTGGGAAGGGCGATTGCGGATCCACCCGGCGTCCTGGCACGCAGGGCCCCGGGCGCAGACCCGGGCCAGGCTCGACGCGCTGGTGTCCCAGGCACAGCAGCGTGTCGTCCTCCCCTGGATAGAGGACGCCCGGGGCCGCCTGGCCGCACGGGCCGTGGCCCATCTCACTCGGCCGGTCGAGGCCGTCGTCCTCGATCCCGAGTTCCGGGCGTCCCGGGGCTACCTGCGCGACGACCCGGAGCAGGCCTTCCTGGAATGGGAGGTCGGGCAGCTGCTCTCCGCCCATATCAAGGGATACCTCGCCCTGCCAGCGGAGGACGCGGGCCTGCTCAGGCTTCTCGTCAGCAGCCGGAACGCGCTCGCACACCGAGGTGTGCTGCCTGACACAAAGCTGCACGATCTCTGCGGCGAGCTGTCGAAGGCCGACCGCAGGCGGCCCTGACCCGCGCTACTTCTGTAGGGACTCGACATACCCCGTCGCAAGGCCCTGTCGGAGGTCGATTCTCCGTACGAGGGGTGCGGCCTATAGGTTTCCGGTATTCAGACCGCTAGCGAAAGGGTGATCCGTTGAGCCGCTCGGTTCTCGTCACCGGAGGTAACCGGGGCATCGGCCTCGCCATCGCCCGAGCCTTCGCGGAGGCCGGCGACAAGGTCGCGATCACGTACCGGTCGGGTGAGCCGCCCGCGGAGCTCACCGCGCTCGGCGTCCTGGCGGTCCGCTGCGACATCACGGACTCCGAGCAGGTGGAGCAGGCCTACAAGCAGATCGAGGACGCGCACGGCGCGGTCGAGGTGCTGGTGGCCAACGCCGGCATCACCAAGGACACGCTGCTGATGCGCATGTCCGAGGAGGACTTCGCCTCCGTCGTCGACACCAACCTCACCGGCACCTTCCGGGTGGTCAAGCGCGCGAACCGCGGCATGCTCCGCGCCAAGAAGGGCCGCGTCGTCCTGATCTCCTCGGTCGTCGGCCTGCTGGGCTCGGCGGGCCAGGCCAACTACGCCGCCTCCAAGGCCGCGCTGGTCGGCTTCGCCCGCTCCCTCGCCCGCGAACTGGGCTCCCGCAACATCACCTTCAACGTGGTCGCCCCCGGTTTCGTGGACACCGACATGACGAAGGTGCTCACGGACGAGCAGCGCGCCGGCATCGTGGGCCAGGTGCCGCTCGGCCGTTACGCGCAGCCCGAGGAGATCGCGGCAGCCGTGAGCTTCCTGGCGTCCGACGACGCCGCGTACATCACCGGAGCCGTCATTCCCGTTGACGGCGGATTGGGCATGGGTCACTGATCACCATGAGCGGAATTCTCGACGGCAAGCGCATCCTCATCACGGGGGTGCTGATGGAGTCGTCCATCGCCTTCCACGCCGCCAAGCTGGCCCAGGAGCAGGGCGCCGAGGTCATCCTCACCGCGTGGCCGCGGCCGACGCTGACCGAGCGCATCGCCAAGAAGCTGCCCAAGCCGGTCAAGGTGATCGAGCTCGACGTCACCAACGACGAGCACCTGGCCCGCCTGGAGGGCCTCGTCCGCGACGAGCTCGGCGGCCTCGACGGCGTCGTCCACTCGATCGGCTTCGCCCCGCAGGACGCCCTCGGCGGCAACTTCCTGAACACCCCGTTCGAGTCGGTGGCCACGGCCATGCACGTCTCGGCGTTCTCGCTGAAGTCGCTGACCATGGCCTGCAAGCCGCTGTTCCCGGCGGAGGGCGCGGCCGTCGTCGGCCTCACCTTCGACGCGCAGTACGCCTGGCCGCAGTACGACTGGATGGGCCCGGCCAAGGCCGCGCTGGAGGCCACCAGCCGCTACCTCGCCCGCGACCTGGGCAAGGAGAACATCCGCTGCAACCTGGTCTCGGCCGGTCCGATCGGATCCATGGCCGCGAAGTCCATCCCGGGCTTCGGTGAGCTGGCCGACGTCTGGAACTCCCGCTCCATGCTGGAGTGGGACATGAGTGACCCGGAGCCGGCGGGCAAGGGCGTCGTCGCCCTGCTGTCGGACTGGTTCCCGATGACCACCGGCGAGATCGTGCACGTGGACGGCGGTCTGCACGCCATGGGTGCCTGAGCCCCCTCGCGTCCGTACGGCGGCGGCCGCGCTTCCCTCCGGGGAGGCGCGGCCGCCGCCGTTTTCGCGCCTCCGGGGGGAACCGCGGCGCCGGGTTCGATCAGATGTTCACCGGCCGACCGGATCTTCCCGAGTCGAAAAGCGGGACAGATGCCTGCAAACTGGCCGAGCCGGGATCTTCCCGGCTCCTGCGGGGAGGAGGTACGGGAGTGCGCGCCAGGCCGAACCGAGTGGTATCGCTGCTGGTCACCTCGGTGATCCTGACAGGACTCATGGTTCCGGGCGCGGCCGCGCAGCCCGAGGGCGGCGAGCCCGCCACCGGCCCCGAGGCGGGTGCCCCGGCCGTCGTCGACCTCGCCGAGATCCCCGTCGAGCCCCCCGTACAGCCCGCGCGGCCCGCCCCGCGGGAGCTCTTCGGGGCGGACTGCGACATCGAGATCAACGGCTCGCAGGTGACGGCGTACTGTCACAACGGCTACCCGGAGACCGACCTCGTACGGCTGCACGTCGAGTGCGACCGCTGGTGGGACCTGGACGGCGACGGCGCCGCCGTGGCGGTCGGCCCGGCCGGGCGCACCGCGCTGACCAGCCGCTGCTGGAAGGAGGTCCGCTCCGCCTGGGTCAGCCACCAGCGCCCCTGAGCGGTTCTCAGGCGCTGTCCCGGCCGAGGCAGGCGAACGGATAGCCGGCCGCCTCCGAGGAGGCCGCGTCCCCGTCCCCGCGCCGGATGGCCTCGATCAACCGGGCGTGGTCCAGATGGGCGGCCGGATCCAGTTCCGTGCCGACATCGGAGCGCAGCCAGTCCGCCACCAGATCGCCGAGGTCCGCGTACAGCTCGATCAGCACGTCGTTGTGCGAGGCCGTCACCACGGCCATGTGCAGGCTCACGTCCGCCGCCACGAACAGCTCCGCGTCCCCGCTCGCCCACGCCTCCTCACGCCGCGCCAGCAGCGCGTCCAGCTGTACGAGGTCCCGCTCGGTGCGCCGTTCCGCCGCGAGGCGGGCCGCCGAGGACTCCAGCGTCGAGCGCAGCTCCGCGATGTGCCGGGGCTCGGCCCCCGCGAAGCGGCGGTGCATCACCCCGGCCAGCTCGCTGGTGGCGATGACGTACGTGCCCGAGCCCTGGCGGATGTCCAGCAGGCCGTTGTGCGCGAGGGCCCGTACGGCCTCGCGCACGGTGTTGCGGGCGACGCCGAGCAGCTCCACCAGTTCCGGCTCGGTGGGGATGCGGGCGCCGACCGGCCACTCGCCGGAGGTGATCTGGTTCCGCAGCTGGGCGATCACCTGGTCGACGAGCGCGGAGCGCCGGGGCGAGGTCAGCGGCATGTGCTTCCTGGTTCCTCTCAAGGGCTGACTGGACAACCAATCATCCCATGATTCTATGATGGTTGAATGCACGACGAAGAGATCCGGACCCTCAACCGGCCCGCCGCGTCCCACAAGGCCCTCCGGCAGGCCCCCGAACAGGCCCCGACCACCCCCGCCCACCAGTCGGGTGCTCCAGGCTGGCTCGGCCCCCTGCTCATCGCCGGCATCGTGCTCGCCGCCCTCAACCTGCGGCCCGCCATCACCAGCCTCGGCGCCCTCTTCGAGGAGACCCGCACGGGCCTCGGCATGAGCGGCACCGTCGCCGGGCTGATCACCTCCGTCCCCGCCCTCTGCTTCGCCGTCTTCGGCGTCACGGCACCCCGGCTCTCCCGCCGCTTCGGCCCCACCGCCGTCGTCTGCGCCGGCATGGCCGCCGTCGCCACGGGCCTGCTGATCCGCCCCTTCGCGGCGGGCCCCGCCGGCTTCCTGGCCGCCAGCGCGCTCTCGCTCGCCGGCATAGCCCTGACCAACGTGCTGCTCCCGGTGATCGTCAAGCGCTACTTCCCGGACCGCGTCGGCACCATGACCGGCCTGTACTCCATGGCGCTGGCCGCCGGCACCTCGCTCGCCGCCGCCGCCACCGTCCCGCTGGCCGACGCCATCGGCGGCAGCTGGCGCACCGGCCTGCTGGTCTGGGCCGTCCTCGCGCTGCTCGCCGTACTGCCCTGGCTGCCCATCGCCGCCGCGAGCCGCCGCGAGAAGGCCGCCGCGCCCGCCGCCGTACGGGAGGCCGCCGGCCCGTCCGTCGTCCGCAGCCGCACCGCCTGGGTCCTGGCCTGCTACTTCGGCCTCCAGGCCACCGGCGCCTACATCACCATGGGCTGGCTCCCGCAGATCTTCCGCGACGCCGGGGTCTCCGCCTCCGCGGCCGGGGTGCTGCTCGCCGTCACCATGGTCATGGGCGTCCCGCTCGCCTTCGTCATCCCCGGCCTCGCCGGCCGGATGCGGCACCAGGGCCCCATCGCCGCCGCCCTCGGCCTCTTCGGCCTCGCCGGCTACCTCGGGCTCTACCTCGCGCCCGCCGCCGGCGCCTGGGCCTGGGCCCTCATGCTCGGCGTCTCCAACTGCGCCTTCCCGCTCGTCATCACCCTCATCGGACTGCGCGCCAAGTCCCCGGCCGGCGTCGTCAAGCTCTCCGCCTTCGCCCAGAGCACCGGCTACCTCATCTCCATCCCCGGCCCCCTCCTGATCGGCGCCCTCTACCAGCACAGCGGCGGCTGGGACCTGCCGCTGGCCCTGATGGCTGGGCTGCTCGTCCCGCAGATCGGCCTCGGCATCATGGCCGGCCGGGACCGCACGATCGAGGACGAATGCGGCATGCGAGACTGACCGGCATGTCGCCCGTACTTGAACCGAACCCCCAGAACGGCCACAAGAAGCTCGGCCTCGTGCTCGGAGCGATGCTCCTCGTGAGCGTGGTCATCGCCGTGATCGCGACGATCGCCTCCCCGTGACGCAGCCGCCCCCGGGAGGGCTTGGTAGGGCTACCCCCACCAGCCCCTAGGGGGCCAGGCTCAGGGTGAACTGGGGTGCGCCCCCGATGGGAGCCGGCTCCTCGGATCCATAGATTCGAGACAGCGAGCCAGCCCACCCGCAACCCACGGAGGCGACCATGTCGGCCACCACGCATCCCCGGTCCCTCCCGTCCCGCCACGACGCCGGCGCCGCCGCCCCGGCGGGCGTCGCCGACACCCGTCTGCGCTGGTGGGCCCTGGCCCTCCCCGCCCTGGCCTTCGGCCTCCTGCTGCTGCTCCTCGCCGGTCCGGGCGAGGCCCACGCGGCGACCGGCGAAGCCTCCGGACTGCTCCAGGTCACGCAGCAGTTCCTGCGCGCCATCGGCTGAGAGCCCGCGCACGCCGGGGCGCGTCACACCGGCGGGTGCGGCCTCTCAACACCCTGCGCCCCGTGGCTCGTTTCATGCGAAGCTGGGAGCCATGAGCGCCGACACACCCCGCAGGATCGCCCTCCTCCGGCACGCCAAGGCCGACTGGCCTCAGGTGTCCGACCACGACCGCCCGCTGGCGGAACGCGGCCGCAATGACGCACCGGCCGTCGGTCTGAAGCTCGCCGAAACCGGCATCGCCTTCGACCTGGCCCTCTGCTCCACCGCCGCCCGCACCCGCGAGACATGGAAGCTGGCCGTCCAGGCGCTGCCGCACCGGCCGAAGACCTCGTACGAGGAGCGGCTCTACGACGCCTCGCTGGGCGAGCTCATCGCCCTGCTGAACGAGACCTCCGACGAGGTCGACAACCTCCTCGTCATCGGCCACAACCCCGGCATGCACGCCTTGGCCGACGCCCTGGCCGGGCGCGCCGAGGGAGACACCCTCGCACGGATGACCCGTACCGGATTCCCGACCGCGGCCCTCGCCGTCGTCTCCTTCACCGGCTCGTGGAAGTCCCTGGAGCACGGCGTGGGCACGCTGCTCGACTTCTGGACCCCCAAGGAGCACTGACCGCAGGAGGGCCCCGGCAGCCGGGGCCCTCCCTCGTCGTACGGACGGATCAGGCGAGGTCGGCGGCCTCGATCTCCTCGCGGGTGATCCCGAGCAGGTACAGCACCGCGTCCAGGAACGGCACGTTCACCGCCGTGTGGGCGGCCTCGCGGACCACCGGCTTGGCGTTGAAGGCCACGCCCAGGCCGGCCGCGTTCAGCATGTCCAGGTCGTTGGCACCGTCGCCGATGGCCACCGTCTGGGACAGCGGTACGTCGGCCTCCGCGGCGAAACGGCGCAGCAGCCGTGCCTTGCCCGCCCGGTCCACGATCTCCCCGGTGACCCGGCCGGTCAGCTTCCCGTCGACGATCTCCAGGGTGTTGGCGGAGGCGAAGTCCAGCCCCAGCCGCTCGCGGAGGTCGTCCGTGACCTGGGTGAAACCGCCGGAGACCACACCCACCTGGTAGCCGAGCCGCTTGAGCGTACGGATCAAGGTCCGGGCGCCCGGCGTCAGCTGCACCTCGGTGCGCACCTTGTCCACGACGGAGGCGTCCAGCCCGGCCAGCAGCGCCACGCGGGCGTGCAGCGACTGCTCGAAGTCCAGCTCGCCGCGCATGGCGCGCTCGGTGACCTCGGCGACCTCGGCCTCGCAGCCGGCGTGCGCGGCGAACAGCTCGATGACCTCGTCCTGGATCAGGGTCGAGTCCACGTCCATCACGACGAGCCGCTGGGCCCGGCGGTGCAGTCCGGCCGAGACCACGGCCACGTCGACGCCGATGTGCGAGGCGGCGGTGGCCAGCGCGGTGCGCAGCGGCTCGGTCTCCACACCGGAGACGGCGAATTCCACCGCCGTCACCGGATACTTCGCCAGCCGGAAGATGCGGTCGATGTTGCCGCCGGTCGCGGTGATCCGGGCGGCGATGGCGGCCGTGGACTCGGCGGTGAGGGGGTGCCCGAGCACGGTGACGTGGGAGCGGCCACTCCCGCGCGGCCGGTTGTCACCGGTACCGGAGAGGATCTCCGCCTGCAGCTTCAGGGACTCGGCCCAGCTGTGGACGGTGGCCCGCAGCTCGCCTTCGGAGCCGGCGGTGGGCTTGGTGACGAGGGCGCACAGGACGATGCGGCCACGGGTGACGACCTGCTCGATGTCGACGACGTCGACGGAGTAGGCGGCGAGGGTGTCGAACAGCCCGGCGGTGATCCCGGGACGGTCCTTGCCGAAGATCTTGACGAGGAGGGTGGGGACGTCGGAGGTCTGCGATGCGCTCATGGTGCTCTCACCGTATCTTCCCCACCCCCCGACCAGGACCCCCGTCCCATGTGTCGAACGCCCCTCCACCGGCGGCCCCGCCTCCGCACCCCTGTGCGTCTGCGGCGCCGCTGCCGGCGTTGCGGCCCCGCCGGCGTTCGAGGCGCGGGGTCTGGGGCGGAGCCCCTGGGGGCACCTCCCAGCGGTAGCCGGGGGAGGAACGGTGGAAGGGCGGGTAGGGGACCGGCCCCGCGCAGCGGCAACAACGGCGTGCGGCCCGAAACAACGGCGTGCGGCCCGAGCCGGCCGGACGAGAAGTCCCGTATCTCACCCTCCGGGTGGCTTTCGACCCCGCCAACAGGCCGTCGCAGACGCCTCCGCAAGGCCCGGATTCCACATACGGCTGTGGGCCTGAAATAGTTCCCCCGGATGTTCGCCATCCCTAGACTCCCTGACGTCATGGGGGATTCTCGGGGGACTTAAGTGGGGCTGGAGTGCCGGAACTCGTACTGGAATTGAACGGAAGGACCTGGACGCTCGATCCGTCCAGGTCGTACTCGCTGGGGCGCGACCCCCAGGGAGATGTGGTGATCGATGACGCCCGGGTGTCGTGGCGACACGCCACCATCAGCTGGAACGGCCGTGGTTGGGGCATCGAAGACCACGGCAGCACCAACGGCACCTACGTGCACGGCGCTCGGGTCCAGCAGGCCGAACTCGTGCCCGGCACGCCGGTCCACCTGGGCAACGCCACCGACGGCCCGCGGCTGAACCCCGTCGCCGCCGCGGCGCCCCAGCCGGCCGTGGCCCAGCAGGCCCCGGCCCAGGCCTACGCGCAGCCGCAGCACCCGCAGGCGGCGGCCCCGGCCTACCAGGCCCCGCAGCAGCAGGCCTGGGAACAGCAGCAGCACCACCCGCAGCAGCAGCACGCGCAGCAGCCGCAGCCGCACCTCCCGCACCAGCAGGGCGGCGGCCCCGCCGCCTCCCGCCCGGCGCAGGGAGCCGCCCCCGGCTACGGAGGCGACCGCAGCCCGACGACGTTCCACCAGCTCTCGCTGGGCCACGTCATGCGGATCGGCCGTGCGCTGGAGAACGAGCTGGTCGTCTCCGACCTCCAAGTCTCCCGCCACCACGCCGAGTTCCGCTCGATGCCCGGCGGCCGCTTCGAGATCCACGACCTCGGCAGCCACAACGGCACCTACGTCAACGGCCAGCCGCTGGCCAAGTCCGGCACCGCGCTGCTCGGCCCGAACGACATCGTCGGCGTCGGCCACTCGACGTTCCGCATCGTCGGCGACCGCCTCGAGGAGTTCGTCGACACCGGCGAGGTCTCCTTCTCGGCCCGCCACCTCACCGTCACCGTCGACGGCGGCAAGCAGATCCTCAAGGACGTCACCTTCGGCGTCCCGGAGAAGTCGCTGATCGGCGTGATCGGCCCGTCCGGCTCCGGAAAGTCGACCCTCCTCAAGGCGCTGACCGGCTACCGGCCTGCCAACCAGGGCGACGTCCTGTACGACAACCGCAACCTGTACAAGCAGTTCGCGGAGCTCCGCCAGCGCATCGGCCTGGTCCCGCAGGACGACATCCTGCACAAGGAGCTGAAGGTCAGCACCGCGCTCAAGTACGCGGCCAAGCTCCGCTTCCCCGGCGACACCGCCGAGTCCGAGCGAGCCGCCCGCATCGACGAGGTGCTGCGCGAGCTCAAGCTCGACATCCACAAGGACAAGAAGATCACCTCGCTCTCGGGTGGTCAGCGCAAGCGCGTGTCCGTGGCCCTGGAGCTGCTCACCAAGCCGTCCCTGATCTTCCTGGACGAGCCCACCTCCGGCCTCGACCCGGGCATGGACCGCGACGTCATGCAGCTGCTGCGCGGCCTCGCCGACGACGGCCGTACGGTCCTCGTCGTCACCCACTCCGTCGCCGAGCTGTCCCTGTGCGACAAGCTGCTGGTCATGGCCCCGGGCGGCTCGGTCGCGTACTTCGGTCCGCCGGACGAGGCGCTGAACTTCTTCGGCTACACCACCTGGGCGGACGTCTTCTCGGCCTTCGAGAACTACCGCGACTACGACTGGGCCGGCCGCTGGAAGGGCTCCCAGCACTACCAGCTGTACGCCGCCGACCTCGACTCGGTCGCCCCGCAGGCCGTCGCCGTGCCGTCGCAGCAGATGATGCCGCCGAAGGCGCAGGGCTGGGGCTCGCAGCTGTGGACGCTGATCCGCCGCTACGTCTCGGTGATCGCCTCGGACGTGGGCTTCCTGGCCCTGATGGTGCTGCTGCCCGCCGTCCTGGGCGTGGTCTCCACGGTGATCCCCGCGAAGTTCGGCCTCGCCCCGCCGGTCGCGCCGTCCCGCTTCAACGGCGACGCCGGCACGATCATGCTGATCCTCGCGGTCGGCATGTGCTTCTCCGGCGCCGCCAACTCGGTCCGTGAGCTGATCAAGGAACGGGTGATCTACGAGCGCGAACGCGCGACCGGCCTGTACCGGTCCGCGTACCTCATGTCGAAGGTGATCGTCCTCGGCGTCATCACGGCCATCCAGGGCGTGATCATCTGCGCCATCGGCTTCTTCCCCCGGGACCTGCCGACCGAGGGCCTGATCATGCCGCCGGCCGTCGAGATCTGCCTGTCGGTCATCGCGCTCGGCTTCACCTCGATGATGTTCGGCCTGGTGATCTCCTCGCTGGTGAAGACCGCCGAGAAGACCATGCCGCTGCTGGTCATGTTCGCGATCGTCCAGGTCGTGTTCACCGGCATCCTCTTCCAGGTCTACGACTCCCCGGGCCTGGAGCAGTTCGCCTGGCTGATGCCGTCCCGCTGGGCCATCGCCGCGGCCGGCACCACGCTGAACCTCGGCAAGCTCATGCCGCCGTGGGACGCCGAGAACCCGACCAACACCGACCCGCTCTGGGACGCCACGGTCGGCCAGTGGAGCCTGAACATCACCATCCTGCTGCTCCTCGGCATCGCCTGCGGCTTCGCGGTCCAGCGCCTGCTGCGCCGCCACGAGCCCGAGGTCATGCGGGCCGGCAAGTAACACCCCGTACGGTCACCCGTACGTACGCGCACGCGAAACGCCTCAGGGCGGCACCCGGAGTACCGGGGGCCGCCCTGAGGCGCGTGGGGGGACGGAAAGGTCCGCGCGCTTAGTAGGCGCTGTTGACGTTGTCCATCGAGCCGTAGCGGTCGGCCGCGTAGTTGCAGGCGGCGACGATGTTCGCGACCGGGTCGTACTGGTCGAACTTGGTGCCCTTGACGTGGTACGCCTTGAAGGTCGGGTAGATGACCTGGAGCAGACCCTTGCTGGGGATGCCGTTCTGGGCGTTGATGTCCCAGTTGTTGATCGCCATCGGGTTGCCGCTGGACTCGCGCATGATGTTGCGGTGGATGCCGGCGTAGGTGCCCGGGATGCCCTCGCGCTTCATGATGAAGAGCGCTTCCTTGATCCAGCCGTCGAGGTTGTTCGCGAAGACGGGGGTGCGGGCGGCGGAACGGCTCGCGGCCTCCTTGGCCTCGCGGCTCTTCTTCGCGGCGGCCTCGGCCTCGGCCTTGGCCTTGGCGGCGTCCTTCGCGGCCTTGTCGGCGACGACCTGCTGCACGGAGAGGTGCTGCTGCACGGCCTTCGTCTGCGCGCCGTCGACGACCTTGGTCCAGGCGACGGGGGCGACGGCGACGGTCTCGGCCTCGGCGGCGTCGGCCGGGACGAGGGAGAAGGCGAGCGCGGCGGCGCTGAACGTCGCGACACCGGCGATGGACAGCTTGTGTGCCTTCGTCAGACGACTGTGACCGGGAGTGCTGGAAGCAGACATGGCGGGGCAACCTCTTCGAATAGCGGGGGCCGCAGGAAAGCGCCGCCAAGATCCGGGGATCAGCGGCGCTGTGCGGCGAGAGCAATTCTTAGCGGCGGCAAAAAGTTGTGGCAAAGGTGTGACGTACGATCCGGCTTAGTGGATCAGGGAAGGGCGCCGAGGCCGGATTTCCGGCCTCGGCGCTAGGCGGAACCGCGCTGACAGGACCTTTACCCGTCCACTAAGCTCCTTCGTAAGTGACGTGGGTCCTATGTGCGGGCTCACATCGGGCGCGTAACAGTTTCACCGTCCGTTGCGCCTGCAATGCGTTGAGTAACGGTTCTCATCCTTGAGTAGCAGATGGACGTCCCCGAACTCGTGCCAAAGGCAGAGCCGGGCCACCGCCTCCGCGTACCCGAGCCGCAGTGCAGCCCGCCCCGCGACCGCCTCCAGCATCAGCAGATGGGACGCCTCCGGCTCGTGCAGGCCGGTCAGCAGCCCGTCCACGACCCGTACCCCTCGCTCGGGCGTCACCACCAGGTCCGTCCAGCCGCCGGCCGCCCGCACCACCCCGGTCCCGTCCGCGGCCGACTCCAGCGCCCGCACCGCCGTCGTCCCCACCGCGATCACCCTGCCGCCCGCCGACCTCGCGGCGTTCACCAGCCACGCCGTCGTCGCGGGCACCTCGTACCGCTCGGGATACGGCGGCTCGTGCGCCTCCTGCGAGGCCACCCCCGTATGCAGGGTCACCGGGGCGAACTGCACCCCCCGGCTCACCAGCCGCGCCACCAGCTCCGCGGTGAAGGGCCGCCCGGCGCTCGGCATCTCCGCCGAGCCCGCCCCGTCGGCGGCCGGCACCGCGAACACCGTCTGGTAGGCCGACAGCGGCTGGTCCCGCTCCGTGTACGCGTACCGGATCGGCCGGCCGTGCGCCCGGAGCAGCGCCGGTACGCCCGCCGCCTCCAGCGGCGGCGAGGGCCGCGCCCACCACAGCCGGTCCGTCCCCGCGGACAGCGGCTCCTCCAGTACGAGACCCTGCCCGCCCGGCAGCCCTACGAGGGCCCCCGCGGGCCCGCCGGCCCGTGGCCGGGTCCGTCCCCCGCCCGGCCGGGTCCCGCAGCTCCACCGCCCAGCGCCCGTCGTCCCCGCGGGTCGAGAAGTGCACGACCACGTCCTCCCGGCCCAGCCGGGCGTCCACGGCCGCCGCCAGCGTCGCCGAGGTGTTGACCACCAGGACGTCCCCCGCGCGCAGCAGCTCCGGCAGCTCCCGGAAGGCGTGCAGCGACACCTCCTCGGCGCCCCGCGACACCAGCAGCCGCACGGAGTCCCGCCCCCGCCCCGGCCCGCGCTGCTCGGCGGGCACCCGGGCCACAAGATCCGGCGGAATGTCCGGTATATACAGTCCCCTCTCCGACAGCACAGGCCGCCCCGTCACCGCCCGCCCCCCATACCCGAACCCACGGCTTCACCCGCAGACCCCGCTGCCCCGGCCCCCGCTGCCCCGGCCCCCGCTGCTGCGGCCCCCGCGCCTGCGGGACCAGCCGCACCGGATCCCACACCCGCGCGTCCCGAGTCCCCGGCCCCCACCGCGCCGGCCCCCACCGCGCCGGCCCCCACCGCGCCGGCCCCCGCACCCGGCCCGCCGCCACCGGCCTCGCCGGTCCGGCCCGCCGCCAGGCGCTCGGCCGTGTACCGGCCGCTCGGCAGCCGTTCCGCCACCAGCCGCAGCAGCGCCGGGGCCACCTCCTCCGGCGCCGGCAGCCCCGCGAGGTCCTCCCCGGGTTCGGCCGCCGCCATCACCACATTCACCTCGAACGCCTCGCGCAGCCCTGCCAGGTCGTGGACCGCCAGCGGCACCAGCGGCTCCGCCCCCAGCACCCCCGCGTTGTTCACCAGCAGGTCCAGCCCGCCCAGCTCCCGCGCCGCCGCCACCAGCGCCGCCCGGTGCGCCCCCGAGGACACGTCCCCCGCCACCGCCACGACCCGGCCCCCCGCGGCCCCGGCCAGCCCCGCCGCCACCTCCTCCAGCGCCGGCGCGCCCCGCGCACTCAGCACCAGGTCCCAGCCGCGCGCCGCCAGCTCCCCGGCCAGGGCCCGCCCCAGCCCCCGCGAGGCCCCCGTCACCAAAGCCACCGACATGACCGCACCCCTTTTGTCTTCTCGTCTTCCGTCCCCGCGGGACCCGATGCCCCCACGCTAGGAACCCGACCCCACCGCCGCGTCGGCCGCGAGCCCCACCCCCGCAGGTCCCTTGGACCTACGCCCACGGCCCGATCCCGCAGGTCAGAGCCGCGGGTACGGTGAGGTCATGACCGGTAGCCCCATGTACGGCGCACCCCGCAGCGGCCTGGCCGCCGTGAGCACCGCCCTGCTCGCCATGAGCCGCCGCCTGGAGGTTCGCGACGTCCTCCGCACGATCGTCGTGTCGGCCCGCGAGCTCCTGGACGCCGAGTACGCGGCCCTGGGCGTCCCGGACGACCACGGCGGCTTCGCCCAGTTCGTCGTGGACGGCGTGAGCGCGGAGCAGTGGCGAGCCATCGGCCCCCTGCCCCGCCAGCACGGCATCCTCGCCGCGATGCTCCACCAGGACGGCCCGCAGCGGCTGGCCGACGTACGACAGGACCCGCGCTTCGAGGGCTGGCCGTCCGCCCACCCGGAGATGTCCGACTTCCTCGGCCTGCCCGTACGGGACGGAGAGGAGATCCTCGGCGCCCTCTTCCTCGCCAACAAGAGGAGCGCCCCCGGCAGCGGGCACGGCTTCACCGACGAGGACGAGGAACTCCTCTCCCTCCTCGCCCAGCACGCGGCCATCGCCCTCACCAACGCCCGCCTCTACGAGCGCAGCCGCGAGCTCACCATCGCCGAGGAGCGGTCCCGCCTCGCCCACGAGCTGCACGACGCCGTCAGCCAGAAGCTCTTCTCGCTCCGCCTCACCGCCCAGGCCGCCGCCGCCCTCGTGGACCGCGACCCGGCCCGCGCCAAGGGCGAGCTCCAGCAGGTGGCCGCCCTGGCCGCCGAGGCCGCCGACGAACTGCGCGCCGCCGTGACGGAACTCCGCCCGGCCGCCCTGGACGAGGACGGCCTGGTCGCCACCCTCCGGACACACGTCCACGTGCTCGACCGCGCGCACACCGCGCACGTCACCTTCACCTGTGACGGCGTACGGGCCCTCCCGGCGACCCAGGAGGAAGCCCTCCTGCGCGTGGCCCAGGAGGCCCTGCACAACGCCCTGCGCCACTCGGGCGCCGACCGCGTCGAGGTCACGCTGGCGCGGGCCGGGGGCGGGGGAGCGGTCCTCAGGGTCACCGACTCCGGCAAGGGCTTCGACCCCAGGTCGGTCCGCCGCGCGGGCCGGCACCTGGGCCTGGTGTCGATGCGGGACCGCGCGAGCGGGGTCGGCGGCCGGCTCACCGTGCACTCGGAGCCCGGCAAGGGCACCACGATCGAGATGGAGGTCCCCGGTGGCTGACGACGACGCCCGCCGCATCCGCGTCCTGCTGGTCGACGACCACCAGGTGGTCCGCCGGGGGCTGCGCACCTTCCTGGAGGTACAGGACGACATCGAGGTGGTCGGAGAGGCCTCCGACGGCGAGGAGGGCATCGCCCGCGCCGAAGAACTGGGGCCCGACGTGATCCTCATGGACGTCAAGATGCCGGGCACCGACGGCATCGAAGCCCTGCGCAGGCTGCGGGAACGGGCGAACCCGGCCCGGGTCCTGATCGTCACCAGCTTCACGGAACAGCGGACGGTCGTCCCCGCCCTGCGCGCCGGCGCGGCGGGATACGTCTACAAGGACATCGACCCCGACGCCCTGGCCGGAGCCATCCGCTCCGTCCACGCCGGCCACGTCCTCCTCCAGCCGGAGGTGGCCTCGACCCTGCTCGCGCAGGAGGAGCAGACCCCGTCGGCCGGCCGCGGCGGTTCGCTGACCGACCGGGAGCGCGAGGTCCTCGGCCTGATCGCGGACGGCCGCTCCAACCGGGAGATCGCCCGGGCCCTGGTCCTGTCGGAGAAGACGGTCAAGACCCACGTCTCGAACATCCTGATGAAGCTGGACCTCTCGGACCGGACGCAGGCGGCGTTGTGGGCGGTCAGGCACGGAATCACAGACTGAACGGAGCGTTTCCTTCCGACCTGGAATTCATACGGTCGGGTGTATGTCGCCCACATGGCGCATCCCGTTCGTCCGATGAGCGTTCTTGATGACGTGCCGCGGCGGCTGGTCGCGGCAGACGTACTGGAGGACGAGAACGTGAAGAACTTCAAGAAGGCCGCAGCCGTCACCATGATCGCGGGCGGCCTCGTGGCCGCCGGCGCCGGTGTCTCCTCGGCGCACGGCGGTGCGTCGGCGGAGGGCGAGGCCCTGAACTCGCCCGGCGTGGCCTCCGGGAACCTGATCCAGGCTCCCGTGCACGTCCCGGTCAACGCGGTCGGCAACGCCGTCACCGTGATCGGCCTGCTGAACGGAGCCTGGGGCAACACCGGCGTCAACGCCTGATCGCGCCCCTCGCACCGCTCCGGCCCCGCTTCCCCCCTCTCCCCGGGAAGCGGGGCCGTGCCGTACTCGTCACCCGCGGGACCGGCACCAAACCCAGTGCCGCCGACGTCATGCCGCGCGGACACAACCAGCGGGGGCACATCCAGCCTCGCCGGCGTTTGAGGCGCGGGGTCCGTGGCGGAGCCCCGGTCTTGAGGCCGCGCGGACGCAACCAGAGGGGGCACATCCAGCCCCGCCGGCGTTTGAGGCGCGGGGGTCTGGGGGCAGAGCCCCCAGGAACGGGCCCCGACCGGGGCATCGGCCCCGCCCGGCCGGGCCTGGGGCGGAGCCCCGGCAGTCGGGGCGGCCCACCGGGCCGGAGGAAGGTTACGCGCGCGCCTCAACGGCAGAGTTGTACGCGGCGACCAGCGCCCGCCGCGCCACCCGCTCCACCGGCCGCAACGCCTCCGCCCGCGCCGCCATCTCCGACGCCGCCACCGCCCCGCCGTGCCCGTTCTCGTACGCCAGCGACACCATCAGGCCCACACGCTGCGCCAGCGCCAGCACCCGCACCGCCCGCGGCGGATACCCCGGCGCCAGGGCCTCCCGCCCCGCCTCCGCCCGCGCCCGGTACGCGGACAGCGCCGCCTCCGCCGCCGGACCCGACCCCGCCACGTCCAGCCGGGTCAGCACCACCGTCGCCTCCCGCAGCGCCTCTGCCAGCTCCCGCTCCGCCTCGCCGAGCGAGGGAACGTCCGCCGGCGGAGCCTCCCGTACCGGCAGGCAGTGCCAGGTCACCGACACGTGCACGTCCCCGGCCGGCCCCGCCTCGGAAACCTCCGGCACCAGCCCCACCGCCGCGCCCACCGCGACCACCGCCTCCTCGGCCTCCAGCGCCCGCGCGTTGAACTCCGGCGGCCCGCTCAGCCCCAGCGGGTGCCCCGGCGCCGGCAGCGCCACCCGCAGCCCGGTCACCCCCAGCGCCCGCAGCCGCCCCAGCGCCAGCGTGAGCCCCACCGGACCCGGCTCCCCGGGCAGCCCCTCCACCCGGTGCACGGCGTCCTCGCCCACGATCGACAACACGGCCTCGTCGGGCGAGACCAGACCGGCCAGCAGCGCGTTCCCCCAGGCGGCCAGCCGCCCTGAACGTGGTTCGAAAAGCATCCTCCAACTCTACGGACCCGAGCCGTGACCCGGCCCCGGCCCCGGACCGCTCCCCGAGTGGCGTAGGTTTTCCTCTGGGGCCGCGTCCACAGGCGCGCACAGAGAACCGTGACTGCAAGGGGTGACAACACGCTCATGAGCGATGTTCTGGAGCTGGTGGACGTATCCGTGGTCCGCGAGGGCCGGGCTCTGGTGGACCAGGTCTCCTGGTCGGTGAAGGAGGGGGAGCGCTGGGTGATCCTCGGCCCCAACGGCGCCGGCAAGACCACGCTGCTGAACCTCGCCTCCAGCTACCTCTTCCCCACCAAGGGCGACGCCACCATCCTCGGCAGCACCCTGGGCAAGCCCGGCAGCGACGTCTTCGAGCTGCGCCCGCGCATCGGCGTCGC
The DNA here is from genome assembly GCF_044750905.1 of Streptomyces sp. NPDC088762. Taxonomy (NCBI): domain Bacteria; kingdom Bacillati; phylum Actinomycetota; class Actinomycetes; order Kitasatosporales; family Streptomycetaceae; genus Streptomyces; species Streptomyces sp. NPDC088762. Next base: position 234,861 of record NZ_JBIVKT010000012.1, read on the forward strand.
CGGCATCGCGCTGGCCGACAAGCTGCCCAAGCGGCAGACCGTCCTGCAGACCGTGCTCACCGCCGCCTACGGCATGACCGCGACCTGGCAGGAGGAGTACGAGGACGTCGACGAGCAGCGCGCCCGGGCGTTCCTCGACCGCCTCGGAATGTCCGACTACCTCGACCGCAAGTTCGGCACCCTCTCCGAGGGCGAGCGCAAGCGCACCCTGATCGCCCGCGCCCTGATGACCGACCCCGAGCTGCTGCTCCTCGACGAGCCCGCCGCCGGCCTGGACCTCGGCGGCCGCGAGGACCTCGTACGCCGCCTCGGCCGCCTGGCCCGCGACCCGCTCGCCCCCTCCATGGTCATGGTCACGCACCACGTCGAGGAGATCGCCCCCGGCTTCACCCACGTCCTGATGATCCGCCAGGGCAAGGTGGTCACCTCGGGCCCCATCGAACTCGAACTGACCTCCCGCAACCTCTCGCTCTGCTTCGGCCTCCCGCTGGTCGTCGAGCGCAACGACCACGACCGCTGGACCGCCCAGGGCCTCCCGCTCCGCTAGGACCGGAACGGCAACGGCAACGCCAACTGGCGGTCGCACCCTGTCCCGACCGCGCCCACCCGACCTACCATGACCATGTGGACATCGACGCATGGGTGTGGTGGCTCATCGGCGCGGTCGGACTGGGCATCCCCCTCGTCCTGACCGCCATGCCGGAGTTCGGCATGTTCGCCATCGGCGCGGTGGCGGCCGCCGTCACGGCGGCCCTCGGCGGGGGAGTCGTCGCCCAGATCCTGGTCTTCGTGATCGTGTCGGTCGCGCTCATCGCCGTCGTCCGGCCGATCGCCAACCGGCACCGCGACCAGCGGCCCCAACACCGCAGCGGAATCGACGCGTTGCGCGGCAGAAGCGCCGTCGTCCTCGAACGCGTCGACAGCAGCGGCGGCCGCATCAAGCTCGCCGGCGAGATCTGGTCCGCACGCACCCTCGACGCGCACAGCAGCTTCGAGCCCGGCCAGTCCGTCGACGTCGTGGAGATCGACGGGGCCACCGCCGTCGTCATGTGACAAGCAGCCTGCTCGCGGGCCCCCGGTCTGCGAGACTCCGTTCAACGGGGCAGCACAGACAGCCGGAAGGGCACGGGGAACCGCATGCAACCGATCATCATCGTCCTGATCATTCTGGTGGTTCTGGTCTTCATCGCACTGGTCAAGACGATCCAGGTGATCCCGCAGGCCAGCGCCGCCATCGTCGAGCGGTTCGGCCGCTACACCCGCACCCTCAACGCGGGCCTCAACATCGTCGTCCCGTTCATCGACTCGATCCGCAACCGGATCGACCTCCGCGAGCAGGTCGTCCCCTTCCCGCCGCAGCCGGTCATCACCCAGGACAACCTGGTCGTCAACATCGACACCGTCATCTACTACCAGGTGACCGACGCCCGCGCCGCGACGTACGAGGTGGCCAGCTACATCCAGGCCATCGAGCAGCTCACCGTCACCACGCTGCGCAACATCATCGGCGGCATGGACCTGGAACGGACCCTCACCTCCCGCGAGGAGATCAACGCCGCCCTGCGCGGCGTGCTCGACGAGGCCACCGGCAAGTGGGGCATCCGCGTCAACCGCGTCGAGCTCAAGGCCATCGAGCCGCCGACCTCCATCCAGGACTCGATGGAGAAGCAGATGCGCGCCGACCGCGACAAGCGCGCCGCGATCCTCCAGGCCGAGGGTGTCCGGCAGTCCGAGATCCTGCGCGCCGAGGGCGAGAAGCAGTCCTCCATCCTCCGCGCCGAAGGTGAGGCCAAGGCCGCCGCCCTGCGCGCCGAGGGCGAGGCCCAGGCCATCCGTACGGTGTTCGAGTCCATCCACGCCGGCGACGCCGACCAGAAGCTCCTCGCCTACCAGTACCTCCAGATGCTCCCGAAGATCGCCGAAGGCGACGCCAACAAGCTCTGGATCGTGCCCAGCGAGATCGGGGACGCGCTCAAGGGCCTCTCCGGCGCCATGGGCAACTTCGGCCCCCTCGGCGGCGGTTCGGGATTCAACCCGCAGAACCCCGGCAAGGACGGCGGCAACGGCGGCAACGCCAACGCCGCCGACAGGCCCGCCGCCGACCGCCGCGAACAGCCCCCCATCGACTGAACGGGACGTCCCCTCCGGCATGATCAGTGAGGCCCCTCGACCTTCATGGCGGGGAGGCGACTCACTCACGCAAAGGGGATGGCTCCGTCCATGTCCATGTCCATCTGGGAATCACTCGCCGTCTTCACGGCCGGCATCGGCGCAGGCACGATCAACACCATCGTCGGCTCCGGGACCCTGATCACCTTCCCGGTGCTGCTCGCCACCGGTCTTCCTCCGGTCACCGCCAACGTGTCCAACACCCTCGGCCTGGTGCCCGGTTCCATCAGCGGAGCCATCGGCTACCGCAAGGAGCTCCAGGGGCAGCGCGCCCGCATCCTGCGCCTCGGCGCCGTATCCCTCGCCGGCGGGCTCGCGGGCGCCGTCCTGCTCCTCACCCTGCCGTCCGACTCCTTCGACACGATCGTGCCGGTCCTCATCGGACTCGCCCTCGTGCTCGTCGTCCTCCAGCCGCGGCTCGCCGCCGCCCTGCGCAAGCGCCGGGAAGCCGCGGGCGGCGAGCCCGGCCACCCCGACGGCGGCCCGGTCCTGCTCTCCGGAATGCTGCTCTCCAGCGCGTACGGAGGCTACTTCGGCGCCGCCCAGGGCGTGCTCTACCTCGGCCTCATGGGGCTGCTGCTCCGCGAGGACCTCCAGCGCGTCAACGCCGTCAAGAACGTCATCGCGGCCATGGTGAACGGCATCGCCGCCGTCTTCTTCCTGTTCGTCGCCGACTTCGACTGGACGGCCGTCCTCCTCATCGCCGTCGGCTCCACCATCGGCGGCCAGATCGGCGCCAAGGTCGGCCGCCGCCTCCCGCCGACCGTCCTGCGCGCGGTCATCGTGACCGTCGGAATCATCGCGATCGTCCAGCTGCTGGTCCGCTGAACGACGTAGCGCAATCACGCACGCTACGTCGCCCCAGCGCGCCGGTGCACCAAGGGGTGGCCCGGGCACTCCTCAGGCGGAGCGCTCCAGCCACTCGGGCAGCGCCTCCCGCCCGGCCACCCCCAGCGCGAGCAGCATCGCGTCCGCCGGAGACGGAACGAAGGGCTTCCGGAGGAGCGGCATCCCCGCCTCCTCCGGAGTCCGCGCCGCCTTGCGGTGGTTGTCCTCGGCGCAGGAGGCCACCGTGTTCAGCCAGGTGTCCCCGCCCCCCTGGGCGCGGGGCAGCACGTGGTCCACGGTCGTCGCACGCTTCCCGCAGTACGCGCACCGGTGTTGGTCGCGGACCAGCACCCCCCTCCGCGACCAGGGAGCATGTCTTCGAAAGGGCACCCGGACATACCTGCAGAGTCTGATCACCCGCGGCATCGGAAGATCCATGGTGGCCGCGCGCACACGCAGATCGGGATGCGACTGTTCGACGACGGCCTTGTCCTGGAGCACCAGGACCACCGCCCGGTTCAAGGTCACCGTCGACAGCGGCTCGAAGCTCGCATTCAGCACCAGCGTGTCCCGCATCTCGCCCACCTCCCGTGTGCAGGCCCGCGACCACAGCGGCGGCAGGGCCCGCAACCACTCTGGCCGCGCGCGCCACGCGGGACAACGCAATAAAAATGCCCGGTCCAGGCCTTCTTTAGACCAGGACCGGGCAAACGCTCGGAGAAGATCAGTGCGCGGGCGCTTCGTACTCGCCGATGAGCTGAGCCCGCCCCAGCGTGTGGAAGCGGAGATTGAACCCGACCACGGCAGGCGACACGTCGTCACCGGGACCCAGCTTCTCCTGGTCCACCGCGTACACGGTGAAGACGTACCGGTGCCGCTCCCCGGCCGGCGGCGCGGCCCCGCCGAAGTCCTTGGTCCCGTAGTCGTTCCGTACGTGCACGGCCCCGGCGGGCAGCCCCTCGAACTTCCCGCCGCCCGCCCCGGCCGGCAGCTCGGTGACGGAGACCGGCAGATCGAAGAGCACCCAGTGCCAGAACCCGCTGCCCGTCGGAGCGTCCGGGTCGAAGCACGTCACCGCGAAGCTCTTCGTCCCCTCCGGAAAGCCCTCCCACCGCAGCTGCGGCGACCGGTTCCCGCCCGATTTGACCTGGTCGGGACCCAGATCGGCACCCGGCGCGAGGTCCGCGCTGGTCACGGTGAAGGTGTGCACCTCGGGGTGGAAATCGTGCGGAAGCGGCGCCCTGTTCTGCTGCTCGGCCACCACGGAACCTCCTGTCGCGTACGTGAACACTGATCACCCGGATCCTAGGGGGCGACGGCCCGTCAGACGGCGTCCCCGCACGCCGGGGAGACGAACGGTTCGCGGCCATCGGCGGCACCGGGAAAACGCCGTGGCGCGCACCGCACGCCCACGACGGGAACGGCAGAGGGGCCCGGGTCGCAACCGCTTGCGACCCGGGCCCCTCTGCGCCGCGCCGAGCGTCAGAACCAGTTGCGCTGCGAGCCCACCGAAGCGATCCACTGGTTCAGGTACGCCGCCCAGTCCGTGCCCTGGTAGGACTGCAGACCCACCTGGAAGCAGCGGTAGGTGTCACTGCCCTCGGTGAACAGCCCCGGCTTCTTGTCCATCTCCAGCACCACGTCCATCTCCCGGCCGTCCGAGACGAACGTGAGCTCGACCTGGTTCAGCCCCCGGTACTGCGACGGCGGCAGGAACTCGATCTCCTGGTAGAAGGGCAGCGTCTGCCGCGTCCCGCGGATGTGCCCGCGCTCCATGTCCGCACTGCGGAAGGTGAAGCCCAGCTGCCGGAAGGCGTCGAGGATCGCCTGCTGCGCCGGCACCGGGTGCACGTTGATCGGGTCGAGGTCACCCGCGTCGACCGCCCGCGCGATCTCCAGCTCGGTGCTGACCCCGATGTTCATCCCGTGCAGGTGCTGACCCTCGAAGTGGGTGATCGGCGTCTCCCACGGGATCTCCAGCCCGAACGGCACCACGTGCAGCGCGCCGGCCTGCACCTGGAAGGCCCCGCCGAGGCGCTGCTTGGTGAAGACCACGTCCTGCTTGTACTCCTGGTCGCCGCCCTCCACCTCCACCCGCGCCTGGAGCCCGACGGACAGCCCCTCGATCTGCTGCTCCACGGATCCGCCCTGGATCCGGACCTCGCCCTGGACGATGCCGCCCGGCACGACGTTCGGCTCGGTGATGATCGTGTCCACCGAAGCACCACCGGCACCCAGGCTCGCGAACAGCTTCCTGAACCCCATGCTCTGACTCCCCTTGAAGACTTGTGCGACTACCCCTTACCAACGCGGAACCTTAGGCCCCGGTTGCAGGTGCGCGCGTTCCACTACGCTCGACCGGATGAGCGCGCGCCCCGACCGTACGCCCCTGCCCCGGTCCTTCTTCGACCGCCCGGTCCTCACGGTGGCCCCGGACCTCCTCGGCCGCACCTTGGTCCGCCGCACCCCGGAGGGCCCCATCGAGCTGCGCATCACGGAGGTGGAGGCGTACGAGGGGGAGTCCGACCCGGGCTCCCACGCCTACCGGGGCCGCACGGCTCGGAACGCCTCCATGTTCGGTCCGCCCGGACACGCGTACGTCTACTTCATCTACGGCATGTGGTTCAGCCTCAACCTCGTGTGCGGCCCACCCGACCACGCGAGTGGTGTCCTCATCCGGGCGGGCGAGATCACGCTGGGCGCCGACCTGGCTGCCAAACGCCGACTTTCCGCCAGATACCCCCGAGAACTGGCCAAGGGTCCCGCCCGACTCGCCACGGCCCTGGACGTGGACCGCTCCCTCGACGGCGCCGACCTCTGTGCGGGCCCCGACTCCCCCCTGTCCCTCCTGACCGGCACCCCCACCCCGTCCGACCAGGTGAGCAGCGGCCCCCGCACGGGCGTCGGCGGCGCCGGCGCCGCCCACCCCTACCGCTTCTGGATCACGCACGACCCGACGGTGAGCCCCTACCGAGCCCACGCGCCACGCCGCCGCTCAACTTGACTCGGCCTTGCCGGACGCCTAACGTAGCCCGAGCCGCTTGAACGGGGCACTGCTATCAGCAGACCCCCGGAGCGGCCAACCCACTACCTACGACTTACCCCTGGCGGGGTCCTATTCGGCATGCCCGAATTCCCGGCCGGCGGCTCGATTATGAGCCGCAAGGAATAAGCGCTAATGTGGTGGAACGCCGAAAGGCAAAGGCCCCCAACGGCCACCGAATTCAAATCCGAACCGGAAACGGCGCGGAAATGATCTGGTAGAGTTGGGAACACAGAACGAAAGCCCGGAGGAAAGCCCGAGAGGGTGAGTACGAAGGAAGCGTCCGTTCCTTGAGAACTCAACAGCGTGCCAAAAATCAACGCCAGAA